>NZ_WNHB01000049.1 GCF_009718825.1 Terrilactibacillus tamarindi | reverse complement strand
TTTCCTTAGAAAGGAGGTGATCCAGCCGCACCTTCCGATACGGCTACCTTGTTACGACTTCACCCCAATCATTTGTCCCACCTTCGGCGGCTGGCCCCAAAAGGTTACCTCACCGACTTCGGGTGTTACAAACTCTCGTGGTGTGACGGGCGGTGTGTACAAGGCCCGGGAACGGATTCACCGCGGCATGCTGATCCGCGATTACTAGCAATTCCGGCTTCATGCAGGCGAGTTGCAGCCTGCAATCCGAACTGAGAATGGCTTTATGGGATTGGCTCGGCCTCGCGGCTTTGCTGCCCTTTGTACCATCCATTGTAGCACGTGTGTAGCCCAGGTCATAAGGGGCATGATGATTTGACGTCATCCCCACCTTCCTCCGGTTTGTCACCGGCAGTCACCTTAGAGTGCCCAACTGAATGCTGGCAACTAAGATCAAGGGTTGCGCTCGTTGCGGGACTTAACCCAACATCTCACGACACGAGCTGACGACAACCATGCACCACCTGTCACTCTGTCCCCCGAAGGGGAACGGCCTATCTCTAGGCTTGTCAGAGGATGTCAAGACCTGGTAAGGTTCTTCGCGTTGCTTCGAATTAAACCACATGCTCCACTGCTTGTGCGGGCCCCCGTCAATTCCTTTGAGTTTCAACCTTGCGGTCGTACTCCCCAGGCGGAGTGCTTAATGTGTTAACTTCAGCACTAAGGGTTGGACCCCCTAACACCTAGCACTCATCGTTTACGGCGTGGACTACCAGGGTATCTAATCCTGTTTGCTCCCCACGCTTTCGCGCCTCAGCGTCAGTTACAGACCAGAGAGCCGCCTTCGCCACTGGTATTCCTCCACATCTCTACGCATTTCACCGCTACACGTGGAATTCTACTCTCCTCTTCTGTACTCAAGCTTCCCAGTTTCCAATGACCCTCCCCAGTTGAGCTGGGGGCTTTCACATCAGACTTAAGAAGCCGCCTGCGCGCGCTTTACGCCCAATAATTCCGGACAACGCTTGCCACCTACGTATTACCGCGGCTGCTGGCACGTAGTTAGCCGTGGCTTTCTGGCCGGATACCGTCAAAGCACCATCATTTCCTATGGCACCTGTTCTTCTCCGGCAACAGAGCTTTACGATCCGAAAACCTTCATCACTCACGCGGCGTTGCTCCGTCAGACTTTCGTCCATTGCGGAAGATTCCCTACTGCTGCCTCCCGTAGGAGTCTGGGCCGTGTCTCAGTCCCAGTGTGGCCGATCACCCTCTCAGGTCGGCTATGTATCGTCGCCTTGGTGAGCCATTACCTCACCAACTAGCTAATACACCGCGGGCCCATCTGTAAGCGATGGCCGAAACCATCTTTTACCTTTGCATCATGCGATGCAAAAGATTACCCGGTATTAGCCCCGGTTTCCCGAAGTTATCCCCGTCTTACAGGCAGGTTGCCCACGTGTTACTCACCCGTCCGCCGCTCATTCCACAAGCGTCACCCCGAA
>NZ_WNHB01000048.1 GCF_009718825.1 Terrilactibacillus tamarindi | reverse complement strand
CTCAACTTTCGCAGCTTAAATTGGGCAGGTAAGCCTTGATATAGTTGGGCAGACCTGCAATCCATTTCTGGAGTTGACTTTTGATAAGCTTTTTAAACTTACTATTTGTTTGTTTTAAAGCATCTTCAAGAAGCTCAATTAGCTCTTGAAGTGCAATAGCCCAATCGAGTTCATCAATTTCATCACAGAGTTCATAGAATAAGCCACCCAATGTCCTGTCATCGTTGTGACAACGATTCTGCCATGATAAAAGAATATACCTAGAAAACACAATGGTCGTGTGGCTAATGAGTAGATCAAATGAACGACCTTTAAATTCCTTCTGGAGTTTCAATAGGGACTTAGTGGTCTTAAAAAAGACTTCGATATCCCAACGCATTCCATAAATGCGTACAATCTCTTTTTCGGTCAGTGTGCAATCTGTGCTCAAAATAGCGAGCCATTCACTTTTCTTATTCCGATTTTGAACGAACACCACTTTGACTGCAATCCCATTAGCCATTGTCGTGTGAATCGAGCGAAGGATACCTTTAGAATCTTTAGTTGGTGAAGCAAGACGATACAAATCCTTTAATCCAACACGTTTCTGGTTAACAAGATAACGCTGGTTTGTAGCCTTTACCATCCCAATGACATCCAAACCTTGGTCAACGATAGATTTAATCAACGGCTGTTGAGTAAACCAAGTATCCATTAGTACATAAGATGCCTCAACACCAATGGTAAGGGCACGCTCAATCATGGCTACGACCTGTTCTGGTGCGGATTGTAAGGCATCCATCCGGCGCTTATAACCGGAAGTTCGCTTATCAATGGTTTCTGAAATTCCATTGATTTGAGATGTTTTTGAGCTAAGAAGAGAAAAATCCAAAGGCATAAACGTCGCTCCGTCTGACCAACCCAAAGTTAACATACGGAACCCTTTGAAAAAACGCATCTTTTGTGAAGCATGGTCAAAGCAACGGGCAAGCAATTCAACTTTTTTACTCCGATTACGTTCAAACATGGAATCGTCAACAATCAGTGCTTTTGGTCGATCATGGCTAGTTAGGTTGCTTACTTTCTTAATCGTTGAAGTACTAAATGAGAGTAAAAATCGACGCCATGAAAACTTTGAGTGATTCAAAAAGCGATATACGGTATCCTTGCCAGGCAGCGTTTCAGACTTTTTGCTTTCCAAAAGCCGAAACCAATTCTTATGTTGGAAAATTAGGCAAAAGACGAGTTGAAATAAGTAAGAGCAGGAAAAACCAAAGGATTTCTTAATACCTGCATCCCGTAAATGTTTAACGACTTTCAATTCGATAAATGCTGATTTTATTTCTTTAGGTAGTTGCTTAAATGGGTCGTTATTCGCTATCATAATAGGAGGCACCTCTTCTGTTTGGTAGTGTTTTCTAGTCAAATTCACTATACCAAATCAGAAGGTGTCTTTTCATTATGATTAACTTTGTCAATGAACCTTTTCAATCAGCCTTAAAATCAATACTGCCATAGTTTGATCTCAACTTTCGCTATGCGAAAGTTGAG
>NZ_WNHB01000047.1 GCF_009718825.1 Terrilactibacillus tamarindi | reverse complement strand
ATACATTCGTAATCAACAAAAGAAATAGCGAAAGGAGCTGAACCTAGATGGGAACACCAACATACGTGATGACTTTGCCTTTGAAAGTTGAAACATGGCAAGAACACATCTTAGAAAAACGCTTAAACATTGGGCGAAATATCTACAATGCCTGTCTAGGTGAAGCTTGGCGTAGATATAAATACATGATACGGAACCCCAGATACTGGGAATCGGTTCGTATGCCGAAAGGGAAAGAACGCAATCAACTTCTGAATCAATTGAAAGAACAATACGGCGTTCGTAAATTCGACTTAAATATGTACGTTCAAGAAATGGGGCATAAGTTTAAGCGAAATATCGGTTCCCAAATGGCTCAGAATATCGCTGAACGAGCGTTTCAAGCCATGGAGAAAGTCATGTATGGGAACGGTAAGAAAGTACATTTTTGTTCAGTAGGACAATTCTTTTCCTTAGAAGAAAAGACCAATAAGACTGGTTTTCGTTACATTCCCGAAAACAAACGCATGGAATGGTTGGGGGTTATCCTGCCTGTTATGATGAAAGATCAAGATGAATACGCACATCTTGCGCTTCAGGATAAAATCAAATATTGCAGACTTTTAAAAAAGCAAATTCGTGGTAAAAACCGTTACTTCGTTCAATTTGTATTAGAAGGTTTTCCACCAAGGAAACGCAATCAGAACTATTCAAAAGATGAAAACGCTCGCGTTGGATTAGATATTGGCACATCCACGCTTGCCGTTACTTCTGAAAATGAAGTGAAGCTACTTGAGCTGGCAGAAGGTTTGGCCGTAGAAGAACGCAAAAAGCGTATCCTGCAACGTAAATTAGATCGTCAGCGTAGAGCGAATAACCCTAACAAATACAATGACGACGGCACAATCAATAGATCAAACCGCGAGAAATGGATTCAAAGTGAAAATTACAGGAAAACTCGAAAGGAATTAGCGGAAATGAGCCGAAAGGTAGCTGATAAGAGAAAGCAAGCACACAACCAACTGGCAAACCATATTCTCTCGTTAGGTTTAGATGTTCGAGTTGAAACAATGAATTTCAAAGGACTTCAAGCAAAAGCAAAGAAAACAGAGGTTAGTGAAAAGACTGGACGATTTAAACGAAAAAAACGTTTTGGAAAGTCATTAGCGAATCGTGCGCCATCGATGCTTCTTTCGATAATCGATAACAAACTAAACTATTTCGGCTTATCCCTAAAGCGGATTGACACCGCTAAAGTAAAAGCCAGTCAATTTGAACACTTTACGCAAACTTACGTGAAGAAAAAACTCTCAAAACGTTGGAACCACTTCGAACAAGGTGATGTTCAACGTGATTTGTATAGTGCCTTCCTCATTATGAATACAAAAGATAATCTGTGTGAAATAGATGTTGAACGAGCAAATAAAACTTGGAACCACTTCTTTGATAAGCACCAACAGGAAATAGAACGAATAAAACAGTTGAACAAGAAACAATTAAGTAGTATTGGATTGTAAAGCTTCGATACAAAAGGGTTTTGAACTGAGCCCACAGGGCGATAATGGCAGCAATCGTTGCCTTGTCCATGAAAGTCTAAGGGAAATAGCTGAGTGGCTGATGTCAGCCGAAAACTCGTTTTCGGTTATTCAGACGAAGGCTGAATGAAAGTACCTTAGAACCTCGTGACTTTAGTCATGAGAGGTTCAGAAAC
>NZ_WNHB01000046.1 GCF_009718825.1 Terrilactibacillus tamarindi | reverse complement strand
ATAACAATCAGAGGTGTCCCTATGTTTAAAGATTATAACATGAATCAAGTTATTTTGCCGTTAGATTTTGAAAGAAAACTTCAAGAAAATGATATTGCCTATGCCGTAAACGATTTGGTAGAAAAAATCCCAGATGAAGCCTTCGTATGCTTCTTACGTGAAACAGGTCGTCCTGCTTACCATCCACGGATGATGATGAAGATTATTTTATGTGCCTACACACAATCTGTTTTTTCAGGAAGAAAGATAGAAGGATTACTTCAAGACAGTGTGCGCATGATGTGGTTAGCTCAAGGATATGAGCCAAGCTATCGAACAATCAATCGTTTTCGTGTCCATCCAGAGGTTAAAGAGCTATTACGTCAGTGTTTTGTACAATTCCGTTGCCAACTGGTAGAAGAAAAACTAATTGATGAAGAAGCTATTTTTATTGATGGCACTAAGATCGAAGCCAATGCCAATAAGTTTACGTTTGTTTGGCGTAAGGCGGTTGAAAAATACAGTGCCCAATTGGTGGAAAAATCCAACCAATTGTATGATGAATTATTGGAACAAGAAATTATTCCAGAAATAGAACGAGAAAGTTCAGATGAGTTAACCACCGAAGAACTCACAAAAGTAGTTGAAAAGCTTGAGGATAAAATTGAAGAATATAATCAAAAAATAGAAGTAAATAAAGACGGAAGCGAACGGAAACAACTGCGTTCAGAGCGCAAAGCCCCCAAACAATACCACAAACAATTTAAAGATTTTGTTGCCCGCAAACAAAAATATCAAAATGACATGGAAATATTCGGTAAACGCAATAGTTATTCGAAGACGGACAACGATGCCACCTTTATGCGGATGAAAGAAGATTATATGAAGAATGGTCAACTTAAAGCGGGGTATAATGTGCAAATTGCGACAGAAGGACAATATGCGCTGGCTTACGATGTATTTCCAAATCCGACTGATACACGCACGTTTATTCCTTTTTTAGATACCATTGAAGAACATTTTTTTGAACTACCGAATTATATCGTCGCAGACGCAGGTTACGGAAGTGAACAAAACTACGAAGATGTCCTAGACAATCGGAAACGTACACCACTTATCACATATAATATGTATCGCAAAGAGAAGAAAAAGAAATATAAGCAAGACCCATTTCATATCGCTAATTGGGAATATGATAAAGAAAGTGATTCGTTCACCTGTCCAAATGGAAAAAAAGTGAGATTTCTCTCCCCTTCGAAGCGAAAAGATAAAGATGGTTTTATCCGACAGTTTAAAGTCTATGAGTGTGAAGACTGTTCGAATTGCCCATTACGTTCGAAGTGTACGAAGGCAAAAGAACGAAACAATCGAAGAGTTTACTATAATGAAAAATGGGAACAACAAAAAGCATACATTAGAAAACAGCTTTCGGAAGAGAAAACTGGTGAAATTTACGGCAAACGTAAAGTTGACGTGGAACCAGTTTTTGGATTTTTGAAGGCTAATTTGCGTTTCACTCGCATGTCCGTAAGGGGCAAAGCGAAAGTGAAAAATGAATTGGGTTTTGCATTCATGGCGGTGAACTTAAGAAAGTACACCGCCAAAACACAAAATTTAACCATAAACAATGATAATAATCCAACAAAAAATGGTTCCAATCATCCAAAAACGATGATTGGAACCATTTTTTAGTTATTTTGGCTAGTTATGTCCCAGCCTC
>NZ_WNHB01000045.1 GCF_009718825.1 Terrilactibacillus tamarindi | reverse complement strand
CTAACAATTGACTTATGGATAGAAAATGTATAATGTCAAATTTCTGGATGCTGATAGTAGATTTATATAAGACAAAGGCCTCATTTACCTTTATCTGGTAAATAGAATAGTATAATCGCACATAGGGATCTCCACAGAACTCATGGTGGTTTACCCTCCCATGTCTCACAGAGTCTAAGCTCCAACATTCCTTCGTTCTACCTATCCATGAGGTGGAGGTCGGAAATGCTCCTTTGCTGGGTCTATGCCCGAATGGATTCAATAACACCGACTGCTCCGTGCTTCAATTATTAGCGTTCGAGATCATTCAAAGGGGCTATTTTCTTAATAAAATGCGTTTTAAGATGCCTGTAGTTGATTCTGAAGATGAGGCATATCTTGTATCATTTTCTCTTCACTAAATGCACATTGACGGCGTCCAATGATAAATAAAACGCGAATCAGTTTACTACACAAAGCGACTAATGCTTGTTTTCCTGTTAACGGATTTTCAGTACGATGGCGATAGTATTCATGTAAAGATTTAAAGGCCTGGTTTGTGGCAGCTAAAGGCATAGCGACACGGAACAATAGGGCTCTTAAACGTTTGCGGCCTCTCTTCGTTATCGTTGTCTGACCTTTATGTTTACCAGACTCGTTCTTTCGCAAGTTCAAGCCCGCTAACTTGAGTAATTGGCGTGGATGGTCATATTGCGAAAGGTCACCGACTTCGGCGAAAAAGCCCACCACAGTCATGAGTCCTATCCCCTTAATGTCACTCATTTCTTTAGCACCAGGAATAGTGAGTACCATCTCACATAATTCCTTAGCCAGGCGGTCAATCCGCTCGGATAAATCATCGTACTGTTCCGTTAGAAACCGTAATTCTTCTTTAGCGAATCGGGAACCAATCGTCAATCCTACAGATTGCTTGGCAGCCGATTTGAGTCGTTGAATGCGTTTCAGCCCAACCGCTCGTTTAGCGACTTTCTTGATTTCAAAAAGGATATCTTCATCCTTCATGACCACAATGTCTTGTGGAAGCAAGCTCATTCGTAATACTTGGAGTGCTGCGTTGCCTTCCCAATCCTTAAAGACCGTTAAAAACTCAGGGAAATACCGATCCAGCCAATTGTGCACTTTAGCTTTAACGGCATTTCTGTCTTGAATGAGTTGATCGTACAGCTTTATACCTTGCCTTAATTCGGCATAGATGTCTTCTGGTAATGTTGGCTCAGAGTAGCGACCGTCTTTAATTAGCTGGGCAATGACTTTGGCATCCTTGGTGTCATTCTTTGTCGGAGAATTGTCATCCAGCTCTTTACTCTTTTTCACATGCATCGGATTGACAGTGACAACCTTGATGTCATGTGCTTTTAGGTAATAAGCCAGAGTCATCCAATAATGGCCCGTAGGCTCCATCCCGACAATAACCTTTGACTTTTGGTGGCGTTTCATTAATTCATTTCCCCATTTGATAAGGGTTTGAAAGCCATCCAAATGACTCTTAAAGACAAGACGCTTAGAGAGGTCAATGCCTCTAAAGTCTTGTGCTCGGGCAACGTGTTTGTGTTTAGCAATGTCAACACCTATGATCAATGTTTCTTCAGTGATTTGAGAGATTTTTCGATTTTGGTTATAATTCATATATGAGTCCTCCTTGGTATTCAAATTAGAGGTCATTGCATTGACACTCCGTACTATACCAAGAGGGCTCTTTTCTGTACAATCCGAAAAACCTTCATTATGCCTCATTTTCTTTAATACAGGAAT
>NZ_WNHB01000044.1 GCF_009718825.1 Terrilactibacillus tamarindi | reverse complement strand
AATCGAGTAGGAGGGGGTGATTAACCCCCGACCTCTCACACCACCGTACGTACCGTTCGGTATACGGCGGTTTCATTTAGGTCAAACGCTTTGTTTGATAACGATTAAATAGACTCTTGAGTCCTTGGTGGATCCAGTATTGATCACCGATGGCTACATGCAAGATTGGGCTTTTGGCTACTCGCCAATAAGCCTTTCTTGTGTTTGCCCATTCCCACGCTTTTCCTCGATTAATGCCAAGCCTCTTAAGATTCTTGTATCTCGTTTGGACTTTCTTCCATTCTTTCCAGCGTATCATGCGCAGTCTTCTTCTTATCCAACTGTCCAAGGATTTAAGTATGGTAGGCGTGTCTGCTAATTGATAGTACCCCAGCCAGCCTAAGAGATATCGATTCAGTATCTTAATTCTTTCTTCCATACTGATGGATTTCTTTCTTGACGTTAAGCGTTTTATTCGATGCTTAAATCGCTTGATACTCTCTTTGGATATCCGTATCTTCGGATTCTCCTTATGAAAGGTGAATGAAAATCCGAGGAATTTGCGTTTCCACGGGCGGTCTACCGCACTTTTCTGTTCATTGACTTTGAGTTTTAATTTATCTTCGATAAATTGAGTGATACCTTTCATCACTCTTTGACCAGCTCTATGGGAGCGAATGTAGATATTACAATCGTCCGCATAGCGGACGAAGTGAAGTCCTCGTCTTTCAAGTTCTTTGTCCAATTCGTCTAAAACGATATTCGATAATAGCGGACTTAATGGTCCGCCTTGAGGCGCTCCTTCGGTATTAGGTCTGACAAGACCGTCTTCCATAATACCTGATTGTAGATATCTACGAATGAGCCTCAATAGATTGGGGTCTTGAATTCGCTTGCTTAGCGTTCGCATGAGCCGGTCATGGTTGACTTTATCAAAGAACTTTTCTAAGTCCATATCAATTACCCAGCGATGTCCTTCCTTAATGTATCTTCTTGCTTGTCTTACCGCATCATGCCCTCGTTTGTTTGGACGGAATCCATAACTGTTAGTCGAGAAGGTTGGGTCATATATCTTTGTTAGAACTTGTGCTATCGCTTGTTGGATGAATCGGTCTATCACGGTAGGAATACCTAGTTTTCTCTTCCCACCGTTGGGTTTCGGGATTTCGACACGACGAACGGGTTGAGGTTGATAGGTTCCCTCTTGAATTTGTTCCTTTAAGTACGTCCAGTGTTCCATGATATGCTCTCGTAGGTTTTGTACGGACATACCATCCACACCATGACTTCCTTTATTTTTCTCTACACGTTTTAGTGCGAGTATTAAGTTCTCTCGTGATAGGATCTGATCCAACATGTTATCTAACTCCCACGTGAATTGTCTGGTTCTTCTTGTGTGGCAACGTCTTTCAGCCCTTCTAATGTCCCCCACGGGATTCACCGTTTCCTCCATTAGGAAGGATAGATTGTTTCTGCTTCATCAAGTGTTGCGTACTTAAAGTGACAACTCTTCCTAAATGATTCAGCCCTTCATGGGTATTCTAGAAATGCCCATTACTATGGCTTCTGCTGACTTCTGATCGTTCAGTGAACATTCTCATGTTCAGTTACACAATGAGTTGTGCGTTTCGATCAGACCTCCCAGGGTAAGCACGCATTCTTCCTCTCCATGTCCCCTCTTCATTTACTCTGTATGCCCTTTGGCAGTATGGGCTTTGGCTTGTTTCGCAGTCTCACCCAAGCATACCTAGCCTTATATGAAGTTCGTGTACCTAAGGGCGGAGATTTGCCGCCGACTTCCTTCAGATTCCATCTTACGGTGGACACCCTTGTCTTAGGCTAACCACTACTACTGCCTTCATGGTTCGGGACTTGAACCCTA
>NZ_WNHB01000043.1 GCF_009718825.1 Terrilactibacillus tamarindi | reverse complement strand
TTGGTTAAGTCCTCGACCGATTAGTATCTGTCAGCTTCACGTGTCACCACGCGTCCACCTCAGACCTATCAACCTCATCATCTCTAAGGGGTCTTACTAACTTAAAGTTATGGGAAATCTCATCTTGAGGGGGGCTTCATGCTTAGATGCTTTCAGCACTTATCCCTTCCACACATAGCTACCCAGCGATGCTCCTGGCGGAACAACTGGTACACCAGCGGTGTGTCCATCCCGGTCCTCTCGTACTAAGGACAGCTCCTCTCAAACTTCCAACGCCCGCGACGGATAGGGACCGAACTGTCTCACGACGTTCTGAACCCAGCTCGCGTACCGCTTTAATGGGCGAACAGCCCAACCCTTGGGACCTACTTCAGCCCCAGGATGCGATGAGCCGACATCGAGGTGCCAAACCTCCCCGTCGATGTGGACTCTTGGGGGAGATAAGCCTGTTATCCCCAGGGTAGCTTTTATCCGTTGAGCGATGGCCCTTCCATGCGGTGCCACCGGATCACTAAGCCCGACTTTCGTCCCTGCTCGACTTGTAAGTCTCGCAGTCAAGCTCCCTTGTGCCTTTACACTCTGCGAATGATTTCCAACCATTCTGAGGGAACCTTTGGGCGCCTCCGTTACATTTTAGGAGGCGACCGCCCCAGTCAAACTGCCCACCTGACACTGTCTCCGAACCGGATCACGGTCCAGGGTTAGAATGTCAGTACCGTCAGGGTAGTATCCCACCGATGCCTCCACCGAACCTGGCGGTCCGGCTTCAAAGGCTCCTACCTATCCTGTACAAACGATACCAACATCCAATATCAAGCTGCAGTAAAGCTCCATGGGGTCTTTCCGTCCTGTCGCGGGTAACCTGCATCTTCACAGGTACTATAATTTCACCGGGTCTCTCGTTGAGACAGTATCCAAATCGTTACACCTTTCGTGCGGGTCGGAACTTACCCGACAAGGAATTTCGCTACCTTAGGACCGTTATAGTTACGGCCGCCGTTTACTGGGGCTTCAATTCAAAGCTTCTCCCCTAAGGGATAACCTCTCCTCTTAACCTTCCAGCACCGGGCAGGTGTCAGCCCCTATACATCACCTTACGGTTTCGCAGAGACCTGTGTTTTTGGTAAACAGTCGCTTGGATCTTTTCACTGCGGCTCACATCGGGCCAAAGCCCGAATGAGCACCCCTTCTCCCGAAGTTACGGGGTCATTTTGCCGAGTTCCTTAACGAGAGTTCTCCCGAGCGTCTTAGAATTCTCTTCTCGCCTACCTGTGTCGGTTTGGGGTACGGGTACCATACAGACTCGCTAGAGGCTTTTCTTGGCAGTGTAGGATCAGACCCTTCGGTACTAAATTTCCCTCCTCATCACAGCTCAGCCTTCACGACTATGGGATTTCCCTCATAGTCAGCCTAACTGCTTGAACGTGCACATCCAGTCGCACGCTGGTCCTACCTTCCTGCGTCCCCCCATCACTCAAACGTCTGATGGTAGTACAGGAATATCAACCTGTTGTCCATCGCCTACGCCTTTCGGCCTCGGCTTAGGTCCCGACTAACCCTGAGCGGACGAACCTTCCTCAGGAACCCTTAGGCTTTCGACGGAGGGGATTCTCACCCCTCTTTTCGTTACTCATACCGGCATTCTCACTTCTAAGCGCTCCAATAGACCTTCCAGTCTACCTTCACCGCCCTTAGAACGCTCCCCTACCATGACCGTAAGGTCATCCACAGCTTCGGTGATACGTTTAGCCCCGTTACATTTTCGGCGCGGCGCCACTCGACCAGTGAGCTATTACGCACTCTTTAAATGGTGGCTGCTTCTGAGCCAACATCCTGGTTGTCTGTGCAACGCCACATCCTTTGCCACTTAACGTATACTTTGGGACCTTAGCTGGTGGTCTGGGCTGTTTCCCTTTCGACGACGGATCTTATCACTCGCCGTCTGACTCCCGAGGCTAAGTCGTTGGCATTCGGAGTTTGACTGAACTCGGTAACCCTGTGGGGGCCCCTTATTCAATCAGTGCTCTACCTCCAAGACTC
>NZ_WNHB01000042.1 GCF_009718825.1 Terrilactibacillus tamarindi | reverse complement strand
TCAAATCCAAAAGTCGTTGTCAATACTTATTTTGATTTCATATCACCGTTTTGCAACAGCAACTTATATAGTTGTATCAAACTCAAAAGTTATTGTCAATACGTTTTTTAATAACTATCGCTATTTCGTAACAGCAACCTTTATATTATAACTCTATTAAGCAATCATGTCAACATCTTTTTTAATGTTTAAATTGCTTAATGAAGCGACGCTTAATAATATAACATGTTATTCGAATACCGTCAATACTTTTTATAACAAATTTTATTAAATCAACGATAGACGTCTAATGTCCACTCTATATAAAATGAGCTCATATTTAGCGATCATTTATAGTTAGTATGACTAATCTTACAGACAATAAAAATGAAAACCACAATACTCTAAATGCCTATAGAAGACCCTCCACCTCTTTTTTTTCGAATCAAATGTTATAATCCATTTTATATTTTGGCATTAGTAAAACACTTGGAAATTTTGAAAAGCAAGAAATGATAAACACGATTCATTGTATTGGCTTTTTCGTAACTCCAGAGAAAGTCATCAATCAAAGTAAGTTATCTGTTATAAACACAAAAACCTCACAAAAATGTGAGGTTTTTAATGGATCCTGCCAGACTCGAACTGGCAAAATGCAAAATCGATTTGATTTTGCTGCTCTACCTTTGAGCTAAGGATCCGAAAAAGTAATGATAAACTTAATATGTCCTATTTAATTTAAATTTATAACCGTTTGTTTTTGATGATAACAACTAGTTTGGATTTCTTTTAACCATTTGTTCATCGTTCCCGCTAGTTTTCTTGTCAAGATAATAGGCATCACACCCCAAGTAGAGGTAATGACACCTTTCATTTCTCAGTCCTAAACATGCTCCAATATTTTTTCATCTTTTTTGTTAATGGCATCCATCACATATAGAGCCATATCCGTTTTATATTTTTTATCCAACCATTTTGTCAAAGTCTTCATTGTACTTATGAAATCTTTTAGTCGTGTTTTACTTACGTTTTTATATAAATTAAAGATATCCTCTGTCATTAATTTCCCCCAGAAATGATCGTCACATTGTTCCCAGTGTTGGAAAGATTGACTATCGAGGCAATACCTTAAGTCACTTAAACTAGTTTGATACTTTCTAATAGTACTAGCCGATTTCCCAGATGTCCTCTCTTTGAAAAACGTGACCATATCTGTTGCGTAAAAATTATTAAACGTATCAGGCGTGAACCCTAACTTCATAAACACTGCAGCGTCCTCATTTTTGAGTTGTACCGTGTTTGTATCCTGTTGATGCAATAGTTGTAAAGATGATGTTCTTTTATCCAGTCCTGTGACAAATGGCGATAGTGGCAAACCCAACTGATTTCGTATCGTATTAAAATCAGCTGTCACCTTTACTTCACCAAATTGATCTAACACAGTTTGATAGAGATGACATTCCAGTTGTTTTAGCCAAATATCAACTTCTTCTTTTCGATTCATAGTCATTAATTCGTTTATAGTGTTATTACCTAAAATAGGAAGTCTCGTATCATCCTCGAAGTTAAGGCTATTTTGTGCATAAATAGCAGCGTACCTAGGCACCTCTTTCCCCATTGTGATAAGCATATTCCGTATGTCTACATGCAAGGGAACGGTTTTTGAACTTACGTTTTCTTGGAGATAGGAAACTGCATGACTTATTTCTTCCATTTTCTTTTTTAATTTGTTTTTCGTCTCTTCACTCATACAAAAAATGTGTAAATGATGATGATCAATAGAAAGGGTGCCCTCTACCTCGGCAAATTTAACTTCTCCATTTATTTCACTATCCCGATATACTTTCCAATCTTTAACCCAGCTAACACTTTTGTCTTTAGACTCCCATTTATCAAATTCAACTTCCTGTTGATTATGTAAAAAATCGATGAGTGCTTGCTCATTTTTAATCTCGTATTTGAGTGTGTAATGATGAATCGTTTTAGATTCTTTACTTTCTACATTTCCGAACAAATCAGCTAACAGTTCTGGAAAATAATCAGATAAAATACGTTCAACATGACTACCTGAGTCCTTCATTAATTTTATCACTTTTTCTGTTATTCGATGAATCTTTTGTGGTCCTTCAAAAACTTGTACTCCATTAAAATAATACTTATCGTCCCTAGGTTCTAATAATCCAATTGTGCCACACCATGGATAAAAAGATGGAAGATTTTCCTCTATTAAAGGAGATATAAAGATTTCATTCGTCATAACATCTTTAAACCAAATATCATCACCTTTACGATCAACAGCTTGGACAATTCTTGGCATTAAATCTACCCAATTTTTAGCCATTTCCTTTTCTTCATTTGCTAGTTTATGCTGATATTCCTTATAGAACCATTCTATCCCCCGAAGCTGATTATCAAATCTGTGAAAAAAACATAACCAAAATTGGAAAAAACCTGGCCTGGATTTGATATTTGGTCGTCTTCCAGAGCGCTTATTAAATTCAGATTCTAATTGATAGAATTCAGTCGTCGATATATTTTTTCCAATAAAAGATTTCATCTTCTCGACGAGCCTATGCTTTTGTTGTAAAAAATGCTGCCATTTTATTGTTTCTGTTTGAATAACAGCATCTTTTTTCATACAACACTTTTTGTATTTCTTCCCGCTTCCGCATGGACATGGATCATTTCGTTTTATACTCATATGTACTACTTCTCCTTTATGACAATCACTAATACTATTAAAACATAATTTACAAATAAAATCAGAAATAAAAAATATCAAGAAATTTTACACTAAGTAAAATTCCTCGAAACTCAAATCACGTAACGTAGTATATAAGTGGTCTAATCTTATGTATTTATCATCATTCTCTTGGAAATTCATCAGGCGTTAAGTTTTTGACATGAACATATAAACTAGGCCCTCACGATTTATCTGAATGTAATGTACATGTCTCTCCCCTATAAGTCTATCATATTAATATAATCGTGTCCCAGGATGGACTTGTCTCTCTTATAGATCTCATTTCGATCTAAAAAAGTTGACTCAAATAATCTCTTTGAAAGATTTTCCGAGTCAACTCATTATAATCAATCTGATGAACTATTCAAGATTCGCGTGTCTCGTGAACATCGTCGAAGAATTTAGCCTTTTTTTCTCCATCAATTTTAAAATAACGCTATCAAATAGCAACAATAAGGTCTGTTCAAATAGAGAGGCCATGGGTTGTATCGTCTCGTATTGACTTTTTTCCTTCTCTTTAGGAGATCCTGGTAATTTTACGATAGGTTTGGCTAATTTCCCTATGGTCGATTCAGGATTAATCGTGACTAGTGAAAGTTTTGCCTCTATATCTTTTGCCTTTTTAGCCATTGAAACTAAACTCTTTGTTTCACCAGAACCCGACGCAATTATTAATAGATCCTCTTTTTCCAATCTTGGTGTGATCGTTTCACCAACAGCATAAGCTTCTAAACCTATATGCATCATTCGCATAGCAAAAGATTTGATCATAAATCCAGATCTACCCGCACCAGCGACAAATATCTTCCTAACTTGCATAATACCGTCCACAAATTCTTCCACTTCTTGATCGTTGATTAATCCAACTGTTTGGTGTAATTCATTAAGTATCACTGATAAATACTGTGTTGTTTGCATGCTCATCCCCTTATGATAACGCCTCTTGTTTAATTAATTTTTCCATTTGGGAAGCAACAGATTTTTTATCCTCCTGACTCGTAATGCCACCTCCTACAATGACAAGATCAGGCTTAGATTGAACTACTTCTGGAAGTGACGTTAGTTTGATACCACCTGCTACTGCCGTTTTTGCATTTTTAACAACACGTTTGATTTCTTGAAGTTGTTCAAATGAATTTTCACCAACAGCTTGTAAATCATAACCCGTGTGAACACAAATGTAATCAACACCGAGAGCATCGATTTCCTCTGCCCGCTTACCAATTTCTTTTACATTAATCATATCAACTAAGATTTTTGTACCTTGTTTCTTTGCTTCCTCTACCGCACCTTTAATGGTTTCATCATCGGTTGCTCCAAGCACTGTAATAATATCTGCTCCTGCTTCAGAAGCTTTCATGACTTCATAAGCTCCTGCATCCATAATTTTTAAATCTGCAAGCACTTTTAAAGAAGGAAAAGACTCTTTGATTTCTTTAACTGCTTTAAGACCTTCATTTATTATGACTGGAGTCCCAATTTCCACAATGTCAATATGATCTTGTACCTCACCCACGACATCTTTTGCTTCTGGAATATTAACAAGATCTAATGCTAGTTGAAGTTCCATATATAATCCTCCTCAATTAAATTTGAATCTCTGACATAACTTAGTCTAGATCAAACATCTGAATTCCGTAAGTACGCACATTTCAGACATATAGTTACATTGAGGATACTGTTAATTAGCCAAATCACTTTAAGAGGATGTTCAAAAAGTCACCAAATGATAAGCTGCGAATCTCGGGCGCTTACTTGTTTTTCCGGTCCTCATGTAACGCACTTAAGGAAAAATAAAAAAAACACTTCAGAAACAACCTCATGTTTACTGAAATGTTTTCAATCCATATTATTTGTTAGAGTAACTACTTTTTATTTACACCTAAATAATGAGGAATCTTTTTTTCGTTTGACGGCCTACAACATCCCATTTTTTTATCATGTTTTTGCATGACCTTCATATAACTTTTACCCCATTGATACATCGCACCAAGAATGGGAAGCAAACTTTTTCCATGCTCAGTCAATGAATACTCTACTTTTGGTGGTACAACAGGATAAACCTCTCGGTGAATAATAAGATCCCTTTCAAGTTCCCTTAATTGATTCGTAAGCATTCTTTGAGTAATATCAGGTATAAGAGATCTCAATTCATTAAAACGTTTAGTTCCTTCATTTCCTAAATACCATAAAATTATCATCTTCCATTTACCTGAAATCACAGCTAATGTTAATTCTTTTTCACAGTTAATATTCATATTCCAAACATTTCCCAATGATATTCACCTCTATGTTATCAATAAAATCATTTATTGAGTCATTTCAAGTTATGGAAAGTATAGAAAAGTATACCTATAATTAATAATTAATTATAACGGTGTTAATTTATCTGTGCAAAGAGAATGCTTATTGAAAAAATCGAAGTACAACATGCTCTGAAAAGATGACATAAAGGCTAAATAATTTTTGGCTTAAATCTAAAACATCATAAAATAAGAATTGTACGATATGAAGGAGAAAAGTATGAACGAGCGATATTATGATAATTTATTAAATATAAGAACACGAGGAACTCAGGAAGGTTTTCTTCAATACGCCCATTACAATCGCTATGAACCGACCCCTTATCTTGCATTAGAGACATTATTTTCTACATATGAATTGAATCCTACCGACCAGATTGTTGACTTTGGTTGTGGGAAAGGACGATTAAATTTCTATATCAATTACCGCTTTAGCACCTCTGTTGTAGGCATAGAAATGAACAAAGCCCTTTATCAACAGGCTCTTGAAAATCAAGCTCATTATTTAAAAAAGGCCAAACATCGTGGTGATAAAATTCATTTCCACTGTTGTTTGGCAGAAAACTATCCAATTGATTCACTGGACAATCGATTTTACTTCTTTAACCCATTTTCTGTAGAAATTTTCATAAAGATAATTAATAATATACTAGATTCCGTGGAAAGATCCGAGCGAGACATCGAGTTAATTTTATATTACCCATCCATCGATTATATTTCTTATTTAGAGTGTCAAAACTCTTTTGAACCAAAGATGGAAATTAAACTACCCGTATTATATGAGAAAAATCCAAATGAACGGTTTATTGTTTATCGGTTGGTCAGATAGTCATTGGTTTCTGATTGATTGCACCACTTCCGGATTTATTGCACCACTTCCG
>NZ_WNHB01000041.1 GCF_009718825.1 Terrilactibacillus tamarindi | reverse complement strand
GGTGCAATCTGAAAGCGAAGTGGTGCAATCCGGGAGTGAAGCGGTGCAATCTGAAAGCGAAGCGGTGCAATCCGGGAGTGAAGCCGTGCAATCTGAAAGTGAAGTGGTGCAATGCGGGAGTGAAGCGGTGCAATCCGACAGTGAACCATGATAATTAATCCACGAAAAAGGACCTTGTGAAATATTTATCAACAAGGCCTTTTCTATATTATTCACTCTTTGGCTTAATGAAAAAGGACACAACCAATCCAATGCCTAATAACATGGCTAACATTTCAAAAGTCAAAACATAACTTCCTGTGCTTAATAAATGTATTGTGATAACGGGTCCAAGAGTCGCTCCGATAAAAAGAATAAAGCTATATAGAGAAACGGCCGCTCCACGAGAAGCGCCTCCAAGCTGTCCCACTAAAGATATAAGGGTAGGAACACAAATCGCAATACCTGAAACAAAAATGACGCTCATGACAATCATAAAGATGAGATTAGTGCCTAAACCTATAAAGGCAAGGCCGATGACAGCAAGAAACAATCCGCCATTCAATACTTTTGTACTACCAAAACGAGACACTAATCGTCCAGCAAAAGGAGACAGTAACATTCCCAGGATCCCAATAGATCTAAAATATAATATGTTTTGGTTATTTAGATGATAAGGTGAATGGCTTAAATAGCTTCCTAAAGCCGTATACATTCCCACGAAAGAGAGTAAGAGCATGACAGTAATAAGGTAACATAAAATGATGGGCCCACGAGTAAGTAATTTGCCCATACTAATATAGGGTGTTAAAAGCGGGGTATCCTTTCTCATTTCCTGACTTTTTGGTGTCAAGAAGATAACAATAAGCATGGTCATGAAGTAAACTGCTCCAAGAAAATAAAAGACATAACGCCATCCGAATGATTGACTAACGACACCGCTCATGACTTGCCCTGCTATGCCAGCCATTAAAAAGCCAGAACTAATGAATCCGATTGTTGTCACCCGCTTCGCTATTGGGAACATTTCAGCTGCATACGCAAGCATCGATAGAGGTACGATCGCAGCCGCCATTCCTTGGATTCCGCGGGTTAATATAATAAATGGAAGGCTATTCATTAACCCAATAATAGGAGTAACAATCGAAAGGCTTATTAAGCCAATGAGCATCACGCGTTTGCTTCCAATTCTTTCAACCAAAGGACCAAAAATTAAAAAACTCATAGCATAAAATAATGAGAAGGCACTACTTACCCAAGTCGCTTGTGATAAAGAGACATGAAATGAATTTGAAAATAGGTTCACTAAAGGGATAGTTATATAGAGTCCTGAGACAACAACCAACCCACACCAAAATAGAACCAAGGTGATCATCGAATAACTCTTATTAGTAGAAACTTGATTCAATTGACGAGCCGTTTCTTCCATGAAAATTTCACTCCTTATCGTTGTAATTCATCTTTTACATCAGGGAATACGGCTAGAAAGTTACATAATCCCCCGGCTGGAATGGTTAGCATCATCGCTTCTTGAATTTCTTCTTTTGTTGCACCAGCCTCGAGTGCTTTATGGATATGGACTCGAACGGCGGGTGCATACCGTACTGTTGTCAATATACCAAGGTATACAAGTTGTTTTGTTTTTTCATCTAAAGCGACTCCGGCGACAGTGTTGAATAATTCTCCAAAAAGAACACCTGACTCAGGGAAGGTTTCTTTAAATTCTTCAAAAGCTGGATTTTTGACCATGTTAGATTGCTCCTTCTGAATAGTTTCTTTGATTCTACTTTTATTTTGGATCAGTAGCTACAATGCCAGCTTGTTCCCCACTGGATAATGGCACATCGTCTAAGATAACTGGCATCAGTTAATCCTTTCATCCATTCTCGTTTTGCATTTTCATCCATGCCTTCCCATGCTTTGACATTAATAACGGGTATAAATAACGTCACTCCTTTTCATGGGTTGTAATTATATTACTTAGATTGTAACCTATTTACGTAAAAAGTCAATTAATTAATCATGCAATTTGTCATTTAAGTTCAATTGACGTAAACTATCTACAGAAGTAAGGTTCGGAGGTTAATGTGATGACGAATAACAACTCATCGAATGATGTTTTATTAGACTTTAATTTACTAAGCCGATTAGTTGTCGGAATAGGTGAGGTATCAGATATGACAGGCATTCCAAGACGTAAAATTCGTTATTGGGAGGAAAAAGGAATTATTCAATCTGAAAAGGATGCCGAAGGGTCTACCCGAAGATATAATTATATTAACATCAAAAAGGTACTATTAATAAAAGAACTCTTAGAGGATGGATATACCCTTGATGCTGCTGCCCAGAAAGTTGAACTAAGAATGAAGAGTATGAATGAAACGTTTAGACAACTGGCTAAATTCATGGATAAAGATCTATCTACCAATGATCTTAAAGAATAAAGAAGGGCTACGTCTCGATTCACCATTATATTAAATTAGATTAAAAAACATGAATTTTCAGGGGAGAGAGTAGAAGATGCTAGACAATATCACTCATCGGGATGCTCAGTTAAGCGATTTATCGGAGATTGTCGATATTTATAATTCAACCATTTCCAGCCGGATGGTCACAGCAGATTTAGAGCCAGTGACGGTAGAAAGCAGGAAACCGTGGTTTGAAGAACATTCGCCAAATTTTAGACCACTTTGGGTTTTTGAAATGAACGGAAAAATATGTGGATGGCTGAGTTTTCAATCCTTTTATGGCAGACCGGCGTATAATGGTACAGCTGAACTTAGTATTTATATTCATGAAGCTTTTAGAGGCAAAAAGTTGGGTCAGTATATTGTTAGAGAAGCGATGAAAGCTTGTCCTAAACTCAAAATAAAGACATTACTCTGTTTTATCTTTGGGCACAATGAGCCTAGTCTGCGTTTGTTTAACAAATTTGGTTTTGAAGAGTGGGCGAACTTACCTAAAGTCGCGGAACTTGATGGCATTGAGCGAGATTTAATTATACTCGGTAAGCGTATTACATTTGTGAAGTAATGTAGGATAGTTTGGTACAAACCAATCGAATTTTTAATTTACCATAGGTAAAATATACCTCCTGATATAGTGTTGTTCTTAGGGTTTTTGTTATCAATAGTAAAGCGAGAAATGAGTGAACGTATTGATATTTATTGAAGTTATCTTGCCGGTGATTCTGATTTTTCTTAGTGGTTATATCGTTCAGAAAATTTTTAAATTAGATATTAAACCGATATCCACGATCGTCATTTATATCTTAATGCCTGCCCTTGTTTTTCAAACGTTTTATACAACCCCATTGAATAGTGGATTATTTTATATCGTGGTTACATCCATACTCATCTTTTTAGCCTTGGCGATCGTGATCATCTTATTGTCACGATTCACTAAACAAGACTTGGAACAAGAAAATGCCTTGATGCTTACAGCTGCTTTTGCAAATAGTGGCAATTATGGGGCTCCAATTGTTTTATTTGCATTTGGTCAAGCTGGAATGAATTATGCTATTCCTTTAATGGTTTTTCACTCCATATTAATGAGTGTTTTTGGAATTTACTTTGCGGCACGGGGTCAAGCTGGTATAAAGGTCGCTATAAAGGTCGTATTAAAACAGCCGACAAACTATGCTATTATTCCGGCCATACTCTGTCAAGAATTTAATATTAAAATACCTATACATTTTTATGAAAGTATCACATTAATTGGAAATTGTACGATACCTATAGTTATGGTTATATTAGGTATGCAGCTTGCAGATGTAAAGGCGAAGAACGTAGATTGGAAAAATATTAGTCTTGCAACAGTGATACGACTCGTTCTTTCACCCATCATCGCCTATGTCATATGTCTCTTTTTTCCACTTACTCCCTTGCTGCAAAAAGTCATTATCATTATGGCGGCCATGCCTACGGCAGCAACGACAGCTATGTACGCCATTCAATTCAATACAAAACCGCAATTTGTATCTAGTGGCACTCTTGTGACAACCTTATTAAGTTTCGCGACACTCACCGTCTTATTAACTATTTTACATTAATCGTCATCCTTCAAATTGATTAAATAGTGAACCCAAACGTATTAAGCTAAAGTACGTTGCAGTGAATAAACATTCACTTAAAAAGAAATAAGAGGATGTTAAACGGAGTAAAGAGAAAATTAGCTTTGGTTAATCACTTAAATTTGGACAGATTTACTAATTTTTGATTTAATAGTAATTATCCCTTTCCTTTTCGTCTAACTAGAATTTAACAAAACATCATCGTTTGATTTATAAAGGAATAAAATAACTTCTATACACAAAACTTAATAAAAAGGAGGATTTAGCTAAAAACAAAACAAAAATAAGTGGCTGTTTTCTTTATTTCCAGTTGTTTTACGGATAGATCCCCTACCAATGCATCTTCAATTCTTCTTAATACTTGAGATTGGGGGGCTTATTTCATGTTAAGTGAGATAAAATAACGGACTGCTAAAATACAAAATAAAAAATATATGCACGGAGGACTACATGGAAGCAAAAATCAATTCAAAGGCCATATTAATCACGTTTATGATTGGTGCTTTTTTCTCTATTTTAAATGAAACATTGCTTAATATTGCGCTTACAGAGCTTATGAATGTTTTTCATGTCGATGCACCAACAGTACAATGGCTAGCTACAGGATTCATGCTTATCATGGGTGTGTTGATGCCAATTTCTGCCTTGTTAATTCAATCGTTTACGACAAGACATATGTTCATTGGTGTTATGACGATATTCCTTGTCGGCACAATTATTGCTGCTAGTGCAGTTAACTTTCCGATGCTATTAACAGGACGAATGATTCAAGCGGTTGGAACAGGACTGTTAATACCCGTTATCATGAATACCTTACTATTGTTATATCCACCTGAGGTTCGTGGTAAGATTATGGGTACATTTGGGTTAGTAATTATGTTCGCCCCTGCTATTGGACCAACCTTATCAGGCGTCATTGTTGATACTTTGGGTTGGCGCTGGCTATTTATCTCGGTCATTCCGTTTGTCGTATTTTCCATTCTTTTTGCTTTGAAGTATTTGCAAAATGTCGGTGAAGTGACAAAACCAAAAGTAGATGTTCTATCCATATTACTCTCAACGATTGGGATTGGCGGATTGGTATATGGGTTTAGTAGTGCAGGCGAAAACAAAGAAGGCTTTTTATCCATATCGATTTTAACCTATATCATTGTCGGTGCCTTAAGTTTAGTGTTTTTTGTTTGGCGCCAGTTGAAGTTAGCGGAGCCATTATTGGATGTTCGGGTATTTAAATATAAAAACTATGCCTTAGGTGTCATTGTGTTTGTGATTGTGGTTATGGCGATGTTCGCATCAGAGATCGTCATGCCAATGTATTTGCAGGGACCACTAGGATATACTGCGAAGGTGGCTGGATTGGTCCTTCTTCCAGGTGCACTACTGAATGGTCTCATGTCACCATTAATGGGTGCGCTCTTTGATAAAGTAGGTCCTAGTAAATTAATCATTCCAGGTACGATCATTCTAACAGGTGTCATGATTTTTTATAGTAATATTAATCCTTCTGTTCCTCTTTGGGCCTTTATATTGGTGTATATTGTGTTAATGTTATCGATTTCAGCCATTATGATGCCTTCTCAGACAAATGGATTAAATGAACTCCCGAAACATTTATACCCACATGGCACAGCTATTGCTAATACATTGCAACCTGTCTCGGGAGCTCTCGGTGTTTCTATTTTTGTTAGTATTTTAACGGGTCGTAGTAAATACTACTTGGAGCAACACTCTGGACCACCTACAGAGGGAGTCGCCCATCAAGCGATGACCTATGGCGTGCATCATGCGTATTGGTTTGCCCTAGGGTTATGCATTGCCGCCTTTATTATTGCCATTTTTATTAGAAAAGCGATTTCGCCAGATGCAAAAGCAAGCGAGACTAAAGTGTCTTAATAGTCATGTAAAAGCCACATTTCCTTTGGGGATGTGGCTTCTTACTTCAAATCATTGTACCTTTGGATATAGTGAGGCAGAAGATAACGAAGGAACATTAAAAACAACAATTTTGTGTCGATAACAATAATTCAGATTATTAACTTGATTTCTAATAGAGCCTTTGTTACAATCACTATTAATCTTTCTAGGAATATATGTCATTTTTTGCGGGTTTTGATAGATTAATAGAAAGAAAAATTGAATAAAGAAGGGTCAAATATGAAAATAGCCGTTGCAGGATCTGGTGCCATGGGATTAAGATATGGCATCCTATTACAAGAGGTAGGAAATGACGTTCACTTTTTGGATACGTGGGATGAAAACCTTGCAGCTATTAAGAAGAATCGTGGCGTGAAGGTTTGGCGAGATGGTGAAAATCCACGTATGGTTAAAGTGAATGTCTACAGACCTGAAGAATTTAACGAAAAAGTAGATTTAATTATCGTCTTTGTTAAAGACATGCACACAGATGAGATGATGAATAAATGTAAGCATTTAATTGATAAAGACACTTACGTTTTAACCAATCAAAATGGTATTGGTAGTGTTGAAGTGATTGAGAAGTATGTTAGCAAAGATCGGATTATTGCAGGGACAGCCGTTATCGCAACCGTGCTAAATGGGCCTGGCGATGTTGATTTTATTGGAAAAAGAGGGGCTGGATCAGTCAATCTTGTTAATGTAACAGAAAAACCAGATTCGTTTACCTATGAATTAGTTGAAGAAATGAAGAAAGCTCAAATGAATCCTGCCCTAAAAACAAATTACAAGGGTACACTTTGGACCAAACTTTTCTTAAATGCTGTGGCCAATACGCTATGCACCTTAATGAATATTACGATGGGGACCTTTGCCTCTTATTCTAATTGTAAAGAACTTACTGAGCGAATTGTCTATGAAGCTTACCAGGTTGCAGAAGCTGATGGCGTAAAACTAGAGCAAACACGCGAAGAAATTGTTGAACATATTTTGTATGTTTCAAAATATGGAAATCCATTGCATTATCCATCTATGCATCAAGATATGAGTACAGGGCGTCCAACTGAAGTTGATTATATCAACGGGGCTATCGTAAAAACGGCCAAAAAACATGGTTTAGAAGCTCCTACCAGTGCATTGCTCGTTGATTTGGTGCATTTAAGAGAGGAAATGAGAGAAAGTAAAGTCTTAATATAATAGATTTTGTTGATGAGAATAGTTAAGCATGGGCTTTGCTATTCTCATTTTTTTATATAAATCTATCTTATTATCGATAAATTATAGCAAAAGAGAGAAAATGTAAGTTTTTGTCTTTTTAATGATCATTTTCTGAATAAATATTAAAAACACTTGGAAATCTGACAATAAACGGGTTATAATTAATTATTATAAAATTCAAAAACTCATCTTAAAGCATCTAAAAATACTATTTTAATAGATGCAAGGGAAACCGGGAGGAAATTCACGATGAAGAAGTTTTCTGCTTTAGCTTTTATTTTAGCTATTATATTAATTCTATCAGCTTGTGGATCAAGTCAGGATAGTAGTGGAGACTCAAAAAAAGGTAGTTCAGAACCTAAGAAAACGTTGAAAGTAGGTACCGATGCGTCTTATGCACCATTTGAATACATGGATAAAGGTAAAATTACGGGTTTTGATGTCGATTTTCTTAAAGCAGTCATGAAAGAAGCCGGTTATAAATATAATCTCGTTAATGTTGGATGGGATCCATTGTTTGTTGAACTGAAAAATAAAACATCTGATTTAGGTATTTCTGCCATCACAATTAACGATGAAAGAAAACAAACGTATGATTTCTCTAAAGCCTATTTCTTATCAACAAATGAAATTCTTGTACCTGAAAACAGCAAAATTAAGTCAGCTGCGGATTTAAAAGGTAAAAGAATCGCTGTACAAAGTGGAACAACGGGTCAAGAAGCAGTCGAAAAATTAATAGGGAAAAATAATAAAAACATCAAGAAATTCAAACAAAATACGCTTGCCATACAAGAACTCATTCATGGCGGGGCTGACGCTGTTGTTGCTGACAATACAGTTGTAGAAGATTACGCAAAAAACAATCCAAATCAAAAGCTAAAAGTTATTGCAGACAAGAAAGCCTTTGCACCAGAGTATTATGGGCTTATGTTCCCTAAAGGAAGCAAGCTAAAACCTACTTTTGATAAAGCCATCGAAACATTATACGATAATGGCACATATGAAAAAATTTATAAAAAATGGTTTAAAGTAAAACCTGACGTCGCCAACTTAAAAGCTCAAAAGTAAGAGGCATGAACTTATAAATAGTGAAATTGCGTAACTCGAACTTAAGTGTTACGCAATTTTTTCATTT
>NZ_WNHB01000040.1 GCF_009718825.1 Terrilactibacillus tamarindi | reverse complement strand
TTATTTAAAAGGGAAGTGTTAAAAAGGATAGAATGGTCAAATTGAAGGCAACATATAGAAAGCCATTGATCTTTCGATTAAGAGTTCAGTTCACTTTGTTTGAAAACTGATGGGCGTCTTGATATTCTTAAAAGTGTTCATTTGACAACATAAGATAAATCCATACCTTATGTTGTCTTTCTCTTTAGGAAATACTAAGCAAGTGTAAAATTATATAAAAAGGAGACTGTTTATGGATTTCGTTACATTGAATAATGGTATCAAAATGCCACAATTAGGGTTTGGCGTATGGCAAGTTGAAGACGACAAAGCAACGGCAGCTGTATCAAAAGCTCTCGAAGTTGGCTATACCTCGATCGACACCGCTATGATCTATAAGAATGAAAAAGGTGTTGGTAAAGCAATTAAAGAATCCTCTGTCCCAAGAGAAGATCTCTTTATTACAACAAAAGTTTGGAATACAGATCAAGGATTTGAAAATACCTTACGTGCATTCGATGAAAGTTTGGATAGGTTAGGTCTTGATTACGTCGATTTATATCTCATCCATTGGCCTACACCACAATATGATGAGTATGTAGATACATATAAAGCATTAGAAAAACTTTATCATGATGGACGAGTGAAAGCGATTGGGGTTTGTAACTTTGATATTGAACATTTAGAGCGCCTCTTTGCAGAATGTGAAGTGAAACCTGTTTTAAACCAAGTTGAATGCCATCCATACCTGGCTCAAAATGAGTTAAAAGATTTTTGTGCGAAGCATGATATTTTTGTTGAAGCTTGGAGTCCACTTGATCAAGGTGGCGAAGTACTTAAAGATGAGACAATCAAAAAAATTGCAGATTCACATGGAAAATCACCAGCTCAAGTTGTCTTACGTTGGCATTTACAAAACAATACGATTGTTATCCCAAAGTCGGTTACTCCGTCTCGAATTGAAGAGAACTTTAATGTTTTTGATTTTGAATTAACAACTGATGAAATGGATCAAATTCATAAACTGAACAAGAATCGTCGTAAAGGTCCTAAACCAAGTGAAATGAATGTTAGGTAAAAGGTTTTAAAAAAGGAGCGATGATGTAATATCGCTTCTTTTTTGCAAAACCAAAAGGATGTCATAAACCCTATTAGTTTAGGTCAAACTGTAATGAAGAAACGATATTGGTCTTTTTTTATATTACCTTACACCTCAGTTATAAATCATATGAAAGTAGGAAGAACATTTTGACAATAGATTTTAATACCATTATCCGTGAACGTCACTCCGTGAAAGAATTTGACCCAAATGTTAAGATAAGTCATGAGGAAATGTTGAAAATATTAGAAGAAGCAACGTTAGCTCCGTCTTCAGTCAATTTACAACCGTGGCGCTTTGTCGTTGTAGATGATGAAAAACAAAAAGAAAAACTACAAAATCTTGTTCGATTTAATCAAAGACAATTAAACACGTCAGCTGCGATGATTCTCATATTAGGTGATATGAATCATTTTGATTATGCAGACGAAATTTTTTCGTTAGCTGTAGAAAGAAATACGATGCCACAAGAAGTCAAAGATAACTATATGACGACACTACCAAAAGCTTTCTCAAGTATGTCACCACAAAAAATTAGAGAAACGGCATTAATCGATGGCGGGTTAGTAGCCATGCAGTTAATGCTCGTTGCAAAAGCACATGGCTATGATACCAATCCAATAGGTGGATTTGAGCGAAAAGAATTGTTAGAAGCTTTAGGGGTCGATACCGAACGATATGTTCCTGTTATGATCGTGGCCATTGGCAAAGCCGCAAAGCCTGCTCACGCAAGCGTTCGCCTGCCTATTGAACGAGTAACAACCTTTAACCATGTGGATAAAGAGGTAGGACAGCCGAAAAAAGGTTAAGGAAAAATAAAAGGACAAAATATTCTCCTACAATATGTGTAGGGGAATCTCCATTTATAAGGCATCCCTTAAGTATAATCCTTTTAGTAAAAGATGCGTCTTATTAAAACTATTTTAGGCATGATCGTTGTTTTTTCGAGCTATTATAGAAAGAAGATGAAGACATGACAACTAAGCAACTCAGTGATATTCCATTTTCAGTGCTGGATCTTTCTCCGATCATTGAAGGAGGGACACCTACTGAGTCACTTCAAAATACATTAGATCTAGCTAAACACTCGGAAAATTGGGGTTATCATCGATATTGGGTAGCAGAACATCATAACATGCCATCCATTGCAAGCTCGGCAACGTCGATTGTGATTGCTCATATCGCTCAAGGGACATCTGAAATCCGAGTTGGATCGGGTGGCATCATGTTACCTAACCATGCTCCATTAGTTATAGCTGAGCAGTTTGGGACGCTTGAATCCTTGTATCCAGGACGGATTGACCTCGGTCTTGGTCGAGCCCCCGGGACAGATCGCCTCACCGCTCACGCCTTGCGCCGAAGCATGAGTAGTGGTGAAGACTTTCCAGAACAACTTGAGGAGCTTCGATTTTACTTTAACCAAACACCTAGAACAAGTGGAGTCCATGCCATTCCAGGGGAAGGTTTAACAATTCCCATTTGGTTATTAGGTTCAAGTGGTTATAGCGCCCAATTAGCCGGCCAATTAGGGTTACCATTCTCGTTTGCTAGCCATTTTTCACCGGCAAACACGTTACCCGCATTAAACCTTTATCGTCAGTATTTTACGCCATCTGCCATACTTGATAAACCTTGCGCGATGGTTTGTGTCAATGTTATTGCAGCTGATACGGATCAAGAGGCCGAAATTTTGGCAACAACATTGCAACAACATTTTATTAATTTAATGCGAAATGATCTTAAGCCCCTTCAGCCACCAGTGGATTCAATGGATTCAATATGGACACCTTATGAAAAAACCACCTTGCAAGATAAACTCGGTTCTACTATCATAGGAAGCCCGAAAACGGTTCAAGATAAATTACAGGCTTTTCTAGATCTTACCGATGCCGACGAGTTGATGATTAATACGATGATGTATGACCACAAGGCGAGACTCCACTCATACGAAATAGTGAGCCAACTTTTGAAAAATAAGTAATATTTAAGGTTCTCTCTTCCTAAAGTGAGGTAGGAGAGAACCATCTATTCATTACTTGAAATGAGTGGATCTGTTTATACATATGTGATGGCTTATGTTTATAATTGTTCATTAGAGTAGACCTTATTGTGCACTTATTCTCTCTGTACAATGTCAAGAAGAGAAAAAGATTTATAAAAGGGTTAGTTGCCGCCCATATTAACGTCACCCCGTTGACAAAAATGGCATTTCATTTTATAATTATCTCGAATTCGAGATATATTTTACAGAGGAATGATTTGATGGTTTATCAAGATAAAAAGCAGGTTGACGAAAAGGATATTTCTTTAAAATTATTTGTTGTATTAAATCGTGCGATGCAATCAATAAAAAAGCAGATCGAAGAGGATATAAAAAGATACGGTCTTAATCAGACGGAATTTGCTGTACTTGAACTTCTTTATCATAAAGGCGATCAACCGATACAAAAAATAGGGAGTAAAGTATTAATAGCAAGCAGTAGTATTACGTATGTGGTTGATAAATTAGAAAAGAAAAAATTGATAAGACGAAAACCATGTCCAAATGACCGACGAATAACATACGCCGTCCTTACTGAAGATGGTAAAGAGCTCATGAGAACCATTTTTCCTGAACATAAAGAAGCCATTCACGATATCCTTGGCGGTGTAGATATTGATGAGAAGAAAATGATGATTGATCAATTAAAAAAACTAGGAACTTATGCTAATAAAGATAGATCTTAAGCATGAGATCCTATTTTTTTATTTCGAAAATTTTTTGAACATATATCTCAATATCGGATAATATGAATTATAAATATAATTTATAAAAAGGGGAATGCATCATGATCGGCTTGGGGCTTCTCATTATTCGAATCGTACTTGGTTTAACATTTGTTGGGCATGGAGCACAAAAGCTATTCGGTTGGTTTGGTGGCTATGGGATTAAAGGTACTGGCGGTTACTTTAGTTCGATAGGAATGAAGCATGGGACTTTTATGGCTATCGTGGCGGGTTTATCTGAATTAATTGGTGGTTTATTATTTGCAGCGGGTTTCTTAACTCCACTTGCTGCACTCCTTATTGTTATCACAATGCTTGTCGCAGTAGAAAAAGTACACAATAAACATGGTTTTTGGGTGACTTCCGGTGGTTATGAATACAATTTATTAATTATTGCTGTTGCTATTGGTGTAGCTATTATGGGTCCTGGAATTTATGCGATTGATGCTCTAGTTTTTGGATAAGAGAAAGGGAAGAGATAATGTTACCTATTTTATGATCAATTATCACTGTTTGATAGCAGAAATGTCAGCGAACAGTGATAATTATTATTTTGAGGTTTGTTAATGAATTATGTTGATAAACGCTTTTTTGATTCATTCGTGTAAAACCTGGGCTTTACAGACCAAATGAGTCAATAAACAATAAGGTATTAACAGGCCTTTTTATTACATAGGACTAAATACAATACTTGTACTCACGATGTTTTAAAAGAAAAACCGTATTTTACACCAATGAATCTATAGCGCTTGAATGTAAAGAATAAGAATAAGGGAATTTTTTTAGCCATACCCCACATGATGGATACGATTTTTTGAACTGTACGAAGTGGGTATTTAGATCTATATCTTTATACCAATTGTAAAATGAAGAAACCTACAATAAGATAAATGATGTAAGCGGATACATTTGATTTTTTATTGTAAAATTATTAAAGGGGGAAAGAGTTATAGATTTAACGAAAGTAAACTTTAGACATTAAATTCAAAAATTTCTTAGAGAATTTTGAAAGTGCTTAAACATAAAAAGGGGGGATTGAATTTGAAACGATCTTTAAAAGGGATGATAGTGGCTTTGTTGTTATCAATGGTTATCTTTCCTACAACAGGTCATGCAGATGATTCAAATTATCAAGAAACCTATCGTAATCAATTTCATTACTCTGCAAATAAAAATTGGATTAACGATCCAAATGGCTTAGTTCAACTTGATGGTGTCTATCATATGTTTTATCAGCATAATCCATATGGAAATGAATGGGGGAATATGTCATGGGGTCATGCTACAAGTACTGATCTCATTCATTGGAAAGAACAACCAATAGCGATTCCAGAAGCTGAAAATAGCCCTTGGGTGGATTTTTGGTTTAAAACAAAGGATGATACCAAACCTGTTCATTATATTGGTACACCGACCACCAACTGGGATGGGGGACATCCGAACGGAAAAAAATACATTTTCAGTGGTTCAATCATTGTTGATAAGGAAAATAAAGCTGGTTTTGGTAAAAATGCTTTACTTGCTTATTATACAAGCACCTACCAAGTAGCTGTTCGTGACGACGATACATCCAAAGACCCTTTAGGTAACTATCTAGGATTGCGTGAAATACAAGAACAATGCCTTGCTTACAGTACAGATGGCGGAAAAACTTTTACTAAATATAAGGGATCTGAACCCATCATTCCTGTTACGGCGGTACCTAATGAACAAACAGGAAACTTCAGAGATCCTAAAGTTGTTTATGATGATGAACATAAGGTTTGGGCTATGACTGTTGTAACTGGTCAAGAAGTTGATATCTATACATCGACTAATTTAATAGATTGGAAATATCAATCCAATATATTACGGAAACATGATGTAGGAAACGGCGTATGGGAGTGTCCAGAGTTGATCCCTATGACTGTCAGTGGAACAAAAGAGAAAAAATGGGTATTATCATTAAGCGTCCAAAATGGAGCACCAGCTGGTGGCTCAGGAATGCAATATTTCGTTGGAGATTTTGATGGAAAAGCCTTTCATCCAGAAACCTCTGAAACAATGAAAAACCCAAAATGGCTTGATTACGGAGAAGATTTCTATGCAGGTATCACCTTCAGCAATGTTCCAGATCGAACTATCATGCTGGGTTGGATGTCGAATTGGAGTTATGTTGGAGAGCAGCATACCTCTCCGTGGAAAGGCGAGATGACACTTCCACGTGAATTGACATTAAAAAAAGTAGCCCATCAGGATTATCAATTGATCCAGGAGCCTGTTAAGGAAATAAATAATTTATCCAATAAAGTCGTACAACTTGGCAATAAAAAAGTCAAAGCTATTAATGAAACCAAAGTTAATAAGGTCACTAACTACCAAGGACAACATTACCGATTAAGTGCAGAGTTTTCATGGAAAGAAAAAACGATGCCAACTCAATTAGGATTTAACTTAAGAGAATCGAAAGACGGCTCTAAAAAAGTCGTTGTTGGCTATAATCCTAAAACACAAACGGCTTATATCGATCGAACTAAAGACGGGGAGAATATAAGCCGCAATAGCACAAAAGTCAAACTAGATTCAGATCAAAAGAAAATAAAACTCACCGTCTACGTTGATTCCTCATCAATAGAAGTCTTTATCAATGATGGTGAAAAAGTTTTAACTCAAGTAATGTACCCAAATCCAGATCAACCAAGTGATTCAAATGGCTTATCATACTTTGTTAGTAATGGAGAAGTAAAAATGAAACATGCTTCAGTTACAAAGTTGAATAGTATTTGGGGAAATAATTAACTTAATAAAGTATCATACCTCATGAACAAAAGTTTATTTAACTTAGTTCATGAGGTTTTCTTATTTCGAAAGTGAGTTCGATGAAATCAAACTAATTAGATAGGACTCTGATGTTAGATGAAACCCTGATGTGATAAGGATATTATAATGTTTATAATGACCTATTTTATAGAATTATTTTGTTTAAGTTAAATAATGATTTTTATTAGTTAATGGACTATTATGGTACATAAATCAATCTATATTATCTAAGAAGGGAGTTTTAGATTCAGGTATCAGAAAATTATCTTTTTTTAAAAAGTTAGAAAACCCAATCATAACATCCAAGATGAAACATACCTTTTCTGAGAAATCGTTTAAGTAGGAGAACGAAAGTAGAAGGAGAGCTGAGAATGGATGTAAAAAATCAACCTGGAAAAATTGTTTCACTCGGTTTACAACACATGCTTGCTATGTATGCTGGCGCTGTCGTTGTCCCTCTTATTGTTGGAAGTGCTATTGGTTTAAAAGGAGCTATGCTCGCTTATTTAGTTTCTATTGATCTTGCTGCTTGTGGACTCGCAACGTTACTTCAAGTATGGAAAAATAGGTTTTTCGGAATTGGCTTACCCGTAGTCTTAGGATGTACATTCACAGCTGTGACGCCTATGATCGTTATTGGAAAGAAGTATGGCATTGAAGGTGTATGTGGATCTATTATAGGCGCTGGTATTATATTATTTGGTTTATCTTTCATCCTTGGTAAGATCGTTAAGTTTGTTTCACCTGTTGTGATTGGCTCAGTTGTTGTTATTATCGGCTTAACACTCATTCCTGTAGCAGTTAACAATGTCGGAGGTGGAGTTGGGGCTCCAAACTTTGGGGATCCTAAAAACTTACTATTAGCATTTGGTGTATTATTATTAATCGTCTTAATGAATCGCTTATTTACCGGATTTTTACGATCTATCTCCATTCTTCTTGGAATTATAATCGGTACGATTGCAGCAAGCTTTATGGGAATGGTTGATTTTACCTCTGTCGGAGAAGCCCACTGGTTCCAAATTCTTAAACCTTTTAGTTTTGGCGCGCCAACATTTCATATTGATGCCATCATAACCATGACCATTGTTGTTCTTGTAAGTTTAATTGAATCAACGGGTGTCTACTTTGCGTTAAGTAAAATTTGTCACGTACCTATTAATAATAAACTGATGGAGAAGGGGTATCGGGCAGAAAGCTTAGCTGTCGTTGTCGGTGGTCTATTCAATGCCTTCCCGTATACAACATTCTCTCAAAATTTAGGACTTGTTCAAATGACGAAGGTAAAGTCAAGAAGTGTTATCGTCGTTTGTGGTGTCATTTTGATTGTTGTTGGTTTTATTCCTAAAATCGGTGTGATCACAACTATTATACCTAGTGCTGTTCTTGGTGGAGCGATGATCGCAATGTTTGGTATGGTTGTTTCAGCAGGGATAAAAATGCTAAGTGAAATTGATTTCTCTAAAAATGAAAATTTATTGATCATTGCTTGTTCAGTTGGTTTGGGACTTGGAGTCACAGTTCAACCACAGTTGTTCTCCAAATTACCAAGTTATATTCAAATTGTTACCAATAATGGTGTTGTAGCAGGAGCCTTGATGGCTATTATTTTGCAAATTATCTTTAATTTTAATAAAAGTAAATTAGACGAGAAAGACATTAATGAAGAAAAACAAGATGCACAAATCATTTAGTAATCTATTATGCTTTTATTTGAGTACTTTTATATTGGAATGCAATAACTTTTGTTTGGTTATTGCATTCCTTTTTAACAGGGAAATAATAGCTAACATTAAATCGGATTTTATACTGAATATAGAATCGATATAATATATATAAAGGAAGAGAATGAATTCAGTTTCTTAAATTACTATATAAATCAATCATGTGTATATAATAAGCAGAAAATATTTTTGTGGAAAAAGGTTGATCTTAAAAAGTAGATATGTTATAGTACTAAACGTCGCTTCATTAAACAATTAAAAACACTAAAAAGATGTTGACATGATTGTTTAATAGAGTTATAATATAAAAGTCGCTGTTACGAAATAGCGATCGTAATTAAAAAACATATTGACAAAGACTTTTCAGTTTGATATAATATAAAAGTCGCTGTTGCGAAACAGTGATGTGAAATTTTAAAAAAAGTATTGACAACAACTTTTGAACATGATATAATATAAAGGTTGCTGT
>NZ_WNHB01000004.1 GCF_009718825.1 Terrilactibacillus tamarindi | reverse complement strand
ATCTTGTTTTAGATACATATGGATTTCCTGATACCCAGTATCTCCAAGGATAAAAGCGAGCTTCACCTGTATTTTGGATACCAATTCGGGGCCCTGTTTCTATTTTGTCTGGTTTGTAGCCCTGTGTGATGTAAAGGGGTGGTTCCGTAAAGTGATGACCATAATCATCTAAAGTAATTCCCAACGCTTTTGTTAATTTTCCTGGTCCATTTGTCCATTCACGCATGGGCCTGCCATTACGCCTTTCTTCCATTAGCGCGAGCCCTTCTTTTGGCTCAATGGCACGAATTAAAATACCATGTGGGATATCTTTCTTATTACATACAACATTTAATAGGACATGTGTATGCATTGTATAGGTATAAGCAACTCCAGCATCCGAAAACATAATCTCTGTTCGCTTTGTACGCCTGTTTCCAAAACTATGGGCTGCACGATCATTCGCCCCCATGTATGCTTCGGTTTCTACAATGAATCCCGAACATCTTCCTTCTGGCGTTTCTTTAACAAGTAAACAACCAAGGAGAGATTCTGCTAATTGCAACGTAGGTTGCTCGTAAAAGGTTTGCGGTAATGGTATTAAATCGATCGTCATAAAAAAACTCCCTTGATTAACTATCCTTTACGATTTAAGTAGCATTATACATAAATCATTTTCAAGATGGAAGAAGAGGGAGATTTCCAGTTACTTTTTTATCCTTTAATTTACTTTTAACATAGATGATAACAACATTTTTGTATAGTCATGCTTAGGGTTGTTAAGAATACTTTTTGTTTCTCCAATCTCAACTATCTCCCCTTTATACATGACCGCCATACGATCACACATATAGCGAATCACTGACATATTGTGAGATATAAATAAGTAAGTTAACTGGTTTTCTTGCTTTAATTCCTTTAGTAAATTCAAGACTTGGGCTTGCACGGATACATCTAATGCTGATGTCGGTTCATCAAGCACTATAAAAGAAGGCTCTGTAACGAGTGCTCTTGCAATAGCGATCCGTTGCCTTTGCCCACCGCTAAATTCATGTGGATAACGTTCGAGATGTTCGATTTTTAATCCTACTCGCTTCACAAGTGTATGAAGTCTTTCCAAAGACCCTTTTACTTTTCTTTCTTGATCTGGCAGAGCGTTTAATGGTTCTAAAATAATTTGCTTGACTCTCATCCTTGGATCAAGAGATGATTGAGGATCTTGAAATACGGTTTGAATTTCTCCCGGACTTGGTCGCATAAACCTTTTCTTTTTCCACAGTAAATTATTTCTATAGGAAATATCACCACTCGTAGGTGGCTCTAATCCTATGAGCAATTTTCCAAGTGTGCTTTTACCCGATCCCGACTCTCCTACCAATCCTAGTGTTTCTCCTTCGTAAATAGGTAATGAGATATCTTTGATAGCTTGAATGACAGCCTTTCTTTTACCATATATTTTGTTTATATGATTTATTTGGACAAGTGGTGTCATGCTTCATCTCTCCTTAACCAGCAAGCTACATAATGATTGCCTTCACAAATGTCTAGTTTCGGATCATGTTCACGACAAATTGTCATAGCCTGTTTACATCGAGAATGAAAGGGACAGCCCATAGGTGGGTATCTCAAATCAGGGACTTCGCCTGGTATAGCTTCCAACAGCTGGTCTTGTTGTTTAAGATCTGGCAACGAATTTAACAAAGCTTCTGTATAAGGATGCTTTGGAAAATGTAAAACATCGTAGGTTAAACCAGTTTCCACAATTTGACCTGCATACATCACTATGGTTCGATCACATAATTGAGAAACAACACCTAGATCATGGGTTATTAAAAGGACGGAAACGCTCTTTTTTTGATTAAGTTCTTTCATTAAGTTAAGTATTTCTGACTGAATCGTGACATCTAAAGCTGTTGTAGGTTCATCAGCAATTAACAATTCAGGTGGATTAGACATCGCTAAGGCGATGACTACACGTTGTCTCATACCACCGCTTAATTCAAAAGGATATTGTTTAGCTACTTTTTCTGGATGATGGATATGAACATCTTTTAACGCTTCGATCGCAAGTCGATAGGCTTCTTTTTTACTTACTTTTTTATGCTGCCTGATCACCTCAATTAATTGTTGTCCAATATTCATTGTTGGGTGAAGGGCTGTCATCGGTTCCTGAAATACCATACCAATTTTTTTACCTCTTAGGGCCTGAATGTCTTTTACATTCATTTCTAATAAGTTTTGATCGTGGTATATAATCGATCCATTTGAGATATGTGCGTTTTCATCTAGTAATCCCAAAATGGAAAGAGCTGTTACAGATTTACCGGATCCCGACTCTCCTACGATACCGACAATTTCTCCCTGCTCTATGTGAATATTTATATTCGTTAACGCTTTGACTCTTCCATTAAGATCGTTAAATTCTACAGATAGATTTTTTATGTCTAACATATATCCTTTCCTCCCTACCTGTTTGACTTAGGATCTAGAATATCTCGAACACCATCACCAATTAAGTTTAGTGCTCCTGATGTTAAGAAAAGAAAGATTCCAGGGAATGTGGGATACCACCAATAATCAAGCAAATATTTCCAACCAATACTTATCATAGAACCCCATTCCGGAGTAGGGGGTTGCGCCCCTAAACCTAGAAAACCGAGTGTCGCAATCATTAGAATGGCATTCCCTACATTCAACGTGGCTTGAATAATGACTGGAGAAACTGCATTTGGAATAATGTGTTTCAGTATAATGGGAATGGGTCTGATACCGAATACTGCAGCAGACTTAACAAATAATTTTTCTCTTAGTACTAATGTTTCACTCCGAGCAAGGCGGACATAAATGGGAATTTCTACAATGGCAATCGCGATCATAGCATTATGTAGACTAGGTCCCAAAGATGCAGTAAGAGCCATAGCAAGAATAAGTGTCGGAAAAGCCAATAACATGTCCATGATTCTCATGACAATCTGATCAATGATACCCCCAAAATAACCAGATACCGCACCTATGAAGATACCAAAACAAGCAGCAATAATAATAACGAGTAATCCAACACCGAGAGATAATCTTGCACCGAATAATGTTCTAGTTAAAATGTCTCTTCCTACCTCGTCTGTTCCGAACAAATGTCGAAATGATGGTCCCTGAAATTTCTCAGCAACATTTATTTTTATAGGATCATAAGGCGTTAAAACAGGAGCTAAGAGAGCTAGAACAATCATGGCAAACAAAATAAGAAAGCCAATAAGCGTCATTTTATTATGTTTTAATTTGAACCAAATAGGATGTGTTTTGATATTTTTCTTTGTTGCTTCTGATGCTATTTGTGGATTAATCATGATATTCTCCTTTCCTACTCTTTCAACTGTGGATTGAGAATGAAATACGTAATATCCACCATCAAGTTAATCAAAACATAACCAATTGATATAAAAAGTGTGAAACCCATAATTGCTGGGAAGTCTAAGTAAGCAATGGAATCAACCACGTATTTTCCCATACCAGGCCAATCAAAAATTGTTTCTGTTACAACAGCCCCTCCAAGTAGTGCACCGAATGATGTGCCAATGACGGTGACTGTTGGAACTAGTGCATTTCTTAACGCGTATCGAATGAGTAGTTTGTAACCATGTATGCCGTTGGCTTTAGCTGTTCGAATATATTCCTGACTTAGCACCTCTAACATACTTGCACGGACTTGACGTGTAATAATAGCGAGCTGGGCATATGATAAAACTAGAGCAGGGAGAATAATATGTTGTAGGCTACTTTTTAAAGCGATCATATCGCCACTTAGCAAGCTATCAATAATGTAAAAACTGGTGATTCGGGTTGGCGGATTAATAGTCATATCAATTCGTCCATTCGCTGGGAACCAATTGAGATAACCATAAAAAATCAATATAGCAACTAAACCACTAAAAAATACAGGAATAGAAACGCCACTTATTGAAAAAATTCGACTAGCATGGTCCCAAAATTGATTCTTTTTAACTGCTGATACGATTCCTAAAGGGATACCAAGCAAAATAGCTATAATAAAAGCAGCTATAGCGAGCTCTAAGGTTGCTGGGAAATAGTTGGCTAGATCATCAATGACAGGATTTTGTGTCCGAATCGAAGTCCCAAAGTCTCCTGAAAGAACCCCTTTCACATATTCAACATATTGGATCAAGATCGGTTGATCTAGACCCAATTGCTGACGTATATGTTCTACGGTTTGTTTACTTGCATGCTGGCCTGCCATCATACTAGCAGGATCTCCTGGAATGATATGCGAAAGAACAAACGTAACTAAGGACACTCCAAAAATAACAAAGACAAGAAAAGCGATTCGTCTCATAACCATTTTCATCATGTTGCATCACCTCATCAGGTTATTTAGACATGTCTTGTAAATTGTAAATACCTTGCAACATTGGATTAAATACAAATCCTTTAACATTTTTATTTATCGGCAATAAGTAATCTTTTTGATAAAGTAAAATATAAGGTGCGTCATCAATGACGATCGTTTGAATATCTTTATATAGGGCTTCACGTTTTGACTGATCATTTGATGTTGCTGCTTCAGCTAACAATTGGTCTACCTTTGTATTTTTATAAAAGGCACGATCCCCAGCCAAACCAAAGTTTTTGGAATCATACCAAAAATTCATGAAAGCAAATGGGTCGGCAAAATCAGGACTCCAAACACCTAATGCTAGATCAAAGTCACCCTTATCCATCATATCTCGTGATGTTGCATACGCTACTTTATTTAATTTAACCTTTACACCAATAGTCGCTAACTGGGATTGAATCGTTAGAGCTTCTGTTTCCCACCAAGGATTATTGTCTGAGTATAGTAGTTTTAAGGTTACATTAAAAACCCCAGCCTCTTTTAATAAAGATTTAGCTTTGTCGACATCTAATTGGTACTGTTTTGCGCTACTATCATAACCCCAAAGGCCTTTAGGAATTGGTCCACGACTCTGCGTAGCGTACCCTTGTTGAACGGCTTTAATTAGTGATGGGTAGTCGATACCATAGTTTAATGCTTGTCTCACTTTTTTGTTCTTTAAAGCGTCGTTTCCTTTGCTAGAATTAATATAGACATAGTCTACTAATAAACTAGGTTTTTGAAGCAATGTTACATTTTTCATAGATTTAAGAGATTCAATTTGATCGACTGGTACACCTTCTGCAATATCAACATCACCTTTTTGTAATTGTAGTTTTTGAGCAGAGGGATCACTCACAATTTTAAAGGTAACCTTTTTTAAAGCAGGTTTTACTGTTGAATGTGGGTTTAATCCTAATTGGATATATTCTCCCTTTTTCCACGTTGTTAGCTGATAAGGACCACTTCCCATTGTATGGTTCGCAAGATAGCCTTGACCCATATCTCCATCTTTTTCTTTATCCATCACTTTTGGATTGACAATATTGACGTAGTTTGCCGCTAGAGTGGACAAAAACGGAGGAAAGTTTTGTTTTAGAGTAAATACGACTGTATCGGATGAAGGAGCATCCACTTTTGAGATTTCACTGTAAACACTTGCTGGCCCTTTGGCCACTTTTAAAAGTCGTTCAAAACTAAACTTAACGGCATTAGCGTCTACGGATGTACCATCAGCAAATTTATGACCACTATTCAAATGAAAGGTCCACGTCTTTCCATCTTTGCTCACAGACCAATCTTTCGCTAATCCCGCTTTCACCTTTGTATTTTCACCATCAAAATCGACTAATCTTTCGTAGGCAGGATATGTAATTTTCCATGCAGAGTTATCCATTGTCACTGCAGGATCTAGGGTGCCTTGATCCGCACTTATTGCTACAGTCAATGACGAATCAACTTTATATTTCGAATCTTTTTTGGAAGATGGAGCATTAGAATTCTTTGCACAAGCTGTAATGATGGAAAATAACATAACAATCGAAATAACCAAAGTTAATGTCTTTTTCAAAATAAGCCCCCCTATTCATTTCCTTATGTAAAATGATCAAATTAAGTACAATTTTTGCTTGTCCTAAATTTGGATCAATCCAACGGCCATTGAGAAATACCTGAATATAACATGCTCTGTTTTGTCTTCTCAGACCAAGGTCTATTTCCAAAATCATAATGCCACCATTCAGTCGGATTGACCGTAAAACCTTCTTGAGTCATGACGGCTTTTAGAAGTCTCCTATTATCTCTTCTCACTCTATCTTGATCCGTGAGGTTTACTTGATTCTCATAATAATCAAGATAGGCAATATCCGAAAAGTCATCAAAATCAGTCCCCATATCAAGCCATTCCATATCTTTTGCAATAGTCAGGTCGATTGCCCCGCCAGTAAAATGAGGGGCTGGCTTTTCTGGATCCTTTGAAGGATAAGCGACAAAAGAGGCAATGTCTCGTTTTATCTTCTCATCTGTATATCCCATTTTTTTAAATTCATGAATCGTTTTATTATAGATATACAATTGCGTCTCATACGACCTCCATCCATCCAAAAGAACCAAGGATAAGCCATCTGGCAACTGATTTGCCGCAGAAATGACTTTACTCGCGACACTTTCTCTCAGATACAGATTATCTGACGTTCCAGGCATTTTCTTTTGATAATAGATAGGTTGAATCACTATTTTAGGTGATCGATTTCTCATAGATACAAGCGGTTCATCTTTTTTAGAAAGTATAACATCCGATGTCTTCTGCTTTTCATCATTCATGGTTTGTCCCATCCACCACCTTTTTTATTTTAAGTTTATCAATTATTATAAGATTAATGTTCACAATATTGTGTGATATTGTCAGATTTTCTAACAATGTTTTTGTTTATTTTGAATGCAGTGCAGGCTATTTCTTTGGCGCTTTACGCCTTGTTTTTACGGCGGAACAAAGAAAACTAGCTGCCAAGTTATTTTAATTTAGTTGAAAATTTAAGAACAACTTTGTATGCTTTTATAAAAATAGGATTGATTTAATTAGTTTTAAAAGGAGGCGTTAATGATGTGTGGCCGGTATACCCTTGTGACAGATTTAGATATTTTAAAAGAACGTTTTCTGTTTTCTAATGACGTACTTATTGAGCCCCGTTACAATATTGCACCAGGGCAAAATATCCTGACAGTCGTTAGTGATCAAACAAATCATAGAAGAGCTGGTTTGTTAAAATGGGGGCTCGTTCCTTTTTGGGCTAAAGAACCGAAAATTGGTTATAAAATGATCAATGCGCGCGCTGAAAGTATCGATGAAAAGCCTTCATATAAGACTCTTCTTTCACGTCGAAGGTGCTTGATTTTAGCAGATAGTTTCTATGAATGGAAAGCCACAGAAGATGGGAAACAGCCGATGCGGATTTTACTAAAAGGCAGCGTTCCATTTGCTATGGCAGGGTTATGGGATAAATGGCGGCATAACGATCAAACTCTAACAACATGTACGATTATTACAACAGCCGCAAATACTTTAATGAAGGACATTCACCATCGAATGCCCGTGATCTTAACAAAAGAAGCAGAAACTATGTGGCTTGATCGTTCAAAAAAAGACAGCCATGCGCTTAAATCTCTATTAACCCCTTATAAACCTGATGAAATGACCTATCATCCCGTTTCGACTCAAGTCAACAATGCACGTCTAGATGATGTTTCTTTGATTAGTAAAATCAATTCACTTTAGAGTAATTTGCTTGTCCTTCAAACACTTAAGTTTCAATTAATAATATTTGGGAACTTCAATCTAAACTTGAATAAATGCATAAGAACAATGAAATCTTATTAAAGATGCTAAGATTCAAGGATTGGAGTAGATAGACATGAAAGCTGTAACTTATCAAGGTCCGAATAACATTGAGGTTCAGGATGTTGAGGATGCAAAGTTAGAAAAAAAGGATGATGTCATTGTTCGGATTACATCTGCTGCCATCTGTGGATCGGATAAACATCTCTACCAGGGGAATTTCCCACTTAGAAAAGGCTATTTACTCGGTCACGAATCAATGGGAATTGTTGAAGAGGTTGGCCCTGATGTCACTAAAGTTAAAAAAGGAGATCGCGTGGTCATTCCGTTTACAGTGGCTTGTGGGCATTGCATCTACTGCCAGCATGGATTTGAAAGCCAATGCGATCACTCAAACCCACATTACGACTCAGGTGGCTATTTAGGTTATACAGAGAAATTTGGTGATTATCCAGGCGGCCAAGCCGAATATTTAAGAGTGCCTTTTGGCAATTTCACGCCTTTTCTTATTCCGGAATCATGTGAACTTGAAGATGATTCTCTTCTTTTTCTATCTGATGTTTTGCCAACGGCTTTTTGGAGTGTTCAACATGGCGGGGTTAAACCGGGAGACACGGTCATCATCTTAGGTTGTGGGCCGATTGGATTAACGGCACAGAAATTTGCATGGATGGCGGGTGCAGAGCGAGTGATCGCCGTGGACTATGTTGATTATCGGTTGAACCATGCCAGAAAAACAAACAACGTGGAAGTGTTTGATTTTACTAAATATGATGATATGGGTGAACATTTAAAGGAAATCACCCAAGGCGGCGCTGATGTTGTTATTGACTGTGTCGGTATGGATGGAAAAAAATCTCCGCTTGAGTTCATCGAACAAAAATTAAAATTGCAAGGTGGAACCCTTGGACCTATTCAAATCTCCACAAAAGCCGTAAGAAAATGTGGAACCGTTCAAATTACAGGTGTTTATGGTAGTAACTATAATATGTTCCCACTCGGTGCTTTTTTTGTAAGAAACGTGACCTTAAAAATGGGACAATGTCCTGCTCCCCACTTGATGCCGGAAATTTTCAATAAAATTATCCATAAAGAAATCGATCCTACGGATATTATTACCCACCATATTCCTTTGGAAGAAGCGAGTACGGGTTATAAAATCTTTAATAACTTTGAAGATGGTTGTATTAAAGTTGTTTTAAAACCATGAATGACCAAACAACCCTTCGTCCATTAGGAGAAGGGTTGTTCATTTTTTAACCGGCAGTCAAAACATCATATAATACGCTTTTAATTTAATTCATCCATTTGATTAAAAATAGCCTTAAGTGCCTTTAAATCCTCTGTTGACAATGTAACACCTTTTCCCATTTTAGTTCCATCTGGAGACCAGTCACGAAGATCATATTTTGGTTCTCTTCCATTCCAACTAATGAGGTTCAGTTGTTTTTTCCAACCCTTCGGTGATTCCGATAATTCTCCAATCGTTTTGATTATCTCGTATTTTACCTCTGCCAAACTATCACCACCCTATTTACTTTTTCTTTAGAATATCTCAATGGATATGAATAAACAATAGAAACATAATATCGGTAAACTTAGTACAATTAAAAATTTACACCATATATAGTTAGTGCACTAATTATATTTACACATATCAATTAATGAAGTACAATATAAAATAACGCTTTACAAAAGGAGGAGCTAGTTTGAACTCATTAGATGACACAATTGGTTTTAATACAGCTAAAACGGCCCGTAAAATTACACGCATACTATCAAATCATCTCAAAGAATCCCAACTTACAGCTGAGCAATGGGGCGTTTTAAAACGTTTAACAGAACAAGATCATGTAACACAGAAACAATTAGCCTTGCGTTCAGATAAAGATCAACCGACCTTGACAAAAATTCTTGATTTATTAGAAAAAAACGGATTTATTAACCGACAGTTAAATCCAAATGATCGACGTTCCTTCTTAATCGTGATAACAGAACAAGGTCGAAAGTTGGTAGACGATCGCTTTAATGAGGTCGAATTGCTTTTTCAAAAGATCGTCAACCACATCCCAAAAGAGGACTTAGAGACTTTCCAACATGTTCTAGGACAAATTCAGAAGAATATCGATCTACTTCATGATTTACCACATAACAAATAGGAGGTTAAAATTTGCAATCATCAACATCACGGCTATGGACGGGGCAATTTATTATCATTATTTTAACATCTTTTATTTTCTTCTTAGCCCTTCAAATGCTGACGGCTGGTTTCCCAGCGTATATTACAGAACTCACCCACAACCCAACTAAGGGAGGCATCATGACAACAGTCTTCATGTTGGCGGCCATTATTTCAAGACCCGTTATTGGGATTATTATGCACAAAGTTAATATGAAGAAAATCCTGTCATTCATTTTAATAGGCGTTCTTTTTACACTTGTTATCAGCTATAATCAAAGCTCTATGACCTTTCTCGTTGTCTTAAGGCTATTGCAAGGGATTGGCTTTGGTGTAGCAACCACGCTTCTTGCTACCATGGCAACAAATATCATCCCCAATAACCGTATTGGAGAAGGCATTGGTTACTTTGGCATTTCAACGAGTCTTGGTACAACACTAGGTCCAATGTTCGCTCTCACACTACTTCATCATTTTACATTCAATACAATGATCTTTGTGAATATTGGTTTACTCATCTTAACATGTCTTTTTAGTTTTATTATTAAAAATGACACGCCTGTCATTCCATTGGAAAAACCCATAAAAAAAATAAATCAACATTCATCCATATGGCAATATGCCTTTGATAAACGAGCCTTAATCCCTTGTTTTCTTGTCTTTATCTTTTATATCACTTTCTCAGGAATCGTGAATTTTATTAACGGAATTGGGAGTGAAACGCATTTAGCCGGAAAAGTCTCTCTTTTCTTCTTAATTAATGCCATTGTTACGCTGGCTATACGACCTTTTTCGGGAAAAATTTACGATCAAATAGGACATAAATATCTCATTCTCCCAGCCAGTATATGTGGTATTATTGGACTGATTTTAATCTCAATAACACAACACTTTTCTTTACTCTTTGTTGCTGCCGTGTTCTACGGCATAGCCTATGGCATTATGCAACCTACCTTTCAAGCTTGGGCGGTTAGTTTGGTTTCACCAGATAAAAAAGGTACAGCCAATGCAATGGCCTTCAGTTTTATGGATTTAGGTATGGCTTTTGGAGCGGCAACTCTTGGGGGAGTAGCTGGTCAAATCGGTTATCGATCCATGTTTGGTTTCTCATCCATCCTTATTGTTTTGTTAATCATTCTTTATTTATTTGCATTCAAAAAACTCTCCCGTAGGGCTAAAGAAGACCTATCACTAGAGAAACAGAGAGCGTAGAATGTTATCTAAAGGATCTTCTGAAAAAAATCTTTCTACCCGTATGAAAAGAACCACAATTCCTTTTTTATAAAGGATATTGTGGCCTTTTTTATTCAGTGAAATTAAATTTATTTTAGAAAGTGACGGGAAAGTAACCTACAAGAAAAGCCAAAACTTAAATTTTGATGGTATATAGGGTGTTAGAGCCTTATAATTATCATCTAATATATCAATATTTCAGCCTTCTATATTTTAATCTTATGATTTATTGGCTGAACAAAACGAATGACTGCAAGAGAGGCTATGATAGCTATTCCGCCTGCAAGAAGAAAAGCAATGGTGAATGTTCCTGAGGTTTGAACGATATACCCTGTTAAAGTCGGACCGATAATTCCGGCAATATTAGCTAAGAAGTGCATAAATCCGCCAACGGATCCAACGTTATGTTTGTCTACAACGTCTTGAATGATGGCCCAATATATCGCACCTGTTAAGTAGAGAAAGAAAACGGATAGTGCGACTAACGTAACGGCACTTGGGATGGTTGTTACTAGACCAGCAATGCCAATACAGACTGCTGATATAAATAAACAAATAACAAGGACAATTTTACGAGAAAACAATATCCCTTTACCGGCAAACTTTTTGAAAACCCAATCTGAAACTAACCCACCTACAGCTAAACCAATAAATCCAAATACCCAAGGAATAACCGAAATAATACTCATATCTTTGATACTCATTCCTCGTGCTTTTACTAAATAGCTCGGGAACCATGTTAAAAAGAAGAATAGGATGTAGTTATAAGCAAAAAACGCAAAGGCTGTAAATAATATTGTTTTTTGTTTTAAATAGAAGGTTAAAGATTTTTTTTCATTTAAAGTTGACTCTGGATCCTCTGGGGTTGGTAATACTTTAAAGTTCTGCGTTCTAGGTTTTTCTTTCACAAACTTCCACCAGAAAAAGGACCAGATTAAACCAATCGCCATGATACATATAAATGATATTTGCCAATTATACGAAAGTGCTATAAAGCCAACAATAGGTCCAGAAATGGCACCTCCAAGGGTTGTGCCACTACTTGTAATTCCAATAATGGAAGCACGTTGATTGGACGGAAACCAATTATTGACCATTTTATTAATCGTTGTCGATAGCGGACCTTCACCCATTCCAAATATGACACGAATGATCATCAAGCTAATAAATCCCACTGCGAGCGCAACTGCTCCGCTAAATAATGACCATACGATCATTGCGGCAAGTAGCGTACGTTTTGCACCGAATCTATCCGAAGCGATTCCACCTAAAAAATTAAAAACGGCATAACCAATCGAAAAACTACTAAAAATGATCCCCATTTGTGTAGCTGATAAATCCAAATCTTTTTGAATAAAAGGAGCCGTAATTGACAGAGCAGAGCGATCTAAGTAGTTAATCACGCCTGCTAGAAAAAGCAGGATAACAATCGATAATTTCCCTTTGGAAAACATAGATAACCCTCCTCGTAATCGGACCTGCTTTCTTTTTAAAGGTTCTTAGTTTTTCAGAAATTCATAAACACTGGAAGCAATCGTAATTCCTTCTTCTAGATTTTTTTCTTCATGTAATTGTTCAATTTCTCCTGGTATATACACTCGATCAAATCCTTTAGCAGGAGGAACCTGTTGCAGTTGTTCCATCATTTCATCCATTTGTGTTAAAAATTCTTCGGTATCTGTAAAAAAAGATGGATTGATGGCACAAAAATAGTGACCAAGTTTCCGATATTTATCAAGGTCATCGTACATTCTTCCGATGTGTGGACCAAAGGCCGCACCAGCTAACAATCCGGAGAAAACATCCACAATGACCGACAATCCATAACCCTTTGGTCCGCCAAAAGTGGAAAGTGATACGACTTTATTTGGATCGGTAACAGCATCCCCATGTTCATCGACTCCCCATCCTTTTGGTATTTCCTTCCCTACTTCACGAGCCTGAAGAATTTTACCAAAGGCCACATTAGATGTTGCCATATCTAGAATAAAGGGCTTTTTATTTTTTCCTGGTATCCCATAAGCAATAGGATTTGTTCCTAAAAAGGCTGATTTCCCTCCAAATGGAACGACTATACTATCCGTGTGCGTCATAGCAATTCCGATAAGTTTGGCATCCGTTGCTTTTTGGACAAAATAACTTAATGCTCCGCAATGACTACTGTTCATGGCTGTGACCATTCCAACGCCATTTTTTTGTGCCATACTAATGGCATGATCCATTGCGATATCTCCAATAATGTGACCAAATCCATTATCACCATCTACCACTCCAGTTACTGGACCAGTTGACTGAAATGATATGTTGGCATTTGCATTAATTCCTCCAGCTTTCAGACGATTCGTGTAATGCTCCGTCCGCAGTACACCATGTGAATTTACATTTCTTAAATCCGCATGGACAAGCACCTCTGCAATTTTTTCCGCGTCTTTTTCTTTTAATCCTGCTTTTGAAAGTTTTATCACTACTAATTTTTTAGCTTCTTTGGCTTGAATTTTTACAGTTGACATCGTTATGTCCTCCTTTTGATTACGCTTTCATTTTGTTAGTTTAAATAATACTGAATGACCCTTATCTTACCTTTCTATATCAACTATCATCTGTAAATGCCTTTGAACCATTGGTTACAATCTATTCAAACAAATCCCTTCCTTCCCCTTCTAAATCGGTTTAGTTTTTATGAAGCGCTTACAAATTAAAGTAAATTCAGTTTCTGGTATATATATATGTTGGTTAGTTAGAAATATGGCTAGCTTAGTAAATTTTTTATCGTTGATTATTTATTAAAAGGGGTTTGGAAATCATGTGTACCCATATATATGTTTTTAAATAGGATTCGACGTAAACTTCCAACCCCCCCATTTAAGTGCAAACTCCCTCAATGTCGTGTCGTTATTAGCTGCCGTTCCTTAACTAATTTTAAGATGCCGGAAATGGGTCTTCTATTCTTTCGTCTTTTCACCCTTGCTTTTAATGTAAAAGCCGTTTCTTTTTGACCATTCCACACAATATAAGTCATCGACATTATCGTAACCCTTTTTGCTGAGTTCTTTCCTTAACCATTCTTTATTTTGGTCGATCCTATATAATTGTTCTTCAATAATTTCGCCGTCATCCACTAATAAAGCAGATAAGTTAGGATCTTCCTTTTTAATAACAGTTAGAGATCCATCGATTTCTAAGATGGCATGTTTGATATCATATAACGAATAAATACCCTGCTCTCGTAGTAAAATTCGGAATTGCTCCATTTCTAAGTTGTTTCTTTTAAATTCTTTTATATTGATATCCCCATCTTGAATTAACGGTGATGATTGCCCATAGATAATTTTTCTGCCCTTCCTTTTTCTAGTTAAGAATTCAAGCAGATAAATCAACACTGCCCAAAAAGCAATAGCATAAAGTAATCCCAATATATTAGGTGGTGTATTTAAAAAGTTTGCCAGCATATTTGTGACGATAAACAGATGAATGAAATCCAAAGCCGTTAGCTGCCTCATTTTTTTATTACTTTGGATTCTAACAAACACCCACAAACAAACAAAGACAACTAGTAATTTATAAGTCGTCGTTAAATACAAGGGTGTTCACTTCCTTTTCTATCGTGTTTGTATGGATAGTGCCCCGGTTTATCTTCCATGTCCTATTAAACATTGATAAAACCTACCAATCTCCACCCTATTTTTATTCCCTCTCCATTTGCGATAAAACAAGGAAGATGTTAGCATTTTTTACAAACTGTAATTAAGTGGTATCCTTTATGATCTAACTCGTGGCCTATTCATGTAGTTATATTGGTTGATTTTCTTTCATTTTATTATTTCTTATTAGACAAAGTAAAAAACCCCTGCTTTCATGGTTCACATCAAAGCGGGAGTTTTACCATTTAAATATTAAAATCCATTTATTGATAAGTTCACTAAATTAATTGCTTAATTGACATTTTCCTTTAAAAGTTCAGGATGTTCAACCTTATTGATAAACGCTTTTGTTCTCTCATGCTTTGGATGGTGAAAGAACTCTTTTGGATGGCCTTCCTCAACGATGACACCTTTATCCATAAAGATGATTCGATCGCCTACTTCTTCGGCAAACCTCATTTCGTGAGTCACCAATACCATGGTCATTCCTTCACGAGCAAGATCACGTATAACGTTAAGTACTTCTCCAACGAGTTCGGGATCAAGAGCAGACGTTGCTTCGTCAAAGAGCATGACTTTTGGCTCCATGGCGAGTGCTCGTGCGATCGCCACACGTTGTTGTTGTCCGCCAGACAATTGTCTAGGGTAGTGATCCATCCGTTCTCCTAGACCCACCTTAATTAAATATTTTTCGGCTGTTTTTTTAGCTTCTTCTTTTGATTTCTTACGGATTTTGATTTGAGCTGCCATCACATTTTCGATGGCGGTCATGTTCGGAAATAGATTAAACCGTTGAAACACCATTCCGACTTCCGTTCGAAGAGAGGCAATATGCTTCTCGTTATATTTCCCATGAGGATCAACAAAATAGTGACCTTCAATCTTCACACGTCCTGAGGTCGGCTCTTCAAGATAGTTCAAACACCTAAGAAATGTTGATTTACCAGAACCGGATGGACCAATGATAACGACTTTTTCACCTTGTTTAATTTCTATATCTAAACCTTTTAGTATTTCATTCTCTCCGAACGATTTGTGTAACTTTTCAACCTCAATCATTGTTTTAGCCACGTTTTGCCAACCTCCTCTCTAATAGTCCCATGAGTTGAGCCAATGGCAAACTAATAATTAGATAAGCAATGGCTAGAATGGTATAGGATTCAATCGTTAAAAATGTCTGTGATGCATACGTTTGTGCTCGCAACAATAATTCATTAACTGTAATAAAGGCCAGTAGTGATGTATCTTTGATCATCATGACAAGATAATTACCAAATACAGGTACAGCCGAACGCGTCGCTTGTGGAATAACAATAGACCAAAGGGACTGACGAGATGTATACCCAAGTGCAAGAGCCGCTTCGGTTTGCCCACGATCAACAGATAATATAGAAGCCCGAATAACTTCAGATAAGTAGCAACCATAATTGATTCCAAGACCAAGTGCCCCGGCAATAAATGGACTAAAACTTAACTGGTACCCTGGTGTCCAAATCTGTACAACTAAAGAAATAAGAAGCGGTGCAACGTAGTACATATAAACAAGTTGAACAAGCAGTGGTGTACCTCTAATGATTTCTAGGAAGACGACCAAAACGCCCCTTAGAATTTTTGATTTAGAGATTCGACCTATGGCAATAACTGTACCTAGAACAAATGCAATGATGAAACCACAAATGGTCGCTTCTAGCGCAATCCATAATCCGCTCCATAACATAGGGGTTAGATCATGTAGTGCTGCTCCGAAATCTAAGTTTTGTATGATATCCATCGTTTACCCTCTTTCTAAAAATCATCAGGGGACTTATAGTATTTCATTCCCTAGAAGTCCCTGACTTTTTGATTCTTAATTTTTACCTGGAAAATAATAGTCTTTAGATAAACCATACTTTTCTAAGATTTTTAAAACCGTACCGTCTTCTTTCATTGCAGCTAATTCTTTATTCACAGCGTCAACGAGTGATGTATCATTTTTTCTGCCTGCAGCTGCAATTTTCCCTGCATCAACTGGTGTATATGGTGATACCATTTTAATACCTAGAGATTTGTCCGTTTTGATCGCATAGGCAGCAAGTGCTCCATCACCAACAACAGCGTCTACTTTTTTAGTTTTAATGGCTAACATGAGTTCAGATTGGCCACCAAAGATTTTTACATCCTTCACTTTTCCTTCGCTTTTCCATTTTTGAGCGAGTTCAAGGAAAGATTGACCTTTTTGAGCCCCAACCACTTTACCTTTTAAATCATCAACACTTTTAACTGTAGAGTCTTTTCCGACAAGGATGGCTTCGCCTTCTTTGTACCAAATGTCTGTGAATTTAGCGACTTTTTCTCTTTCTGGTTTAACGTACATACCATCTGTAACAAGGTCAACACTTTTTTTATTTAATTCAAGTAATAAGTTCTCAAACTTGATTTCTTTCATTTCTACCTTTTTAATACCTAAGCGTTTTGCAATTTCTTTAATAATTTCTGCATCAATCCCAGTGAACTCTTTTGTATCTTTGTCAATGAAAGCAAATGGAGCATCATTAGATGACCCAACCACTAAGACCCCTTTTTTCTTTACTTGTTCTAAAGTGTTCCCTTCACTTTTTGCTGCCCCTGACTTACTTGAACTTCCGCAAGCACCAAGCAACATGGCGAACATTGATACGACCATTAATAATACTGTAGCTTTCATCCATTTTTTCATGTAGGAATCCCCCATAATCTAGTTTTTAATTATCTGACTTTAAAACAAAGATCGTGTGCAATAATTGTATACAATGTATAGCAATAAAAAATCAGGCTAGATATCTTGAAATGACCTGATGCAAGGATGCTAAGGATCGATAATCTCTTGAGAAATCAATATCACGTTTAATTGATAAAGTATGTAAAGCTGAAAGTTCTTTTGCAAGAGATACATTTCCATCTCGAATGGCATTTATGATGGCAGAATGTTCGTCCTCTGCATGTGATTCACTGCCGCCAGACATATTGTAGTAAGCCAAAATGATATGTGACAGCGATACTAACTTTCTAAGAGGCTCAATTAAGTAAGGATTTCTTGATGCTTCGATAATTGTCATGTGCAGTTGTTGTGTCTTAAGAAGCGCTTGATGAATTTCTCCCTTTTGATACAAGGTATATTCTTCTTTTAATAAGCGTTCCATCCATTCAATTTGCTTTGGTGTAGCTCGAACAGCCGCTAATCCAGCAGCTTCAGGCTCTAGAATGTGCCTGACATAAAAAATTTGTTCAGCTTCTCTTGGATTTGGACAATAAACAAAAGCTCCTTTCTTTGGAATGATTTCAACTAACGAATCAAATTTCAACCGTTGCAGGACTGCTCGTATCGGAGTACGACTAACATTGAATGCTTCAGCTAGAGACGTTTCTTTTAACTGCTGACCTGGCGGAAGCTTGGCCCTGAAGATGAGATCTCGTATGATGTGATAAATTTTCTCCTCATTAATCATGCTGACACCATCTTATTTTCAAAATATTTATGTAGTCATATTAACATGAATTTTTAGACAATATTATTTATATGTCAGATTTCCTTACATACTTTTTCGCTATTGTGACAATAAATGATATTAATTGACCTAAAAAAATAACTTTTTTTGAGATTATCTCAGCTCCACAGAGAAGTTTTTCCTCCGTTCTCTTGATATAATGAGGAGAGAATAATATCTTCTACAATCATCTAACAAAGGGGATAATAGAAAGAAAGATATTCAGTAAGCAATGGATTTATAATTTAACTAATCTATCAAACATATGGAGGATACATTTATGGAAAAGTTAATGTTTATTCAAACAGGATTTGGTGTGGATGTACATGGACAAGATGTGACGAAGGCAGCTATTAGAGCGATTGTAAATGCGATTCATACTAACTCAATGCCTGGTATAACCGACGTATTACCTAACCATGATTTGAACAAGATGAAGGTAAACATTAAATTGGCTGTACCTTGTGACAAAGACAAATTGGATATTGAAAAAGTTAAAGCTACTATTCCATATGGAACCGTTACCGTTGAAGTGATGGATGGCGGCATGTTGACCCGTAGCGGAATCTTTTTAGAGGATAAAGAAGATAAAAACGATTTGATGTATATTGTTAATGCATCGATTGAGACAGGCTATTGAAGAATTAAACTATAGGAGGAATCTTTGTCGATGAAAAATGCGATCACAGAAAGAAAATTGCTTGGTATTGCGGGACTAGCATGGCTATTTGATGCCATGGATGTGGGCATGCTGTCTTTTATTATTGCGGCTTTAAGTGTGGAATGGCATTTAAATGAGGTTCAAATGGGATGGATTGGAAGCATTAATTCGATTGGGATGGCTGTCGGTGCTTTTCTTTTTGGCTTATTCTCTGATCGTGCAGGAAGAAAATCCATCTTAATTATCACTCTTTTATTATTTTCCCTAGGCAGCGGGTTATCTGCATTAACAACCACACTTTCGCTTTTCCTGATTTTTCGTTTCATTGTTGGAATGGGGCTTGGCGGCGAACTTCCAGTAGCTTCAACGCTTGTTTCGGAAAGTGTTCAACCCGAAAAACGTGGCCGAATCGTTGTCTTACTTGAAAGTTTTTGGGCGGTCGGTTGGCTCATTGCAGCTCTTATTTCGTACTTTATTATTCCACACTTTGGTTGGCGAATGGCTCTTATTCTCAGCGCTATTCCAGCTTTATATGCGATCTATTTAAGGATTCATATGCCTGATTCACCAAAATTTCAGTCCGCGAAAACAGAAACGAATAAACCTTCTTTTATAAAGAATATCCTTCACGTATGGTCCAAAGAATTTGCACGCCCAACCATTATGTTATGGATTCTATGGTTCTGTGTTGTCTTTTCGTATTATGGCATGTTTTTGTGGTTACCAAGTGTGATGGTCATGAAAGGATTTAGTTTGATCAAAAGTTTTCAGTACGTCTTAATAATGACCTTGGCTCAGCTACCTGGATATTTTACAGCCGCTTGGTTTATTGAAAAATGGGGTCGTAAATTCGTTCTTGTTACCTATTTGATTGGTACAGCATTAAGTGCCTATTTCTTTGGCTCTGCAGAATCTCTAACTGCCCTTCTTATTTCAGGCATCTTATTGTCATTTTTTAACTTGGGTGCTTGGGGAGCATTGTACGCCTACTCTCCTGAGCAATACCCAACCAGTATCCGTGGAACAGGATCAGGGATGGCTGCAGCTATTGGACGGGTTGGCGGTATTTTAGGACCCCTTCTTGTTGGCTATCTCGTTACTCAACATGTATCCATTAATACAATCTTCCTTATTTTTTGTATATCCATTCTTATAGGTGCTCTCTCTGTTCTGTTATTAGGTAAAGAAACAAAAAGTCGTCAACTTTTATAAATTGAAAACCAAACCAGCTTCATGCGGGCAGTTATCCACCACCTAGTAACGCTTGTTTACACTCATTGCCTTGAGGTGGGGGTCAAAAATTGCCGTTAATGCCGGATAAATTGGAGTGACCTTATGTCTACAAATGATGGCAATACATTGGGAAAGAATGATCCATTAATTAGAAAACTGTTAACTCTTGAAGAAACACTTTGGACAAACCCAAATTATTTTAAGAAGAATCAAACGACGAAAAAGAGCTCGATAACCATAGAAGACATTCAAGAAGCTGAGGAGCGGTTACAACGTTTTGCACCTTATATAGCTAAAGTCTTCCCGGAAACCCGTGCAGCAGGCGGACTGATTGAATCGAAACTAACAAGTATCCCTAAGATGAAAGGCTATCTTGAAAAAATCTATCAAGTACCTATTCATGGTCGTTTATTACTCAAACGTGATGATCAGCTCCCGATCTCTGGTTCAATTAAGGCTAGAGGTGGTATCTATGAAGTTCTTAAGCATGCAGAGTCACTCGCTATCCGCCATGGACTTTTAAAAACAGAGGATAACTATGCTATTTTGGATAGTGAAAAATTCAAAACCTTTTTCTCAAACTTTTCTATCGCTGTAGGTTCAACAGGTAATCTAGGCTTAAGCATTGGTATCATGAGTGCACAGATTGGCCTTTCTGTAAAAGTTCACATGTCGCATGACGCCAAACAGTGGAAAAAGGATCTCCTAAGAGAAAAAGGTGCCGAGGTCGTTGAATATAAAACCGATTATAGTCTGGCTGTTGAAGAAGGGAGAAAGGAAGCAGAGAAAGATCCCACATGCTATTTTATCGATGATGAAAATTCTAAAGATTTATTTCTAGGGTATGCCACTTCCGCACTTCGACTAAAAAAACAACTTGATGATTCCAATGTCACCATTGATGCGGCTCATCCCCTTTTTGTTTATCTGCCTTGCGGAGTGGGTGGCGGTCCTGGCGGTGTCGCTTTTGGTCTAAAAACGCTTTATCAAGAGTCTGTTCATTGCTTTTTTGCTGAACCAACACACGCCCCTTGTATGCTTCTAGGACTATCAACAGGTCTGCATGATCAAATCTCAGTCCAAGACATTGGATTAGATAACAAAACAGATGCCGATGGTCTAGCTGTTGGTCGGCCATCCGGTTTTGTGGGAAAATTAATTGAGCCCTTTATTAGTGGGTGTTATACCGTTAGTGATACCACACTATATCGATTGCTAAGTTCTCTGATTCAAACCGAAGGCATTTATTTGGAACCATCGGCTCTGGCAGGGATGTTGGGACCGATTCAACTTTTAAAAAATGGACAGTCTTATCTTAAGACGAACGATCTGATGAACAAAATGAAAAAAGGGACTCATATCGTTTGGGCAACAGGTGGAAGCATGGTTCCAGCCGAAATCATGAAAGAGTATGATAAAAAAGGTCAAGCATTATTAGGAAAAAAATAAGAGAACTCGCTTTATAGTGAGTTCTCTTTCTATTGATTAATGAACAGTTGCTGGTTTTGAGTTAGCTTCTTTTTTATCATCATCAACTAAACTATATTTTTGCCAAGCTCCATTTTTCCAACGAAAATGCATCGTAATGGCACGAATCCATTCGTCTGCGGCATTCGCTATCCAAATTCCTGGCAAACCCATGTTTAAATGAAAAACAAGAAAATAGCCAAGCGGTAAACTGACACCGACCATCGAGATTAGCCCCATATAGAGAGGAAATTTGGCATCCCCCGCCGCCCGCAAGGAATTAATCATAATAATATTGCCTGTGCGTCCTGTTTCAAGCAAAATACTAAAGAGGATCACTTCAGAACCAAGCTTAATAATATCAGCATTGGTTGTGAACAAGCCAAAAAGTGGTTCCCGTGCAGCTATGATGATGATATCCATCACGATGGTCACTAACAAAGACCATTTCACACTTTGCCTTACTCTTCGATACGCTTCAACCGGTTCTTTAGCTCCAACTAGTCTTCCAGTAATGATGGCTGTTCCCATGGAGACGGCCACACTGAATAAATAGATGTACATCGAAATATTCACGGCATATTGACGAGTAGCCATGGCTTCGGCACCAAGATAGGTCGCATAAAAGAAAAACACGAGCTGACAGCATTGATAAGTGATTTGTTCAACTGCAGATGGAATGCCTATATTAAAGATCTTTATTACATAACTTTTTGTTAAGGTTAAATAATCCTTGATTTTTAGTCTAACATCCATAAGATGATAGAACAGAATGAAAAAGATAATCAAACAAATAAATCGACTGCTGATATTTGATATAGCTGCCCCTTCAACTCCCATAGCTGAGAATCCAAAGTGCCCAAAGATAAACATATAGTTAAACAGTAAGTGTAGGATATTCAGTAACACTGAAACGAGCATGGTATGCTTCGTATAACCATAAGTTCGAATAATAGCGGCTAATATATTAATAAGTGCTTGTAAGAAAATACCTCCACCAACTATCAACAGATAGGTTTTGGCATAGACATAAATATCGCCATGTAAGTTCATGGCTTGGAGCATGAACCCTCCGAAAAGGATGAAGATCAGGCTAAGAGAGATACCCACCATTAAATTTAAGGTAATGGCGACCGCAGAAATCTTAGCTGCTTCATATAATTTTTTAGAGCCAATATATTGCGCAATAACAATCGCTGCACCATTGCCGATCACCTCTAAAACTAAGATCGCAATCGTAATAATCTGATTGGATGCTCCTACTCCTGCAACAGCATCATCGGAAACACCGCTGATCATAAATGTATCGACACTACCAACCAACATAAACAAAAAGACCTCTAGAAAAATAGGCCATGTTAGACGAATGAGTTTTAGATCGTTAGGTACAGACTGCGTTGAAACAGCTTGTTTCTTTTGCACTCTCGTCACCTTCCTCCTTAAAATAAAGTGAAACTTCCATCAGTGGGGGTTTTCTTCATCCCCCACTGATGGTTAGCTGAACCAATCGGACCTTTACGGGCAGTTGATCCCCCACCTATCTTCTTTGACTACTCAGAATCTTGAGGTGGGGGTCTTTACTTGCCGTTAAGGCGGGATGGGATAAAATGAAACTTTTCTAGTGTGTGGGTTATAAACCCCACTTATACTTTGATTCTCAATAATCTTTAAGCAGGATTTTTTATTGGTCGGAAATAATAATTTGTTAAAAGCTCTACGTATAGTAGCATATTATTCTTGGTAATGCACGCACTTTTGAACAAATTTTTTCATCATTTTTTTACCCTTATTTTCTAAATATATAAAAGCCTTATCCATTAAGGTTAAGGCTTATACGTCTTATATATCCAGTTTTACGGTAACTTTAAACAAATCCCCATCTAATTCAATGTCAAACTGCCCATGATGCAGATCAATGATCGATTTACTAATCGCAAGACCAAGACCTGATCCTTCGGTATGACGTGAAGCATCTCCTCGCTTGAAACGTTCAAAAAGTTCGTCCATATTACCACCAAGTTCATATTTGGTGACATTTTTAAATGTGATGATCGCTTCATTTTCTTTTACTCTTAAATCAATATAAACACGTGTATTTTCTAATGAGTATTTAACAATGTTTCCAATTAAATTATCAAAGACACGCCATATTTTTTGTCCATCAACAATTGCATGAACAGGCTTGTCTGGCTTAGTTACTCGAAATTGAAGCTTTGAATCTTGAATAATATCATCGTACTCCGCTAAAGCTTGCTCAAGAAGCTCATTTAAATTCACTTGTTCCATAACGAGTTCAATATTACCACTCGTCATTTTTGTGACTTCAAATAAATCATCGATCAGCACCTTCAAGCGCTTGGCTTTTCGATCAATAATCTGAACGTAACTGTTACGTTCATCATGTGTGAGATCGGGTGTTTTTAGTAATTCCGTGTACGTAATCACGGAAGTTAACGGTGTTCTTAGATCATGACTCACATTGGTGATTAATTCGTTTTTTAGTCGTTCACTTTTTGCTTGTTCCTTTTGAGATGTCTTTACCCCATGCTTAAGTGTATTGATGTCTTCTGCAAGTTTTGCAAGTGGCGTTAAGCCCTTTACAGGAAGATCTTGAGGTAATTCACCACGAACAATTTGTCTCGCATTGATGATGATTTGACTTAAATAGCCCACATATCTGAGAACCAATATAAGGGTTGGCAATCCTACTATTAAAAAAGCTAACAAAATGGGAATTAAGGAATCCCATACATAATAAGAAAAAGCTGCCACAATTCCAAAACAAAAGACAAGCGTTAAGAGAACAAAAACAAAGATTTGCATACCCACCAGATTTTGAAATGTTTTTGATATTGAAAAATAGATCAAATAAATGACACTTTTTTCCCATTGAAGAGATCGTTTTTTATTTTTTACTATATCCATTAAAAAGATCAGTTGAATAGCAAGTGTTGCCATGGACAAGATAGCGAGTCCTTGTTCCCAAAAAATGTCGAGACTATAAAATGTATAATCGACATTAGTCCAGCTCGTACTGTCATTAATAAAGGTTGTAACAAAAATGAGATTCAATAAACAAAGCATGGCTCGTAAATCAATGGGTATTCGGTCATAGACTTTTATAAGATGTGTACTGACGATGCGTTGATAAGTATTCCGTTTCTTATTTAAATAATAACTGAAGATTAGAGCAGCTAAACCGAAGACAAGACAGATGATAATGATGACTCTTTTAATATTATAGTTATGGTATTGATCCATAATAAAGTGATTTTTTGGAGCTGAATTTAAGATAAAGATTTGTCCCTCATAAGTTTTTGCACTTTTGCTCAATACGTTTACAATGGTTACATTAGGTGTTTGTAGACTCTCGCTCTCTGATGTTGTCTGAAATCCAACTCCTTCATCTGGTATATTTATAAAATTTGCTGTATTAAATTCTGTTTGTTTTGACAACGAAAACTTATCGTTAAAAAGCATATCATTTTGGTTAATATCCTTGTCTTGACTTGATATGTTCGTATAAATTTTATCCGTCTCAGTATCCCTGAGGTAATATTTGAATACTTTCTTCCCAAATTCCAAGTTTTTTTGGTTATATTTTTTGATATTTTTGTAGTATTTATCAATTTGTTCTTCTTTAGCTTTGATAATTTTGTTTCTTACGTAGTCATCGCTACTAAAGTTTTTATTTATATCGTCTATTTTTTTATCGCGTTCTTTTTTATAGTAATTTTCGGCATTTTTATTTTTATTCTCCTTTGCTTCATTAATTTTGTTTTCATATTGTTCTGTTATATTAGAGACTTGCTCCATTAAATCCCCATACTGATAGCGATAATCATGAATTTCTTGATCAGAAACGGTTATATGTTTTTTGACTTCTAATGGACTAGAATGGTTCAACTCGAGTGCTGCTAAAGCCGTTTCAAATTCATTTAATTCACTTTGGAAATTTGGTGTTTGAAAATAATTACCTCTGATATATTGTGTACCATGGCTAACTACCGTGTATAAACCATATATGCCGCTTACTAGAAGTAATATCCATATTCCTATTAACAATCTATTTTTCAATTTTGTATCCAATCCCCCATACCACCTTTAAATATCTTGGATTCTTCGGATCTATTTCAATTTTTTCCCTTATTTTTCGAATATGTACGGCAACCGTATTTTCCGCGTTATAACAAGGCTCATTCCACACTCGCTCATAAATGTCATGAATGGAGAAAACCCGTCCTGCGTGTGTCATTAATAATTCACAGATTTTGTATTCAATCGGGGTCAGCTTAACTTCTTCACCATTGACCGTGACCCGTTTTGCTGATGGTTCGAGAGTCAACCCGCGGATATCAATGACTTGTTCCATACCGTCATAGGTTCCTAGTTTCACATAACGTCTCAACTGTGATTTGACTCTGGCAATCAATTCTAGTGGATTAAAGGGTTTTGTGACGTAGTCATCCGCTCCTACTTGTAAACCAAGGATCTTATCCGTGTCCTCGCTCTTGGCGCTCAAAATAATTATGGGAATATTCTTTTGTTCTCGAATTTTAAACGTCGTGGAGATGCCGTCTAATCTAGGCATCATGACATCCAAAATAATAAGATGAATCTCGTGTTCATTTAGTTTATCTATGGCTTCAATCCCGTCTTTTGCTTTAATCACGGTAATTCCTTCATTTTTCAAATATATTTCAATCGCATCACGAATTTCTTTTTCATCATCTACAACCAATACTTGGTAATCATTCATCTCTCTCACTCCTTTCTCTCGAGTATATCATGTGAATTTCTCTTTCACTGCTTATAGTCTAATTCATAAAACTTAACAACTTCCTATAATAAAAATGAAGATTTTCTTAAGAAATTATGAGCTAAATGTGATGATGATTAGGCTTTTTTGTCCAAATTAAAAGCACCTTCTATTCGAAGTGCCAGTATTGTTTTTTTATTTAGGCTCTTTTCCAAGAGATAGTTCCTAGTTTTGTTTTTTGGTTAGTAGTCCCTGTCTAGTCATTTTCCTTCCACCCTTTTTTAGTTATTTTCCCATAAACCAACCGTTAACCAATCAAAATATATTGTTGACAAATAAACAATGTAAACCTATCATTATTCTTAGTTAACACATAAGGAGGACTATCATGAAAACGAAATCATTAACTCTTATATCGTTATTTGTAGCTGTTATGATCGTATTTGGAACCCTACCTACCATCCAAATTCCATTTATCCCTGTCCCATTTACATTCCAGATGATCGGTGTCATGTTGGTGGGGAGTATTTTAGGTGCTAGAAAAGGATTTATTGCCATGTTGGTCTTCATCATACTCATAGCTGCTGGGTGCCCATTTTTATCCGGCGGAAGAGGTGGTTTAGCTGTATTATTGGGACCGACTGGAGGTTATGTTCTATCATGGCCGATCGCTGTTTTCGTCATCGGACTTATTACAGACCACATTAAAGTCATGAAACTTGTCGTGATCCAGTACTATTTCGCTATTTTAGTAGGTATCTTCACTATTTATTTTTCAGGCGTACTTTGGCTATCCATCTATAATCACTTACCGCTTAATAGTGTCATAGCAGGAAATTCTATTCTATTTGTTTTGGATCTTGTAAAAGCCGCTTTATGTGCAACTTTAGCCAGTCAATTAAGAAGCAGACTTGCTGTCTCTGGTAAGTTGTCTTAAAGCTGAATTTCTTAAAAGATAAGACGGACTTTTTGTTTTCATTAGAACACGGCTAAAATACTTAGAAAAGAGGATGCGACAATGAAATGGTTTAGTTTAGCTCAAAAAGTGATTAATGGTTATGAATGTACCAAGGAAGATGCCTTAGACATATTAAATACTCCAGAAGAAGATACATTAAGTCTTGTTCATGGTGCCTATCAGATAAGAAAACATTATTATGGTAATAACGTTAAGTTAAATATGATTATAAATGCAAAAAGTGGCCGTTGCGTAGAGAACTGTGGTTATTGTTCACAGTCTATCTATGCTAATACACAAATTGAAAATTATTCCCTTGTTAATGAGGAAACGATTCTCAAAGGGGCAAGGAAAGCAAAAGAAGATAACGTGGGAACCTATTGTATTGTGATGAGTGGTCGTAAAGCTTCGCCTAGAGAAATACGGGCGGTTTGTTCAGCCGTAGAAAAAATTAAAGATGAAATGAATCTTAAGGTCTGTGCTTGTCTTGGGCTTATTAATGAAGAACAAGCTAAAGAGTTAAAAGCAGCTGGAGTGGATCGATTTAATCATAATATCAATACAAGCGAAGCCCATCATGATCAAATTACAACGACGCATCACTACCAAGACCGTGTAAATACCATTGAAGCTGTCAAAAAAGCCCACATATCGCCTTGTTCAGGGATTATTTGTGGCATGGGAGAGTCTAAGGAAGATTTAATCGATATGGCTTTTGCCTTGAAATCCCTCGACGCTGACTCCATTCCAGTCAACTTTCTCCATGCTATCCCTGGTACAAAACTAGAAAACATGGATGACTTAACGCCGAATAAATGTTTAAAGATCCTCGCTCTTTTTCGTTATATTAATCCAAAAAAAGAAATTCGTTTATCTGGCGGCCGTGAAGTTAATTTGCGCTCACTACAAAGCCTTGGTCTTTATATCGCCAATTCCATCTTTGTCGGGGATTACTTAACAACAGCAGGACAAGATAAAACCGAAGATTATAAAATGATCGAGGACCTAGGATTTCATATTGAGTCAAATGCATTTGAAACAGAAGCCCAAAAGCTCTAGGATTATAACTCGCTCCTTTCGTAATGTAGCTCTGATTTGGTTTGGTTTTTGTAGTAATTCAGTTCAACCAAATTAACCTTCGAAATTACGAGTAAGGAGCTAGTTTCGTTCATGATAACTTTATGAATGCTCCTTAGGGTATGAATTTGGATAATTATGATATTATAAACCTATACATACTCATGTGTTTGTTCAAAAAGAGGCTTTATAGACCTCTTTTTGAGCATTAATCAAAAGGAGATGACAGACATGAAGGATGAACTCATTGAACGATTCACTTCATATGTAAAAGTTGATACGCAATCAAATGAAGATATTGAAACTTGCCCATCAACCCCTGGTCAATTAACCCTCGCTAACAACCTTGTTGAAGAACTTAAGTCTATTGGCATGGAAGAAGTAACAATAGACGAGAACGGCTATGTTATGGCTACACTACCTGCAAACACAACGAAAAACGTTCCCACTATTGGTTTCTTGGCACATGTCGATACGGCTACTGATTTTACTGGAAAAAATGTCAATCCACAAATTGTTGAAAATTACGACGGGAAAGACATCGTTTTAAATGAAGCTTTGAAAGTTGTTTTATCACCAACGACCTTCCCAGAACTTGCAAAATATAAAGGTCATACACTGATTACAACAGATGGCACCACTCTTCTCGGAGCTGATGATAAATCTGGTATTACTGAAATTATGACCGCCATGAACTACCTCATTCAACATCCAGAGATCAAACATGGTCGGATTCGAGTTGCGTTCACACCAGATGAAGAAATAGGACGTGGACCACATAAGTTTAATGTTAAAGCTTTTGATGCTAAATATGCGTACACGATGGATGGCGGCCCTCTTGGTGAATTACAATACGAAAGCTTCAATGCAGCTCAAGCCAAAATAACCATTAAGGGAAGCAATGTCCACCCTGGCTCTGCAAAAAATAAAATGATCAATTCCATGAAAATCGCGTTTGCTTTCAATAGCAAATTGCCAGTTAAAGAAGCCCCAGAATATACCGAAAACTATGAAGGATTTTATCATTTACTTTCGATCGAAGGGGACGTTGAACAAACAAAAATGATCTACATTATTCGTGATCATTACCGCGAGAAGTTCAACGAGAAAAAAGAAACCGTGAAAACACTCATTAATGAATTTAAACAAACATATGGTGAAGATAACGTTATTCTTGAATTAAAAGATCAATATTATAATATGCGTGAAAAAATAGAGCCCGTTAAAGAAATTGTGGATATTGCACATCAAGCCATGGAAAATCTTGATATTAAACCGATTGTTGAACCTATTCGCGGAGGAACCGATGGATCTCAACTCTCTTACATGGGCCTACCTACACCAAACATTTTTACAGGCGGAGAAAATTTCCACGGTAAATATGAATATATATCCGTTGATAATATGATCAAAGCAACGAATGTCATTGTTGAGATTGCTAAATTATTTGAAGAAAAAGCTTAATAAGAGAAAAGAGAAGGTGCGAGAATTTGCTCACACCTCTTTTTTTCATTCTTCATGAGCATTTTATCTACTTAATTTTTAATTCCGAGTCAATTTATCAAATTTAGGTATTCCTTTTTTTCTAAATCTTTGATATCATTCAACTACTCTAACCTAGAAAGGAACATCAACCAGTGAATCAATCAATCAAAAGAAACTTTCCCCCCTTCAGAGCAGATCAAGTTGGAAGTTTACTCCGTACTGATCGTATAAAACAAGCACGTCAACAAAAAGCTCAAGGCGAAATCACTTCAGAACAATTACGTCTCATTGAAGATGAAGAAATAAAACGTATTGTAGCTAAACAAAAAGAGATAGGGTTACAAGCCGTAACAGATGGCGAATTTCGCCGTGCATGGTGGCACTTCGATTTTCTCGAAGGTTTGGACGGTGTCAGGGAGTTTGTCTCAGATAGTGGTATCCAATTCCATAACGTAACGACTAAAGCGCGTGGAATAAAAGTTGTTGATAAAATTGACTTTACCAATCATCCCATGTTAGAAGATTATAAGTTCTTACATCGTATTGCAGGAGATCACGTCGCAAAAATGACCATTCCAAGTCCTAATATGCTTTTATTTAGAGGGCTAGTAGAAGATGGTGTCTATCCCCATAAGGAAGACATGTACCGTGACTTATCTCAGGCTTATAAAAAAGCAATAAAATCTTTCTATGATGCCGGTTGTCGTTATTTGCAACTCGATGATACAGCTTGGGCTCATTTATGCTCTGACGAACAAAAAGAAAAACTACGTTCGCAAGGATTTGATCCTGAGGAAATGCGATTAACATTTACAAAAACGATTAATGACGCTGTAGCCGATCGTCCAGAAGATATGAATATAACCATGCATATTTGCCGAGGTAACTTCCAATCAACTTGGTTGTTTGCTGGTGGATATGAGCCCATAGCTGAGGATATTTTCGGAAAATTAAATGTAGATGGTTTATTCTTAGAATATGACAATGATCGCTCTGGCGGATTTGAACCTCTTCGTTTCGTTAATCGTCCAGATCTCAATATTGTCCTTGGACTGATCACGTCAAAATATGGTGAACTTGAAAATGCAGATGACGTTAAACGCCGTATTGAAGAAGCTTCAAAATACGTTAATCTAGATCAACTTTGCCTCAGTCCACAATGCGGATTTGCTTCCACTGAAGAAGGAAACAAACTAACAGAAGAGCAGCAATGGGACAAGCTACGCCATGTAGTCAATATTGCAAATGACGTTTGGAAGTAAACGTAATAATTAAAAAACAGACAAGGGAGGTAAGTTTTCCTTCCTTGTTTGTTTTATTTACTAGGCACTAACTTTGATTAAAGGTACTGATCTTTATCATGATTAATTATTAAGCCTATGGTTGAACAGATTCAACTTGATTCAATGCATAATTTAACTTTCTGCCCTGCACGACATCAATAATAACCTGGCAAGTTCTTTCTTTTAGCTCCCGAAGCGACTCTTCTGTGACATAAGCTGAGTGGGGTGTTAAGAGTATTTGTTCACACGAGAAATAGGGATGATTTGGCGCAGGTGGTTCCAAGTCTAAGACATCAATTCCTGCACCCTGTATCCACCCAGATTCTATCGCGCCAAGTAAATCCCCTTCATTTATGACAGCCCCGCGGCACGTATTAATCACATAAGCCCCTTTTGGCATCATGGCAAGCGTTTCTTTATTAACCATATTCGTTGTTTCTTCGGTTAAAGGCACATGTAAGGTTAAAATATTAGATGTTGCAAATAGCTCTTCAAATGATACTGGTTCAACTCCATGCTTTAGAATCTCATCATCTGACACATATTTGTCGTATGCGATCAATCTTACTCCGAACATTTGAAGCTTGCGTGCGACAAGCCTTCCGATACGGCCAAAACCAAGAATCCCCACGGTTTGATTCTTAAACCGATAAAGCGGAAGAACATCTAATGGATCCCATTTCCCATTTCTAACCTTTTGGTCATAGTCCTTCAATTGACGAGAGAGTGCAAACATGAGTGCAATTGAATGATCTGATACTTCTTCGGTACAATAATCCGGAATATTAGCTACAGCAATTCCTCGTTCTGTAGCTGCATCAATATCAACATGATTGTAGCCAACGCCAGAAATGGATATAGCTTTACAAGCAGGTAATTGCTCGATTAACTGCCTGGGGCATGGAAATCCAATTTGTGCAACGACCCCATCAGCATAAGGACCATACTTCTTTAAATCCTCTTCTAATGTTTCCGAACGACTGACTTTAAATGTAAAACCGTATTTGTCATACACCTCTTTTTCAATCGAATGATCTGTCCACTCGTCGTCTAAGATCCAAACAAACGGTTTTTGATTGAGCATTGGGTTCACCCCTCTATGACTATGATCCAACTTCTTGATTAATTCAATTGCTTAATATTAGCTATAACAATAGAAAATCTATCTATAAACTTAGTATTCTCACCATGTGAACCAATGGAAACACGAATATGAGTATTATATCCCCAGCCTGAGCAAGGTCTTATGAGCACGCCTTTTTCCATTAACTTTTGAAAGACTTCTACTGCATCCATCTTTACATCAACGAAAATAAAATTAGTATGAGAAGGGGTCACATCAAAGCCTTGTTCTTCAAAGAATTCAACCAATCTTTTCCTTTCAGCTGAATTTTTTTCAATGGTTTTATCTCGATGTGCTTGATCTTTTAATGCAGCAAGAGCTCCAATATGTCCGACTCGATTGACGCTAAATACTTCTCTTACCTTTTTCATGCGATCAATCAATGGCTTTTGTGCTATGGCATAGCCTACCCTGTTTCCTGCAAGACCATAAAGTTTAGAAAATGTCCTTAAAACAATCACATTCGGGTATGTTTTAATAAAATCGACACCCGTTGTATAATGTTCTTCCTGAATAAATTCAATATAAGCTTCATCAAGTATGATGAGAACTTGTTCTGGAACTTGATCTAAAAATGTTTGCAGACGTCCTTCCTCAAGAAGCGTCCCCGTTGGATTGTTGGGATTACAGACAAAGATCATTTTCGTTTTATCTGTTATTTGAGTTAGTAATCCATCTAAATCATAGACAAACCCATCAAGTAATGGGATTTCAACAGGTTTTCCACCCATAAGTAGAGTGCTTGAACGATAGGCGGCAAATGTCGGCGTACAATAAATCACTTCATCGCCTTCATTTATAAAAGCTTGGCCTAATTGATTGATCAAATTATCTGCACCATTTCCAGTGACAATTTCTTCTGGTTTAATACCATAATATTGAGCAAGCTCTGTGACAAGCTCCTCACAAGTTGCCTCGGGGTACAAATTAACTTCTTTAACAGCCTCTATCATCGCTTCAATCGCTTTTGGGGATGGACCCAGTGGATTTTCATTTGACGCTAGACGAATCACTTCATCCAAATGATAGTCTTTTTTCACTTCTTCAATAGATTTTCCTGGTATATATTCTGTTAGAAGATCGGTATATTTCCGCTGATATTCGGCCATGTAAACCCTCCTTTAAAACTGACAAGTCAATGCATCCGTAAAATAGTTCAATGACTCGCTTTACTTTTGAACTTCAAGTTCAATCGCTTTTAGACTTTCTTCGCGAATAAGTTCCGTTAAATGGTCTTTAATTTTTATGAAAGTTGGATCTGATTTGACATGATAGGTCCTAGGGTGTGGCAACTCAATTGGCATATCTTCCTTAATTTTACCTGGCCTAGACGTCATAACGAGAACTCGACTTCCTAAAAAAATGGCTTCTTCTACATCGTGTGTAATAAACAGAATGGTTTTCTTTTTCTTTTCCCAAATATTAAGTAATAGTTCCTGCATGATAAGACGTGTTTGACTATCTAACGCTCCGAATGGTTCATCCAGTAATAAAATTTCAGGATCGTTGGCAAGCGCCCGTGCGATGGCCACACGTTGTTTCATGCCACCGGATAATTGATTAGGGTAGTGTTTTTCAAATCCTTTTAACCCGACGAGTTCGATATAAGAATCGGATATGTCTTTCCGATCAGCCTCTTTCATCCCTTTATTTTTGAGACCAAATTGAATGTTTTTTTCAATCGTTAGCCAAGGAAACAGTGAATAGGCTTGGAAGACCATTCCGCGATTGGATGAAGGTCCGACTAATTCCTGATCACCTAAGTAAATATGACCCGATGTTTGTTCTTCAAGGCCACCCACCATCCGAAGCAAGGTCGATTTTCCACAGCCGGAAGGTCCAAGTATGGTGATGAATTCATTCTCCATAATGTCAAAGTTGATCGTATCTACCGCAAGAACATCGGTTTTTCCTTTATACACTTTTTGTATATTTTGTATGGTTACTTTAGGTTTCAATGGCTTACCTCCCGTAATTCCAAGAAAAGAGTTTTCTTGTCACGATTTTAAGTACGACATCACATATGAGCCCTAAAATACCGATAACAATGATGCCAAAGATAATGTTACTCGTTCGTATCATTCGTTGTGATTCGATGATGACATGTCCTATACCTGAAGGAGCAGCAATTAATTCAGCAACAATAATGTACGTCCAAGCCCAACCTAAGACGAGTCGAGTAATTTCCATAATCCCTGGCATTGCAGCTGGCAAGATAACGGATTTTATAATGCCAAAATTTGTGGAACCTAGTGTATAGGCTGCTTCGAGAAGCTCTTTCCTCACATTCCCAACTTCTACGGCAATCATCAGAACTAATGAAAAGAAGCTCCCAACAAAAATGACGGCGAGTTTCTCTGGTTCTTCAACACCTATCCACAAGATAAACAAAGGGATAAAAGCGGAAACGGGCATATATCGGACAAAGGAGATCACGGGTTCAAAAAAGGCTTCTACCACTTTAAATGTGCCGATCAGAACTCCTAACGGTAAGCCAATGATCAGAGCAAGAAGAAAACCGACAAAGACACGTGATATCGTGGCTAGGATATCTGTTGCAAAACCTAGTTCAGTAAATAATGTGACAGCTGAATTTATAATGTCCGTTGGTGTAGGTAAAAATAATGGATCAACCAAATGTGTATATGTGATCCCTGACCAGACAAGTAGGATGAGAATAAAACTACTAATACTTAATGATAAATAAAGTTTCTTTGAGATCGCCTTTTGCGGCTGAAGCCAGGATATTCTGCGTTTAGTTTCTTTTTTATTTTGCTCTTGGTACATTGGAATGGAAGCGTCATTCACGGCTGTTTTTGGATCCTGCATCGTTCGACCTCCCTAAGGTTTGTAAAATAACAGGTGGAGAGCCCTTCTCCACCTCATACATCCATCGACTTCTAATCATGCGGGCTCTTTTTCTTCATCACTGGTGGTTACCTGAATAGATTACTTAATAAACGAGTAGTTGATAAGTGAATCAGCGCCAGGATCTTTTTTAATGAGATCTTCTTTAAGCCAGAACTTTGTGGCTTTCTCAGTGAGTTCCATTAATTGTCCCGGAGATTCTTTTGTACCAAAGTAGCTTTCATTTTTTTCTCGATCATAATAACGGACCCCGCTAACTGCGCCTTTGAATTCATCGCTTGTTTGACTTGTTGATTTCGCCATAATACTAATGGCATCACCTTCATGCGTTTTATAGTAATCCACCGCTTCATACCATGACTTTACAAAAGCTTTCATGGCTTTAGGATTTTTCTTAATGAAATCACTTCGGAAAGCGATGGTATCTTCAATTACGCCTGGTGTTTCTTTACTGTCTAAAAGAACATGACCAAAACTTGTTTTCTTTGCATTTGTTAACCAAGGTTCCCAAGTGACAGCAGCATCTAATTTCTTAGCAACAAAGGCTGACCCTGCATCCCCTGCAGACATGTTTTGAATTTTAACATCTTTAACATCAATGTTGTTTTTATCAAGCATGTAGAGGAACCAGAAATAACTTGCGCCTCCATCTGTTTGTACACCTACTGTTTTCCCTTTCAAATCGGCTAAACTTTTAATGTCTTTCTTTGCGACCATGCCATCTCCACCGTATGAATCATCCAAAGCAACGACTTGTTGAACGGGGATGCCAGCAGCCGCTGTCATCACGTGAGTATCTACTGTAGAGGCAAAACCTTGAATAGTATTAGCAGCGAGAGCACTTCTTCTGTCTGCTACGGCTTCCATTTTAATCAATTTAACATCTAATCCATTTTTCTTGAAAAAGCCTTTTTCCTGGGCAATATATAACGGAGCGTAACCCACCCAACTGGATAAAGCGATAGCCATCTTTGTCGTTTTTTTATTAGAAGAAGAACTGTTACCGCTTGGCTGATCTTCCTTTGATCCACATCCAACGAGACTTATTAATAAAATAACTCCTAAAATACTAGCTAATAGCTTCTTTTTCATCTGAATACCCCCACCATATTTTTTTATATTCAAAAATAAGACTTGTCCTATTTTACTAGGTGTCCAAGAATTCAAGGAGATAACCTCCAAACTTCTGGACACATGGCACGGTGACGATTCTAAGATGAAATATATTCCAACTTTTTTAATATATAAAAAATTGAAACAATAGGAACAGTTTTATTTTCACATAACTAAAAATAAAACTCAACTATTATATCAATAATTCATTCAACGTTTTGTTAACTCCCACTTTTCAAATAATTGATCGACTTTCCGAACAATTTGCTTTTCAGACATGGTCACGAGTTCACCATCCCTTACAATCTCTTTCCCATCAACGATCACATTTTTTATGGCATTGGGTTGTAATGAATAAACCACATTTGCAAAAAGTTCGGTTTTTGGGGATAATGACAAATCGTTTAGATCTAAACAAATGAAATCGGCCTTCATGCCAGGTTTTAATTCCCCGACTGGGAGTCGCAGCATTTTAGCACCGTTTTTAGTCCCCATATCAAATACTTGCTTGGCCGTGATACACGTACCATCAAGACGACTGACCTTTTGTAACAACGCACACATTCGCATTTCTTCAAGCACACTAATTCGATTATTGCCGCATGCGCCATCGGAACCTAATGAAATTGTAACGCCTGCTTGCGCGAGATCAGGAATTCGAGTAATCCCATCGGATAAAAACATATTGCTGGATGGACAATAAGCAAGGCTACAGTCACGTTCACCAAGCAGCTTAATCTCAGAGTCATCAAGCCAAACAAGATGAATGGCGATCATTCTTTCATCAAGGACACCGAGTGAATCTAAATAATGAACCGGCCTCAAGCCATATTTATCCATAATTTCATTTACTTCAAACATTTCCTCAGCCACATGAATATGAAAAGGAGTATCAAGTTCTTCGGCCAAACGATGACCTGCTTGAATCATCTTAGGTGAAGCCGCATGTGGACTATGTGGTGCAGGTTGGATCGTGACCATGGGATCTCCCTGATACTTGATGGCTAGGTTGCGAGTACGGGTAACCGCATCATCAATCGATTCTCGGTACTGAATAGGTGCTCCTTCCCAATCATACATCGTTCGGGCCATCACAAAGCGGATACCCAAATCCTTGGCGGCTTGAATAACCGCTTCGTCATTGTGCAAACCGTTATCATGGATGTAGAAAAAATCACTGACGGTTGTCGCACCATACTTTAGCATTTCACCAAAAGCAAATAACGCTCCTGTATAAATGGCTTCTTCATCCATTAATGGCGTACAACGGTATAATGCTTCATCCCGCCATTCTAGAAAAGGACGATCAATCGCCATGCCACGTAATAAACTTTGAAAGGAATGATTATGGGCATTAATGGTTCCAGGTATGATGGCCTTATCTTGATAAAGAACCTGCTCAACTCCATGATATTTTCCTTTCATTTGTTCTACTGGACCAATATCCTTAATGAGACCTTTTTCGACTAGCATGGCCTGATTTTTTTTAAATTGGTCATCCATATATATTTCGTTTGCTATAAACAGTTGGGACATCACGAGCCCTCCTTATTATTTAAAGACTGATCAAGTAATAGTAAGGTATGGAGCATTGTATTCGCTGCTTTTTCTATATCATCCATACCTGTGAATTCATCTGGGCAATGACTCTTTCCATTTTGACTCGGTACGAATATCATTCCACTTCGCGTGATGGTTGCCATATGGGTCGCATCATGGCCCGCCATACTCCCTAAACGCAACGTTTTAAGAGATAATTGCTTAGCTGCTGTTTCAATCGAATCGATGACATCTCGATCCATTGGAGAGGGAGGTTGATTAAGAAACACCTGTCTATCTAATTTCATATGCTTTCTATTTTGGAAAACTCGTTTCAAGGCACACTCCCAAGATGAGACAACCTGCCTTATCTCCTCCTCTGTTTTCCCTCGAATTTCAACGGTCAATTCCACTTCCTCGGGAATGATGTTGGCTGCATTTGGCTTAATATGCAGTTCACCAATGGTTCCAACAACTTCATCGGAGGGATGGTCTCGGCAAATAGATTCAAGGAGAAGGATGCATTCGGAAGCTGTTGTTAGCGCATCTTTTCGATCGTTCATCATGGTTGTACCTGCGTGATTGGCTTCTCCAATAATTCGTAGTTTTTCACGATAGATGCCTGTAATGGATGTCACAACACCTATTGGAATTTGATTTCTTTCTAATCGTTTACCTTGCTCGATATGTAATTCTAAGAATGCCGCAATCGTTTTTGAATCTATTTGGGCACGTTCTATATTGTCAAAATCTCCTCCAGCTGAGTTCAATGCGACTTCAAGAGGTAGACCTTCTTTATTTTTTATCCCTTTAATATCCTTCGCTCGCAGGCGTTTTGTCACGATTCGGCTGCCAAAGGTCGATAAGCCAAAAGGATTCGGTTCTTCAGCTGAAAATGAAACACACGTAAATGGATGTCTTGTTTCTTTTCCAGCCTCATAAAGTCTTGTCATAATTTCTAAACTAATTAAAACGCCAAGGGCCCCGTCATATATTCCACCATTTGGTACTGAATCAATATGGGAACCAAATGTGATATGGGGTAAGCCTTCATATCCTTTCCTTGTAGCCCAAATGTTTGCTGCTTCATCTACTTTTACATTTAGATTAATGGCTTTAAATTGTTCAATTAACCATTTTCTCGCTTCAAGTTCCGCTGGGGTAAAGGTCGTTCGATCAATGCCACCTTCTTCATTCCTACCAAATTGTGACAGAATCTTAAGCTGGTTTTCCAATCGATTTCGGTTAATGGATAGATTGGTAGTTATCAAGCATTCTCCCCTCCTGAACAAGGACCTGGCCTTTCTTGATCACCGTTTGTACAAGGTTGACGCCATAATTGTATTGGAGAATTTGATAATTCTTAGCATCAAATAATACCAAGTCTGCTTGTTTTCCAACTTCAAGACTACCAATCGTGTCCGCTTTATCAATCGCATGAGCTGCATTAATAGTACAAGCTGTTATCACTTCCTCCGGTGTCATACCCATCGTGAGACAGGCTAAATTCATGACAAGCAGGAGCGATTCAGTTGGCGAGGAACCTGGATTACAATCGGTTGCTAAGGCTACGGCCATGCCACTATCGATCATTCTTCTTGCTCTTGCAGGTGTAGTCATAAGGAAGAAGGCGGTACCTGGCAGAAGGGTCGCAATGACTTTTTTATTGGCCATATCTTGAATACCTTGATCGGACGCTTTTAACAAGTGATCTGCTGACACCGCTTCTAACTTCGCCGCAAGTTCAGCTCCACCAAATGCCTCAATTTCATCTGCGTGAATTTTAGGTTTTAATCCATATTCAATCCCTGCATTCAATATTCTTTCAGATTGCTCAAGCGTGAAGACACCATCTTCACAAAAAACATCACAAAACTCAGCCAACTTATCTTTTGCAACACGAGGTAATAGTTCTTTAATAAGCAAATCAATATATCCTTCTGGATCCTCTTTAAATTCAACCGGTACAGCATGGGCTCCCATAAAAGTCGAAACGACGTCGACAGGGTGGCGTTCATTTAATTGTTTAGCCACATGTAACTGCTTTAACTCATCTTTGACATTAAGACCATAGCCACTTTTTGCTTCAACGGTTGTTACGCCGTGTTTTATAAATTTATCAAGTCGTTCAGCTGATTGATCGAATAATGTTTCCTCTGATGCTTTTCTTGTTTCTGCCATCGTGCTTAGAATACCACCGCCTTGTTTATGAATTTCAATATATGTGGCGCCTTTCAGTCTCATTTCGAGCTCATTTTCTCGGCTGCCTGCATAAACAAGGTGAGTATGTGGATCGATTAAACCAGGAGTGACAAGCTTACCACTCGCATCGATGGTCTTAATGTCTTCCTTTTTGTCGTTTTTAAGATAGTCCATCGCCTCCTGGTCTGTGCCCACGAAAGCGATGATGCCATCTTTCACTACAACACTTCCATGCTCAATCAATCCTAAGTCCTTCATCGATTGACCTGCCCTAGGCTCTTTACTTCCTTTCATCGTAACAACCTGCGCTGCATTTTTAACATAAAGTATGTGATTCATTAGGCGTTCATTCCTTTACTATTTCAGTATGAAAAAATTCAAGCTTCGCTATTAGCCATTTCTATTGTCGAGCCCATCCCTTACCTCAATCTTAAAAAGCTTAATTCGATAAATCGAGTTTTTCTATGAGGTCATCATCTACTAAATAAGGAATCGTCAAATGATTTTCACCTTTATATTTATCATTGAATTCAACAGCCGTTTCTATAGAATGTTCATTCCGTGCCCAGCTTCTTCTAGCTACACCACCCATAACATCCCAAAGAATCGCGCTTTTTATAATTTCATCCACACGTTCACTTCCATCGAGAACTAAACCAAAACCGCCATTAATAGATTTACCAATCCCAACGCCACCTCCATTATGAAGGGCAACTAGGCTCATACCACGAGCAGCATTTCCCGCAAAACATTGGATGGCCATGTCTGCCATAACGTTACTGCCATCTTTAATATTGGCGGTCTCTCTAAAAGGCGAATCTGTACCACTCACATCATGATGATCGCGTCCAATCATGACGGGTCCAATCTCTTTGTTTCTGACCATGTCATTAAACTTTAAGGCAATAGCCATTCGACCTTCCGCGTCCTGATAGAGGATTCTGGCTTTCGTTCCAACAACAAGCTCATTCTTTTCCGCATCTCGTATCCAGTTGTAGTTGTCACGGTCTTGATATCTTCTATTTGGGTCTATGCAACTCATCGCGGCTTGGTCTGTTTTATGCAAGTCAGAATCTTTACCGCTGAGACATACCCATCTAAACGGGCCATACCCGTAATCAAATAATTGTGGGCCCATGAGATCTTCAACATAAGATGGCAGCGTAAAACCATCCTTCTCATCTACTCCATTCTTAGATATTTCTTTCGCTCCTGCATCATATACCGCCTTTAAGAAGGAGTTACCATAATCGAAAAAGTAGGTTCCACTCGCTTTACATGCTTTTATTAATTCATAATGACGGAGTAAACTTTTATCAACTAAGCGTTTAAATTTGTTTCTATCCTCGCTTAATAACCGTGTTCTTTCTTCAAATGTAACACCCTGAGGACAATAACCTCCTTCATATACAGCATGACATGAGGTTTGATCAGATAATAAATCAATTTTAATACCGTGTTCGACTGCATATTCAAGTAAATCGACAATATTGCCATGGTAAGCAATTGAGATGGTTTCCCCTTTAGCAAGAAACTCCTTTGCTATTTTAAACACTTGTTCTCGATCATCTGAACAAACTGTTACCCAGCCTTGTTTCAGACGTGTGTCGATACGAGATTTATCAACTTCAGCAATGATCCCGACCCCATTCGCAATTTCGACTGCTTTTGGCTGAGCTCCACTCATGCCTCCTAGTCCCGAGCTAACAAATAGATGAGAAGTTAGATCTCCTTCATTAGGAATACCTAATTCAAGACGCCCTGCGTTTAGCAAGGTATTGTAGGTTCCATGAACGATGCCTTGTGGTCCAATATACATCCAGCCACCTGCTGTCATTTGGCCATAATTAGCCACACCCATTTGTTCTGCAATCTCCCAATCTTCAAGGTTATCAAACATGCCTATCATCATGGCGTTCGTTAAAATGACACGAGGGGCATTTTCTCTCGTTTTAAATAAACCGAGTGGGTGACCAGATTCAATCACTAGAGTTTGATCAGCCTCCATGATTTCTAGATACTTTTTAATCAACCGATATTGCATCCAGTTTTGACACACGCTTCCCGTTTCCCCGTAGGTAACAAGTTCATAGGGGTATAATGCGACCTCAAAATCTAGGTTGTTATCAATCATTACTTGAAAAGCCTTGCCTTCAGTACAACGGCCTTTATATTCATCAATCGGTTTTCCGTAAATACTACCTTCTGGACGAAAGCGATAGCCATAGATTCTTCCGCGTGTTTTTAATTCATTTAGAAACTCCGGAAGCAATTCCTCATGATATTTTTCTGGTATATATCGAAGTGCATTTCTTAATGCTGTCTCTGTTTGCTTTTCATTTAAAGAATAGCCTCTATCTGGTGCGCGTCTTATCCCTTGAACAAAAGCTGGCATGTCAGGCAACGCTTCATCTAACGTTAAGTTCATCGTATTGATCACTTTTTGGTTATTGTCCATGTAAATAAACTCCTTTATTTTGAATTTAGATATTTGCTTACCTGAACCCTATTTTTCTAAAATAATAAAATTGATGTCTTGGTTTAATTATGAGGGGGCTTTCTCATGACACACCTTCGTTAATATAAACTTTCCACTCTTCAGCCAAAATTCCTTTTTCAATTTTTTGAATATCCAGAGAAAAAATGCGATCCTTCGTGATTGTTGGGGCTTTTGATCTTATAAAATCGTAAATGGCTTTTGTATAGGAGGCGAGTTTTTCTGGACCTCTGTAATCTGCTGCTTGCGCTGCACAAAGGGCTTCAATCGCCACCACTCGTCTCGTATTTTGAATTATAAGATGGGCATGCCTGGCTGCAGTTGTCCCCATGCTAACGTGATCTTCTTGATTCGCCGAAGACGGAATCGAATCGACGCTAGAAGGATGCGCTAATGTCTTATTTTCTGAAACAAGTGATGCAGCCACATATTGGGTAATCATCAAGCCCGATTCCAATCCTGGATCTGCACTTAAGAAAGGGGGAAAATCATTTAATTGTGGATTCACCAAACGTTCCACTCTTCGTTCAGCTATACTAGCAGTCTCAGAAAGCGCAATTCCAAGAAAATCCATAGCAAAGGCTACCGGTTGACCATGGAAATTCCCTCCTGATATGACATGGCCGCTATCTGAAAAGACTAAAGGATTATCCGTTGCCGCATTAATTTCAATCGCAAGGGTGTCTTTTACATAGTTTAGAACTCGGTGAATAGCGCCATGGACTTGAGGTATACATCTAAGTGAATAAGCATCCTGTACACGAATATCTCCTTGCCGTGTTGTTAAATGGCTATCATCAACAAAACCAAGAATGCGACTCGCCACCTCTTGTTGCTCGGGGTAAGGGCGAACTTGGTGAGACTCTGGGAAAAATGGGTCTGTAATTCCTCTCAGCGACTCAAGTGTTAGAGCAGCGACACTGTCCGCAAACATTGCCAAATCTCTTGCTTCGAGATAACTTACAACGCCAATCGCGGTCATTGCTTGTGTTCCATTAATTAAGGCTAAACCTTCTTTTGCCTGTAAGGTGATCGGGGCGAGTCCGCACTTAAACAGCGCCTCTTTGCCGGACATTTTTTCGCCTTTATAAATGGCTTCTCCCTCGCCGATCAGAACCAATGCTAAATGAGATAATGGAGCTAGGTCTCCGCTTGCGCCAAGCGATCCTTGACTCGGAATAACAGGATGTATGCCATGATTAATACAATCGATTAGAATTTGAAGAGTTTCGTTTGTCACGCCTGAAAACCCTTTTGCCAACGCATTGGCACGTAAAAGAAGCATCCCGCGACTAACTCTTTCAGATAGCGGTTCACCGACACCACAAGCGTGACTGCGAATTAAATTGACCTGCAATTGTCCGATGTCCTTATGTGAAATGAGGGTATCACTCATCTTGCCAAAGCCTGTATTGACGCCGTAGACAACATCTCCTCTTGAAATAACGGACTCGATCGTTTGTCTGCTTCGGTTAATCTTTGCCCATGCATCTTCATGGATTTTAACGTCTTCTTTTCCATCTAATACGCTTTTGATTTGATCTAAGGTTAAGTGTCCTCCATCTAAGTACACTGTCATTTCCTTCACTCCAGACATTTTTTTAAATAACAAAAAGGAGGCCATACCAAATATACTTGGTATAACCCCCTAAATAATCACTATATGACTTTGGGTTATTCAATATTCCTAAATATTTTATAGTTTTTTGATTCACTAGGTCTTGCACTAAAATTCCTAAATGTGGTTAAATCCAAATCCTAATACATCATGCTCATAACCTTTCCTTGGGGCGCCTATCGTCCCACTTAGACAAACACATATCCATTCATCTTTGTTATGAGCGTACTCAACTTCTCCTCTAACAATACAAAATGTTAAGCCTACCGTTCGGAGTATTTCACCAAATTGTACAGTCCCTCTTCCTACACCTTGAATGGCTTCTATAATAGCATGGTAAAGAGCATGAATTTCACGATAGGAATTCGCATCTATGACATGTTTCGCCTTAGCACTCGTCTCAACTGCAGCTACAATTTTCGATAAGTCCATGGCTCCGACTTTTCCAATCGTATACTTGTAACCACGTTCTTTCATTTCAGCTTCAATAACATGCTTCCACTTGTGATTATGCAACAATGTACATAATGACGTTAATTGACCCATAGTAAATTGTGACTCTGACATAATCTTAACCCCTCTCATTGGCTGCATCTATTAGATGTTCTGTTATTTGAAAGTTTAAGTATGAGTGGGTTACATATTATTTATATAATATTTCATATTTTTGATATTTTCAATTCTATTGTCAGAAAATCTAACAAAGTTTTTTATCTATGAGTTAGAAAGCATTTAAACTTTTTGAAAGATCCGGACGAATATAGGCATGACATCATGTTCAATTACCCATACTTTAATTAAAAATTCGTATGACTTATAACTAACTTGCAAGCCAGCCTCCATCAACAATAATGGTTTGTCCTGTAATATAATCAGATACTGAGCTCGCTAAAAAGATGACCGTGCCTGCTAAATCTTTAGAAGTCCCGACCCTCCCGATAGGAATTCGATTTTCGATCCACCTTCTATGTTCTTCATCCTCAAAGAAAGGTTTAGTCATATCGGTTAAGAAATATCCAGGTGCAATCGCATTAACTTGAATGTTGTACTGACTGAGCTCAATGGATAAGGTTTTCGTAAATTGTAAAACAGCACCTTTAGAAGCACAGTAAACGGTAGAACCAGCAAGTCCAATATAGCTGCCTAATGAGGCTATATTAATAATTTTTCCTTGTTTTTGAAGAATCATCTGCTTGGCTACTGCTTGTGATAAAAAATAAGCCCCTTTCATATTAACGGACATAATGGCATCATACTCATCAGGTGTTACATCAATAAAATCTTTAGCAATTTCTGTTCCCGCATTATTTATCAAAATATCAATTCGGCCAAATAAGGAAATAATCTTTTCTATCGGTGTCTCTATATTATTAACATCACTAATATCTAATGATAAAGCCATGGACTCGGGACTCTCCTTATGAATTAAGGCGACCGTTTCATCTAAAGCTTCTTTATTCCGACCAATACAAACGCAGGTGCATCCGGCGCTTGCAAGAGCTTCTGCATACCCACGGCCCAACCCTTTCCCTGCTCCAGTAATAACCGCTATTTTGCCTTTGAGGTGAAATAAATCATCGATCTTTATCCTTCTCGCCCCCTTCCTTCTAATCCACTATTTTAATTTCTTCTGATTCTGCAACTCGACCAATATTTCTCGTTTATACTTTAAAAAATTCTCTGAAAGCTGAACGTTCCAATCCCTCGGTTTTGGCAATTCAATGTTTATTTCTTTTGCCATTCGGCCAGGTTTTGCCGACATCACATACACCCGATCTGAAAGGTAGATCGCTTCATCGACGTCGTGTGTCACAAACAAAACACTTGAACGCGCTTCTGTGAATACTTTAAGTACTAAATCTTGCATTTCTTTTCTTGTTTGAGCATCTAATGCTCCAAATGGCTCATCCATTAATAATAGGTTTGGTTTATATACTAATGCCCGAGCAATGGCGACTCTTTGCTGCATACCGCCCGACATTTGAGAAGGATAAACATCTTCAAATCCCTTTAACCCTACTAACTCAAGAAAATGGTAGGCTAATTCTTTTTTCTTTTGTTTTGTTTTTGTTCTGTCTTTTTTCAAAGCAAAGGCTACATTTTCCCATGCGTGCATCCAAGGGAGAAGACTATACTGTTGGAAAACCACTCCCCGATCTCTGCCCGGTTTAGAGATTTCTTTATCTCTTAGTAAGATTTTTCCTTCACTTACTTTATCCAATCCAGCCACTAAACGAAGTAAGGTTGATTTACCGCAGCCAGATGGACCTAGTAAAGAAACAAATTCATGTTCTCCGACGGTAAGATCGATTTGATCTAATGCCAAAAATGTTTTTTTCTTATCTCTAAATTCTTTAACAACATTCTGAGCCACTAATTCACTTACTGCCATAACAACCTCCTATTGATTCCCTCTCTTTAACTAGTTGCTAATCTTTTCTCTTTCTCTCCAAGGAAACATGATTTTTGCTAGATAACTAAACAGTAAATCTGTCACTAGCCCAAGAATTCCGATCACAAGAATGCCTAATATGATTGTTTCAGTTGATAAGTATCTTTGCGCCTGCATAATACGAAAACCGAGTCCTGACGAAGCAGCCACTAGCTCTGCAACGACCAGATACGTCCACGCCCATCCCCAAATGGTTCTTAATGTATCCCAAATACTAGGCAGTGCAGCACGGAATATAATATCTTTAATAATTTCAAATTTATTAAGCCCTAATGTCAATCCAACTTCTACAACCGATTTTTTGACCGTTTTACAATTATCTGCAATCATAATAACGGCTTGAAAAAAGACACCTATGAATATGATAAAAAATTTTTGCAGATCCGATGTTCCAAACCATAGAATCGAGAGTGGAATAAAGGCCACAGCTGGCATATAACGGATGAATCCAACCAATGGCTCCCAAAAAGCATTCCAGTATTTAGAGGTCCCCATTAAAACACCAATAGGTAGGGCAAAAATGGTTGAGAGAACAAAGCCCATTAATATCCGATAAAAGCTCATCTCTATATCTAGGAACAGGGTCCCATCATCTAGTTGCTTTTTGGCTTCTAGTAAAACTTGCGTTGGCGTAGGCAAAAACAAAGCATCCACGAGACCGGTATAAGTCACAAGTGCCCAGGCCGCCAACACAAGTAAAATGCCAGAAGCCGAAATTAATCTTAATTTACCCATGATAGCCTCCATTTTTAGACTTTAGACGATGTTAAATTCTAACAAACCAAGTTCTACTTTATTGCAAGAATATTTTGCACGTTAACATCATGTTTGAATTTTTCTTGTGAGGAAAGAATTCCTTTAATTTTCTCAATATTTTTCGTTAGATCGCCTGAATCCATAAGTTGTTGTTGTTCGTCAATACTAAAAAATTTAATTCCTTCCAAAATTGGCGGTAAATCTTCAACGGCGCTTCCTGTGCCCTTGGCGACAATTTCATTTCCTTTATCAGGGTTTTTCTTCCAATAATCTAACGCTTCTTGCCAGACTTTTTCTAGTTTATCTTGTAATTTAGGATTTTCTTTTAAGAAAGAGCTTTTGGCTACGGTCATATCACTTATTAAACCCGGAGCATCTGAACCAGAATAGACCGCATGAACATCTTTGTTTTTATTTTTTATTTCACTGATGTATGGCTCATAAGTTACCGCTGCATCAACTTTGTTTGAAGCAAGGGCAATTCCTGCATCTGCGGCAGAAGATAAGACGACTTGGAAGTCTTTTGAAGTTAGGTTGTTGTCTTTTAATGCTTGTTTAAAGAGGAGATCTGATGTCGTTCCTTCTTCATAAGCAACTTTCTTTCCTTTTAAATCTGCAAATGATTGATACTTTCCAGAAGTAATCATTGCGTCAGCCTTCGTTGACTCATCCAAAAATACAATTGATTTAATATCTAATCCATTTTGTCCAACCATTCTTAATGCCGTATGAGAAGCAATATTAGCTAACTGAATATCATCAGAAGCGAAAGCAGCATTTAGATCCGCATCTTGCTTAAACGATACTAATTTAACATTTATTTTATATTTCTTAAAAAGACCCGTTTCTTCTGCAATATACCACGGCGCATAGCCTGTCCAAGGTAAAAGACCCATTTTATACGTCGGTGTGTCTCCCCCTGAACTAGTTCCTTTAGAATTACATCCAGCCAACATGGTTAGTACTAGACTTAAAACAGCAATAAATCCAATTAGTTTTTTCATTTTAATCCCCCATATTCATTATTTTTTTTATTTATATATAAAAGCGTCATTTAATAAAGCATCATTTTTGAAGGGAAAAGTCGTTTTCCAGTTATAAATGTGCCTTTTTAAAGAAGCTATTTATCCCGCCTTAACGGTTAGTAAGACCCCCACCTCAAAATTCTGAGTATTCAAAGAAGATAGGTGGGGGATCAACTGCCCGTAAAGGTCCGATTGGTTCAGCTAACCATCAGTGGGGGATGAAGAAAACCCCCACTGTTGGAAGTTTCACTTTATTCGTAAACAAATTAATTCCGTTCTCTTAATGCTTTAGCGTGCGTTTCAAAACCCTCAATATCAGCAAATTTAGCGGCATAATTTTTGATGGTATCAAACCCGCTTTTTGTGACATAACCAATAGAACTTCGTTTTAAAAAGTCATGAATGGACACGGCAGAAATCGTTTTAGCATATTGTCCTGTTGGCAAGGTGTGATTGGGACCAACCACGAAATTAAATAGAGAGGTTGCTGAATAATCTCCTAGTAGTATTTCACCTGCATTTTTTATTTCATTTAGTAATTCAAATGGTTGTTCGACCATTAATTCAATATGTTCTGGTGCATAGTCATTGGCAAAATCTATAGATTCATGTAAATTATTAGTAACAATAATTCCACCATAATTTGTTAACACTGTTTCTACGAACTGTTTTCTTATCTCGCTATTCAATGAATCTATTAATAGATGGACTTGCTCTTCAACTTGATCTGCCACTTCTTGGCTATGTGTGACGAGTAAGGCGGCACTATCTGGACCATGTTCTGCTTCAATTAATAAATCCAGAGCCGCTTTCTTCGGATCTGCATGCTCGTCGGTGAGAATAATGGATTCACTAGGTCCAGCTGGAACACCTGAATCAATGTATTCTCTAAGATGTAATTTAGCTGCCGTAACAAAAGAACTACCGGGTCCAATGACTTTTGAACATTTTGGTATCGTTTCTGTTCCGAAAGCAACGGCTGCAATCGACTGAGCTCCGCCTACCTTATAGACGTCATGAATTCCCAGAATCTTTGCCGCGTACAATATGGCTGGATCAACCTTACCTTCTTTATTTGGAGGCGTGATGACAATTATTTTCTCGACACCAGCGACAGTTGCGGGCGTACCTAGCATAAGAAGAACTGAAGGAAAACTTCCTTTGCCTCCTGGTACGTAGCATGCCACATCAGATATTGGTGTGACTTTTTCACCCGCCATGACCCCTTTTTCCATCTCCATCATCCACATAGGTTCAGGTTTTTGGGCTTCATGGAATCGTCGAATGTTTCGTGCAGCGTATTGAATCACTTCTTTCATTTCATCATCTAATAGTCGCTCTGCTTCACTAAATTCTTCGAAACTTACCGCAATTTTTTCTTTATCTAGCTTCACTCGATCAAACTTTTCCGTATAGTCTAATATGGCTTGATCTCCATTATTTCTTACACCTTCACAAACAGGTTGGATTAATTTTATTTGTTCCGATATATCAAAGCTTGCTCTATTAAGAATCTTAGCTTTCAATTCTTCAGATGTTTGATCCCAAATAAATCTATTTATTTTAACCGTATTTAGCGCCATCTTAAACTTCCTTTCTCGTAGATTCTGTACCACTTTATAGCTTTGCTACTTTATTGTACCAAAACATTGACAATATTTTTATACTTTTTAAAATAATGACTATATGACTTTCAATTTGATATTTGGCTCCACTGCAATAAAGCCATGTTATCAGGTGATTCATTAACAAAGCCAAATTAATAGATTCGTCCAGATTTATTTTTCTCGACAATTTTTTTGCTTAGTGCAAAAAGGAGGCCATACCAAATAAAGGTATAACCCCCTAAATTTCTAAAAAAACACTATGGGTAAAATAAGTCATATATACTATTCTGTTTTAAAAAATATCGATGATCACTAATTGAGACTATGCTAAAATAATCCATTGTCGAACTGAGTTACTAAATGGATTTTAAATCCCATACTAAAAGTCTAGGTACATTTGTAATAATATAATATTTTATATTTTCTAATATTTCAATTAATGTGTTAAATTATCTTACACACTTTTTCAATATGTATGGTATTTTTTAAGAAACCTCCTGCCCGTATTTACCCAAAAAAACGTATTCTAAAAGCCATCTCTTAGAATACGTTTTTCAAAATATTATAGTTGCCTTTTCCAATGCCGTTGTTCTGTAATAGCTTCTATAAAGTCTTTATTAAATGCGTTCAGATCTTTCGTATTTGTTTTCGCTACAATCCCTGGTTGGTTTAGTTGCAATCCTATTTTTTCTAACAATTTAACCGCGTCATCTGCAGCCCCTATTGTTTTATAATGTTTGAAGGTTTCATAAATAAAATCTTCAACTTCTTTTTGGGCCATTAGCTTCTCAACAGATTTTTCACCACCTGCCACATAAATAGCGTCAAAAAGGACTGAGTCACTTGTTTGAAAAGTATAACTAACATCAAGTTTTTGTCCTTCATCATTTGATAGCACACCTAAGTGATTACTTACCACCTCTGGAATAGCTCCTGCTTCATTTAGAGCATCAAGGACTCCGTTAAGCTCCAGACTATTAAACCCATCTTCAGCAAGTATCGCTATTTTACTAGATTTAGGAGACTTGCTTTTGGTTTCTTGACTTAATGCTGGTGAATTTAATGTTACCGTTGATTCATGGTTACTTATTGAGCCATCCACACCAACATTGCTAGCTATTTCTTTTGCTAACTCGTAATCAACATGGCTAAATAAATCAACAACTTGTTTTCTTATACCCTTATTTTTTACTTTTCCCACTTCAAAACAGAAGGCTGATAGTATATGTTCTTTCTCTACATCTGTCATGCTGTTCCAAAACATTTTGGCTTGAGAAAAATAGTCGTTAAAACTATCACTGCGTGTTCGAACCTTTCTCCCTTCCACTTTTTCTTGATAATGGACATATCCACCTTCTTCTTCAGTTGATGTGGCAGGTGTATTATTTTGGAGAGAGTTTTTGTGATATGAAACAGGGCCCTTATTTATTGTCATCCTATGATAACCATCATTTTGATGATTATGAAATGGACATACAGGCCTATTGATAGGAATTTCATGGAAGTTAGGCCCGCCCAGGCGTGTCAATTGTGTATCCGTATATGAGAATAAGCGCCCTTGAAGTAATGGATCATTTGAAAAATCGATACCAGGAACAACATTTCCAGGATGAAAAGCCACTTGTTCAGTTTCTGCAAAATAATTATCTGGATTTCGATTGAGGGTCATTTTACCAATAATTTTAACTGGAATGACTTCTTCTGGCCAAAGCTTTGTTGGATCCAATATATCAAAATCAAAACGAAATTCATCCTCTTCTTCGATCATCTGAACACCAAGCTCAAACTCGACAGCTTGACCCATTTCAATCGCTTCATATAGATCACGACGGTGAAAGTCAGGGTCTTTACCTGCTATTTTTTGAGCTTCATCCCATACGAGAGACCTCACACCTAATTTTGGTTTCCAATGAAATTTAACAAAACGTGATTTCCCCTCTTGATTCACAAAACGAAACGTATGTACCCCAAAACCTTCCATCATTCGATAACTTCTGGGAATGGCCCGATCAGACATTGCCCACATGACCATATGAGCGGATTCTGGATTATTGGCAACAAAATCCCAAAAAGTATCATGTGCAGTCTGAGCTTGTGGTATTTCATTATTTGGTTCAGGCTTGAATGAATGAACAAGATCCGGAAACTTAATTGCATCTTGAATAAAGAATACCGGAATATTATTCCCAACTAAATCATAATTTCCTTCCTCAGTATAAAACTTCGTCGCAAACCCACGAACATCCCTCACAGTATCCCCAGATCCTCTGGAACCCGCAACTGTGGAAAAACGGACGAACACAGGTGTTTTCACGGAAGGATCTTGAAGAAATTTCGCTTTTGTAAATTCAGCCAATGATTCATAGACTTGGAAATATCCATGGACACCATAACCACGAGCGTGTACAACGCGTTCTGGAATTCTTTCATGATCAAAATGCATGATCTTTTCTCTTAGATAAAAATCTTCCAATAACGATGGACCTCGTTCTCCAGCCTTTAGCGAATTTTCATCATCAGATACTTTAAGACCTTGATTCGTCGTCATTTTTTGACCATTGTTATCTTTGGTAAAAGAATCTAATTGTTTCTTCTTGCTTGTTTCCTCAACTGATTTTTTTTCCTGTTCTTTGCTCATCTTATTTCCTCCCATTTGCCTATTCTATTTGCGAAAGCCTTCATTAAAAATAGAGGATTGGTTAAATTTCACATTATTTGTCTTATACTTTTTCCTTTACCCTTCTACTTTTGATCTAAAACATGAGACTCTACTTTATTTATAGTAGAGTCTCTTTCGATTAAACATGTACTTGTTCTTTTGTTGGAGGAGCCATAAAGGTTGGTCTTCCAATCGGTTCTTTAATATATTTATTTAAAATTTTATCGATATCTTGCATATCTTCCTCGGTTAATACCCAATTGTCAATTCGATTTAAAGTTTCCAATTGATCCGGATGACGTACACCTCTTAAAGCAATGCCCGTTACTGATTTATCAAGTACCCAGCGAACAGCTAAGTCTATGATAGGACGATTAAAACGTTCTTTGGCAAACGTTTTTAATTCTTCAACTGTAGCTATATATTGACTAAATTGAGGTTCTTGGAATTTAGGATCTTGCTCTTTTCTCATATCACCTTTATTAAACTTTCTATCCTTTGTCATTTTACCGGATAACAAACCACGACAAATACTGCTATATAGAAAAGGTGTGATGTTATTTTGAATGCAATACGGAATAACTTGTTTTTCAGCATCTCGTTCGAACATATTATATGGAGGCTCTGCCACATGAATAGGCGACACTTTTTTAAATTGCTCCATTTGATCGACACTAAAATTACTTACGCCAATCGCTCTAATTTTACCAGCATCATATAACTCTTTCATTGCTTCAGCTGTTTCTTCAACTGGAACCAATGGATCTGGCCAGTGTACAATGTAAACATCCAGATAATCCGTTTGTAAACGTTTTAGCGTATCATTAATTTCAGAAGTGATTCTTTCTTTTGAGCCATCTCGAAAAACTTGTCCTTTCTTCCAGTCCAATCCTGGTTTGCCGGCAATAAGGACTTTATCCCTGTTCCCTGTTTCTTTTAATGCTTGACCGATCAATTCTTCAGAGTGCCCCATTCCATAGTCTGCCGCTGTATCAATAAGATTAATACCTTGACCGAGTGCAGCATGGATCGTCTTTATGGAATCATTGTCATCAGAGCCACCCCAAGAGGAACCTCCGATAGGCCAACCACCAAACCCGATGCGAGATGCTTTCATGTTCGTGTTCGAAATGTTGATATATTCCATTCATTAACACTCCTTCATGTTATATTTCTGCAATCTACGAGGTCTGCGGTATTCTATTGTCTTAAATACACTACCACGCATGGTGTTGTATGAAACATATTTTGGTAATTATGTTCTATTAAAAAAAGTGAAGGTTAACTTTACTGAAGAAGTGATAGAGGAAGGCACGTTGGTTAATGTTCAGGTTAAATAATGACCTATTTAACGAATAAAGTTATAAAAAGAACCCTTTGTGCCGGATTCCAAAACAGAATTCGAACAAAGGGTTTTTTAACTAAGCAAATGACTCTCGCTTGTTTATCTTTGCATTTAAAATTGGTATTAAGGTATTAGATTGTACGATCCTTTTCTTCAATCATCCGTTTACATACTTCATAACATTCATCAATGTGAGACTTTCCAAGGTATCTCATAGCGGCATAACTAATACTTGCGGACACTGCTTGTCCAGCAATCGGAACATATTTTGTCACTTGTTTAACAGCCATATGTTTTCCTACCTTTTTTAACAACATGGTGACTGTTTTTTTAGATATAATTTTACCCGCAAGTTGGGTCCCAGCTGATGTAAGAATCACCATGATTTGTGCCTTCACAGATGCATCTAATTTTCCAATTTGTCCTGGGGATAATCCAAATTTATGATTAATTTTATTAAGTAAATTCATCATAAGTGCCATATCAGCTCCAATATCTACGCCAGGAAGGGGAACAACAGCTGCGATAGCTGAAATAGAAGCTCGCTTATTGACTAATGTTTGACACTCATTTTGAATTTTATCTAATTGAGACATGGTAGTTGGTATCATGGTACCCTCCATTAAATACAACTTTTTTTACATTATTCCTTTAGTTAATCATTGATAAACATAAGCGAGGGGTCCAGTAGCTGTTTCTTGTTATGAATGACTTTCTCGGTTCACAGATCAAGGCTAATAGGTATAACTGGAATAAGTTTAGTACTTATAACGTCAAAAACATATCTAATCATTTAGATATGTTTTTGACGTTATTATCGTGCTTTTTCTTTTTTAATTTGTTTACTTCTCAATTGACCGCAAGCCGCATCAATATCTGTCCCATGTTCCTTACGTACAACACAGTTAATGCCTTTTTTCTGAAGCGTTTCATAAAATGTTTGAATGGCTTCTGGTGTACTTCGTTGATATTGGTCATGCTCGTATACTGGGTTATAAGGAATTAGATTCACATAGGCAAGATGCCGTTTATTCGCAAGTAATTTGGCAAGCTGCAAGGCTTCTTCTTTATGGTCATTGACATCTTTTAATAAAATATATTCAAATGTAATTCGACGATTTGTTTTCTTTAAATAGTAATCGACTGCTTGCATCAATTTTTCCAATGGAAAGGCCTTATTGATTTTCATTATTCGTGTGCGAAGATCATCATTGGGTGCATGCAAAGAAATCGCGAGGTTCACTTGTAAATTAAGATCCGCAAACTCATAAATTTTATGTGCGAGTCCACTGGTTGACACGGTTATATGTCTCGCTCCGATAGCTAACCCTTGCTGAGAATTAATGATAGTCAAAAAATCAACGAGATGGTCAAAATTATCAAATGGCTCGCCAATACCCATAACAACGATATGACTCACCCGTTCCTCTTTTCCTTCTTGATCAAAATGATGTTGCACATTCATAATTTGTTCGACGATTTCACCGCTTGTTAAATCACGATTCTTTTTCAATAATCCGCTTGCACAAAAAGTACAGCCGATATTACACCCTACTTGCGTCGTTACACAAACGGATAGGCCATATTTTTGTCTCATTAACACCGTTTCAATCAAATTACCATCCTGCAATTGGAATAAAAATTTTATTGTACCGTCGGCTGATTCCTGTTTGATTTGCTGTTTCAATGTATGCAACACAAAGTGATCTTCTAAAAGTTGAATGCATGCTTTATTAACATTATTCATGTCAGAGAAGGCTGTCACTCTTTTGACATAGATCCAGTCCCATATTTGCTTTGCCCGAAAGGCTTTCTGTCCATGTTCGACCAGCCAATTGGTTAATTTATCAAACGTTAATCCGTAAATGGATTCTTTATTCATTTAGTAACCTCATTTCATTTAGTGCATTAATTCTATACTACTCAAAATAAAGCATGGTCGCAACATCTAACGGACAATAACCCCGATATATTAGAAGAGTCTATTCCTTTTGTCGCCTAAGTCTGATCTTTTTCGCTGGTCTTTTATAATTTACACCAAGAACATCTATAAGGAAGACAAAGACCGGAATACCGACAATCAATCCCCATATGCCAAAGAAATGTTCTGAAAAAATGAGAACAACAAAGGTATAGAAGACCGGTAAATCTGTCTTTGAAGACATAAGTTTCGGATTCAAGATATAGGCTTCAAGAGCGTGGACAATGAGTATGGTTAATACCATGTAGACAACATCTTTAAATCCACCAATAGTGTAACCAATAATACACAGAGGTATTAACGAAATCACAACCCCAGCAACAGGTATTAGGCTAAGGACAAAGACCATGATAATCAAACTAAATAATTGTGGGAAATGTAGGAACCATAATACGATCGCTGTTACGGCCGTATTGACAATGGCAATAAGAAACTGCGCTTCAAGCACTTTTCCAAAAGTCCCAACAAAACGTGAGCCAAAGAAAGCGAGCTCATCATATAAAAATCCAATCTTACTATTTTTAAATCCTCTTGAAAAATGTATGAGTCTTTCTTTTTCTAGCGAGAAGAATAGACTTAATAATAGGGCTAGGAAGAAACTTATCACAAGTGAGCCAAACTGGGAAAATGAAGATAAAACGATTTTTAGGCTCGATTTCAAATAGGCATCTACATGATATTGCTGAAGTTTCTCAATCGCCAAGTTGACCAAATTTAAAATACCCGAATGACTGGTGTGTTTAAAGTAATCTATTGTTTGGTTATATAATTGCAAGGTTTGTTCAGTAATTATTGGTAAATAGATGGTTACAGCAATATAAATACCTAAAACGATTAATAAATACAAGATGACGACCACTAATTTTCTTGGTATTTTAATTGTACGATGAACGACCGTTTCCAATCTGTCAATTAAGAATGTGAAAATAAACGTTAATAAAATTAAATCAATTAAACTCCTTAATAGAAACAATATGAAAATGAGTAAAGCAAAAATAAGGATTCGCCTTATGACACTTTTATGTTTCTGAATATACGTAACTAATACATCCATAAAATCTTAATCTCCGTTTCTATTTTGGCATATTTACTAGAACAAAAGACTTACTATGTATTCAAATAAGACTTATTAAAGTTTATGGAGAATCTTTAAAATCGCTATGTATTTCAGTATTTCCTAATATAATAATTTTAACATAATTTCCGCCCACTCATTTAGAAAATTATTATTATTATAATCAGTTTGAATGACTTATATCTACTTACCTTAAAAATGAAATAAAATGCTAGTCAAAGTAGTAAAAAAACGTTGAACCTATCTGTAGATGTGATCGATACCAAGTAACGATTGAAGGCAATAGGGAAGAACGTAGCCTTTTGAATAAATAATGATAAAAAATAGGCTGCCACTAATCAATAGAGAGTAATGGCAGCCTTTAAATGTTATGTGGAGAACGAAGTCATGGAGTCTTCAATATTTTACTAGTATTGGCTATCGTCCCTATTATCTCCATGTTGCTAGCGACCCCATTGGATCCCATGGTTTTAGACTAATTGGGTCTTGCTTAAGGGCTTTTTGCAGCTCTTCAGAAAGGTATTTCTTATGAATGACGACTTGATATGTATATTCATCCATCCAATCATCGCTCATAACAAAGTAGCCTTTATTTCCCCATTTTTCTCCCCAACTATTTTCCACTTTCCAGCGATTCGGTTTGTCATCAATCAGATTGACCCCTGTTAGGACCATGGCATGCGTTAAGGCACTCCCCATGTAATTGAGACGATCAGATTTACTCATGTCTGATATGAAACCAAAGGCTTTCTCATAATCATAAAGATTCGTATCCATAATTCCATGAACTTGACTAGAATATTGACCCACGTCACAACCAAACCAGACGCTCTCATTGTCTTTAATCTGCTCTACAGCAAGCGATTTTAGTGTCTCCATATCCACATTTAAATATTGGATCTCTTTACCCCCAACCACATTACCAAGGTATTGAACGGTATAGGTTTTACCAAATGGTTTATCTTTTGTTGGAGCATTAATCACACTTACGTAATCGTTCAAATTTACGCCAATGTACTTCTCGTAAAATTCCTTTGGTGAGATGTTCTGATCTCTATGGAACGTCTTATCTTCGTCTCGATATTCAAAATCAAATGTTTTAGGAGGCTCACCTAAAGCATAGGCTAGAATCCGATAGATTTCAGACAACATATGATCTTTTGTCTTATCAAGTTCTCCCGGAGATGCTTTCCCGTTAACTAATTCTCTTAATTTCAATGCATCTTCTCTTAGCCTTTCATTAAGTAAAGCGTTTAAGCGCATGGACTTTTCACTTTGAAAAGTTTCTGGCATAGCTTGCTTTGGTACAACGCCATATTTTTCGACAAGGGAAACGATCATATCCCATTGTCCACCATCTTGCTGAGGCGTTGCAAGCAAAAAAGAAACTAATCGGCCATCTAGCGGCTCTTGGGATGTTTTTATGATGTTTTCCAAAAAGTAATTTGATTTCTCAAATTTATCCCAGAAATTCATATAATTTTGTGATAGATCAAACTGTTTAATGTTCAATTTTTCACTTATCTTGTGGCGAAAGGTATTAAGTGCAGCAAACATCCAGCATCGACCGCTTTGTTTCTGATTCGATACCTTTCCCGTTTTAATCTCATGTGAAAAAACAGGGTTCATCGCTATAACAGCCTCTTTATTTTCAATAGACGCAAGTATCCCATTTTTCATGATGGCATTTTTAATAATTTGATTTTCTTTTTTTGATTGAATATGATCTGAATACTTTTGAACCATATCTATAGAAATTTCTTTAGACAATGAACTTCCTCCTCACCCAATTTATGTTAAAAAGTATGAAAACTTTGTTTTATACGTATGTGCCAAATTTTGTTTTTATCACGTTATTCAAAACAATAGACCTTGAACCTCTTACACCAAAGTCACGAGTGTGCTTGGCTGGTTCATAAATAAAAGTGGAATCTCGATGTTCCCTATCTAGATAAAACAAGCTCATGGATCGCATGGGCTACCCCGTTTTCATTATTAGAACGTGTTTGGTAATTGGCAATTTCTTTGACTTCTGGAATAGCATTGGCCATAGCGACCCCGCAACCAGCAAACTCGATCATACTCAGATCATTTCCGTTATCCCCCATGCAGATGACTTCTTGTCTATTTATACCTAAAGTTTCGGCTAATTTTCGAACCGCATTTCCTTTACTTGCGGCAGGATTAAGCATTTCATAGAAGTAAGGCGAACTCCTTACCATTGTATAGTGTTCACGCAACTCGTTAGGGATGGCTGCAATGACCTCATTTAGATGCTCGGGTTCATCAATAAACATGATTTTTGGTAAAAGGATATCTTCTGGTATTTCTTCTATGGCTCGGTAATGAAGAGGAACTTGCGTCATGTAGGATTCGAGTACTGTATACTTGCTGATATCTTTATTCGGTGTATACAAATTAGCAGAATCAAAAAAATGCATATTTGTACGTAATTTTAAACTTAGATCATAAAAACGTCTTAAATCGCTATAACCTAAAGACAACTCAGTAATAATTTCATTGGTGTAGGTATGCTGCACAAGAGCACCATTATAGGCGATGCAATAATCTCCTTCTTGATCCAATTCAAGATCTTTAAGGTAACGACGAACCCCGCCAATTGGCCTCCCTGTACAAAGCACAATTTTCACGCCTTTGGCTTTTGCTGCATGCAGGGCTGAACGAACTTCGCTAGTGACTTCATGCTGATCATTTAATAATGTTCCATCCATATCTATGGCAATTAATTTATACATATCTCACTCTCCTGGCGTCTTTTGCGGAAATACCTCCACAAAAAGTAGTCTTATCTCTTTCATTTTACCTTATCTGTCGCCAAATATAAAAAAATAGGGGTGTAAGGACACAGGTTAGTCCCGGGAAACCTCCATCAATGTTAAGGATTTCAAGTTATATAAATTGGGATTTTCTCACCTTTAAGGCTCAAGATTCCCACCCAAAAAAGCGGCGCATCCTGCTAAAAATACAGGAAGTACGCCGTAAACCTATCTTGCTAATTCATGATGTATATTCTGGAGTCCAAATCGCTTGATTTATGGCTAAATCAATATCGTCTATCTCCACTTGATGATTTCCTTCTCTTAAACATTCTTTTACCACCGCTTTTGCCACAAGTTTTGAGGTTTCATTCAACCTTGCAACGGATGGCAGCATGGGTGCACCTGGGTTTGAAACATCAATCACATCAGCTACAGCATGGGCGGCTGCCGATAGCATATTAGCCGTTACTCGAGTTGCCTTGGCTATCGCAATGCCAAAACCAAGTCCAGGATAAAGAAGGGCATTATTTGCCTGTCCTATTTTATAAGACACACCGTTATATTCCACTGGAGCTGACGGACTGCCTGTCACAACGAGGGCTTTCCCATTTGTCCACTTGATTAAATCGTTTGCTTTTGCTTCTGCCAATCTCGTTGGGTTCGATATGGGAAAAATAGCAGGACGCTCCGTATGTTTCGCCATTTCTTTTACTACTTCTTCTGTGAAAGCACCACTTACCCCCGATGCACCAATGAGCATCGTTGGTTTAACTTCTTTTACAATACGGTAGAGATCCCTCACGTTTTTTCTTTCAAAATTCACATAGGACTGTGCAAATTTAATTTGTCCAGCGGTTAATCCTTTCATGTTATCTAACACTACTCCATGACGATCAACCAGATAAAATTGCTTAATGGCTTCTGCTTCACTAAGATCCGTAGACCGAACGATTTCTTCTACAAGTTGTTCTGCAATACCAATACCTGCTGTTCCTGCACCAAATATTAGAATACGTTGGTCTTGTAAAGGGATATGGGATACTTTTATCGTTGCAAGCGCCGCCGCCACCATCATAATCCCTGTTCCTTGAATATCATCATTGAAGGTACAAATTCGATCATTGTATTTTTCCAAAATTCTCGCTGCATTACTTCGTCCAAAATCTTCCCAATGAAGCAAAGCTTTTGGAAAAACCTCTTGGATTTCATGAACAAATTGATCAATGAAAGCATCGTATGGTTCACCCTCTATACGTTTATGCCTATTTCCAAGATAATAAGGGTCTTTTAATAAGGCATCATTATTTGTTCCAACGTCTAAAACAACAGGTAAAATGTGTGATGGATCAATGCCTGATGCTGCTGTATAGACCGCTAGTTTTCCAACTGATATATTAACACCATTGACTCCCCAATCACCTATTCCAAGAACTCCTTCACCATCCGTTACGATAATAATATCAATATTGTTTGGTTCGGAGACCGCATTTAGCAATGCCTGGTGCATATCACTAGACTGATTGATGGACAGAAATACAGCATCCTTAGGTGTTGTGTAAGTTTCATGATATTGCATGACCGCATCACCGATCGTCGGTGTATAAATAATAGGAAGTAGGTCTGATATATGTTTAGACATGACATAATAAAAGAGTGTTCGATTCGTATCATATAGTTGCATTAAAAACAAATGTTTTTCCATGTTATCTGCTTTTTGTTGAATTTGATGATATATTTGCTCTGCTTGTTCTTCAATCGTTTGGATAACTGGCGGAAGAAGACCTTGTAATTTATATTTCACTCTCTCTTCTCGTGTAAAACCCGTTCCTTTATTGTACAGCGGATCACTTAATAAATACTTACCTTCCATCCATTGCCCTCCTTTTCTCGTCATAAACAGATCTATTTTAAATAGTTATTCTACTTATTTAGACTAAAAAGTTTTACGTCTTTTAATAATACAACTATACTTTAGTCTATCTTAACCTTCAAAAAAACATTTAATTAAATTTACCCAGTATTAACGGTGATAAAAGGCCCCAACCTCAAGAGAATGTTTGCAAAAGATATCCCTAGGTGAAGGATAACGCCCGATTGGGCCAGACTTTTAATTAGTGGAGGATGGAAAAAAACCAGTTGAAATTTAAATCAAAAAACAAAAAAGGCATGTACCAACGTTTCAACGCTAGTACACACCTTCACTGATTGTTAATCTTATTTGCTTGTTTCAGGTAATTTTACTTCGTTTTTAAGTGTACCTTTAGTTAATAATTCATTAAAGTTTTCGAAGCTAGTCGCAATCATGTTTGAAACAGCTTCCGTTGTCATTGCGGCAACGTGTGGTGTAATTAGAACTTTTGGATATTGAGCAATAAGTTCTTTGATTGTTTCATCAGGGAATTCCTTACCGTCTGAGAAGTCTTTACCGAAGAAGCGAGTTTCTTCAGTTAATACATCTGCGCCGAATCCTTCAAGTTTACCAGATTTGATGGCTTTTAATACCGCTGCTTCATCAACAACCTCACCACGTGCGGTGTTAATAAGAACAGCACCATCTTTCATTTTGCTGATAAAATCTTCACCTACGAAGTTTTCATTTTTACCTGGGAAATAAGGCAAGTGCAAGCTTACAATATCTGATGCTGCTAATAAGTCATCTAATTCCATAAATTCAACGAGTGCTTTTGCACGATCACTTTGGAATACATCATAACCGACAACTTTAGCACCTAAACCTTTGAAAAGTTCAGCTTCAACACAACCGATATTACCCATACCAATGATACCAATGGTACTTTTACGGATTTCTTTACTGAACATTGGTTCAGCGACTTCAAAGTTCAAATCTTTCGTTCTGTCCGTTGTGAATGTTGTATGTCTTGATAAAGAAAAGGCAAGAGATACAGATAATTCAGCAATAGCATTTGGTGAATACGCAGGGACACGAGCAACTTTAATACCATATTCAGCAGCAGCTTCTAGATCAATATGGTTGAATCCAGCAGTACGTGTAAAGACGTATTTAATGCCATAATCGTGGAATCTTTTAATGTTATCACGGTCAGCTATACAGTTTACAAACAACAAGACAGCGTCAAAGCCTTCTGCTAAATGACCATTGTCTTTATTAAGTAATTCATGAACTAATGTTAATTCATAACCATATTTATTTTGTTCGTGATATAGGTGTTCTTCATAAGGTTCTACGCCGTAGCATAAAATTTTGAATGACATAAAAAGTAACCTCCACATATTTAATTTATTAAATTTTCAAGAAAAACGATTTCATAAAACTAATGATTCATTGAATGATCACTGAAATAAATGCTTGTGGTCTATTTCACAGGTTTATTATAGCACTCTATTTTTCACTATAACGCCCATGAAAGTGTCCTTTTTGTGAACACATTAATTGGTTTTTCTTTTGTGTATAATACCCAATGAAGAAATAAATATGCGTGATTACCTATAAACTTTATGAGATCAATAATCATATTTCACTTGATAAATTTATCTGCTTCTCGGATCTTAGAAAGTCGATGAACCGGTGCTCAATCCCTCCGTGAAGTGGCTCAATCCCTTGGCAAAGTGGCTCAATCCCTTCGTGAAGTGGCTCAATTCTATCTTACTTTTAGTCGTTAAACATATAAACAAACAAAAAAATGGACGCATGGATAAGTTCCACCGCCCATTTTCTTCATTAATTTCAAACCATGATTTTACACATGTCATTCGTAAATTCTACTGGATCATTAATTGGCAATCCCTCAATTAACAATGCTTGGTTATACAAGAGATTCGTATATAAACGTAATTTATCTTTATCATTTTCAAAAGCGTCTTTTAATGAGTTAAATACCTCATGATGGACATTAATTTCCAATACTTTGTCTGCTTTAATGTTTTGATTATCCGGCATTTGGTTTAGCACTTTTTCCATTTCGATAGAAACTTCACCTTCAGTCGATAAGCAGACCGGGTGTGATTTCAATCTCTTTGATACTTTGACGCTTTTTACCTTGCCCTGTAATACATCTTTCATATAATCGAATAGATCTTTATTTTCTTTACTCTCAGCTTCTGTGTCTTTTTCACTTTCTTCTGCTTCAAAGCCTAAATCACTGCTAGATACAGATCTGAATTCTTTTTCATCATATTTTTGAAGCATACGGATGGCGAATTCATCTACGTCGTCGGTGAAATAAAGGATTTCATAACCTTTATCAGCTACAACCTCGGTCTGTGGTAACTTTTCAATACGTTCGTTAGATTCACCAGCTGCATAGTAAATGTATTTCTGATCCTCTGGCATTCTCGAAACATATTCTTTTAAAGTCACCATTTTCTTTTCCATAGATGAATAGAACATTAACAGATCCTGCAAGACATCTTTATGAGTTCCAAACTCACTGTAAACACCATATTTTAATTGTCTGCCAAATGATTTGTAAAAGGCATCGTATTTTTCTCTGTCATCCTTAATTAAACTTTTTAATTGGCTCGCAATTTTTTTGTTTATATTTTTTGCGATAAGCTTTAATTGGCGATCTTGTTGTAGCATTTCCCTTGAAATATTAAGTGATAAATCCTCTGAATCAACCATTCCTTTGACGAAACTGAAATAGTCAGGAAGAAGATCGGCACATTTTTCCATGATTAAGACGCCGTTAGAGTAGAGCTCCAAGCCTTTTTCATATTCCTTCGTATAGTAGTCAAATGGCATATTCTCCGGAATGAAAAGAATGGCATTGTATCTGACTGCCCCATCTACGTTGATGTGAATATGTTTAAGTGGTTTATCAAAACCATAACGTTTTTCTTTATAAAAATTCTCGTAGTCCTCATCTGTCAGTTCTTTTTTGTTTTTCTTCCAGATCGGAACCATACTGTTAATGGTTTGTTCTTCGGTAATCTCTTCAAATTCATCTTCTTTATTCTCTTTTGGTTTTTGGACGGTTACATTCATTTTAATTGGATAGCGAATAAAATCAGAGTATTTCTTGATAATCGCTTTTAAGCGGTATTCCTCTAAATACTCATCATAGCTTTCATCCTCTGTATTTTCTTTAATTTTTAATGTAATTTCGGTACCTATGGTCTCTTTTTCACACGGTTCAATCGTATAGCCATCTGCTCCTGTTGACTGCCATTTATAGGCTTCATCGCTACCTAATGCTTTACTCATTACGGTGACTTCATCAGCGACCATAAAGGCAGCATAGAAACCCACACCGAATTGACCAATGATATCATAACCGTCTTTTAATTCTGTTTCCTTTTTAAAAGCTAATGAGCCACTTTTTGCTATCGTTCCAAGGTTGTTTTCAAGATCTTCTTTTGTCATCCCGATACCAGTATCTGAGATGGTCAGTGTTCGGCTATCCTTGTCAGCCTCTATTTTTATGTAGTAACTCTCTTTATCAAAGCTTAATGAATCATCTGTCAACGCTTTGTAATAGATTTTGTCAATTGCATCGCTCGCATTAGAAATCAACTCTCTTAAGAAGATTTCTCGATTCGAATAAATAGAGTGAATCATCATGTCCAAAAGTCGTTTGGACTCAGCTTTAAATTGCTTTGTTTCCATTTGATGGTTCTCCTTTCGTTATATATAAATAATGGTTTATGTTTTTTATACTCTTCTATTTTAGCACTCTAACCCCGCGAGTGCTAATCACTATTTTAATAACATAATTCTTATAAATATGTCAAGGGAAAGAACATGAAACTTAATAAAAAGAGTGTAAGATATTTTGTGTAAATGATATATAAAAAGGAAGACCTTTTCTCATCAACACTTTTAACTCTAATCATTGTTCCACCGGTGTATCACATTCTAAAAAATCTACAAAACAACGTTTGTTAAGAAGGAATAAAAAGAATAAACAAGAAGAAGTAAGTGCCTAAAACTAAAACCGAGGATGATTCCTCGGTTTTAGTTTATTAATATTGATAAACACAATTTGGGACATTCGCATAATGATGGCCTACGCTTTTGTATGTATCTTTATTTACTTAAAATAAATTTTGTCATCTTAGCAACAAGCTTTCTTGGTAAAAAAGTAGATGCCAAAGCACCGATCTTGTTCATCCCACCCGTTATGGCCACCGTTTTTCCACTCATTAAAGCATGGTAGCCCTTTATAGCAACCTTGCTGGCATCGACAGGACGACTGAAAAGTTTTGATCCTTCAATATTAGCTGCTTGTCCAAAATTCGTTTTTGTTGGTCCAGGGCAAAGGACCGTTACGGTAACAGAATGATCGGAGAGCTCTTCAGATAAAGCTTCTGAAAACGAGAGAACATAGGCTTTTGTTGCAAAATAGATCGCCATCAATGGACCTGGTTGAAAAGCAGCCGTACTTGCCACATTTAAGATCTTACCTTTATTTTCGATTAATGATGGCAAAAAGTAATGTGTTAATTCAGTTAGAGCCGTTATATTTAACTGGATCATTTCGCTTTGTTTTTGGATATCTAACTCATTAAAATTTCCGAACAAACCAAATCCAGCATTATTAATAAGGACATCAATCCGGATGGATGCCTTATCAACGGTTTCGTATACCTCTTTTGCTGCGCCAAATTTACTTAAATCCTTAGAGATGATCGTAATATCAATGCCATGGAAGGTTTGTTTGATCTCTTCAAGTTTTTTTTGATTTCTAGCTACGAGCACGAGATGATAACCTTTTTTCGAAAAAAGTTTAACAAACTCATAACCTATCCCGCTTGTTGCCCCTGTAATCAGTACTGTTTTATTCATTATGACCCCCTTAATCCATTTATACGCTATTTTATAATCAGAACAGGACATTTCACTCGTTTTGCCACTTTATGACTCACACTTCCCAAAACCATTTCTTGTAACGAATTTAAACCTCGACTACCAACAATAACAAGGTCAAACTGCCCATTATTAGCATAGTTTACAATGGTCGGTCCTGCTTCTCCATGCTCTATCTTTATTTCATAAGGAACTTGAGCCTTTTTAAAGGCACTTTCTACTTCCTTTAATTTCTTTTCTCTTTCTGCTTTTAGATCAGGATTTAGAACTTCGGATTTTACTTTTGAAATATCTATAACGTGAATGATTTTGACACTCGCATTCGGATACAAAGACGCCATTTGAATGGCATGCTTGGCTGCTCTTTTCGCATTCTCTGACCCATCAACTGCAAGCAAGATTTTCTCATACACTAAAATCCCTCCCTCACTTTTATGTACCACCTTTTCTTTTCCCATTTCAATATAATTATATCGCATCCCCAGCCTTTAAGTTAACACTTTTGAGTATTATCTTCTCACATGTGCACCAATTGCCCAAATTACCTTCTAAACGTCATAACTGAACATAATTCGCATAGTTTAATATATAGAGAGAGAAAATTTATGGTAGACCTCTGTTATTTCTCTTCTAAGAGTGTCCTATAACAGCCCTAATAATATCCCTAAGAACATCGATTGTCCTAGGGCTTATTTGACGAATTGCCGGAAATAACAGATAATTATGTTAAAAGGAGGAGAAACAATATTAGGAATAATAAAAAAATGAATACAACAAAGCAGGTAGATGCCGAGTCGGACACTGATAATCAACTTGGGCATAAGGGTTTTTTACGTATGATTACGTTAGTCTCAACTTTCGGAGGGCTTCTCTTCGGTTACGACACTGGCGTCATTAACGGAGCATTACCTTATATGTCTCAAGCCGATCAGCTTAATCTCAATTCTTTTACTGAAGGACTTGTTGCAAGTTCACTCCTATTTGGTGCAGCTTTCGGAGCTATTTTTAGTGGCAGGTTAGCCGATAAAAAAGGGCGACGAAAGGTCATCTTATACCTTGCCATCTTGTTTCTAGTCTCAACTCTTGGCTGTACTTTAGCACAGAATGTCCCTGTGATGGTTGGTTTTAGATTTCTACTTGGGTTAGCTGTTGGTGGTGCCTCAGTTACCGTCCCAACGTTTTTAGCCGAAATCTCACCAATGGAACGTAGGGGCCAAATAGTTTCACAGAATGAGTTAATGGTAGTAACAGGACAGCTTTTAGCCTATATTTTCAATGCAATCATTGGTAATACACTAGATGGTAATAATCACGTCTGGCGTTACATGTTGGTCATAGCCACCTTGCCAGCTATTTTCTTGTGGATAGGCATGTACATCGTTCCGGAAAGTCCGCGGTGGTATGCCTCTAAAGGTAAGATGGGCGCAGCACTACGTGTACTCAGAAAAGTGCGCCAAGAAAAACGTGCTCAAGCAGAGGTTATCCAGATTAGGGAATCTATTAATAAGGAATCAAAAGTAGTCAAGGTAACATTAAGAAATCTTAATGAACCATGGATACGACGCATTCTTTTTCTAGGTATTGGTATTGCCATTGTACAGCAAATTACTGGTGTGAACTCCATTATGTATTATGGAACAATAATTCTTCAGAATGCTGGTTTTAGTACAAAAGCTGCTCTTATTGGTAATATTGCCAATGGTATTATTTCTGTTGTTGCTACTCTTATTGGAATTCTACTATTAGGTAAATTTGGTCGACGTCCCATGTTATTAGTTGGTCTCATTGGGATAATGTTATCTCACTTACTGATCGGTATTTTTTCTCTCACTTTAGATGGAACCGCCATTTTACCATATGTTGTTCTTTCACTAACTGTTCTATTCCTTGGTTTCCAGCAAGGATCGATAGCACCCGTCACATGGCTCATGCTATCCGAAATCTTCCCTCAGAAACTTAGAGGCCTTGGAATGGGAGTATGCGTTTTCTGTCTATGGATAACGAACTTTCTCATTGGTTTGGTTTTCCCGATACTACTCGATAAGATTGGATTATCCACAACGTTCTTCGTTTTCTTTGCGTTAGGGTTAGGAGCTTTTGCATTTGTAAAAAAATATTTGCCAGAAACCCATGGGCGCACATTAGAGCAAGTGGAGAAGTATTTCCGTCGTGCACATAAAAATCGAATTGTCCGGAAAGCCAAAGTCAACGAAAGCAGATAACAATATTGCTGATAATAAATTTATGAAAGCGATATCTAAAGGAGCTGTAAATCAGCTCCTTTTTTTCTGTTTATAACCTCGTATCGTCCATCGATCAAAAAGCTGCTCTTCTTTAATTGCTACCTTATTCTTGTCTTTGTACCACTTATAGATCACTTATATCTCTTCTATGTAAGTATTTTTAGGTGAGATCACATTAAAATAGTGAGTTATTATCTAAGCTTTTCAACATATTAATTTTATTAATTTAATTAAAGGTTTACCAATTAAAAATCTAAAAGTTAGATAAATTGTAAAATTAACTAATTGACTGGCAGTTTATATGCCATTATAATGTTAGTAAATCTAACATAGAATTCTGAGGTGCCTTCGGTATGATATCGCAAAAAGATTTAGAAACTCATTATCAAATACCTGTCATTAGTGATCTGGCATTATTAGAGCATATTAAAACTTCCAAGAAACAAGAAATTGACGTTATTAAAAATAAAATCAGTCAATATCAAAATAAGAAAAAGGCTGAAGAAGCTTTTTATAATACCTTATCGCCCATTAGGAAATTTTTTGCAGGCAGACCACCTAGTCATCATCTTGCTGTTGAGTATATCGTTCACGTGAAAGAACGAATTAAACAAATCGATGCTTTAAACCAACAAATTTTGGAGTTGGATCGTGCGATGAAACGTCTTAGCAACGGGGCATCTTTAAGCCATATTGAATTCTCTAGTAAAATAAATGAAGAAATAAGATTATGTACTAAATCGGAGGATTAACATCATGAACATTCACACACTTAGTTCCGGTTTGAATACAATTTGGGTTGTACTGACCGCTGCCATGATTATTCTAATGGAAGGCGGTTTTGCTCTTTTAGAAGCTGGATTTGTTAGACAAAAGAACAGTGTCAATATCATCATGAAAGTGTTTGTTGATATAACCATTGGTACTCTATGCTTTTATGTGCTAGGTTTTGGTTTTATGTATGGTCATAACTTTCTTGGAATCATTGGTACCAATGGCTTTATGATGCTTGGAAATCTGACACATTTAGATCTGCCCATCTCTTTAGACACTTTCTGGCTTTTCCAGGCCGCATTTGTTGTTGCTGTGATTTCAATCGTCTCTGGTGCAGTTGCGGAACGCATTAACTTTCGAGCTTATATTCTTTTTGCAATTCTTATGACGGCACTGATTTATCCTATCGCTGGACACTGGGTATGGGGCGGTGGTTGGCTCGGAAAACTAGGTATGATGGATTTTGCTGGTTCATCCGTTATTCATGCCTTAGGTGGTTTTTCTGCTTTAGCTGCAGCTATTTTTATTGGTCCAAGAAAAGGAAAATTTACGCCTCAAGGGACAAGCTCCATTGCCTTGCCTAGCAATCTACCGCTAGCGTCTGTTGGAGCGTTTCTTCTATGGTTCGGATGGTTTGGATTTAATGCAGGGAGCACGTTAAGTGCCACCGATGTACGAATTGGCCACATCGCTATTGTCACGATGCTATCTGCAGCATCAGGCGGAGCAACAACATTACTCTATACGCTATTTCGATATAATCGATCTGACGCTGGTGCTGTCATCAATGGCTCCTTGGCAGGATTAGTCGGGATAACAGCGGGTTGCGCTTTCGTGAGTGATCCATTCGCCATTCTTATAGGGGCTATCTCAGGCCTCCTCATGTTGTTCGCTACGGACTTCTTAGAATCAAAACAAATTGATGATCCTGTCGGTGCATTCCCCGTCCACGCTGTATCAGGGGTTTGGGGAACGATCGCTGTGGGGTTATTTGCATCAGATGGTGGACTTTTAACTGATGGACATTGGCACCTAATTGGCGTACAACTTCTAGGCTTAATCGTTTTATGTACATGGGGATTTTTTCTAACTTGGTTAGGTTTATCGGTGATTAAATGTTGGATACCAGTCCGAGCAACTGAAGAAGAAGAAGAGTTAGGATTAGATGTGAGCTACCACGGGGCCATAGCGGCTTATCAAGAACGTGAATTTATTGAATTTCAAGATATAAATCCTCAAATTAAAAAGGATGAAGACAATTAGAAGAATATAGTGTTAGATAAAAGGATTGTAGTAGAGAAAGTCTCTGCTATAATCCTTTTTATCATTTACTCTTACTGAAAATTTTCGACAAATTTCGGGTGGTGACAGGCACCTATGTTTAAATATTAAGAGAACGCCTGCAGCGGTCGTAACATATTCATATAGCGTGTTCGGCAATAAAAATGAAAATAGAATGGATACCGCAAGTCCCATGGCTGTAATCAATAGAGATTTCGTTGCTACGCCCCGCTTATTTTTCTCTTTCAATATTTTAGGGGCATCTCCATCGTCAGCGAGGGCAACCAAGATTTGTGTAATTGAAAACAGCGCACCCACCATAGTTGAAAAGGCCGCACTAATAATAATGAGGTTAAAAAAGGATTCAATAAAAGGGAACCGAAAAGCAGATAACGCCGACACAAACGGACTTGTAGCTGTATTAATACGTGTCCAATTGGCTAAATATAACACAAAAAATAAAGACAGGAGATACATTGACACAAGCGCAATCACGAGTCCATAACCCGCTTTTGGAATTTCATGCTTGTTCTTTAATTCTGCTGAAGCAATTCCGACAACTTCAATTCCTCCAAAGGAAAAAAAGATAAAGATCAAAGCCGACCATAAACCCCCTACACCTTGAGGAAAGAACTGTATAAATGATGTATGCTCAATGGTCGTCATATTGATTGGATGAATGAAACCGACTAAAAATAAAACTCCAAAAACCACAAAAGCTAGCAATGTCGATAATTTTATAACGGCGAACATCGATTCAATGGTGCCAAAATTTCGGACACCCATAAAGTTAATACCAAATCCGAGTAGTGCATAACATATTGTAAAAGTCCATAATGGGGCATTTGGAAACCAAAATTTTGTAAAAGTTGATAACGCGACGATTTCACTAGACATAATTAACAATCCGGACAACCAATACATCCAACCAATCACAAATCCATATGATGAACCAAAAGCTTTTTTTGAATAGGCGCGAAAAGAACCTGATTGAGGATCATTCACCGTCATTTCCGCTAAGGCACTAAAAACAAAAAAGGCTGTGACCCCAGCTAATAAATAACCAAGTAAAATGGAAGGACCAGCAAGATGAATGGAAAGCCCGGTCCCAAGAAAATAACCTGCCCCAATAACAGATCCAATACCAATCAAAGAAAGCTTCCACCAAGGAAGATGAGGGCCATTCCCTTTCTTTATTTGTTTCTCTTTTTGATGAGTAACAACTTGTTTAAAAAGTTGATGAAATTTCACAGAATAAGCCTCCCGACTAATATAACTTTTAAATTAGTATGGACATTACCTTTAGAAGCATGCATCTAATTCCCCGTCTAATTTTAGTGATACTTAACAATGATAAATAGGAACATTAGTTCTATTATCCAACCAAATGACGGAAAATGTAATTTCGGGTGGTGACAAGCACCTATGTTTAAAATTTTCGACAAAATTCGGGCGGTGACAGGCACCTATGTTAATTTGAGTAAAATTGGTGATAATAAAACAAACCAAAAAGGGGGTTTTTTTGTTGGCATTAGACAATCAAAAGGAAACAAAGAGTTCAGAAGTTGCGGAAAAATCGTACGATGTAAATGATTATAAAAGTCATTCTGAAGTAGAAAAAGGATTGGCAACCACTCATGAGCAAGTTAGTGATACGTTTGTTGAGGGTACCATTGACGGTGTTATGGAAGATGTTGACGGAAAGGATATTCCTTTAAAACGTAAAGGTTTGAATAAAGGGAACGTTTAAATGCGACTCCTTTTTATGTTTGAGTAAAGTATTAACTTAACTACCCTAACATTTTTTCCTTCAGTTTCCATACCGAATATAGCCCATAAACAATTTCTTATGGTGAATATATTTTTTCGTTTTGGATAACCTAATCTACATTAAGGGAGGTATGAAATTGACTAGTTTTTTATTAAAAATCATTGCTTGTCCAGTTGCAGTTATTATTTCAATGTTTTTATTTCCTGGTGTCAACTATGATTTTATAGGGCAAGCCATCATTGTCGGTGTAGTACTTGCCATTGTCGGTGTAGTTATGGAATATGCTCTGTTAAAACGAGGGACTTTATGGATCAGCACAGCGGCTGATTTTATCGTATCTGTACTGATTGTCTATTTTCTTTCTAATATGGTGTGGGGAGATACAGTGACGTTCTTTGGAGCCACTCTCATCGGGCTTTTACTTGGTGTCGTTGAATACTTTAGCCATAGATACTTGATTTCTACTGGCAAAACCCAAAAGTCCCCATCATGAGCACAATCTAACAAACAAACTCATTCATTTTATGATGAGTTTGTTTTTATTTCTCGTGGTTTCTAATTACTAACCTCGCACTCCCCATGACTTTAGTTCATGGGGAGTTTTTTCCTTTTGTATGAACAATGCGTTTAAGACCAGTCATAAAAGATGACTCTTTTTACGTATTATATCCATCTAGAATTGTGATATTTAACAATCATTAACAGGAAGTTTAGTTACATTATACATACAACCAAATGACTGAAAAATGTTAAAATATAGACATAGCAAATATAGCAACGTTTATGCAACATGCGTTCATCGTATTAATTTTGTTTATAAATGAGGATGACTTTTTATAAAAGAAAGGCACTAGTCTTAAGAATTGTGTTCGGTGAAAGGAATGAATATCAATGAGTTTAGAGACTTTAAATGAACGTGTAAAAACCGATCTTTCCTATCTTGATTTTGGAGGACCAGAATGGGTACGTCCTGTGAACCACCCAGATGGGCATGTCTATGATGTTATCATTGTCGGTGGCGGACAAAGCGGATTAGGAACAGCTTTCGGATTACTTCGTGAACGAATATCCAACATTCTTGTCATTGATGAAAATAAAGAAGGTTTAGAAGGTCCTTGGGAAACTTATGCTCGTATGGTCACACTACGAACCCCAAAACAACTCACTTCGATTGATCAAGGTATCCCTTCTCTCACCTTCCGTTCCTGGTGGGAAGCTCAAGCCGGGGTTGAAGGCTGGGAGGCCATTGACAAAATTCCACGAGGGGATTGGATGAATTATCTCAGGTGGTATCGTCAGGTTCTAGGTCTTCCTGTCATTAATGAGGTCAAACTTAAGCTGATCGAACCAACGGAAGAAGGTATTCATCGACTTCATATCGGAGGGCCTGGAGCGCCATCCAACACCTTGTTAGCTCGAAAAGTCGTACTTGCGACTGGAATTCAAGGTGGTGGTGAATGGCATGTTCCAGCTTTGATTTCAGAGAAGTGTCCTCGCCATCTCTATGCCCACACCTCGGAAGCCATTGATTTCGAGGCATTAAAAGGCAAAAAAGTCGCTGTTTTAGGCGGTGGCGCTTCCGCATTTGATAATGCCAATTTTGCTCTTACAGAAGGAGCAGCAGAAGCTCACGTCTTTGTTCGCCGGAAAGAAATGCCTCGGATAAATCCTATCAGACAAATGGAGGCATCTGGTATGATTGAACATTTCCATGTCTTATCGGATGAGGATAAATATGCAGCGATGTCACACTTTTTCAAGCATAATCAACCGCCGACTAATGATACTTTCGGACGTGCATCAAAATGGCCAGGGTTCCATTTGCACTTAGGTTCCCCTTGGCTTGACGTAGAAGAAAAGAGCGAAGGAGCGGTAGTGACGACACCACAAGGAAAATTTACGTTCGATTTCCTTATCATTAGCACCGGCCTACTTACAGATCCTGCTCTTCGTCCTGAACTTTCACTTGTCGAAAAACATATTGCCAGGTGGGGAGACCGCTATCATGCACCAGAGGAGGTATTCAACCCTGTACTTGATGCACACCCTTATCTCAGCCCTGGGTTCGCTTTCTTAAGTCGTGATGAAGAGGGCAAAAAGCTCTTACATGGACTGTTTGCCTTTAACTATTCAGCTTTATTAAGTTGTGGTCTTTCTGCTTCAGCTCTCTCAGGTATGCGTTTTGCCATTCCAAGACTGACATCAGCCATCGCTGAGGAACTATTTCTCGATGATCGAGAGACAAATTTAAAAGACTTTTTCGAATATGATCAAGTTGAATTTGTTGGTGAATGGCCGAAAGTGACAAGTAAATTATAATTTTATAAACTCATAATACACCAGTGTTTTTTAGAAACACTGGTTTCTTTATGTCATTTTTTCTTTTATTAATTTCAATGGCAGTAGTATTGAAATTCCATATAAGCGGGCGCCTTTTTCATCGACCTGCGTCATTCTTTCATTCTAAAAATACAAATTGCAAAGGGATTAACCGTATGCTAGGATAAAAAATTGACTGAACTCAATGGCTTTTATCTCTTGATATAAAATAATTTTGGCCAAAAGAGGGTAAAAGATAGAAAAGAAAGAGTTCGTTTTTAAGGAGGCATCATGAATTTCATAATTGGTATTATTGGTTTATTCATCACTTTGTTTTTAGCTTGGATTGCAAGTAACAACAAAACGAAGATCCGAATTCGTCCCATCATCGTCATGATGATCATCCAATTTCTTCTTGGATTTTTATTATTGAGGACAAGTGCAGGAAATTGGTTGATTAAAGGTATAGCCAATGGATTTGGAGAACTTTTAACATTTGCGGGACAAGGGGTTGATTTTGTTTTTGGCGGATTGGTCAATAACAATCAAATGTCCTTTTTTATGAGTGTCTTGCTTCCGATTATTTTTATTTCTGCTTTAATTGGCATCCTACAACATTGGAGAATCTTGCCGATCATGATTAGCGGTATTGGATATGTTTTAAGTAAAATCAATGGCATGGGAAAACTTGAATCATACAATGGTGTGGCTTCAGCCATTTTGGGACAATCTGAAGTTTTTATTTCAGTTAAAAGACAGCTCGGAACGTTACCTCCACACCGACTTTACACATTATGTGCATCAGCCATGTCAACGGTTTCCATGTCGATTGTTGGCTCCTATATGGTTTTAGTAAAACCTGAGTACGTTGTCACCGCGATTGTATTAAATCTATTTGGAGGATTTATCATCGCATCCATTATTAATCCATATAGGGTCTTACCAGAAGAAGATGCCATAAAAATTGAAGAAAATGAAAAGAAACAATCCTTCTTTGAAGTTCTTGGTGAATACATTATGGATGGTTTCAAAGTAGCATTTACTGTTGCCGCGATGCTGATTGGGTTTGTTGCCATAATTGCCATGATTAATGCTATATTTAACAGCCTATTTGGTATCACATTTCAAGAAATCTTGGGCTACATTTTTGCTCCTTTTGCCTTTTTAATGGGCATTCCTTGGCGTAGTGCTGTCGATGCAGGAAGCATTATGGCGACCAAGTTAGTCACTAATGAGTTTGTCGCCATGACGAATTTATCTCAAGGTCATTTTCATTTTTCTGAGAGAACCAATGCCATTGTTTCTGTCTTTCTTGTTTCATTTGCCAATTTTTCATCTATCGGCATTATTGCAGGTGCTGTAAAAAGTTTAAATGCAGAAAAAGGAAACGTCGTGGCGAGATTTGGCCTCAAACTGGTATACGGCGCGACATTAGTAAGCTTCTTAACAGCCATTATTGTTGGATTGATCTTTTAATGGACTAGCCCTCTCACAATGCGAGAGGGCTTTAATTTTAGAACTTCAATTGTGGAAATAGATCGTCTAATTTGGACGTTTAAATGATTTTCCTTTCTATGCCTAGATAGTCTTTTATTTGATCTTGGTATTTACGAATTCCACCAAACGTGAAGCGGCTCAATTGTGAAGTGAAGTGCCTCAATTACGTTGTGGTGTGACTCAATTACGTCGTGAAGTACCTCAATTATGCCGTGCAGTACCTCAATTATGCCGTGCAGTGCCTCAATTATGCCGTGCAGTGCCTCAAATACGTCGTGCAATGCCTCAATTATACCTAAGTATTACTCACAAACAATCTACATCATAAGAGCGATCCTTTAATTCTGTATCAAAATCCGTTAACTCTGCTAAATAATCAGCACCTTTTAGCATATTTAATACGACGATTTTTTGATACTTTTTTAAGTTAAAATTTTCTACTATGGTTTTGGCCATTTATATCACCCGTTATTCATAGAATCTCGACCCTCTTTAGTCTGAAATGAAGTCTTTCAGTAAGCAACTCTTTTGAGATGTCATCCTCATTTTATAAAACAATCATAATTTCGTCGTGAAAAGCAAAGAATGATAAAAGAATCATCATTTAGTTGAAGAAATTTAGAGAAAAGGTGTAAAACCATGGAATCATATATATTAATAACCATTAAATTATCGATAGGTTTCTTATGTTTAATCCTTTTTATGAATTTATCGGGTAAAGGAAACTTGGCACCAATGTCTGCTGCCGATCAAATTCAAAACTATGTGTTGGGTGGTATTGTAGGTGGTATTATCTACAGCCCGCAAATCACCATTGTACAATTTGTCGTCGTCCTATTTATTTGGGCATTCCTCAATTGGTTTATTCGCTTCTTGAAACTCAAAAATAGATTCATTAAACGGTTCATCGATGGTGAACGGATCATTGTCGTAAGAAATGGGAAAGTGATCCCTGAAAATTTTATGAAAGCAAAATTATCCACCCAGACTTTTACCACTATGCTACGAATGAAAGAGATCAGCTCGATCGGTTCTTTAAAAAAAGCACAAATTGAACAAAATGGACAATTAACCGTTATTCAAATGGATGATGAAGAGCAATCTTATATGGTCATCTCTGATGGGGAGATTTACGAAGAAGGATTAGAGGATATCGGGAAAGATGAAGACTGGCTTCTTGCACAAATTCAGGAACAGGGTATCGAGAAAGTGGAAGATATCTTTTTTGCTGAGTACTTCAAAAATAAATTACGACTCTTTACATATTAACGTAATCGGCTTCCTCAAAATGACTAAGTATCCAAACCTTGTTCTGTTTAAAGTTCTTGAAAATGTTTTTGTTCGTAGAAGAGGGGTAATGTCAAATTATTCAATAATGATTTTGATGTCGGGAGGCGTTTACTGTGCAAGACCTAGATTTACATTACATTTTTCAACTTAGCCTAATTCTAGTTATGATTGCTGCAGGTATAACGGCCATTGCGAAAAAACTTAAACAACCTTACCCCATAGCTTTAGTCTTAGTTGGTACGGTTATTGGCTTAATCAACATTCCTATTTTAAAACCTCTTAAAACCTTCATTACAGAAGGAGAAGTTTTCAACTTCGTTATTATCACGTTGTTTTTGCCTGCATTGCTAGGCGAGGCATCTTTAAAGCTTTCTTTTTCACACCTCATTGAAAATAAAAAACCCATCCTTTCTTTAGCCTTTGGAGGAACCTTGTTGTCCTATATCGTTATTGGCCTTTCCTCTGTTTGGTTACTACATTTTTCGATTCCAACGGCCTTTGTATTTGCTGCCTTAATGAGCGCAACGGATCCCGTTAGTGTATTATCGATCTTTAAAAGTGTTGGGGTAAAAAAACGTTTGGCTACGGTCATTGAAGGGGAGAGTTTATTTAATGATGGATTAGCTGTTGTCCTGTTTAATATCTCTGCCTTTTATTTATTAACGTATATCCATTTAGGGATAGCTGGCATTGGAAATGGCCTATGGGAATTCGTAAGGGTGATTTCATTAGGGCTTATCGTCGGGGGCGCGCTTGGCTATATATTTTCAAAGTTAACTCAATTGTTTGATGACTATCCGCTAGAAATTATATTCAGTATCATTCTATTTTACAGTTCATTCCTTCTTGCTGAAAGTATTCATGCTTCAGGTGTTATCGCAGTAGTAGTAGCCGCCCTTATCTTCGGAAACTATGGTGCTGAAATAGGAATGAGTCCAACAACAAGACTCAATATAAATAATTTTTGGGATGTAGCTGCTTTATTAGCCAATTCTCTCGTATTCCTAATGGTTGGATTGGAGATTACCATCATTGATCTATCGGACAAATGGGGATTAATATTCCTTGCGATCCTCATTGTTCTCATTGCTAGAAGTATCGCTGTTTATGCTAGCCTATTTTTTATCAAAAACTTTCCCCGCTCGTGGAAACATATCATTAATTGGGGTGGATTAAAAGGATCATTATCCATTGCTCTTGCTCTAAGCTTACCCAGAGATTTTCCTGGTCGTGAAAATATATTAGTCGTTGCCTTTAGTGTTGTTTTGTTTTCATTAATCATTCAAGGCCTCACGATTAAACCACTGTTATCTTTCTTGGGTGCCAACAAAAAAGAAAAAAACATTCAAGATTACGAACAATTGTTGGCTCGTAGTTATCAAATTGAGGCTACTCTTAAAGAAATTGAAAAAGTAAAACAAACGATCTTGGTTACCGAATCCGTTTCTAAAGACATCATTTCACAATATACACATGAGCAAAATACTCTAGAAAGCGCTATGGAGCAACTCTATACAAAGTATCCTGAGTTAAAAGAAAAGCAGCAGATAATTTTAGAAAAACACGCACTATATGCCCAATACCATGCCGTTGAAAAACTTTTAAATGAAGAGATCATTTCAAATGAAGTAGCGATTAAAGAACATGAGCGGATTAACGACCAGCTAATTAAGTTAGAAGATCATCATTGATTTTATAATAGTTAATCAAGACTACTGCATCTTTTTGACCTATTAGGGTTATTAATAATAAGAAAAGCATAATGTTACGCTGTTGTAGAAGAAAAATCATAGATAGTGAAAAAATAAGGAGGAACTCACTATGGATGATAAATCAATCAAACTGGACGAAAAAGTCGTCGCTCTAAAGAGTACCACATCGGAGAATTTGAAAAAGGTAAAAGATCAAACAAAGATGATAACCTTAAAAAAATTAGAAGATCAAGTCATCGTTATTACAGGCGCATCAAGTGGAATAGGGCTTGTTACCGCAAGAATGGCTGCTTCAAAGGGAGCGAAAGTTGTCACTGCAGCACGAAATGAAGAGGCTCTCAAACAGTTAGTAAAGGAGTTAAATGGAAAAGGCTGTTCAGCTATCTGGGTCAAGGCAGATGTTGGCAAAGAAGAAGATGTCAACAAGATTGCCAAAGCAGCGATAAATGAATATGGACGTTTTGATACATGGGTAAATAACGCTGGTGTATCTATTTTTGGTGAAGCGATGGATGTAACGATTGACGATATGAAGCGGTTGTATGATACCAATTTTTGGGGTGTTGTATACGGAACTCGAGTTGCCGTAAAACATTATAAGGAAAGAGGGGTTCCCGGTGCCCTCATCAATGTTGGAAGCTTTTTTGGGGATAGAGGAACGGTCATTCAATCAGCGTATGCTTCGGCCAAATTTGCTGTACATGGATGGACAGAAAGTATCAGGATGGAATTAGAAAAGAAAAAGGCACCCGTGTCTGTTTCACTTATTCATCCAGGCAGAATCGACACACCTTATAATGAACATGCTATGAGCTATTTAGACAAGCAGCCCGCCCATTATATGTCAATGATTTATCTGCCTAAAGCCGTAGCTGAAGCGATTCTATTCTGTGCAGAGAATCCGAAGCGAGATATGTATGTAGGTACACAGGCCAAATTTTTTGCGATGCTCGGACGTTTTGCTCCGCGTTTTACAGATAAATTAATGGAACTTACGATGTACCGTACCCAACATAGTGACGAACCTTCAAATCCTCCTGAAAAAAGTGCGTTACACCATGCTGGGTATGGTCTTCATGAAAGAGGAACGAACAAAGGCTGGATGAGAAAACGTAGTCTCTATGTTAAAGCAACTGAAAATCCAATGCTAACGACCCTTGCACTTACGGGTATTGGAGCTTCACTGTGGGCTATGGCTAAAAAGAAAAGTTAAAAATTTTTACATCGTTTACTGAGTGAAATGCAAGCAGGAAAGATAGCTAACCTGAAAACAGCCTAAAAAAATGAGATCCTAACAAAAACGTCATCTTAATCTATGAATGACGTTTTTTTCTTTTACATACATAATTATGAAAAACTTTGACATCCTGATAAAGATCATGTAAAGTACCACTGTACGAACAATTATTTATATTATCATTAATAATATTCGTGTTTAGGAGAATAAACTATGGAAAATGTATTTGATTACGAAGATATTCAATTAATCCCCGCAAAATGTATTGTCAATAGCCGTTCTGAATGTGATACATCTGTTACCCTTGGCAAACATACCTTCAAGTTGCCTGTAGTACCTGCGAATATGCAAACGATAATAGATGAAGAAATCGCTCTTTACTTAGCTGAAAATGGATATTTCTATATTATGCATCGGTTTCAACCTGAAAAACGAATCGATTTTGTTCGAGATATGCAAGAACGTGGCTTATTCGCTTCAATTAGTGTTGGCGTTAAAGCAGAGGAATACGAATTTATTGAACAATTAGCAGATAGAAACCTTACGCCAGAATATATAACCATCGACATTGCCCATGGGCACTCCAATGCGGTCATAAATATGATCCAGCATATCAAACGTCTTTTACCTGATAGTTTTGTTATCGCTGGAAATGTTGGAACCCCTGAAGCTGTGAGAGAATTAGAACATGCTGGTGCTGATGCGACAAAAGTTGGCATAGGACCTGGGAAAGTCTGCATCACGAAGATAAAAACTGGATTTGGTACAGGTGGATGGCAGCTTGCGGCTCTTCGTTGGTGTGCCAAAGCAGCAAGTAAACCGATTATTGCTGACGGAGGTATCCGTACACATGGCGATATCGCAAAGTCCGTCCGATTTGGCGCTTCAATGGTTATGATTGGCTCACTATTTGCTGGACATGAAGAATCCCCAGGAGAAACCATTGATAAAGATGGAAAACTCTATAAAGAATATTTCGGATCAGCATCAGAATTTCAAAAAGGCGAAAGAAAAAATGTAGAAGGCAAGAAAATGTACGTTGAACACAAAGGTGCCTTGCAAGATACGTTAACAGAAATGGAACAAGACTTACAATCCTCTATTTCTTATGCTGGCGGAACTAAGTTGGAAGCTATTCGCAATGTTGACTACGTAATTGTGAAAAATTCGATTTTTAATGGGGATAAGGTTTTTTAATCATCACTTGTAATGAGCAAGCTACTCATGAGTAGCTTGCTCAACTTTTGATACTAGGCCATGACTTCTATCAATTTATCTCCTATGGACACACGATTATGCCCTATTCTCTCGACAGTCGCATATTCTTCGGTGTTCGTAATGACCACAACAACAGTTGGGTCATATCCCATTTTCTGAATTTTATCCAAATCAAAATGACATAATTTATCGCCCTTATTAACCCATTGATTCTTCTCTACATACCTTTCAAAATAAGCTCCATTTAAATTGACTGTATCAATACCAATGTGGATGAGTATTTCAGCCCCGCGTTCTGTTTTTAGGCTTAGTGCATGATTTGTATTAAACGTCACGGTAATAAGTCCATCACATGGTGCAACCACATCTCCCGTTTCTGGAATTATAGCTGCTCCTGTACCTAAAAATTCATGTGAAAACACTTTGTCATTCACTTCTTTAATGCCAGTTGACTCACCTAGTACGGGTGCATAGATATATTCATCTTGGACTGTCTCAATTTGAGCAATACGTTCCACTGGATCTCGTACTTCCACTGTAGAAGCCACGTATTCATTCACATTTTCAAACATTGATTCTTTTGCCCCTGAACGTTTGCCGTAGAAAAGTGTTAATGAAAAGGCTATAACAACACTGACCATTAAGCAGAAGATAAACGGAACAATCGAGGGTGTATTGATACAAATAAAACCAAGGATACCCGAAGGTCCCATCGTGTTTGCTAAAATATGAAATACACCGATAAAGATAGAGGCAACACCTGATCCTATCATGGCACAAAAGAACGGGTATTTGAGCTTCAGATTTACACCAAAAATAGCAGGTTCTGTGATTCCAAAAAGTGCGGTAATTCCTGAAGATGAGGCTAAACCTTTTTGTTTCTTATTTTTCATAACAAAAAATGTTGCAAAACAGGCTGCGGCTTGCGCAACGTTAGCTACCGAAGCGATTGGCAATATAAAGGATCCCCCCGTTTTTCCTATATTGGCTAATAACTCTGTTTCAATAGCAGGAAAACTTTGATGGAGTCCAGTAATAACAATAGCTGAATAGAAAAATCCAAAAACAAAGGTGCCTACAAACCCAGTTACATCATATAACCACATCAATCCATTGGTTAAACTATCACTCACCTGTTGCATGACCGGCCCTACAAATAAAAAAGTAATAAAACCAGTCAAAATAATGGCCAGCATAGGGGTAAAATTGAAATCAAGAGCTTTTGAAATACGTTTATGTAAATATTTCTCGATTTTAGCCAAAATATAGGAAACAGCCAGTACAGGTAAAACAGAATCTTGATAACCTTGTTTCGCTACATCTAATCCAAATAGATGCCAATAGTTAACTTGATTTGTTGCGGTTGCATGGCTTATATTATAGGCACCTGACAAGTCAGGAGAGAGCATGATCATCCCCATCATAGCCCCTAGATAGGGATTCCCGCCAAAACGTCTCGTTGCTGAAAAACCGATAAGTATAGGCAAGAAAAGATAGGGAGCGGCAGACATCATATGGATGAAACTAGATACTCCTTTTAAGTTAGGGTACATTCCAACAATAGATTGAGAGCTAAAAAGATTCGCTGTAGTTAGAACATTATTCAGTGCCATCAATATTCCCCCTGCTATTAATGCAGGGATAATAGGAACAAAGATATCAGCTATTAAACTCATGAATTGTAAAAATAAATTTCCTTTTTTTCTATTTTGAGAAAAGAATTGATCTCCCTCTGTCATACCAGGAAGACCTGATCGTTTAATTAATTCATTATAGATTTCATCAACGTCCCCCGGTCCGATGATAACCTGAAATTGTCCATTAATCCTGTATATCCCTTTTATATCGGGATGATGGTCTAATGCCATATAATCTATTTTCGATTCATCTTTAACAATAAATCTCAGTCTAGTGGCACAGTGAGTGATGGCTTGAATATTTTTTCTACCGTTTAATGCATTTAAGATATCTATCGCGACTTTTGCATGATCCATCCCGAACTTCCCTTCAAAAGGCATCATTTATTGAAAACGTTTTTTATTTTAAATATACCCTCTCCATTTAAATTGTGTCAATTAGGTATCAAAAAAATTTATCAATATTCTGTATCATTAGCTAATAATTAAATATATAAAAAAAATGGTGTCTCTCAAAAACTAGTATGAGAGACACCAAATAGATTTTTCTACTATTCTTTTTTTTCGCTCGACTTATTGGTAAATGTGGGAGCCATTTTTTATAAATTCTTGTGCTTTTTGATTCATGCCTTCTTTTATTGAAGTTTCTTCTTGACCTTTTGCCTTTTCCTTAGCTAATCCACCTCGAATATCGTGTGAAATTCTCATGGAACAGAATTTAGGACCACACATTGAGCAAAAATGAGCTGTTTTTGCTCCTTCAGCAGGAAGGGTTTCATCATGATATTCTCGCGCGCGTTCTGGATCCAATGATAAATTGAATTGATCATTCCAGCGAAACTCAAAACGGGCTTTCGATATCGCATCATCTCTCATTTGAGCTCCTGGGTGCCCTTTTGCTAAATCGGCTGCATGAGCAGCAATTTTATACGTGATAACCCCTTCACGAACATCGTCTTTATTTGGCAAACCTAGATGCTCTTTAGGTGTAACATAACAAAGCATAGCCGTTCCTAACCAACCTATTGTAGCCGCTCCAATGGCAGATGTAATATGATCATATCCTGGAGCAATATCTGTCGTTAATGGGCCTAAGGTATAAAATGGTGCTTCTTTGCAAATGTCCATTTGCTTATCTACATTTTCTTTAATCATGTGCATAGGAACATGCCCTGGTCCTTCAATCATCACTTGCACATCATGCTTCCAAGCGACTTCTGTTAATTCACCTAATGTTTCAAGCTCTGCAAATTGAGCTTCATCATTTGCATCTGCAATCGATCCAGGACGCAATCCATCTCCAAGGGAAACTGAAATATCGTATTGACTTAAAATTTTACATATATCTTCAAAATGGGTGTATAAGAAATTCTCCTTATGGTGAGCTAAACACCATTGTGCCATAATCGATCCACCGCGAGAGACAATGCCGGTTGTCCGTTTAACGGTCAATGGGATATAGCGTAACAAGACCCCTGCATGTATCGTAAAGTAATCGACCCCTTGCTCAGCCTGCTCAATTAGCGTATCACGGTACACTTCCCACGTTAGATTCTCAGCTATCCCGTTCACTTTTTCAAGAGCTTGATAAATCGGCACGGTTCCAACAGGTACAGGCGAATTTCGAACAATCCATTCTCTTGTGTTGTGAATATTTTTGCCTGTTGATAGATCCATTATCGTATCTGCTCCCCAACGGGTCGCCCAAGTCATCTTTTCGACCTCTTGCTCAATAGAGGAAGTGACAACGGAATTACCTATATTTGCATTTATTTTGACATGAAATTGGCGACCAATAATCATCGGTTCACTTTCTGGATGATTAATATTTGCTGGGATAATGGCTCTTCCCCTCGCTACTTCTTCACGAACAACTTCCGGATCCATATTTTCACGTATCGCGATGAACGCCATTTCAGGTGTTACGATACCTTTTCTTGCATAATGAAGTTGTGTCACGTTACAGCCTTCTTTGGCACGTAATGGTGTTTTATTTATATTAGGGAACCTTTCAAGGTTGGACTGTTCATCTTCTATAAGAAACCCATTATCCTCTGGTTTTATATCTCTTCCTCTATACTCCTCAACATCCTGACGTTCTAAAACCCAATTTTTGCGTAGATTGGGTAATCCCTTTCTTATATCGACTATGTAGTTCGGGTCTGTATAAGGACCACTCGTGTCATACACACGAACGGGTTCATTTGTTTCCTCTCCAAATGAGGTGACGGTTTTATTAAGCTCGATTTCTCGCATTGGGACCCTTATATCAGGTCTAGGACCTTCAACATAAACTTTTTTGCTTCCTTGGAATTGGGACTTTAATTCAATAGTTACTGCCGTTTTCTTTGTCATGTAATCTCCTCCTAATTTTGGTAGATTATGATCTTAGGAGTTATACAGCCTCGTTCATCAGTAAACAGATGAAAGACAATATAAAAAGGTTCTGAATAAACAGAACCTGATTTATCATCACAAAAGTAGTGGCGTACAGATGACTTAAAGACGCCTCTTCCTACTTCCCTACGCTGGTATAACCCAGATCAGGTTCAAAGGGTCAAAGAATTCAACATTCTTTTCTCAGTCCTATTCATTGGACTCCCCTAGTAGAGCACTAAAAAATATATATTATTTTCTATGTCATGATAACATAGTTTTTTATCTTACTAAAGATTTTTAGTTGAAAAATTAATCGACATTATTTTCTCCATCTAATTCAATCGTCCCAGTTATCTCAATTTCTCGTAATGCTTGCGATGCTAATTGATCCGCTTCTTGGTTATTTTTCCTTGGAACGAGTTCATATTCTGGTGTGATGCCTAGTTGCTCTAACTTATCGTCAATCCGGTCCGCCCATTTATTTAATTCCTCTTCATAAACGGGCCATTCTCCGCTTAATTGATTAATGACAACGAGAGAATCACCCACAAATTTAACTGGCAAATGATGAACACCTAACTTCTCTAATTCTTTTAATACAAGATGAAGGGCCGCGTATTCTGCTTCATTATTCGTGTCTAGATAAGATACCAAGGCATTTCGTCTAAGTCGATATCGTTTGCCGTTCTGTTCATAATAAATCACACAACCTAAGCCGGATTTTTTTGTTTCTAGATCAAATCCCCCATCAAAATAGGCCGTGACATGATGTGGCTCAGTTTGAATGCCCTGCAAATATTTTTTTAATTCCTTCGCGGTCCATGTACTTTCATTACTATCAATAAACGTTAAGTTTTTTATCCGGCCGGTTTTTTCCAAATCCTCAGCAATTAAAAGAGCTTTCTCTGCAGGCATCTCAACAGAACTAAAGGTCGTCTCCGTTCCTTTTTTTGTTTTGTACGTTGTTTCGATTCTGACATTCACAATAAAACTCCTTAATAGATGATTTTATAAAGTGAAACTTCCATCAGTGGGGGTTTTCTTCATCCCCCACTGATGGTTAGCTGAACCAATCGGACCTTTACGGGCAGTTGATCCCCCACCTATCTTCTTTGAATACTCAGAATCCCCGAGTGGGGGCCTTTACTTGCCGTTAAGGCGGGATAAATGACATTTATATCAATTATTCCCATTGATTCATTCATTTAATAATTTAAATCATCATTGCCATTAAAAAGGATCACCTACTAATCCCTTTTATTACAGATTATTTACGCTAAAGGTATCTCCATCTTCTATTTTTCCTGATTTAAAACCTTTATAAAACCAATGCTTTCTCTGTTCGGATGTACCATGAGTAAAACTTTCTGGAACGGCATATCCCTGTGCTTTCTTTTGAAGAGTATCATCACCTACTGCAGTAGCAGCATTCAAAGCTTCCTCCAAATCCCCTTTTTCTAACAAATCCTTCCCTTGTGCATGGTTAGCCCAAACCCCAGCATAATAATCCGCTTGTAATTCAAGCCGAACAGAAAGCTTATTAAATTCTTTTTTACTTAGTTTTGTACGCTGAGACATCACTTTATCCGATGTACCTAAGAGTTTTTGAACGTGGTGACCAACTTCGTGAGCTATCACATAGGCCATCGCAAAATCTCCAGGGGCTTGAAATTTATCTTTGAGCTCTTGGTAGAAACTTAGATCAATATACAGCTTTTGATCACCTGGGCAATAAAAAGGACCTACCGATGAGCCAGCCGTCCCGCAAGCCGTATTAACGTTTCCAGAGTACAAAACAAGGGTTGGATTCTTATATGTTAATCCCTCTTTCCGGAATTCCTCACTCCATACATCTTCTGTATCTTTAAGTACGACTGACACAAATTGTGACAGCTCCTTTTCCTGATCCGTCTCTACATAGGAGGTATTGTTACCAGAATCTGTGATTTGAAAATTATTCAACAATTCACCAGGATTTCCTCCAAGTAACGTTACAACAAGGACTATAATTAAGCCGATTCCGCCGCCTGCAACGCCGATTCCGCCTATTCCTTTACCTCGTTGATCCTCTACATTCGAACTCCCTTTTCTGCCTCTCCATTTCATTATCTTTCCTCCTCGGGTCGTATGTACACTTAGTTAATTTTGCTATACCCGAAAGTCATTGAAAATAGTCGAGGTGAAAAAGAGAGTATGATTTTAAAAGGGATTTAAAACACAACGGCATTTGGAATGAAGCTGATGATAAAATTCTCGATACTTAAAAAACTCGTAAACGATGACTGCTTAAACAGCTTGATTTATTTAAAGTGAAACTTCCATCAGTGGGGTGAAAAACCATACATTAGTATTTGAAGACATTAATCCAACAAACCATTTGTTTCATCATCAATGGCTTTTATTAAGTAGTACAGTAGCTCAGTAGCGGGTGTGCTAACACCATATTTTTTCCCTAACTTGACCACTGTCCCACATAACATTTCATTTTCTGTCGGACGTTTTGAGAGAATATCTTGAACCATTGACCCTCGACCTTCTGGTTCATAGTTAAAGTAAATCGATTTCATAGCTTCAAGGTCCTCATCAACAAGCCCTGTCCCCATGGCTTTAGAAAGTGCAATGACTTCTCTCATGATGCATTCTCGGGCCTTATTAGCCGAATCAAGCTTCTGAAAATGTTTATGTTGTGCTCTAAGTACTCCGGCGACTGAATTACCACTTACATTCAGTAAGAATTTCAGCCAAAGTTCACGAATGATATCGTTTGGAATTTCGTAGGGAATGTGGCAGGCATCAAACAATTCTTTGACTCGCTGGACTTTAGTTTGTTGATCTTCTTGTTGATCTGATCCAAATATTATTTTATTATCGCCAACTGAGAATGTAGCCACACCCTTTTTGTAAATACCATTAATCGTCGTAAAACCATAAATGACTTTCTCTTTGCCATATACTTCAGCAATTTCTTCCTCACTTGTGATGCCATTCATTAAGGATAAAATAATAGTATTCTTTCCTACTTGATTTTTTATATCTTTTATTGCCTGATTCAATTGATTATATTTAACCGCAACAATCACTAAATCCGCAGGATCCATGTCCGTTTCCGGAGAAACAACATTCAGGTTATAGTGTTCGTTATTAATAAGAATGCCTTGTGTTTCTAACCTTTTTTTTCGTTCACCTCCTGCGACAATTCGCAAGTAACTTGGTTGAATCTCTTTTTTTAGATAAGGAAGTAAGGTACATCCAATGGCCCCTAATCCAATAATAGCTACTTTCATGTTTTAGACCCCTTTAAATGGTGCCTGTCACCACCCGAAATTTGTCGAAAATTGACACTAAATCAAAAAGTACCAGGCACTCGTTCATCTTATATAATTTCTAAATTTAAACTTCCGCGATCTATCTAATTAGTTTTATCTTACTTCATTTTCTTATGTAATGAATATGTTTTCTCAATTTGAGTAGATTCCTTCCCTGTCATACCGTTTTGCGATGTTGGACACTCCCTTTATTGTAGTCTAGTATAAAAGTCTCCATTCAGTATGTCCATAATCTAGACTAACCTCATAATCACTTCAGCCGTAGTTTACTGCCCACTATCCAACTGTTTACGCTTTTAGACAAGGAGAGTTACCTGCTATCCTCCAAAACTCGCTACGAGTGTGTGGCTACCCTTACTCGGCGGGAATCCCACCCGCTATATTTAGCTCGGTCGCTCTGCCAGGAACTTCGACAATATTCAACAAACTTCGGGTGGTGACAGGCACGCGGAGATGTTGACAATAAATATAAACGTGTTAATATTTTAACATGTTAAATATTTTATTAACATATTAATTAAGGTTGGCCTGACAAAAAAGGACTACAACGTTTTTGGACTTGATATAAATCAACAATATTTAAATTTAATACAGCTCACAAACTATAAATGCTATCTATTTTAAGGAGGTGATCGATAATGAAAAAGTTGCTTAAACAATCATTATTACACGGATTAGTAACCTGTTCAAAGGGACCTGTTATCATACTTACAAAAAAAAGACACCAAGTTAACTTGGTGTATTTCACCGAATTTATACATCAAAGAACTATAGTGCAATACTTTGCCTGTAGACTACTATATATGGTGGATAGTTGAATTTGAGGGACTCAATTAATGAAATGATATTCAATAATTCAGGACATTAATTGATCCACCAGTGATATTATATGGGAAATGTCATAAAAATCTTTATAATTGACATTTTGCTATATAGATGAAATTAAATATTAGGAAACAAAATACCACTTAATTAACCATATAGAAAGTTGAGGATTTAACAAAGTCATGAATGATGTTTATTATTTAAATGATTTAGAACAATTGAAAGTATTGTGTGATCCATTTAGGATAAGTATCCTTTGGCAATTAGATGATATGCCCAAAACGGGGAAAATGCTTGCTGATAAATTAAAGTTATCGCCATCGAAAGTAAGATACCACCTAAAAGAGTTAGAAAGAGCAGAACTTGTTAAAGTTGTAAATACTTCAGAAAAGAATGGTATAGTTCAAAAGTTTTATCAGCCGATAGCAAAGATAATTTCGACAGAAAAAATTATGCCTATTGTGAACGGGCTATCACCACAAATGATAAAATCGCTTGAGAAGAATACTCAGTTAGCACTAGAGCGTTCAAAAACTTTTGCTAATCGAATGAATAGTTCAGAAACTAATTCGTTAATTCAAATTAGCGATTCTATAAATTTATCAAAGGATGATTATGACTTTGTTAAAGAAAAGATTAAAGAGCTATATACTTATATGCGAGAGCACAATAACAAAGAAAAAAAACATAATAATTATCATGTAAATATTTCAATATTTCCTATAAAACAAGACGACAAAAAGGGAAGTGAATTAAATGAATGAACTTTTGAAAAATAGGTCTTTTTGTCTTATTTGGTTGGCTCAAATTGTATCTCGCTTTGGTGATGCAATTACAATAACCATAATATTCTATGTTCTTGGTTCTTCATCAAACAACCCTTTTATAATAAGCCTAGCACTATTTGCCCAAGTAACGCCATCTGTTATCTTTGGCGTTTTTATGGGCTCGTTATCAGACGTGTGTTCTAAAAAATGGATAATGATCACATCAAATATTTTTAGTCTATGTATGGTAACATTAATGATATTTTTTTTGGATAAATTGTTAATACTTTTACTGCTAATTTTTGCTGAAGGAATCTGCTCAGCCGCTTTCTATCCAGCTAGAACATCATATATTTCAGATATTGTTGGAGATAAGATGATTCCCAATGCTATCGCTATATCACAAAGTACTTACTCAATTTTATTAATTGTTGGTCCTGCTATAACAGGTATTCTAATACCTTTTTTCCCAATATCTCACATTCTCATTATTGATGCAATTACCTTTTTAATATCTTCAATACTTATTTTCTACACGTCTACTAAAAAAGAATCTAGTTCAAATAAAAAGTTTGGATTAAAAGTTTCTTTTTTTTCATCCATTAAGAATGGATTTGTCACTGTCTACAAAATATCAGTATTAAAATTGCTTATTGTATATATGATTCCTGTAATGCTTTCGATAGGAGTATTAAATACCGTTTACAATTCATTAATTCTACAGACTTTTAAAGTACATGGTCTAATATACGGAATTAGCGAAGGATTATTTGGAGGTGGAGCGGTTATTGGCTCAATCTTAGGATCCTATCTTTTGAAAAAAATTTCTCCTAGTCGTCTATTAATTTATAATATTATTTTATTAGGTATTTGGATGATCTTCGCTTATCCACTTCTTTTTCTTTTCCAATTAATTGGTATTATACCAGTATTAATCTGGGTTTTAATAATCGGTCTTACAAGTGCACTGCTCAATATTCCTACGATTACCCTTTTCTTAAAATTAGCACCCAAAGAATATAGAGGAAGAGCCATTTCTTTCCTTCAAACCATATCAAACTTTGGGTTAATTATAGGTGCGATTTTAGGTGGTTTCATTTCTCTATTTATTGGGCTTGTTTCTACCCTTGCGATTTTTGGAATAATCATTGCTATAATATCTTTGTTAGTTTTAAATATTAAAATATTTAAACCGTTAACAACAATTAAAACCGTGAATGAAGGTAACGTCAGGAGTCCAAAGCAGATTTAATATGCCAGGCAGAGCGACAATATTCAACAAACTTCGGGTGGGACAGGCACGCGGAGAAACGGGTACACGGGGATTAATGGTTTATTTTTTTGAAATAATTATAAATTTTTTCTAACTTTTTCACTTGATTTCCCTTTGGACTCTCCATATTACCAAACTCAAAGAACTTCACCTTTTTAATTCCCACAAAATTAAATAAAGCTCTTTTCATAAGAATTTTATGTGCATTAATCAACCAGAATAATGGATAGTGAGTAGGTCCCTTCATGGTAGACACACATACAACGGACTTTCCTTTCAAAAGCCCTTCTGGGAAAAGTCTCTTTTTATCTTTATAGGCAAAGTTGGAAGCAAATAATTGATCAATATATCCCATAAGCATCGCGGGTGGTCTTCCCCACCAAATCGGATAGATAAAAACAATCCTATCAGCCCACGTAATTTGTTTTCGATATTTTTCAATACTTGGGTCAGTATGCATATCACGTCTTTGTTTTTGCTCGTTAAACACGAGAAGTGGATTAAATCCCTCGTCATATAAATCTAAGACCTGTAACTCCTTTATATTGGGATTTTCCTTGCTTCCTTTTATAACTTTTTGTAAAAATGCATAATTTAGACTTGTATGATTAGGATAGGTGTAAATTATTAGTACCTTCATAATGCACCTCTTAATTATCATTTGATAACTAAATAGTAACATACACAATTTTGGTTATCAAATGATAATTGTGTTATGATAATAATTTTGTTATCTTGTCTAAGAGAGGTGAGAGAAATGAACAAAAATACTCTTTTTCATAAACTCGTATCATTTACAACTTCTGTTCATCGTGTAACACATGAATTAACAAAAAATGCGAAGTCAGATTTAATCTCGCAAATTCAATTTAATATTCTTGAATATATTGCAGTTAATCAACCAGTGACTCCAAGTGAAATTAATGATTGTCAGAATATGTCTATGCCAAACACGAGTCGTGAGCTTAGAAAGTTAAGTGAAAAAAAGTTAATTGAAAAGATAAATGATAGTGAAGATCGAAGAAAACAATACATTCGTCTCTCGAATGATGGAGAAGCTATGATGAATGAAGCTTTTGCAACTATAGAATCACGTTTTATAAAGCGAGTACAAAATGCTTCAAAAGAAGATTTAGAGGATATTGAACGCGCAATAGATATTCTTCAAACAAAACTATTTAATTAAAAGGTGCCTCCTCGAAATATGTCGAAAATTGACACTAAATCAAAAAATACCAGGCACTCTTCATTAACAGGCATTTCGACAATATTCAACAAACTTCGGGTGGTGACAGGCACGCGGAGATTAAACGATTGTTTTTCCCATATAGGCAAGTGATACAGATAATATTGGTAAACCATCCTGTATTTGTATTTTCACTAGAGCCGTCTCCTAACCCCAATAAACTTTTGTTCTTTTACTTCTATAGTTTTATGGTCCGTATGGAAAATATAATATTCACGGGAAGGGTCGGCTAGATGCAGTTTTTTGTATTCTTTCCATGCAGAAGTTGACTCGGGGAAATTTGAGATGACGGATAGTTCTTCAAGATAGCGGACAGAATTCTTTGAGTAAGCTGATATGGCTTCGACAAGAACCCATTGTTCAGGATATTGTTCACGAACTTGTTCCCATTTCATTATCTACACCTCCATATTATTACTACAACTAGTATATCATTAAAAGGTGCCTGTCACTCCCCAAAATTTGTCGAAAATTGACACTAATCAAAAAGTACCAGGCACCCATTCATCTGCCAGGAACTTCGACAATATTCAACAAACTTCGGGTGGTGACAGGCACGCGGAGAAACGAGATGCCTTATCGTCTTTGCTCTAATTCTGTCATCATATCTTGACATTTCTTTTCTGATAAAGGATAAAAACTCATTATGATGACTGACAGTAATATAAAAACAGCTGGTATAATGGCGTTTAAATTCTTAATGGCCTCAAGGGAACTAATGGATTGAGTCATGTCCGCAACGTATCCAGAGTGCCCCAAGTAAAACGCAGAAAATGATCCCGCAATGGCAACTCCCAATTTGTTTAGAAAACTCATACTAGATATAATGACGCCATCGGCCCTGACTTTAGTTTTCCATTCGGCATAATCGACCGTGTCTGCCAACATTCCCCAAACAAGCGTATTGATCGGTGTGGTAAAGAAGCCTGAAGTAAAGAACCAGAATAGAATTAATGGTATGGACGTATAAGGTGTAAACTGTAATCCAAAATAGGTTATAAGTGAAACAATCCCTGAAATTATCATGATCGTCTTTCTTCCCCATTTCTGGGCTAACAAGGGAATAAACATGTTACTAATTAAGGCGGCTCCGAAAAATAAAAGCGTTCCCATGAAATTTAAACCTTTTGCTTCCATATTGTAGGTGAAGTAATATAATGCTGTACTTAATCGAATATTAAACCCAATGGCAAATGCCAAAAATGCCGAACCTAAAATCAATAATGGTTTATTTTTGACTAAAACGGTTAATGTCTTTTTTATGCCATGCTTTTCTTTATTTTCCACAACAACTCTCTCACGAACTGTAAAAAAACTATAGAGATTGAGCGCCACACTAGCCATCGCATAGACTAAAGCCGTTAATTGGAAACCTCTAGATTGATCTCCACCTCCTAGGAATGAAACAAGAGGCGTTGCACAAGAGATGGCGAGAAGGATACCAATATAAACGAGAATCATACGAACGGTGGTTAAAATGGTTCTTTCTTGTAGGTTGTTTGTTATTCTAGCGGTTAAACTATTGACAGGAATCGTTTGCATACTAAAAGTCATCCCCAATAATATATATGTGGCGTACGCATAAATTCGATTTCCTGTTAAACCAAAATGAGGAGTAGTAAAACATAAAACTGTAAATAGAGCCAAAGGAAGGGCGACCCACAATAAGTATGGTCTTGCTTTTCCCCACCGAGTATTCGTTTTATCTAAAATACTACCCATAATAGGATCACAAACAGCATCAAGAACTCGAACAACTAAGAACAAAGTAGCGATAACGGCAGGTTTAATACCATCAACGTCTGTATAATAAAAAAGTAAATAGGCATTCACAAACTGGAATATGATGTTGTATGACATATCTCCAGCGCCGTAACCGATCCGCTCCATCCAAGACAATTTTCCATTATCGCTTGAACGTTCTTCATCTATATAGTTTTTAATCTCTTTACTTTGTAGCACCTTAACAACTCCCTCGGTAAGCGGTTTCAATATTTTTAAAAGGGACCATCTAATTTTTATTTAGATGGCACCTATGTTTTTGCCCTCGTATACAAATAAGAACATCATTTGTTATATTTGTGCCTGTTCAAAAAGGTGACAAATTAGAAGCAAGAAGATAAGAGCGGCGCCGTTTTGAGGACCGGAATGTAGGTTTTTACTACATGAGAACCGGAAAAACAAGCGGGCGTCCGAGATTCGTAGCTTATCATTTGGTGACTTTTTGAACAACCTCTATTAAGGGAATGTCTATATACTTTGAGTCATCTTCAATCATTAGGATAAACAACAACCTTTAAACATTCATCTTTATGGTTGAGTGCTCGCTCCATTGCTTCTTGTGTGTCTTCTAATGAATATTTATCCGTTACAAGTTTCGTCGTATCTGCTATTCCAGATGAGAGGAAGTTGATTCCCTTTGGATAGGTGTTGGCATATCGGAAGACCCCATAAATATCCACCTCATTGTCAGCAATAAATGGCACGTTAAGCGGAATCTCATTTTGAGCAGGTAAACCTACTATAGCTAGTTTCCCACCGCGTTTAACTGATTCAAGTGCAGATTGTAGTGCTTTTGGATTTCCTGCCGTTTCCCAAGCAACATCAACACCTTTACCATTCGTAATTTTTTTAATCTCTTCTGCAGGATCTTTCTCACGAATATTAATGACATGGGTCGCCCCCATTTCCTTTGCAGCATCTAGTCTAAGTTTCTCCAAATCAGTCACAATGATTGTGCTAGCTCCATAGGCTTTAGCTGCGACAACGGCCATTAATCCTACAGGTCCCATCCCCATAATTGCAATGGTTGACCCAGGTTGAAGTTTTGTTCGACTTGCAGCATGAATCCCTACAGAGAATGGTTCGATTAACGCTGCTTCTTCATAGGAAAGCGTTTCCGGAATAGAAAAAACAAAGTCCTGTCTCATTTTGATGTATTGTACAAATGCACCATCTATAGGCGGTGTTGCTAAGAATTGAACATCCGGACATAGGTTATACCGACCCTCTTTACAAGCTTCACAATGTCCGCACGTTACGCCTGGTTCAACGGCAACTCGGTCACCTACTTTAAATCTTTTGACATCTGAACCAACGGCGGCAATATCACCCGAACACTCATGGCCAAGGATCATTGGCTTTTCTACTACATATTTACCAATTCTCCCATTTGAATAATAATGGAGATCCGAACCACAAATTCCAACAGCTTTTACTTTAATTAAAACTTCATCACTTGCTATTTCAGGTATAGGAAGAGTTTCTATAGTGATTTCCCTAATTCCTTTCATAATTGCCGCTTTCATTGTTTGAGGTACATTAGTCATGATTTATCAAAATCCTTTCTCATAATTGTAATGATAATAAAACGGTTACAAATCAAAATAAAATAAAATAAATTATTCATTGATCTAATTTCAATTATTTAATAAACCGATTTATATATCAAGCTTTTCATACTGTATAATGTACAGTCACAATGTACTTTTTTAATACTAAATGATGTACATTTAAGGTAAGACTAGCTAAAATTAAAGTAAAGGAAGTGACAAATTGGTGACAAATCTGATATAAGAAGATAAGGCGCGCTGTTCTTGAGGACCGGCATTCCACAGGATGTGGTAGCTTTAGGCACCAGCCACAGGACGTGAGCGATTTTAGTTGAAGATCCTCTTGGCGGGCGCCGAGATTTGCAGCTTATCATTTGGTGACTTTTTGAACGACCTTGTAAAAACCAGGAGGTGTAAAAACACATGGCTGAACTAGAAGATCGCAATTGTTTTTCAGAATTGTTATCTCTTGGTATCAAAACATTAAAGAAACACCTTAAATTTAAAACTAAAAAAGAAAATAACAATCATAAACCATCAAAACAATCCTATTTAGACTATTTAGCCTACCATCTTGGGATATCTTCAAACACCGTTAAAAGTTGGATGGGGCAAATGGGATCAAAGTATATTCCAGGACGAATTGAAGATGGGAAACTTTTTGGCGCCATCTGGATTATTCTAAATAACAGCGATATGGATATCCAATGGTTTACACGGCTTCTACAATCAACTTCTATTCCTGTTATCAACCCTGCTATACCTGAATGGGTAGTGTCCTGTTTTAAGAAATCTAAAACTCTAAGAAGTGATGGAACATTCGGTGCTCCTCTTGATCATGACATTGAAGAAGTAGTTAAGCGTTTGTTTCAAAACCATGAAGACCCTAAAGAAAAGGCAATTGAAATTCAACCCTTGGCACATAATCTACCAACACGATGGTCAGATGACTTTATTGGTCGAGAAAACGACATGGAAGCCATTCGAAATTGGATGGTGTCTGCTTCACCGGTGTGTTTAATTACTGGTTGGGCAGGTATGGGAAAAACAACACTTGCTCTTGAATCAGCTTATGCCTGTTTAGGTGATCGTGGAGAATCACAAATGGGTCATCATTGGCCAACCTTCTCCTGTATAATCTGGGTAAGTGCCGATTTAGGCCATTTAAGCTTTAGTGACTTCTTAAACACAATGGCTTATCAACTTGGACGAGTGGAACTAATGGATAAACCGATAAATGAAAAGAGATTCGTTGTTCGTAATGCTTTAGCTACGTATTCCCGTAAGAAGGCGGTCCTACTCATTGTAGATAGTATTGATACCGCTGACAATGAAATTTCTCAATTTATTATCAATCTCCCACCAGGTGTCAAAGCATTACTTACTTCTCGTGAAGGCTATAGTAAAATACAAGATAACGCATTTCTAAAAATGTATGCGATTTCATTAAATGGTCTTAAAAATGAGGATGCCCTTACTTACCTAAAAACAGAAATTAGCCGGCAGTTTTCAGCCTATCGATCACAAGACAAATCAAAAAAAATGAAGGCATTGACAAAAATTTCGCCAAAAATCTATCAGCAATTAATTTCGGCAACAGCAGGCAATCCTAAAGTCATTGCCCTCAGCATCGCGTATATAATTGAAGACGACATTGATATACAAAAACTCATTCAGGAAATTGAAACAGCCGGTTATTCCCTATTAGAATTATTCGAATTCCTTTTTGGCAGGACGTGGGAAAATTGCCATGAGGATACTCGAATTCTGTGGCAATCGTTAGGCTTTTTTAATAACCCTCCCGATAGAGATAGCTGGGCATCCGTATCCAATTTAAGTCTTCGACGGTTTCATTATGCTGTTGAGCAAATGCGCACCTATGCATTGATTCAGCCTGAGTATTTAGATGGAAAGTTACACTATCGTGCGCATCAAACAGTCGTCGCTTACGGAGAACAACGATTACTTGAAAACGAAGAGATGGAAACAATCTCTAGAGATCGATGGGCTCATTACTATATCAATTATTTAGATAAATATCTCAAACGCAGTCAACCAAACATACCTTACTGGAACTACCTACTTGGGCGTGACTTAGAAAAGATTAAAGTTGAATGGCCCAACATACGTAAGGTTATTGAGTGGACTTGCACAAATGAGAAAAAAGAACTTTTAATACAGTTTGTTAGCCGAATCAGTCATTTTTTAAGTCGAGTAAATTTACCCCTTCGTATTGAATACGGTTTAAAAGCTGCAGAGGCTGCAAATGATTTACAGAACCCTTTACTTGAGGCCTTATTTCGTATTGATACAGTCGGGTGGGCTCTTACAGAAATGGATGACTTGAATGAAGGACTCAAACAAATCGAGGCGGGTCTTCAGATATTAGACTCGTTAAATGCTGAGTTAAATGACGTTAATGATTTAAAAATACTGGGGATTTCCTTGAAATCAAAAATCTATTTGAAGAAAATGGATCTAAAGAAAGCAAGTAATTTACTTGAGGAAATTATGGATAGAAAAAGATCCACCGTTATTGAACACCGAGTCTTACTCACTCAAGGCGATCTTAATCTGCTTAGTGAAAACTACAAAAAGGCGATTCAGTTTTACGAAAAAGCCAATAGAATTAGTTTAGAGTATGGTGGAGAAAAAACCATCGAAGCCTATTTTAACTTAGGCATCGCTTATGTAAAATGCAAGGAATACGAAAAAGCAAAATTAACTTTTGAGCATGTTTTATATAACAAAACAGAAGCAAATCACATAGAACTAATCTACTACAATTACGGCAAGGCAAATTTATATGCCAGTATGAAAGACTATCGTAAAGCGTTAAAATTCAATGGTTATTCACTAAAACTTATCGACTCTTGGGAACAAACCATTAGTATTCGAAATGAAGTAGAAACGTTTAATACTTTTTTAAAAGGTGCCTGTCACTCCCCGAATTGTGTCGAAAATTGACACTAGATCAAAAAGTACCAGGCACCCTTCATTCACCACGTAACAAATATATCCGTTATAGTATTCAGGAAATTTTTACTATACAATTCATATAGGTTAAAAATTAGATTGTGTGGTGATTCGATTGTTTAAATTATTGTTAATTGAAGATGATGTAACACTATTTAATGAAATTAAGGATCGTTTAACTGGCTGGTCTTATGATGTTTATGGGATTGCTGATTTTAGTAAAGTCATGCAAGAATTTACAAGTATAAAACCTCATTTAGTGATTATTGATATTCAATTGCCTAAATTTGATGGCTTCCATTGGTGCCGGATGATTCGGGCGCATTCGAACGTACCGATCATATTTTTATCATCACGTGATCATCCTACCGATATGGTGATGTCCATGCAGCTTGGTGCGGATGACTTTATTCAAAAACCTTTTCATTTTGATGTGCTCATTGCAAAGATACAAGCGACCCTTCGTCGCGTTTATAATTACAATACCGAACAAATCAAACTTAAAACATGGAATAAAGCGACAGTGGATTATGAGAATAATACGGTTTCCAACGAGGCTGGATCAATTGAGCTGACAAAAAATGAAATTTTCATTTTAAAACAGCTAGTGGAACAAAAAAATAAAATCATCAGCCGAGAAGAATTAATCAAAAGTTTATGGGATGATGAGCGCTTTGTTAGCGATAACACCTTAACTGTCAATGTCAACCGTTTACGTAAGAAACTAGATGATCTTGGTTTAGGACGCTATATTGAAACAAAAGTAGGGCAAGGCTACATGGCTGTAGAAGAGGTAATTTGATGTGATTAGAAAATTTTTAATTGAAAGATGCAGCTGGATTTTTCTATTTCTTTTCATGATGCTCCTTATCATCTTTATCTCTTATATTGATTCGGCCATTCCGTTAGGTCCCGTCCTTTATATCGCTTTTTTATTTGCCATCATTTTTCCCATTTTTATCACCATCCGCTATCATAAAGAAACGAAATTCTATAAAAACTTGGAAGAATGGGATACTCATCTTGACTTGACGAGTCTAGCCACTGCAGAAAGTCCTTTTGAAAAAATAATCGAAGAAAGTATAACGAATCAAACGAACCTATTAAAGAAGGAAGCATCAAAAAATCGACTGACGTTAGAGCAGGAAAAGGATGAGCTATTATCTTGGATTCATGAGGTGAAAACACCATTAACAGCCATGCATTTAATGATTGAACGCTTAGACGACGAAATCATGAAAGCACAATTGACTCATGAATGGCTGCGAATTCATTTGCTGCTTGACCAAAAACTTCATCAAAACCGTATCCTCTTTATTGAAAATGATTTATATATTGAAAAGATTGATGTCAAAGCGTTAATTTTTAAGGAGCTAAAAGCACTACAATCATGGTGTATACAAAAAGGGATTGGTTTTGATGTGTATTTAGAGGTCACAGAAGTCTATAGTGATGGAAAATGGCTGGCATTTATTATCAGACAGCTATTAACCAACTCCGTAAAATATAGTGAAGCTTCGGATATTATCATCAAAACCTTCCAACAAAATGATCAAACGACCTTAGAGATTAAAGATTTCGGACGCGGGATTGATCCTAAAGACTTGCCGCGCATATTTGATAAAGGCTTTACCTCCACGTCCAGACATCAGGACAATGTAGCCACAGGCATGGGACTATACTTAGCCAAAAAAGCAGCTCAGCCATTATTACTCCATATTGACGTCATGTCAAAACCTGAAACAGGGACAACTTTTACCTTAACCTTTCCGAAAAGAAATAAATTTCATCATATTGCGAGCGTGTGACAAAAATGTCACATGCTTTTATTGTCTGTTAGCTAAATCGAAGGAAAACGGAGGCAAGGCTCTTTATAATAAAACTATCAAATTAAGGAGCGTGTCAAAATGAGGATATTAGAAGCAACTAAAATATATAAAAACTATGGCAATAAGTTTAATAAACAAGAGGTTTTGAAGGGTATCGATATTAGCGTGGAGGAGGGTGAATTTGTTAGCATTATGGGAGCTTCTGGTTCTGGGAAAACAACATTACTTAATGTACTTTCCTCCATTGATAAAGTTAGCAATGGAACAATCCGTATTGATGGAAAGGAAATGACCGGAATGAAGGAAAAACAGTTAGCAGAATTCCGCAAAAATCACTTAGGGTTTATCTTCCAAGAGTATAATTTATTGGATACCCTGACGGTCAAGGAAAATATTCTTTTACCATTATCGATTACAAAAGTGTCAAAAAAAGTAGCTGATCAAAAATTTAAAGAAGTTGCTACAGAACTGGGCATTTATGATTTAAAAGATAAATATCCAAATGAAATATCCGGCGGCCAAAAACAGCGTACTTCTGCAGCCCGGTCATTTATCCATCAGCCAAGCATCATTTTTGCTGATGAACCAACCGGTGCACTCGATTCAAAGTCAGCATCTGATTTATTAAATAAGCTTAGCGAATTAAATCGGAAACGAAGAGCAACTATTATTATGGTCACTCATGATCCAGTGGCGGCCGGTTATTGCAGCAGGGTTATTTTTATAAAAGATGGGCAAATGTATACACAATTAAATAAAGGAGAAGAATCCAGACAAGCCTTTTTCAATGACATAATGAAAACACAAGCTGTATTAAGCGGGGTGCAAAATGAACATTAATCACCTCATCCTTCGCAACCTGAAAAAAAATCTAAAAAACTATTATCTCTATGTGTTTGCCTTAATTTTTAGTGTCTCTCTTTATTTTGCATTTGTTACACTGCAGTACGATCCTTCCATGAATGAAGCAAAAGGATCTGTTAAAGGAGCAGCTGCCATTAAATCAGCATCCATATTACTCATTGCTATTGTCTCCATTTTCCTTCTATATGCTAATCAACTTTTTATGAAAAGGCGCAGTAAAGAGATTGGCTTATTCCAATTAATTGGAATGACAAAGAATGGAATCTTCCGCCTCCTAAGCGCTGAGAACTTTATCCTTTATTTCAGTTCCTTACTTATTGGAATTTTTATTGGATTTTCCAGTTCAAAATTAATTATGATGATTTTATTGAAATTTATGGGGCTTGAGACAAGCACAACACTTCAATTTTCTGTAGAAGCATTCATCCAAACACTAATTGTTTTTTGTGCCATCTACCTCCTCATCATGTTGATGAACTATCTGTTTATTAAAAGACAAACGATTTTATCCTTATTTAGAGTGATTTCTTCGACAGAAAGTAAAGTAAGAAAAATAAATGTTTTTGAGATCGTCTTCGGAGCGATGGGCATAGTATTGATCCTCTCAGGCTACTATATTTCATCGAAATTATTTGAAGGAGACTTTACAACGATCAACGAGCTCTTCATAGCAATGATTTTTATCCTTGGTTCTGTCATCATAGGGACGTATCTTTTTTATAAAGGGTCTGTTACATTTATCACAAATATCATTCGAAAAAGGAAGGGTGGTTATTTAAATATTAATGAGGTTTTATCCCTCTCTTCCATTATGTTTCGAATGAAATCGAATGCCTTATTATTAACCATTATTACAACAGTATCTGCGCTTGCGATCGGCTTATTATCCTTAAGCTATATCTCATACTTCTCGGCGGAGAAAAGTGCTGAAAAGAATGTACCCTCTCATTTTTCATTGACGACGATTAAGGACGCAGAACAATTTAAAGAAGCGTTAAAAGCGAAGGACATTACCTATCGTGAAAAAAAAATTAATGTCATTCAAGTCAATGCCAACATAGCGGATATAATGGATACAAATCTAAAAGAATTAAACTTTGATCCAAATATCATGACCCTTCCCGTGATTAGTGACAAATCAGTCAAAGACCTCGATTTATCGAAGGATGAAACCCTTTTTATGGGATACAATGATATAGTGGAAAAAATGATGTCCCTCAAAAGTTCTGGACAAATTGAATTAAAAGGACAAAGGGAATCTATCTCTCAGAAATATAGAGGTCTAAAAAAGGAATTCATTCTTCCCTATAATTTCACAAATGGTGGCCTACCTGTTGTCATTGTCGACAAAATAACTTTTCGGCATTTAAAGGACGATATCAACCCAAAGATTCAGCGCGAATCCTCTCTTTATATCGGAATCGATATCAAAGACAAAGGAAAAATTGAAGAAGCTAATAATATTTTCCAAGGTATGCCTATTAGTGAGAAACCTACAAATTTATCGCGTCTTGAAATGAGCAATAGTCAGAAACAAGTCATGGGACTGGCGATGTTCATTGTCGGCTTTCTAGGATTAACCTTTCTAATTACATCAGGCTGTATTCTGTATTTTAAACAAATGGATGAAAGTGAAGATGAAAAGTCCAATTATACGATATTGAGAAAACTTGGATTCACTCAAGGTGATTTACTAAAAGGAATTCAAGCAAAACAACTCTTTAATTTTGGAATTCCTTTAGTTATTGGGCTAGTTCATAGTTATTTTGCTGTTAAATCAGGGTGGTTCCTTTTTGGTACCGAGCTTTGGACGCCGATGATTGTCGTCATGATTATATATACTTCTTTGTATTCGATTTTCGGATTACTCTCCGTTCTCTATTACAAAAAAGTGATCAAAGAAGCGCTTTAACATAAAAGCCACTAAAGCTCCAGCCAAAGAAGGTCTGGAGCTTTAAGCTTTTTATTTTATCGTTAGATTGTCCAACGTAACGTATCTCTTAGATGGTCGTCATCCAGTGTACATTGATATGAATAGATATGATCATGTCCCACAGAACGTTTGGTAAGGAGTTGTTGACTCACACACGGTCGCATAGTCAGTTTGTTCAGTAGAGTAAGCGTAAGGGTTTGAAAGAACATCCAAAAGCCGTTGCATGACGCTATAATCTCCTCGTTCCACTGCGGCAGCTAATGCCTCTTCCACCCGATGGTTCCGCGGAATTATCGCCGGATTGCTCTTCTGCATCAACCGAGTAGCGGATGCTTTCGCTTCCTGCTGTCTTACTAATCTGGTCTCCCAGCTTTTTTGCCAATCCTTGAACTCGGTAGTTCCAAATAAGACTGAATCTTCCAGTGTATTCAACGTTAATGCTCGGAACGTATTCGTATAGTCCGCCCCATATTTCAACATCATACTGAGGAGGTCGTCAATAAGAGCCTCATCCTGTTCCTCTTCGCTGTATAACCCAAGTTTTGCTCTCATTCCTCTGAGCCAATTTGATTTATAAAGTTCAATAAAATGAGAAATTTCCTCCTGCGCCTTTTCGACAGCCTTGTCTTGATTATCATCGATAAGTGGCAATAAGGTTTCAGCAAATCGTGCGAGGTTCCACCCCGCCATATGCGGCTGATTGCCATAGGCATAGCGACCACGACGGTCAATGGAGCTAAATACTGTATTCGGATCATAGGCATCCATGAAAGCACAGGGCCCATAGTCGATGGTTTCTCCACTAATCGTCATGTTGTCAGTATTCATCACCCCATGAATAAAACCAACCAGCTGCCATTTAGCAATAAGTTTCGCTTGCCGCTCGATCACTTTTTGAAGGAGTGTGAGATACCGTTTCTCATCATTCGCAATGTGTGGATAATGCCGGTTTAGCGTGTAGTCAGCTAAAATCCGAAGTTCCTCTTCCGTTCCCCATTCCGCCACGTATTCAAAAGTTCCGACGCGCAGATGACTGGCAGCCACACGAGTGAGAATAGCACCTGGCAAGTCCGTTTCTCTGATAATTGACTCTCCCGTAGTTACCACCGCTAAACTACGAGTGGTCGGAATACCTAGTGCATGCATAGCTTCACTGATGATATACTCGCGCAGCATGGGTCCAAGCGCTGCCCGGCCATCACCACCTCGAGAGTATGGCGTTCTCCCTGAACCCTTTAGTTGAATATCAAACCTCTCATCTTGGGGTGTAATCTGCTCACCTAATAGCACCGCGCGTCCGTCCCCTAACATCGTAAAATGTCCGAATTGGTGCCCTGCATAAGCTTGTGCAAGAGGCGCAGCACCTTCAGGAATATCATTCCCAGCAAAAATAGCCGCCCCATTTTCACTTTGCAGTTCCTGAATGCTCAAACCCAAGGAAGTTGCAACAGAGTGATTAAGGATGACCAACTTCGGTGACTGTACGGGAGTTGGATTGGTACTGGAAAAAAACGAACTCGGCAAACGGCTGTAGCTGTTGTCAAAGTTCCATCCTGCTTCGTTACGCTTTGTCATAGTTATCTCCTTTACATTTTTTGTATAGTATTATTTCTAAATGAAAATCAAAAATTATAATGTTGTTCTGAATGATCTACAATCTAGCCTCTTCTAATTCTGCCAATTTTATTATCCGTTTATTAAATGTATATTTAACCTAGAGGTAATATGTAAAATTATACCTATAGGTTAGAAAATGATTTAACTACTGTAAAAATCCTCGGTCAAGACTTAAAAGTGGTAAGAGAGTGAAAAATTAAGTTAAAATAAAAGTGAATGGTAATATTAGTCGATCTTTTGTTTTTCATCCAAATTCATTTATACCAAAAAATCTCCCTATTTGAGAATAAGAACAATTGATGTTCATCTTTTGAATACCATATATAAAATAAATTAAACTGGCAGAAATCCTACGCTATACTTAACTCTAGCATTAATCGGCATTGTAAAAATTAATACAAGATATACATTTTTCTTGACAAATAAAAACTATTATTTAATAATTAATATGTAATTATAATAATTATAAATAATAAAGCTTAGTGCTTTGTTATTTTAAATATATTTTAGGAGGAAGATACATTATGTCAATTATCGGAAGTGAAGTAAAACCATTCAGCGCAAAAGCTTACAAAAACGGTGAGTTTATCGATGTTACTGAACAAACATTAAAAGGTCAATGGAGTGTTGTTTGTTTCTATCCAGCCGACTTTTCATTCGTATGTCCAACAGAACTTGAAGACTTACAAAATGAATACCCAACTTTGAAAAAATTAGGCGTTGAAGTTTATTCAGTATCAACCGATACTCATTTCGTTCATAAAGGATGGCACGATGCTTCAGAAAAAATTAAAAAAATCACCTACGCTATGATTGGCGATCCTTCCCAAACCATCAGCCGTAACTTTGACGTTTTAAACGAAGAAGCAGGTCTTGCTGACCGTGGTACATTCATCATCGATCCAGATGGTATTGTTCAAGCTGCTGAAATAAACGCAGATGGCATCGGCCGTGATGCAAGTACACTTGTTAACAAAATTAAAGCTGCTCAATACGTTCGTAACAATCCAGGCGAAGTATGCCCAGCTAAATGGCAAGAAGGTTCTGAAACACTTAAACCAAGTCTTGATCTCGTAGGTAAAATCTGAGGGGTGCGATAAATGGTACTTGAAGCCGATATTAAAAACCAATTGAATCAATATTTGCAATTACTTGAGAATGATATTGTTCTCAAAGTAAGCGCAGGATCTGATAAAGTTTCAACAGACATGCTAGCTCTTACTGAAGAGCTAGCTTCTATGTCACCTAAAATTACGGTAGAGGATGCAACATTAAACAGAACGCCAAGCTTTAGTGTCAATCGTACAGGTGAAGACACGGGCGTTACATTTGCTGGTGTTCCATTAGGTCATGAATTCACTTCACTCGTGCTCGCTCTATTGCAAGTCAGCGGAAGAGCACCGAAAGTGGATCAGAACCTCATTGATCAAATTAAAGGAATTAGCGGCGAATATCACTTTGAAACATACGTGAGCTTAACGTGCCATAACTGTCCTGATGTTGTTCAAGCTCTTAACGTCATGAGTGTTCTCAATCCAAATATTACGCACACCATGATTGATGGTGCCGCATTCAAAGAAGAAGCAGAAAGTAAGAATGTTATGGCCGTTCCATCTGTTTTCTTAAATGGTGAATTTTTCAATGGCGGACGTATCTCGCTTGAAGAAATTCTGGCTAAAATGGGCAGTGGATCAGATTCATCTGAACTCTCTGATAAAGACCCATACGATGTTCTCGTTGTTGGTGGTGGTCCATCTGGCGCAAGTGCAGCCATCTATGCCGCACGGAAAGGCATTCGCACAGGGATTGTTGCTGAACGCTTTGGCGGACAGATCCTTGATACATTAAGCATTGAAAACTTTATCAGTGTAAAAGCCACTGAAGGTCCAAAGCTCGCTGCAAGCCTTGAAGAACACGTCAAAGACTACGACATCGATATCATGAATTTGCAACGTGCTGCCGGCATTAAGAAGAAAGATCTCTTTGAAGTTGAACTTGAAAACGGCGCTGTACTCAAAAGTAAAAGCGTGATCGTCTCAACAGGTGCTCGCTGGCGCAATGTAGGCGTTCCTGGTGAACAAGAGTTCAAAAATAAAGGGGTTGCCTACTGCCCGCACTGTGACGGTCCATTATTTGAAGGCAAAGACGTTGCTGTTATTGGCGGCGGTAACTCAGGGATTGAAGCAGCGATTGACCTTGCTGGTATCGTCAAACACGTCACTGTGCTTGAATTTATGCCAGAACTCAAAGCTGACGATGTCTTGCAAAAACGTTTATACAGCCTGCCTAACGTGACTGTATTGAAAAATGTTCAAACGAAAGAAATCACTGGTATAGACAAAGTCAATGGTATTAGCTACGTTGACCGTGCAACCGGTGAAGAAGGCCACATCGAATTGCAAGGTGTATTTGTTCAAATCGGCCTTGTACCAAACACCGAATGGCTCGGCGATACGGTAGAACGTGAACGCGGTGAAATCGTTGTTGATAAACGCGGGGCAACGAACGTCCCTGGATTATTTGCTGCAGGTGACTGTACAAATAGTCCATATAAACAAATTATTATTTCAATGGGTTCCGGAGCTACCGCTGCACTAGGTGCATTTGATTATCTCATACGGAATTAAAAAGGGGCTGTTTGACAGCCCCTTTTTTGGTGCTTTTGGGTGCCTGTTTTTTTTGGTGCCTGTGCCTGTCTGGTGCCTGTCACCACCCGAATTGTGTCGAAATTTGGCGTAAATCAAAAGTACTCGCTCTACCCGATCATCACTTCAATCAGTAGAGGTTTTCTTCATCCACCACTGATTGAAAAACCTGAACCAATCGCCTTTTTTATGGTAGTTATCCCCTACCTAGGGATACTCATTTACACTCATAATATGAGGTTGGGGACAATACTCGCCGTTAATGCGGGATAAATGGCTTAATTGTTTACCTTAGACACAGCCACTTCATCATTAGACCATTGTACTTCGCTTAATCCCAGCGTCTGGGTTGTTGACGTATGAATGGCTTGGAAAAGCTCTGGGTTTTCCGTAAGCGACAGGCGATAAGAAGGAATCATTTCTTTTATTTTCGGTTCCCACGCTTTCATATGTTCGGGGAAGCATTTTTCCAATACTTCCAGCATCACGTGAACAGCAGTCGATGCCCCTGGTGAAGCACCAAGCAAGGCAGCGATCGAGCCATCCTCGCTACTGATCACTTCCGTACCAAATTGAAGGGTTCCTTTCCCGCCAGCTTCAGTGTCTTTGATCACTTGCACCCGTTGTCCCGCGACTACCATTTCCCAATCCTCACTCTTGGCGTTCGGAATAAACTCGCGCAAAGCTTCCATGCGCTTTTCATTCGATAACAATACTTGCTCGATCAGGTATTTAGTCAATGCCATCTCTTTGACACCTGCTGCGAGCATCGTGAGAAGATTATTCGGTTTAATCGAGCCTAACAAATCTAAATTCGAACCCGTTTTTAAGAACTTAGGTGAAAAGCCGGCAAATGGCCCAAACAACAAGGTTTGTTTGCCTTCGATGTATCTCGTATCGAGATGTGGAACAGACATAGGGGGAGCGCCAACCTTGGCTTTGCCGTACACTTTGGCATGATGCTGCCCTGCAACTTCCGGATTGTGACAGGCCATAAATAGTCCGCTTACCGGGAACCCGCCAATATGTTTTGACTCAGGAATGCCTGTTTTTTGAAGTAAAGGAAGACTTCCGCCCCCACCCCCGATAAAGACGAATTTTGCCGTATGGGTCTCGATGTGACCGCTGTCGATATTAAGCACTTTCACTTTCCACAAGCCGCCCGTCGTACGTTTTATATCTTTAACCTTGTGGTTGTAGTTTACCTCAATGCTTTGTTGCTTTAATTGGTTAAATAAAAGGCGTGTTAAAGCCCCAAAATTGACATCCGTACCCGATTCAATTCTTGTTGCCGCTATCGGTTCATTCGATGTACGACCTTCCATGATCAGCGGAATCCATTCCTTCAGCTTCTCAGGTCTATCTGAAAACTCCATCCCTTCAAACAGAGGATTGTTTGACAACGCTTCGAAACGCTTTTTCAAAAACGAGACATTTTTCTCCCCTTGGACAAAACTCATATGAGGAATTGGCTTGATAAAGTCCCCTGGTTGACGAATCTGATGACTATTTACAAGATAAGACCAATACTGCCTCGAAAGCTGAAACTGTTCATTAATTTTAATCGCTTTACGAATATCGATCGATCCATCTTCTTTTTCAGGTGTATAGTTAAGCTCACATAAGGCCGAATGCCCCGTGCCCGCATTATTCCATTCATTAGAACTTTCTTCTCCTGCATTTGCAAGTTTCTCAAATACTTTGATTTCCCATTCAGGTGCTAACTGTTTCAATAATGATCCCAAAGTCGCACTCATGACCCCAGCACCAATTAAAATAACGTCTGTGCTTTTCTGATTATCGCTCATATATTCTTCCTTATCCCCCTATATTTATAAAAAAGATGAATAATCACCTTTTTCTCGCTCAATGTATTATAAGTCTATTATAAAGATGTATGGATTAAAATATCTAGTATTATCTGAGAATTTGAGATTATTTGGGGTTGGTAAAAGGTGGGAAGTTGAGTTAGAAAAGGCTTAAAAACAGTATATCCGTGCAACTAAATTTGAGTTACTACTGTATAAAACAAATAAGTAGCAGTATACTAAATGTCAAATTAATGTATTTATAATCATTCATCAAGGACATATTGGGCTCCTCTTCCATGTCCAATTACTTTGACTCCTTGTATACCATGGATTAATGCATTGACCTGTTGACGATCCAACCCTGTCACATTAGAAGAATAATCCTCCACCTGCTGTAGCAATACAAGTTGAACTAACACTTAACGTATAATCATCTTTATTAGGGCCCCGGCACTTCGACAATATTCAACAAACTTCGGGTGGTGACAGGCACGCGGAGATTAGTTCTATTTAAATTTCATTAAAGTCTACTTTAACTTAAATGAAACTTAGCAAAAACTTAATCAGTTTCATTAGAAAAAACTAACATCTATTTGTTTTAGCTTCATTAAAAGGAAACACCAATAAAAATTCAAGATTAAGTAAATAATTTTTATTTTTCTATTCGAATTGGAAAAAGTTCAAGCTAAAATGTTTTTACCTTTAATTGAAAGGAGGGAATAATTAAAATGGAGATAGACATCGACAAAGCAACTTTACAAGATATCATTTCATTAATTGAAGGTGGAACTACAGAACAAGAAATCTGTAACTCGAAAGGCTACAAAGCTGCTTCTACTGTTTCTAATAGATTAAAAGCCGTTGGCGCCACCTGTGATATTAACGGCGAATGGAACTTCACCAAAATTGATCCAAGTATCCTAACTAAGCAATTTTGGACAATATCTTACTCAAAAGATAGATCAAAAACCACCGTTGATAGTTTAGATTTGAATGAACAGGAAATAACCACCCTAAAGAAAATTGTGGAGGAATATATAAAAGGGAATTATGAAAGGGAGACTGCAACCCTAAAATACGAATTGTTTGGAAAACTTCTTTTTGAACATGCTGCTTATAGGAATACAGATTCCTTAACAAAACAGCTGAACGTTCCGGTCCAAGAGCATGTAATGCAGCGACTAGACGACTTTGCTAACACTAGTGGACTTGAGAAGAAATTCATTGTTAACAAAGCAATTGAGACATTTTTAGATTTATATGATGGCAATTTCCAATAATAAACTTACAGTGCAAAGAGGCATATAAAAGTTAAATCAAGCATGCTTTTCAAGCAACAAATAGGATAACTATGCACGTTGAAGTATATCCGTTAAAGGGGTCCGTTCAACGAGTATACTATCTCTTTCTCTAATACCAGTAATATCAATGGTTTATGTGCCCTATGGACAATCCTTTTAAATGCCGACTATATAGAAAAAGAAAGACCTTTTTGATATAAATTAAACCTACACAAATTAATCGCATCCAATAACCTTTACTAGATTGTTACTAGGATGCTCCTGATTTATAGTCGGGAAATATAGTCAGGATATAATTTAAGGGAGGACAGCTCATGGACTTCAACAAAATAATACTATACGCTAACATCCTAGGTATCTGTTTTACTGTGGCTCTGACATATACAATTGTTGTTAACATTTTCGTTGGCCTCCCTGTTCAGCCTGTTGCTGTTGCTATGCTTGCAATTGGATATGTTGTCATGATAAAAAGAAATACACTATTTCAAGAACTTTGGGATAGGTGGTTCTCCGGCAGAAGAAAGTAAAACACTTTTTAACTTCCTTTAAGTGACATGTCATTTTAATTAAACCATTCATAAAATCGTCGTTACGTGTAATTTATATAAATTTAAAACGGAATAAGGGAAAGCCCCATTGCTGAGTTTAAACAAACGTACTATTGCGTTTAAACGTCATTATGGGGCTTTTATTTTTGATTAAAATATATTGGAGGAATCTATGTGATATTAAATAAAAAGGATTATGATGCGCTTTACGAAGAGCTAATGCTAATTAATGAAGAGAATTATCAAGGAAAATTTTATGTAACAAATGTTAAGGATCTAGAAGAGCAAGCGTTGCAATTTTTAATCGATGAAAATTACATTGATGAGAAGGACAAAGATATTGATGAGAACCTTTCCTTGAAAATATCTTGGAAAGGGGAAGGCATGTACTGTTTTTCTGGGCTTGGATTCATTCATGAATATACACTTAAAAATGTTATCGATCTTTTCGAGACTGAAACTGAGGTAAGCCACAAAATCTTTTTAGGTGACCATATTGAAATTGAGAAGGCAAAGAGTAAATTCACAAATGTATATGTCGAATGGAATATAGATATCTTCAGTCAAACCTTCTCTATCAAAGAAATTATTGAAGATAAAAAAGCCATCAATAATTCAAGATCCCTTAGCAATAAAGAAAACAGTCCACGAAAAAATTGTGAATTAGAAAGCATAAAGGAAATGGATAATGACATCTTTTATGAGTTTTTAAAGCAGTATAACAAACACTTGCTAACTTCATAGAGGACGAATAACCCGATGGCACATTTTCCTCTAGAGAGTGTGCCTTTATCTTTTGTAAATAAAAAAGGAGAATAGGAATTTGAAAGTATATTATTATTTATCTAAATCGAAAAAACGGCGTATTCAATTAGAAAGCATAGATATATACGCACTTCTTTTCTTGAACGAACAGGGCATATTATCACAACCTCAGTTTTATGAGTTTTACTCTCTCTTAAAACATATAAGCGATGCTGCTTTTCGTAGAAAAATGAGCCGTTGGGACAATGCTAACATTGTAGAAAAAAGTAAAGAAAAAATGCAAAATGGATATGAAATGGCAATTATCAACTTAACACCTGCAGGCCAAACAATTCTTAAAAAACTCGGCTACTTGGGTATGGAAGAAAAACTGAAATATCAAGCAAAAAGCAACTTAGATCATACCCTCGCTATTAAACAATCTGTTATAGAAGTTTTAAAATGCGTTAGTCAAAAAGAGCCTTTTTATATTGCTGATGGAGGAAAATATGTTATTCCGTTCAGAGAAGATAAGGATGAAGAGTTAGAAGAACCTATCATTATCTTTAAGAAGCAAAACTTCGGTAATGATTTTATTCCTCCATTAAAATCGTTATCACAGTACAAGGCTACATTCATCGACAGACACAAAGAATTAGATGTGCTGCAATCTTTTGTCCCACAGGAATTCACCCTTATTAATAAGCAACTTGGTGATAAGACTGGATTAATACCAGATTGGATATTCAAAATTAGGGACACATACCTCTACATCGAAGTGGATAGTGGAAATGAAAAAATAAAAACTAAACGTGATCATACCAATACGATAATCGAAAAGCATGATGTTAGATCTATCGAAGGAAAACTGTACCGATATGAAGAGTTGGCTAAGAACGAGAGAGAGCATAACCACAAAGTCATCTTCGCTTTAATGGATGATAGTGATGTGGTAATAACCAAGAACATCCATAGCAACAAAGACATTCGTATTGCCAACTTAAAACATGAAATTGCTCATATGAACGACTACAAAGACTGGAAAATTGAGGTTTATGTTACCGGTATGAAAAGATTTTACACAGTTGTTGAAGCAGTATATCTAGAACTGATCAATAACATAAAATCATATTCCTATGAAGTTTACAAAAAAACATTTATCACTTTAATTAAGGCAGGGTTGAAACCGAATTGGAAAAATTTGAAGTTTATGGTTGTCGATAAACACTTTTATCCAACTCTTGGCATATCGACAAACAGTCTAAACTTTATTCCAGATTTTTTGTTTAGATACTATCAGGATACAGAAGATAAATACGAACAATACTTTATTCCTCTATTTATTAGAGAAGGAAACGTAAAAGACATGGAGAGGTTGGCATATTATGCAGTTCCTACAGCCAATGGTCGGTTCAAATACAATGCAAAGATCTTGGCATTGTATAAAAGAAAAGAAGAACTATTTAATGATGTCATTAGGAAAACAAAGAAAGTAAACACCAATAAGATAACGAGAGAAATAGTTGATAATAACGGAATGGATATAGACAATATAGTATTCGCTGCTATAGATGAAATATCCAACAGTAAACTGCTTCTTTACAATGCTAATAAGAAGCAAATCGATAAAAGCCAGTTATTCTAGTCTTATGAATAACTGGCTTTTGTATATACTTCTTCCTAAAAAGTTCTCCATTTTGGTGTACTCTCTTGCCTTGTAAACACCTCGCTGGCTGGTAGTAGTTGAACGGTTTTTTATCCATGAAGTACTCTTTTTGTACATTTTCTCTTAAAAAGTTCTCCATTTCGGTGTACTCTCTTACCTTATAAACATCCGGCTGATAGCATTTATAATAGGTTTTTTCCTTAAGATCTCTCTTATCAGCGCATTTTATCTTAAAAAGTTCTCCATTTTGGTGTACTCTCTTTACCTTATGTACATCCGCTGTTAGCAATTATTATGGATTTCCCCCCAAACATATGTATTATCAGCGCATTCATCTTAAAAAGTTCTCCATTTTAGTGTACTCTCTTTACCTTGTGCATTTCGTTAAAAGGTTTTATTGCTAACAGACAATTTATGTAACTGAATAAAATAAGAGTGCGATAATATCTATTTTCGCACTCCAATTTCTCTAACTAATTTTCCTAATATACCTTATATTAAAGGCCTGTACAATTTTTAATTTCTACTTGTGTATAAGCAGCTTCTTTCCTTCCTCTTACGATCAAGGTTCCAGTATATAAAGTATAATGTTCAACTTTCCTAAAAATTTCTTCATATGAAGAGATATTTTCAAATTCACAAGACTCTGCAAGAATGGTCGCACCATTACTATTTCCACCAATAAAGTAGTTAGAAAGTCCCCAATCACTACCCTCTAAATTAATGTTTTTAAATATACAATCCTTGAATAGACTATTTTTTCCAACCTCTATTGGTATTGAAACTGAATAATTATAATGATGTAGATATGGTACTGTCTTTTTTAAGTTCCAATTAGTAAATATACAATGTTCCATTGTTACTTGCTCACGAGTTTGAAGAATCATAAAACCCTCATTAACTGTAGTGTTCCTCATGTAAAATGGTCGTACTGCATTACTTAACAATCCTTTACAATTTTCTAATCTACAGTCGATAAACTTCACAGCATACTTTTCATCAAAACCCTCACCTGTAAAAATATCAACACAATTTTCAAAATAACTATCTGTTATTAAAATTTCTTTAGCACCACCATTATCATAAATGGCCCCATTACAGTTTATGAAACTTGAATCAGTAATCTCAATCAAATCAATCGAATCCATATCATTTGGATTAAAATTAAAAAAGGTAATTAAACTTGGAATATCAAAAACTCCATATTGAAAGTTAGAAAACTGACAATTTCTAACCACTAGGTTCGGTGCTGAGAATGCACATTGACGATTTTCATAAAATTCTCCGTTACCATCATTCGATGAAATAAAATCACAATCTGTCAATCGTAAGATGTTTCTCTTCATGTCTGAAGTCACCTGAATTCCAAGATTATTACTTGCACAATGGCTAAATTCTATTACGGTATCCTCAGTTGTATGACTAATTAATCGATGACAGTCTACTAATTCAGTACTCTGAATTAATAATTTGGAGTTTTTCGCCGTAAAAAACTGTTTATCGTCAAGCCCAAAATAGTCAATGACGCATCCTGAAATAATGACCCCCGCATCATCTGATAAAATGGCTGTATCCAAGGTCTTTTTTGTTTTAATTGTACAATTATTAATTACCAATTTACCGCCTTTATTGACCGTTATGCATTCTTCAAAAAAGAGATTAAGATTTTCAAAGGTTTTAGCTTCGTTCGTATTAACTACCAAACCTTCTGAAATTTTAAGGTTTGGTAAATCAGAATAGTCCCTTTTTTCACTACCAAAAAAATCATTATTAGTATTTTGAACCGGCTCTTCTGGTACATATCCATAATTTTCAGCAATACCTTCTAAACCAGTTGCTTTATAGATTTTATCAATACAATCCTGAATTTCTCTTATTCCTTTTTTGTTAACACTAAAATATTCCATCACATCACTGTATTCATCCATATATCCATGACTAGCATTTTCAAGAAAAAGAAATTCCATAACAGTCTGAAGAATAGCCTTTTGGTCATTAAGATTTTCAATATTTTCAATGACCGATAAATCAATAGACGGTTGCCCACCTTTGACCTGAAGATGATTTTTTACTGACCTTAAAAACGCCTGCTGGTATTCTGTGACATAATCTGTCATACCCACTAACGTATATAAAATAGCCATTAAAAGCTCTTTTTCATCATCGCCTAATTTGGCGATATCAATTAATGTATTTAAATCATATAGACGTTTCTTTTCCATTGCATTTAATTCATCAATAATTTGATCAGTTGTAAAACTGAAGTCATTAAGCTTATTGTTGATAGATTGAGCTACTTCTTCAAAAGCCTGAGACTGTTCTTGGAATTTCTCTTCAAATGGTTTTGCTGCTGCTTCCATTCCTTTATAAAAATCTTTTCTTGACATAACTTCTCCACCTAACCCTCTAAATTAACTTTCACCCATAACAATATTGTAAAATTCCTGTTCTAAAAACTCTTGCTTGACCTCTTCAATAAATTTATGATCATTGACAAGGCGATAAATTGTTACCAGTATTCCACCAATATCCAAATAATTAAGTGATTTCTTCACCATTTCCGGATTTTCAGTAAATACCCCTATTCCAGAAGCTATAGCAACAGCAATAACATTACTTGTTGTTGCTAAAACATTGGAATAGCTCAATATTTTTCTAGTTTTCACCGAAAACATATTCCAGCTGCTATATTTACTTTCATCATAAAATAAGCCATGAATCATCGCCACTAATGAATTTATTAACACTGCATAACCAGCTTGATTCCCTACTTTCAAAGTATTTCCCATGTCTAAACCATAAGTAGCTAATTTACGAGCGAATTCCACTGATATTGGAGAAATTAAAGGCAAAGGTAGACTTGCTGTTGAATATAAATCAGATTTTAAGTGTAATGCTTCCTTTATCAATGAAGCGCCAATTATTTCTTTTCCCTTTTTCCCCTCGTCCATAAGTTTACTTTTGGAATAAGCAAAAACTTTAAGAGTGTCTGCATTACTATGAATCTTATCTCTTGCATCACCACGCGCTGTTTTCCCTGTTTTAATATGATATGATTTCGGGAGTCCTAAGCCCGCAACTGTCATTGTACTTGTTGCAATGTTCATTGTTCCAAATATCCACCCTAATATTGGATCATGGCCTAAAGTTTTAGCTCGATGAGTAAATCCACCACCTATTCCTAAATTAAAATCTTTACTGCCAAACATTGCATCAAACGGAACCGGATTTGTAAATATTTCTTCTAAACTTGGCTTATATAATTGGTGTGACCTGTTAGATTGCTCTTTTTCGTTACCCTTAATTTTTTTAGCGGCAGTTTTATCGTCAGTCCTTTGTGTGATAGTTCCTATTATGTATTGTCGTACACATTGAAGTGCAGTTGCAAAGAATAAAAATGTTATATCTATGCCATCTAATTTTGTAGCTTGTTCAAATTGTCGATCTAGATTAGTAATAATGATGTTTACATTCTTACTTATTTCGGCTACTCTTTTAGACTCTGTACCAAGCTTTTGAATGTTATTTGTTCTAATCTTTATATCTGATATGGCATCTTCCTTTTTCTTTTTTAATTCATCATATTTCCGCATAAAATCACCCTCTATATTCATCGAAAAATAAATTTAACCATGATACTACATATTACCATTTAATCACATACCTGAATTTGTATAATTACAGAATTGTGCCGTAGTCTTATCTAGTTAAAGAATCGAGCTATTAAGTACGTTTAAATACTTTGCCACTGAGGTTGTTTATGTTATTTAATAGAAAACAAGAGTGCAATAATGGTAATCTTCGCACTCTCATTATTCTTTCCTCTTTTAATTAAAGAAACAATATGTCGCACCAATATTTTATAACACAGTACATACAAAAAAACCTCCGATATAGGAGGTACAAAGTGTTATGGTTAAAGGTTTTTTAATTAATATCGATAGCGAACAATAAAATCAGGATCAATTTGGTATGCAAAGGAAACTATTTGACGATTTACATTCGGTACAGGAGAAACCAACTCACTAATTTCTTGGCCGTTTTCATCTACACCCTTAGTTAAGGAAGTATCAATCTGTGCACCAATTGGTGTTATGATTGTTAGTTGTACTCTTCCACCGTTCCCTGCAACAGTAAGACCATCAAAAGGTACACGGATGTTGAACTCATAATCTGTACCATTATTTATTGGATAAATTTTATAGTCGTACGATAACAGATACGTGTTTGGTGAACCTGAAATTGCTGTTAGAGGGGTCTTCTTTAACACTGCTCTCATCATATAACGAGCTGCGTCTTCGATTACCCCTTGTAAGTTTTCACCTTCAGCTTGTTCACGTATGTCCTCAGTTCCTTGCAAAATAGTCGAAGCCTTTTTAGGATTCATGTCAATCCCTGCAATTTTAAAGAAGTTTAATACTTCCGGTGGTACGGAACTTCCGTTAGGAACATACCAAGTTTCCTCAGCTGGGATAGGCTCGTCCATAACGAGTAATGTTTCCACATGAACAGTGTCATATAAATTGCCGTTATAACGGGATGTTCCGTTAATAACAACGCTAACATCTTGCAATCTAATATTCAAATCAAGCACCTCACTAAAAATAATGTGATTTGCTGGTTTGTTTATGCTATTATATAATTTAGGAAAAAGCACAAACCAGCTTTTTTAAGAGTGCGATTGCAGTCGCACTTTTTTATTACCATTAACCATAACATTTGTTATACATAACATAACATTTGTTATTAAACTTGTCAACATAAAATAACATATGTTATTTTCATTATAACAATTTAATAAAGAGAGGGAACATTATGTCTATAAAGGAGCGAATTATAAAGAAGAGGAAGGAATTAAATTTAAACCAAACTGAATTGGCCAAAAGAGCAGGATTACAACCTCCAGCAATTAGTCAGTACGAATCAGGAAATAGAAATCCTTCTTATGACGCTTTAGTAAAGCTTTCTCATGCCCTAAATGTAACTATTGATTATTTAGTTTCAGGAATTGAACAGGAAGAAAACATTACGGAACCTACTGAAAAAGTGCTTTTGAAAATTTTCCAAAATTCAACTCAACAAAAAAAACAAGAAATTCTAGAATATGCTTTCTTATCAGCTGGCTATCAAAATCAATTAAATTTCTTTTCAACAGAACCAAAACAGTACGCAAAACATGTGTTTAATGTAACTTTAAATGGAGAATTTCCAATTGATATTTATAAACTAGCTAAAAAGTTAAATCTAACTATCATAATAGGGAACCTAGAGAGCCAAGCAGAGGCACTCTTATTAAAAAATAATAATACGATAATTCTTGATCATAACCAGAAACATGAGGCTAGGATTAAAATGACCATTGCAACAATGATCGGTCACTATTTACTCCCTTGGCATTCTCAGGCAAGTTATTATTACAGAAAGCAAGGTAAATCTACACTATCAACAGACAATATTGATGAAATAGAGGCAAGTTCATTTGCAACAAATTTAATTACACCGCCTGAAATATTGGAAAAAGATCTAAATGAATTTTCCTCTGGAAACATAAGTTTGAAGAATTTAAAACATTTGGCTGATGAAAAGTATAAAGTATCATTAACTTCACTTTGCAATCGACTTGTGGAGTTCGATAAAGACCGGTTTGCCGTGGTAAACTCAAGCGAATTTGAAGTTAAGAAGGTTTTCTCTGGAAGCCTTGTTATTAAAGAAAAATACGAATTGAATCGAAATAGTAAAGCATATGAACTTCTATCAACCCCAAGCAAGGTGGAAGAATTAAGAGAAGGCAGAGTCCCTGCAAATATATGGATAAACGACTCAGAAAACGATGGTTTCTTATTCGAAAGCTCAATTTATAATCCCACTTATAAGTCAGTCTTAACTTTATTGACAAAGCTGTAAATGTTAGATAATACAAAATAAGTATTTTTGAATATAGTTTTTTAAATATGCGAGAACTTATGATGACTTGTATAACAAACCAGTCTTAGATTATAGTCTTGTACAATCTTTGAATATTTTTGACCAAATTTTAAGAATTCGCTTTGTGGATCCAATGCTCTTAAAGAATCAACATATCATTTCAATAGAGTCAAAATAAAAAAGGACAATCCCATTTTAAGTGATTGTCCTTTTTTACAAATTATTTCTTATAAAATTTTATTTTCTTAACTCTTTATATGCCTCTTTAGCTACTTCTTCTAAAACAGTATTATAAAATGAACGATTTTCAAAAAGCTTTGAATACGATCCCATTTGTTCTAAGTATAATTCCTGTGCGACCCGTTCAAATACGTCTGGGAAAATACTTCTTTCAAATATTTCTGCGTCATTATTTTGAGCAAAACGCTTTAACTTCTTATTTTCTTTCACTGCTCTTTTGTATATTCCTTCAACAATAACTCGATCAGAATCTGTAAATTTACCCTCAAACCGTTCATTTACACGTTTAATTATATTTTCAAGCAGATCATCTTCCTCCAAAGATTTTACACTCGTATCAATGGAATCTGGATTTTTTAAAACATTATAATTAGAATTTTTCTCAAGTGCAATATTCCCTTTAAAGGTCTGTTCTAATTTATAATATTCAAGTTTCAATTTATCCTCTATACTAATACTCTCTCTTTTATTCTTAGGAATAAATTTAATTAAGTAAGAGGTAAATACATACTCTTCATGCAGTTCTTTGTCAAACATTCTAGTTAGTTGTGTTATATAGGAATACCATTTATTAAAATTACGAATAGTCACCCTAAATGTGTACTGTGTTTCTTCGTCTAATTCTTGATAACGGCTAATGATTGGTTTTAATGCACTCGCCATTTTTCCTAAATCCGTATCGGTTTGTTTCCCCTCTTTAAAATACATTTTTACTAATTGTTGAATATCTTGATCATTATAGACTTTGAAATTTCGTAATTTAGTTTTTGTATCATAAATCAAGTTAACGTCGATTTCTTTATCTAGTGAAGTTACTTCATAATATGGTTCGAATGCCTTTTTAATATCTTCAGCTTCATTTACAAAATCTAAAATAAACGTATCTTTTTTATCAGGATGAGTTCTATTAACTCTGGACAATGTTTGAACTGCCTTTACTCCAGATAACTTCTTGTCAACAAACATTGTATGTAACAATGGCTCATCGAAACCTGTTTGGTATTTTTCGGCAACAATCAACACATTAAAATTATCGGTATGAAACTCTTCCTTTAACTGATTCTCAGTTATTCTCTTTCCTTCTTTTGTTTTATTTAAACTGGATTCCCGATATTCTTCATCTTGATCGTTTACTATACCTGAGAAGGCCACTAAAACATCCATATCAGAGTATCCTTTTTTCTTTATATAATTTTTAAACTCGTGAAAGTAACGTACTGCATGTAATCGGGAAGCTGTTACAACCATTGCTTTTGCTCTTCCGTTAATTTTACTACTAGTTATGTCACGAAATTGTTCAATCATAATTGCTGTCTTTTGCTGCAAATTATGCGGATGCAATGATTCATATCTACGAATTGCTTTAACCCCTTGAGAGGCAGGCAGTTCAGGATTATCTGGAGTATCCTTAGCAATCCGGAATGAAGTTTTATAAGTCATATAGTTTTGTAATACATCTAAAATAAACCTCTCTTCTATTGCTTGTCTCATACTATAAATATGAAATGGCTTAAACGAACCATCCGATTGCTTCTCTCCAAACATCTCTAACGTTTTTTCTTTTGGAGTAGCAGTGAAAGCAAAGAAACTAAGATTACTATGCTTTCCGTGTGTTAATAATTCTTTAACAAGCTTATCTTCCTCATCTAATTGATTAGCTTCAAGTTCACCTTCAATTTCAGCATATTCCCTTAATGCTTCTTCAGTATCGGCTAATGCTGCCTTTAACTTTTTTGCACTTGTCCCTGTTTGAGATGAGTGGGCTTCATCAACTATAATGGCAAAGTTATTCCCTTTGTTTACTTCAACTTCTTCAAATATAACCGGGAATTTTTGAAGAGTGGTAATGATAATTCTTTTCCCATCGTTAATTGCATTTTTTAAATCCTTGGAAGATTTATTTTCACCAATAGTCTCAACAAGTCCAGTAACATGGTCAAAGCCTGAGATTGTATCTTGTAACTGTCTATCTAAAACGGTTCTATCTGTTACAACAATTACTGATGAAAAAATAGATTTATTCTCTACATTGTGCAAACTTGATAAATGATAAGCCAACCATGCAATACTATTTGACTTACCCGAACCGGCACTATGTTGAATTAAATAATTTTCACCACTTCCATTTATCCGAACATGATTAACTAATTTCCTTACAACATCCAACTGATGAAACCGTGGGAAAATTAGTTTTGAAGAGATTTTGGTTGTTTCTTTTCCATTCTTTATTACCTTTTTCTTTTCTACATCCAAATGCATAAATCTTTGCAAAATATCCATCAAACTATCTTTTGCGAGAACCTTTTCCCATAAATATGCTGTTGCGTATCCTTCCAGATTAACAGGGTTTCCAGCTCCACCTACTTCTCCTGCACCGTTAGAACCCTGATTAAACGGCAAGAAGAAAGTATCTTTACCGTTTAATTTAGTTGTCATCCATACTTCATACAAATCTACCGCGAAATATACCAACACACGTTTATTGAATTGAAAAATTTGTTCACGTGGATCCCGGTCATACATAAATTGTTTTTTTGCATTTTCTACTGATTGACCCTTTATCTGATTTTTCAATTCAAGTGCGACAATTGGGATACCATTTAACGATAGAACCATATCCAATGTATTATGATTTTCAGTTGAATAGGCAAATTGTCGTGTTACTGTTAATCGATTGGCTCTATAATCTTGAATAACTTTCTCGTTTAAAGTAGATTCAGGACGAAATGCAGCAACTTTTAACTTTACACCACGATCAGTAATCCCATGACGAAGTACGTGCAGCAATCCATTCGTTTCTATTTCGTCATTTAGACGCTTATATAATTTTTTCTCTGCTTCAGCTTGGTAGATTTTTTCGTATCTTGTCCAAGCCTTCTCTTGTGTTTCTTTAATAAACCCGATTAATTGATTGATATCAAATGCTTTTTCTTTATCGTAATTTATTTGATCACCTTTTACGTATCCACCAATAGATAGGAGGTATGACTCTATATCTTCCTCAAATCTCTTTTCATTGTCTTGAATAGTCAATTACAAGACCCCCTTTTTTCCTGTGACATATTCATAAATAATAGATTTTTTATATTCCTCTAATTGAATAATAAATTGTTCTTTCCTTTCAATTAGAGAGTCTATATGGAGACATTTATTATCGAGATATTTAACAATTTCGTTTTGCTCATCAATTGGAGGTAAAGGAATTTTTATATTTTTAATAGTCTCTTGACTTATATTAGGCTGTGTCCCTCCATAACCAAGAGAAACAATTTTTTTTCTAATTCCTAATAGCCAATAAAAAATAAATCGAATATTTTCATGTTTTGCTTCTGACATTACACAACACGCTTGGTTTGTAGTTACTGGGATTTGAGTTATTCCAAGTTTGCCAATTGTTGCGCCATACATAGCAATTACTAATGAATTCTTAGGATAAATCTTTAGGGAAGATACTTCATCTAGTGCTGTTTTAGTTATTTTTCTCTTAGTATCATTAATAAATCCATCATTTAAATCACCTGTGTTTAACCAGTGAATGTTTCCATCATAGTAATTTTCATTTGTTGATTTCGGTGTAGTACCACTACCTATTGTCTCGAATATCCACGAAATCTTTTTCTTTGCCCAACCAACTGGAACTTCGCCAATAAAATCAATTCCACTATCCATCAATTCAACGTTCTGATTTAAGCCTTTCGTTATTAATTGCTTAATTAGTGTTTGCTTATAATTTTTCAACTCTTCAACTGATAACTTAGTATTCTCAATAATTGAATTAGTTCGAGATAACTTTTCATCAAGCAATTTTACAATTTCAATTTGCTCATTTAGTGGCGGAAGTAATACTGGAAGTTTTTTTAAACCGTCAAAATTTAATCCTTGCCTAACTCCCGCACCCATCCCATAAAAACCTTTAACTAAATCAAAAGTATGGAGATAATAATAGGCAAATTTTTCGTAAAGATCTTTACTCTTTTTTCTTATAGAAACATATGCTGAAGTGATAATTCCACGTTCAGTTGATAATCCCACTCTTAGACTTTTATGATCGTTTTGTAAATCTGTTAATCTTAAAACAATATCTCCTTTTTCTATAATATTGTATCCATCAAAGTTTTCCGGCAATAAACCATCTTTAGAATTAATATCTTTTCTTACTATATTGCCGTATGATAAAGAAAGTAGATTTTTCTCCTGTAAGTCAACGTTCTTATTTTTTATTTGCTTAAAAAATTGATGGAAATATACAATATTCCAATGATGAGGAATCTCTCCAATCCATTCAACATCACTATCTTTTATTAACTTATTCATTCACTTTAACCTCCTTACCTGACAAGGCTTCGAAGGATTTGATTATTTCTTCTTCTAACTGTTTTATTCTTAAAGTAATATCATCTAAACTTTCGGGCAGCTCGAAATCATAAAAATACTGGTTAAAAGGTATTTCATAACCAATTTTTGTTTTACTTTCATCAATCCAAGAATCTGGATTAAATGGCTTTATTTCCTTTTCAAAATAATCACTTATAACTTCTTTTAGAGGTATATCTTCAGTATCTCTTTTATTTGAATCTGGGGTAGGTTTACCTTTATTTAACTTTAAGTTTCCCACCTCATCATATTTAGGTGTTTCAACTGTTACTTTATAAAATCCGAAATCGATATTGTCAAAAATCTTGGATTCTACAGTTTTATCGTCTAAAGTATATTCCTTATTTTTAAACTCACCATAGGCTTTTACAATCATTTCTCTACAGGATTCAGTGATATCTACACGTTTACTCCCTATATTTTTACGTCTCTTCTCATACATATTAGAAGCATCTATTAATTGAATTTTTCCGATTCTATGTTTAGGTTTATTTTTAGTCAACAACCAAATATATGTTGATATTCCTGTATTGTAAAAGGCGTCATTTGGTAATTGAATTATTGCTTCTAACCAATCATTTTCAATTACATAACGACGAATTTCACTTTCTCCACTTCCTGCAGCGCCACTAAATAATGCAGAACCATTATGAATAATCGCCATTCTGCCAGTATTTTTCAACTTACTAAGACCATTAAGTAAGAACAATAGTTGACCGTCATTTTTCTTCGGTAAACCTACTCCAAATCGTCCATTTTCACCTTTATCATGTTCTTCTTTAACTTTATTATATTCCGACTTCCAGTCCGTCCCAAATGGAGGATTTGATATACAATAATCAAATGTATATCCTTCAAACTGATCATTAGTTAACGTGTTACCCAATTTCATATTCTCCGGATTACCACCGCGAATCATTGTATCTGCTTTTGCAATCGCATAGGTTTGTTCATTTATTTCTTGGCCAAAAGTAGTTACTTCAGCCTCGGCATCTAGTGCTTTTAATCGTTCTTCCATAGCACTTAGCATCTGAGATGTACCCATTGTTTGGTCGTATACTGTCTTAGCAACGCCTTCGTCAATAAGAACATCTTTTTCTTCTGCAATCAGTAAGTCTGTCATTAAATAAATGATATCCCTACTAGTAAAGTGTGATCCTGCTTCCTCATCATAACTCTCTGAGAATTTTTTAATTAATTCTTCAAATATGTAACCCATATCAGTACTTGTAATTTTGTCAGGACCCATATAGGCTTTGTCCGCGTTGAATTCTTGAATGATAAAAAATAACTTATCATTATTAGCAAGTTTGGTAATCTCTCTCTCGAAGTCAAAGTTCTTTAATACATCCTGTACGTTTTCGGAAAACCCGTGTAGGAACGCAAGGAAATTTTCTTCGATATTATTCGGATCCGATAATAAATTTTCAAAAGTGAAATTGCTGATATTATAAAAAACATAACCAGATGCTTTTTGTAAAAAGCCATCTTTTACTTCTAAATGCTTGACCTTTTCGTATGTTTCTAAAACCTTATCTCTGGTAGGCAATAAAGTGTCATGGAATCGTTTAATCACTGTCATTGGTAAAATGACTTCACCATACTCATGTGGCTTATATAGGCCTCTTAAAGCATCGGCAATACTCCAAATTAAATTAGCTTTTTCCTGTATATTAGTACCAGTTTGAATACGTCTTAACTCTTCATTCATTGGTTAATCCTCCAAATATGTAATCTACTCTTCTATATTATATATTGGTTTTGATTTGCTCGGACTTACTTTTCTTCTTAGCCCTAACAAGCGTAGATACTGAAATCCCAGTCATATCTTCAACTTGTTTATAAGAATGATTTTCTAATAATGATAAGGCATGATTAATTTGCTGCCTTGAGAATTTTTTTGGCCTACCCTCTCGAAAATCAGGATTCTGCTTGGCCAATATTTTTCCTTCTTGAGTTCGTTCTACAATCATATCTCGTTCAAACTCCGCAAACGCTGAGAAAATAGTAAAAATTAGTCTTCCTGTGGGTGTATTTTCGATAACACCCATATTCAATACATGAACTTTGATATTCCGATCAAATAAATTTTTAATGATTTCTAGAGCATCTTGTGTACTCCGAGCAAAACGGTCTAATTTTGTAACAACTAACGTATCCCCTTCTTTTAAATTGCTGATTAGTTTTTGAAATTCTGGTCGTTTTTTGTTTGTCCCAGTATATTTTTCGGAAAATATCTTGTCACAATTTTCATTCTTTAACTGTTGAAGCTGAACCTGTAAATCCTGATGCATCGTACTCACTCTTGCATAACCATATTTCAAAGAAATCACCTCTTTTCACCATTTATGAGATGCATTTATGAACATAAGTATTGATTATACTCAACACCTTTATTTTACAGGACTTGCTTTTCATGTTCAATACTTTGGAGTTTTGAACATGAATATACCACTAAAAACTTTAGTAATCTATTTAGTAAGTAAATCACTTGACTGTTTACTAAATAATTTAGTAATATTGAGGTGATCAAATTAGGGAGTGATTAAAGTGGAAGCACCTCGTCATTTAGCTCATAAACCTGTTTATACTATTGATAACTATAATTTAAGGGACGGGAAGAATAATCCTGAATCTACAGATGCACAGGCTTTAACAATTGGTAATTCTCAATGGAATGAGAATGAAATTTCAGCAAAAGTATGGAGGCATACAACTGGTGATGAAAGCACTGGTAAATGGAGCAGACAAAGTGAGGAATTGCCTTTGCACCGACTCATAGACCTAAATATCTTGCTAGCAAATGTTCTTGCAGATTTACAAGGAGAAAAAAATGTAGCAGAAGATGTTAAATTACTGAATCTTAATAAGAGGAAAGTGATAAAAAGTTTTATTGAAGATAATAAGGACATACTTTATCCGCGTTTAACTGAATTAAGACGCTTATTAAACGAAATAAATTTATAGAAGAAAAAAATAATAATTATACGCCTCACATCATTAAGGCTAGCTAACATTAATTAATCATATTAGTTAGCCTAAGTACAATAAATTTAATAATTGTAAAGAGAAAGGACTGAATATAAAACCTATTCAGTCCTTTCTTTCATTCTCATTTTGTAAAATAGACTTCTAATTAAACGACCCAATTCACCTTAAAAACTGGAGTAATTGCAGCATACACCTATGGGGCAAAATTTTGTACAACTTCTCTTAATAACATAAACTCAACAATAGTAAATATAAACAACATTCGTTTGAGATTATGACCATCTTTAAGTTGTTTCTCTTTATAACAATCAGAATGATTAAAACCATAATAAGTGCAGAAAATGGAAGTAAATACATATTATTTCCATTTGTAATTTATAAAAAGCAAAGAATAGAATTAAACCTGTTGTTATTATGCATGTTAAAACACTAGTAAATTGTTATATATTTGCAACGCCAACTATTATCCTTCAGGAATTAGTAGTGGTAAGTGTTTCTTAATTTCTTCCATGAACGTTTTAGGATTGTTCTCTAAGATAATAAAACGATGCCAATTGTATGCTTCATGAATGATATCGATAGCTCTCTGATGTCGATCTGGAACCTTTGAAAAGACTACCGTAATTGACTTGAAATCTTCATGTTGCTCGTGACGTATGTTATCAATACGATGAATGTCTACAATTCCATTGTTACAAACTTGATTGGGTCCATTCTTGCTCATTAAGTTTTTAATAACTTCACTATCCTTTTCAAAGCTCTTTGGCGAATTAGTTGCTAAAGCATTTTTAATAGATATTAAATGAGTAATAGAGCCATTTCTCTCAATTACAATATCTGGTTCTTGAGGTCTACCGTTCTTCCCCATAAATCTCTTCCCTATTGATAACTGATTTTTTCCGTTTGAGACTGTTTTATTAAAGATGGGAGCGGTCATTCCAAGTGTATGATAGAGGTGTCGAAAAATAAGTAATTCAGTAATACCTGTCAAATTAGCAGTACTTCCAGTCAAGGCTTCAACAGTTTGATAGAAATCCTTCTTTAAGTTAAATAGATCATTACATGTGACGGTGTATAGGTACTCCTTGAGGTAAGTGTCTAAATCATTAAATGCACTTTTAAATATCAATTATATTCCTACTTTCATATTTTTATTTGAGATATTTTTATATTTATATATTCCTAGATCATTAAATATCAAGGATATTCAGAGTAGTGTTAAAAGTAACTGATTCTATTAAGACAATTTGAATTTGGAAATGTTGTCTAAACTTTTGACCAATCCATTTTCTATTATCTCCTAAACCTCTCACAAAAAATTAAAACAAAAAGCTATTTTATGTTGTATGTAAATAAATAATCCACCCTGCTACACTGTGAACTGTTAGGGTGGATTATTTGCTCTAAATCCACAATGGCATGACCACTGCTTCCTTATTTTAACATTGGATACTAACCATTTCACATAAAAAAAACATACACTAAGAAAATTCAGAATATTTAATCTTTATTTTTTTATTCTTAATATCTTAAAATATTAAAATTCCGAAGGTACTATGTCTTTCAACCAGATATAGCCGGCAATTATTTGGATTTTTATATTCGATGGAGATTGACTATGAAGAAGGAAATATCATCTGACTATAACTCATACTATGATTCATTTCTCATTGAAAAAGACCAAGCTGAAATAAATGCTTCTGACTTTTTATATTATATTTCTGAACTAATTATTAAACATTCAAAAACCCTAGAAAAAAAACTCATGAATGGAGAGAGTGTAGTTAATGAGTAAAAATAATAAAAAAAACATGAGAAATAAGGAAGTTCGTAGAAAAAAAAGAGCTTATGCTTATTTGAGAAAAAGCCCCAATAAATTTACTGATAACACATCAATTGAAAAACAACTTGAAGAAATTAAGAAATACTGTGAAGAAAATGATATTGAGTTAGTTGATACGTTTACTGATGATCTAAAATCAGGAAAATCGTTTGAAGGCAGAGATGGGTTTAAAGAAATGTACAATAATGTAATTAGATCGAAGGATAATGTAGACTATATCATTGTCTTCAAACAAGATCGAATTTCACGTGATACATTAGATACTTTGTATATTATGAAACGACTTAACTCATTAGGAAAACACCTTATATCAATTAAAGACAATGTTAATACTGAAGATCCAGCTTCAAAAATTCTTGTTCATATATTAGCATTAGTAGCCGAACTTGAACGAGAATTTATTAACATGAGAACTTTCTCTGGTATGGAAAAGAGAGCAGAGGAAGGCAAATTTTTAGGTGGTAAAGTCTATGGTTATAAAACTGTTAATAAAGAGTTAGTTGTTGTACCTCATGAAGTTGAAGTTGTGAAATTTATTTTTAAAAAATACGCAATTGAAAAGTGGGGCTATAAAAAAATTGCTTCATATCTAAATATCCAAGGTATTAAAACAAAAAATAAGCAGCACTGGACCATTAATGCTGTAAAAACGATTCTACAGAACCAAATATATATAGGAAATACCAAGTGGAGAGGAAAATACCAAAAAGGTCAACACGAAAAAATTATTGAAATACCTCTTTGGAATTTAGCCCAAGAGACAATGAAGACAAGAAGTTATAAACAAGAAAAGGTTCATCCGGGTTCCTATCCACTATCAGGACTTTTAAAATGCCCTGAATGTGGGTCTTCGATGGTTCAAGGTAATAGCAGCTCTAAATATAAGTATTATCAGTGCAGTAAAAATAAAAATAGTGGCAAGGCAGCTTGCTCATCAAACCTTGTAAAAAAGGAATATGCAGAAGAGACCATTTTACTTGAATTAAATAATTTCTTCCAAAATCTCAATCTAGCACCTTATATTAAATCTGCAACAGATTCATTACTGTGTTTTGAACTCGAACCTTTATATAAAGAGGCAGAGAAAATTGACAAAGAAATAAAACATATTAATAAAAAGATGGAAACTGTTATGGACTTACTCGACGATGAAACTGTTCCATTCGACGATAAAGTATTTAAAAATAGACTTTTGGGTTATCAAGAACAGTTAAATAAACAAAAATTAAAACTAGAAGAAATTAATACTCAAATAAGATTTAAAAAAAGGCAAACCTCCAACGAAATCATTGCTTACTCTGTAAAAAATTTTTCAGATTTATATGAAGTACTTTCTGATGAGGAAAGAAAATCACTGTGCCATTATATAATTAAGGAAATTCATATCTTTAAAGAAGAAAACACCAAACAGCGTAAAATAAAGAGCATAATTTATAATTTTAGTCCCGATAACTTGTCATTAGTATAGGAGAAAAGGAGAACTGTCCTTTCTCCTTTTTTTATTTTCGCTGTATCATTAATACAAGGAGGTAATGCAATGGAAATTCAAAAGGTAGCTATTTACGCACGTGTTAGCACCGAGGAACAAGCATCTGAGGGCTATAGCATTAGCGCTCAATTACAAACTCTTCGACAATACGCAAATCTTTATAATTGGGAAATCGTCGACGAGTATGTGGATGAAGGGATTTCTGGAAAGAATATCACCGGCCGCCCTGCTATGCAAAGACTTGTAGCAGACGTTGAACAGGAAAAATTTCAGGCGGTACTTGTATGGAAAATCTCACGTTTATCGCGGAATATGTTAGATACTCTTACTTTGTTAGACAAATTTGAAGATTACGGAGTAAAGTTTATCTCTTATTCCGAGAACTTTGATACCAGTAGTCCAATAGGCCGTCTAGTCGTTCAGCTGATGGCTTCTATTGCCGAAATGGAACGAAATACATTGTCTGAGAACGTTAAGCTTGGTATGAAACAACGAGCCTTAGAAGGTTCATGGAATGGCGGTGTTATATTTGGTTATGATTCTATTGAAAAGGAACTCGTAATAAACAAAGAGGAAGCTGAAGTAGTTAAACAGATATTCACTCTTTATTCCCAAGGAAAGGGCTTAAAAGCCATTGCAAATCAGCTTAATAAAAATGGGTATCGAACCAAACGTGATCGTCATTTTTCTATAAATGGAGTGGCAACTATTTTAGACAACCCAGTCTATAACGGAAAAATTAGTTGGTTAAAGGTTGAAAACTGGGATAAGAAGAGAAGAAGAGGCAGAAATGATAATCCTATTTTAGTAGAAGGTCAGCATGAAGCGATTATCAATGATGAACTTTGGAGTCTTGTTCAATCTCGTAGGAAAAGTAAATCGTTCAAGCAAAGACAATCCAACGAACCGTTTCTATTGAGCAGTATCTTACGCTGTCCTGATTGTGGACAAGGAATGGTACCTTCAATTACTACTTACACTTTAAGTGACGGTACCAAAAGAAAGCACAGATATTACGTTTGCAGTGATTTTCACAACAAGGGATCAGCAGCCTGTAAAGCCAATTCAGTTAAAGCCTATGATGCTGAAAATGCTCTGTTCCAACGTATAGAAAGCTTTTTATCCAATAAACAAAAGTTTTATGAAACTATTAACTCATTAACTAAAACCTCAATTGAATCCATAAAAATACTAAAAAAAGAACTGGAAGAAACTGATTCGAAGTTAGAGGAAACACTAGCACTTCAGAATAGATATCTAGAAGCTTTTGAACAAAATCTTTTTCCTGTTACAGTTTTGCAAGAACGATTACAGCAAGTGGCTATTGAAAAGAGTGCAATTGAACAAAAGAGGAATAACTTAATAACGGAAATAAGTAAATCTGATACAAAAGTTATCCCTCCTGAGTTGGTACATCTTCTATTAGGAAAATTTGTAGAAGTCTATAAGTCCTCTACCAGAGATAAGCAAAAGCAATTGCTACAGCTGTTGGTTAAAAAGATCACTGTTGGACGAACAAATGATCATCTACGTCAAATTGATAAAGTTGAACTTGAATTTGATTTTACGGAAGTTAACCTTTCAAATACGTTTACACTTATCCACATGCTCTATTTAGAAACAGAAAAAGAAGGCTTATCAACACCTTCTAATTCTGAATCAAATGGAAAATATCCACCTTATCTTCAACTTTTTTTGCCTCTATTTGTGGTACGGTTCCCCCCGATTAATCTTAAACGCCCGATACACCTGCTCCATTAGTATCAACCTCATCAATTGATGCGGAAATGTCATTTTCGAAAATGACAATTGATAATCCGCCCGCTTCAATACTTCATCACTTAACCCATTTGATCCACCGATCACGAAAGCAATTTTACTTTTGCCATACGTCGTGAGTTCATCTATATGTTTTGCCAGTTGTTCAGAAGTCAGCTGCTTGCCTAATATGGCAAGAGCAATGACGTATGTATCTGGAGAGATTTTGCTTAATAGCTTTTCGCCTTCTGTTTTTTTGACTTGTTCGATTTCGGCTTCGCTCATATTTTCAGGGGCTTTTTCATCTGGAACTTCAATGATATTAATTTTGGTGTAGGCGCCGAGGCGCTTTTTATATTCGTTAATGCCTTGCTGTATGTATTTTTCTTTTAGCTTCCCCACAGTTAAAATAGTGATATTCACAAGTTATCCCTCTCTCTCAATAAGGTTATACACAGTTATTATCCACATATCCACAAGGCAATCTATATATTGTATGAAAACATTAGTTTGTTACTAAATAATCGGCTTGGTTTGAACAGCACACACAAACTGTGGATAACTTTTCTTTATCCCCAAGTTTTTCGAAGTTTGGTGCCTGTTCAAATTCTTCAATGACCTCTTCAAAAGCAAGTTCAATGTGTTCAAAACAGCAATATATCAGCATTTTCGACTGATTTCTCCTTTATTACCGAGATTTTTTATGTATCCGCTTTCTCATTTTTTACTCTTTTCAACGTTATTTGTCAGAATAATTTATGTGGATATTACCAACTATTATCCACAGTTATCCACATTGTTATCCACACCTGTGTAAAATTTTCATTCAATTCATAATCTATTGTGTATAAGTCTGTAATGACGACTTATCAACAAGATGATTTTATCAAAAGTTTTCCACAGAAACAGAAAATAAGGTATGACTCTTTGTCATACCCTACCTCTATCATTATAATGCGTTAAATGAGCCACTTGGTTAAAATCTTTGATTTCCCAAATGTTATCGTGAAATTCAATGTTACTAATGCAAGCATTGATTAATTTCGTATTCTTAATCTCTTCGGCTTCATTTGATAGTATAGAAAGAATCTCATGAATCACACCGCCATGGGCCACAAATAACACTTTCTTATCTGGATAATTTTCAGAAATAGTTCGCAAGGCACCCATGATACGTTTTTGGAATACGTCTGTTTCTTCTTTGTTTGGGTAGTTTCGATCAGGGTATTTAGCTAAGCGCTCTTCAATAGTCAGCCCCTCGGCGTCACCAAAGCCACGCTCCCTGATATCTTCCATTTCAATCAAGGGTAGGTTCAAACGTTCATTAATCGCTTCAGCTGTCTGCTTTGCCCGTTGAAGTGGACTGCAGACAATCAAGTCCCATTCTGAGCCTTCAAAGTAATCCGCCGTTTCTTTTGCTTGTTGGTAGCCAACCTCATTAAGTGGGATATCTGTGCTTCCTTGCAATCGTCCTTCAGCATTCCAATTCGTCTCACCATGTCTAATTAAACAAACCGTCGTCATCGATCCATTCCTTTCCTCTTACATGCCCTTTTACTGTGATCATACCATAAAAAGATGGTTACTTCTAAATAACTAACGACTCTTTCACTGCACTTTCATATTTATATTGTATTAATCCACATTAATTTCCATCAAAAAATCCCTACCAAATGTGATAGGGATCCCTTTACATCAACTTTTAAGAAAAGACTTTACTACCAAGAGTGAGATAAGCTGTATGTTTTGTTCCATTGCGATAATAAACAACTTTTACTCTTTGATTTGGTTTCAATTTCGTATAGAGATACGTTGAGAAGCTTACATAGTCATTAATTTTCTTACCATTAATTTCTGTTATGACATCTCCAACTTTCAAGTCACTATCAGCCGCCGGTTGACCTTGTTGAATTTGTGAAATGACAAGACCATTTTTTACGCTTTTTGGTAAATTTAATTGTGATACCTGATTGGATGGAATGGTTGTTAAATCAACAATCCCAATACCGAGTAATGGTCTTTCAATTTTACCGTTTTTCTCTAAACCGTTAATGATGGGTTTAGCTACATTGATTGGAATCGCAAATCCAATGCCTTCCACTTGAGCTTCTGCGATTTTAGATGAGTTGATCCCGATAACTTGGCCGGCAATGTTAACAAGGGCCCCTCCGCTATTACCTGGATTGATGGCTGCATCTGTTTGTACAAGATTAGCTTCAATCGATACATTTCCACCTTCAATAGGCATGGTTCGGTTGGCTGAGCTGACAATACCTTCAGTAACTGAACCACTGAACCCTAGAGGATTGCCGATAGCAATGGCTGGTTCGCCTCGTTTCAGAATATCTGAATTACCAAATTCGGCGACACTATTCACTCCAGAATCATTAATTCGGAGGACAGCTAAATCGTAAAGCGAATCTTTACCAAGAACCGTCGCTGAGACTTTCTTATTGTTTTCTAGTCTTACTTCAACTTTGCTTGCACCTTCTACCACATGGTTGTTTGTTACGATGTAGGCATACCCATTGGCTTTCTTATAAATAATACCTGATCCTAGCCCCGATTCGGTATACTGATTATCGTAGAAATTGGCTTTCTGATAGTTAATTACGGCAACAACGCTAGGTGATACCTTATCCACCGCATCTGTGACAGATGAATTGACATTCACATTCAACTGCCGGCTAATCGCATTATTTGCATTAGAAGAACTATCAACTTGATCTGATCCATTTCCTGTTGTTACTGAGTAGGGAAGAACCCCAAGATTAGACAAAACAGGGGCAAGAATCAAGAAAACAACGATGCCAATAATCGCACCGAGAAATCCCGCAAAAAACCAACCTTTACGATTACTGCGTCCTTCTCGACGATCTTCTGCAGGCAATCGATCACGTCTTGTTTCTTCCTCATTCTGATTTTGGTCATCAAAATAGTCCATCTTATCAACACCTTTCTATATGACGTACTAGTTTGTAGGTCAACTATAACATGATAAGAACTTATGGATTTTGATTGTGTGACAATTTCGATAAACGTGTGATTTCAGGCTTTTTTTCTTACAAATATCGTAAAAAACTAGTTATACCCATTTTACAAACGTCTTACAATCTAAATGCCTTATCTTTCTTTATAACCTATTCTTAACCTTATGTATCTTATTCCTATATAAAAAAAGTGGTCAAAAGGCCATGAAATGAACCTAATGACCATACTCTATTATTAACCAATTTATGAAGAGTTAAAACTCAAATGGCACATAATCGTGTCGGAATGTCTGGATCAGTATCAAAAAGACCGATGTCTTCACCTAATTGAATCCCATATTGACCTAATTTCTGTTCAACACTCATACGTGCTAAATCCTTCATGTTATTATCTTTGCTCAAATGGGCTAAATAAATGCGCTTTGTATTATGACCAATCACTTCACTTAAAGCGAGTCCCGCATCTTCATTTGAAATATGACCCGAATCTCCAAGGATTCTCCGTTTAATATTCCAAGGGTAACGTCCCATCATCAGCATTTGAATATCATGATTAGCTTCAATAATATAAGCATCTGATTCACGAATAACGCCTTTAATACGATCTGAAACATATCCGAGATCAGTAAGTAAAGTGAGTTTCTTATCTTCTTGATGAAAACTGAAAAACATGGGTTCAGCAGCATCATGAGAAACGCCAAAAGATTCAATTTGAAGTGAACCAAATTCTTTGACGGTACCTGTCTCGAAAGTGAACTTTTGATCACTATCTATATTTCCAATGGAATCACTCATGGCTTGCCACGTTTTTGTATTGGCATAGATAGGAATTTGAAAGCGACGAGCAAAAACACCAAGTCCCTTAATATGATCACTATGCTCATGTGTCACTAAAATCCCATCAAGATCTTTTGGATCACGGTTGATTTGACTTAGTAAATCCACCATCTTCTTCCCGCTTAAACCACAATCAACCAGTAGTTTGTGCTTTTCAGTTTCAATATACAGTGAGTTCCCCGTACTCCCGCTTGCTAAAACGCTATATTGTAGAGACAAATGTCGTTCACTCTCCATTCCCTAATGTTTGTACCTCACTTGACACGGCATTCACAAAATAATGATGTGTGTCTTTTTCTGTTTTTACTTGCATGTGCCACGTAGGAAAGAAAACCATCGTATCGTTTTGGTCCAAATTTCCAATTGAATTGAAATAGGCTAAATTAATCTTTTTAAATGTAATGTTCCTCTTATATCCTGATAGAATATTATTTTGAATTAAATTATCATAAGCTCCTGTTGCATTAATAATATCGACTTTGTTCGTTTTTGTAAAAACAAAGTATCTCTGTGTATAGCTTACAATTTGATTGTTTTTTACCTTTAAATTTAAAAATGTAGAGCCTTTAGGATCTTTAATATAAACAGGTGTAGAGTCAAACACTTGGATAAAATGTAGATTCCCGTCCTTATCTGTTGAAGAATACGTATACTCATTCCCTTTATAAATGAACTTTTGAATAATTTGTTGATAGTTTGTATTTTGTTTTGGTAAGTCAATTGGATGTTCAAATACCCCTTCAATTGCTCGTCCATTATTCGTTGCTTTAATCGATTGGGTGGGATCATCCTTCGTCCCTTGTAACTTTTTTAACGGATCTATCAGCTCGTTCTTATCATTTTTCACAAACGACTGCTGCTCTCCTATTATAAAGGTTATATTTTCTGGTGCTTTCGGAATCTCTGTATCTATATTTACTTGGTTTTTGGTCTGTGTTAGATCTTGTGTTGGGCTGTCCATTGTTAATTCTTCACTTTGTCTTTGGTATAATTCAGAAGCTAAAAAAATGTTAAGGAGGAGAAAGCAGATAATGAATATGGTTTTTGTTTTACTCCAATTCATTCAAATTCCCCCCTGTGTATGAAATTCTTTTCTTCAGTAAAAACGGGATGCCACCGGCCGTTTTGTTTATAAAACCAACCCGGTGTGAGTTCAATCTGATCTGAATCAGAATCTGTCAGATTGCTTAAATTGTAACCAATTTTAATGTCTTCTAATTTGGAAGGTTGGATATGTTTTGATACTAGCTCAATAATGACCTCATTAGCCCCTTCTAATTCATAGGTTGTTTTTGAATAGATTGGATCCATGTCGATTAAAGTAGAATACAGCTCAGTGAGTTGTCCACTCTCCCAATTTAATTTAACTACGGGCAAATATCGTCCCAAATTATCCGTATTATAAATAAAGTAATTTCCCAGTTGAATGCGGAAACCTGTTTTACCGTCTTGTGAATGTGTTTTTGATGGTTCAAATTCATCATAAACGAAATTGTTTGTCCAACCCTTATACCCATTAATAAATTCATAACTGCGATAGATGACGCTGTCTTGGTCATCCTTGTTTTTATTAATACCAGGATTAAATTTAATATAATGAAGGATATTCCCAGGGTTTTCTTCTAACTGACTACTCCCATCCGAATAGACCGTGTTCTTTGTATTTGAAACACTATCAGGATCTTTATATAAAACAGAAATATATCTTTTAAGATCTAGCGTTCGATAAAACACCCGCTCACTATTCACTTTTGTTTTATCTATTGGTAAGTAGACATGTTTCTCGCGACTTAATGATTGACGAAGATATTTCCTTAAATTTTCACTCGTGATCGCATCACTTAATTGTTTTGTATTCATACGATTAACCGAGGCATAAAACACAGCCGAATCATTTTGCGATCGAAAAACAGCTGTTACTTTCCCTTGGTTTCCATTGCTCTGAAAAACTTCGATCCGATCAACATATAGATTATTTCTAACTGTGAAGTTATCATTGAATGTAAATAACCGTTTTAATGTATCGATGGTCACTGGGGCAGGGAAAACAATTTCATAAGAGGGATTTTGCCCTCTTGAAGGCAAATTCTTTTTCACATCTGTTGAGACATTCGTATATTGGCCTTTTTGAAATAATTCATATAGTTTTGAGACACTTTCTTCTGAGTCCTGTCCCAGTATACGATCGCCACGATAGCTAATGGCAAGATAGGGTTTAATGACATCATGAATATTTTTTGAATCAGCAATACTGACCGTTGTTGTTTTAGGTGGTGTAATACTTTTATAATCGGTTTGATAGAACCAAATACTAAAAGTTAAGGTGATACTAAGTAAAACTAAAACCGTTAGAAAAATAGATTTAAAAGCTTCTTTAGTCACGATGATCTCCCCCTTTATCTAATGGGAGTGTAAAAAGTATGCTTGTCCCTTTGTTCCATTCACTTTCTGCCCATATTTCCCCGCCTTGCGCCTCAATCATTTCCTTGGCAATAGCGAGTCCAAGACCTGTACCGCCAAGTTTACGGGATCTTGCTTTATCCACACGGTAAAAGCGAATGAACACCTTAGATAAATTTTCCTTTGGAATGCCAACACCTTCATCACTTATACACACTTTAAGATATTGACCTTTTTGGGTAACTTTAAGTGTGATCGATCCGCCTTCTGGAGAATATTTCATCGCATTAGAATAGATGTTATCAATAACCTGTGTCATCTTATCACGATCAATATCTACGTAGATGGGTTTTTTAGGTAGCTTTCTGACAAAATGGATATTCTGTCTTTTTGACATTTCAAAACGATCGACAATATGATTGCAAAAAGCAATGAAATCGGTTCTCTGCGTGGTAATGGAGTAATCCTTTGCATCCAGTTTGGAGAGTTGAAGAAGATCATTAACTAATCGAATCATTCTTTCCGTTTCCATCTGTGTGACGTCAATAAACTTTCGAGCTAACTTTTCATCATTGACAGCACCGTCTTGTAAGGCCTCTAGATAGCTCTTCATTGTGGTGAGTGGCGTGCGAAGCTCGTGCGACACATTTGCTACGAATTCACGTCGCTCCATCTCAACTTGTTCTTGCTCCGTAACATCGTGGATAACCGCAATTATACCGTTGATTCTTCCGTTTTCTTTTTTTGTTGTCGAGAAATTCGCTCTTAAAAGCATTTTTTTCTCAATAGAACTAAAATCTAAAATAATCGAATCCGTTAATTTATAGAGATCTTCAATAGTATAATCTTCCTCAATATTAAGTAAAGAGAGAATGGAGATACCTGAGATACGATGACGATAAACACCAAGTAAACTTTCTGCACGGTTATTCATTAAAATGACGTGACCCTTACGATCTGTCGCAATAACACCGTCTGTCATGTAGGCAAGCACAGACCTTAATTTCCTTCGTTCCGCTTCAGCTATGGCATTCGCTTCATGAAGACGGTCTGTCATGTCATTAAAGGCATTGGCTAGTTGGCCAATCTCATCATCATCTATGGTTTCTACTTTTTTTGTAAAGTTACCTCGAGAAATGGCATAAGCTTGCCTTTGCATTTGAGCTAAAGGCTTCGTGATCGTTCGAGCCAAGAACATCCCGAGAGCCGCCGTAACTAATAAGGCAATCACTGTTGCTGTCGCCAAAATTTTATTTATCGTAAATAACTGACTATAGATGTTTTCCATTTTCCCTTCTAGATAAAGAATTCCGAAACGCTCTGAATCGACATAGATGGGAGTGGTAATCGCCATCACACGTTCACCTGTGTCACGTTCCTTAAATAGATAGGGCTTGGGTGCCGTAGATGAGAGGACATCTGGCATAATCGTTGAATTAGATGTATGTTTTCCAATTTGATTACTATTTCTTGAATCTGCAGCAACAATTTTCCCTGAATCATCTATGACTTCAACTTTCTTAATATCGTTACTCTTCTTTAATTGATTATCCATTTCCGATAGTTGATCATTTAACTTATTCAAAACAGTACTTTGATTATTATTTTCTTCTTTAGCTTCTCTTATCGCTTCACCAGCATTATAAGCCATAATTTTTGATTGATTGATCAATGATTGTTGGTAAGTTGAGATAGAATTATCTCTCAAACGATCTGAAAAGGTCACCCCAATTAATTGTAAAGCTAATAAAAATAGCAATGTATAAACTAATACAAATTTAAAATGAATCGATTTAAAAAAACCGACTTTCTTCATAGTATTTACTCCTGCTCTGGATTTCTTAAAAAATAACCCACTCCGCGCCGTGTAACGATCCATGCTGGACGACTTGGGTTATCTTCTACTTTTTCTCTTAATCGTCTTACAGTGACATCCACTGTCCGTACATCACCAAAGTAGTCATAACCCCACACGGTTTGTAGTAAATGCTCACGTGTCATAACTTGTCCTAAGTGTTTCCCTAGATAGTGTAACAACTCAAATTCACGGTGAGTTAATTCAATCGCTTCATCTCGTTTAGTCACGATATAAGCTTCGGGATGAATCACTAAATCACCGATGACAATTTCATTTCCGCTTTCTTCTTTTTCCGCCTCTTGATGATGACGTCTTAAGTTTGCTTTAACTCTGGCGATCAGTTCACGATTACTGAATGGTTTTGTCACGTAATCGTCTGCTCCCATTTCAAGACCAAGGACTTTATCGATTTCTGAATCCTTAGCCGTCAACATAATAATCGGCATATTGTATGTTTTTCGTATTTCTCGACACACTTCCATGCCATCTTTTATTGGTAGCATAACATCTAAGAGGACCATATCTGGTTTCTCTTCTTCTACCTTTTGTAAAGCCTCTTCTCCATCATATGCACAAACAACGGTATATCCCTCTTTTTCAAGGTTAAATTGTAGAATATCAGCAATAGGCTGTTCATCATCTACAACGAGTATTTTTTTATCCATAGAGGTCGTTCCTCCTCATTTTTCATGGGTTATTATAAAATTAAACATCTTAATAATTTTAACACACTGTGGCTTGTCCTGTCATAACGCGGCTTATTATAGAGGGTGAAGCGGAATGTCTATATATAAATAGGTCATTCATTACAAACATTTGAAATTCCTTTATTCAGATATTAAACGTATTTTTAATCGAATGATGACGATTAATGCATCATTTTCTTAATATTGATAACTTTTTATATGTGACTAGAATTGGTGGAATTGAGCCACTTTAGCCGGAATTGAGCTACTTCGAATCAGAATGTTGCTTTAGAAATAGAGAAGCAATTCCATACTTATAATAGGATTCGCTTTTAGTTTAAAAAATAGAGGTTAAAAAAATTATTTTTGAGGAATTGAAACATGGTAGAGAAACAAGAGGTTATTCCAAATATAAAGAATACTTGCCGATTGCAGGGCCTATAAGGCGCAGGCAGAGGCCTAGTTGAACTTATACTTTCTTAAAGTATAAAAATAAACATGTCTTTTGACATGCTTTAATAATAATAGTGGTGGCTCGAGACGGAATCGAACCGCCGACACGAGGATTTTCAGTCCTCTGCTCTACCGACTGAGCTATCGAGCCTAAATAAAATTCACGAGTTAATTATGTACTAAAATGGCGGATCCGACCGGATTTGAACCGGCGATCTCCTGCGTGACAGGCAGGCATGTTAACCCCTACACCACGGATCCATATGTTTGGTTGCGGGGGCAGGATTTGAACCTACGACCTTCGGGTTATGAGCCCGACGAGCTACCAGACTGCTCCACCCCGCGATAATATGAGATATTTAATTATAGATTTACTAAATGTTTTAAAGACTGTACCTACGACTTCGTCTTCGGTACAACTCGATGTGGATTCGAAGAAGTTGTCCTCGTTGCTCCACCCCGCGATAATAATAAATATTTAGTTGATAAATCTGTTTGATGTTTTAAGGACTGTCACTACGGCTTTGCCTTCGTGACAACTCGTAGCTTATTCGAGGAAGCTTTGCTCGTTGCTCCACCCCGCGACAATAATAATAATATTTATTTATAGATCTACTAAACATTTTAAAGACTGTACCTACGACTTCGTCTTCGGTACAACTCGAAGCTTATTCGAGGAAGCTTTGCTCGTGTTGTCCCTACCACTTACGTGCTTACGGGACAGCTCGAAGCTTATTCGAAGATGTGATGCTCGGTGCTCCACCCCGCGACAATATAAAATATTTTGTTTTAAAACAGTTTAATGTTTTTAAAGACTGTCACTACCGATGGTATTATGCTTATCACGAAAACTTTCTTTGTGACACAAAAAATATCTTACCATGTAATTAGAACTATTGCAAGTACTTTTTTATATGTTGCATTTTCATTAAGCATCAATTACATTTTTATCCTTTCCCGGTACATGCTTTTTTTCTCATGTATAATTATCAAATACGAACTCAATCGTCAGGAGGGGTATAATGAAAACTCGTCAATCCGTTGTTTTTCTGCTATTTTCTATTCTTCTTATATTAATACATCCGGCTAAATCATTCGCTACTGCATCGCCCGCGGGCCCAAGTGAATGGGACAAAGTGGGTCAAGAGGATCTCTCACTCAAAAAGTATAGGAATGATTATACTAAAAATTATAGTTCAAATGGCGGTAATTTTAAAATATGTATTTCTGGATTACAAAGAGATAATGCTTTTGCGGTTATGGTCTATGAATATGATCCGGCTGCTTATGATAAAAGAATAGCTACCTTTATAGTGAATTCCAATTCGTGTTACTCTTTTAGTACTTCTAAATATATTGATGGAGACAATCGCAAAGCCGAAGTCTATTTTAAAATTAATTCTCCTAATTATGAACAAAATGTAACAGCTAAATTTTATGATTAATAAAAACAAGACATCCAATAAAATGATGGTGGATGTCTTGTTTTTTTATAAGTTTTCGATTTGATTCTTAAGCAAATACGCCTCGTACTAATCGAGTTTGTGTACGATCAGGACCAACTGAGAAGATGGTAAGTGGAATACCTGTAAGTTGAGATACGCGTTCAACATAGTGTCTTGCATTCTCAGGAAGATCAGAAAGCGTTTTGGCTCCTGTGATATCTTCACTCCAGCCTGGTAGTTCTTCATAGATAGCTTCACATTCTGCTAAGACATTCAAGCTAGCTGGGAATTCATTAATGATTTCACCTTTGTATTTGTAAGCAACACAAATTTTGACAGTCTCAAGTCCTGAAAGAACATCAAGACAGTTTAAAGATAAATCTGTGAGTCCGCTAACACGACGAGCATGACGAACAACGACACTATCATACCAACCTACACGGCGTGGGCGACCTGTGACTGTTCCATATTCATGACCGATTTCACGGATTCTATTGCCAACTTCTCCTTCAATTTCTGTTGGAAAAGGACCGTCTCCAACACGTGTCGTATAAGCTTTTGTAATACCGACAACGTGATCGATTTTAGATGGGCCAACGCCAGATCCAATCGCTACTCCACCTGCAACAGGGTTTGAAGATGTAACAAATGGATACGTACCTTGGTCGATGTCAAGCATTACACCTTGAGCCCCTTCAAAGAGTACTCGTTTTCCGTCATCAAGTGCATCATTTAAAACAACGGATGTGTCACAGACAAGGTGACGAATACGGTCAGCATAACCAAGATATTCTTCATAAATATCTTCAAGTTTAAATCCTTCCGTTTCATACATCTTTTCAAATAATCTATTTTTTTCTGCAAGATTTTTTTCTAATTTTTCTTTAAACGTATCAGGTTCAAGTAAATCTGCAATACGAATACCGACACGAGCTGCTTTATCCATATATGCTGGGCCGATTCCTTTTTTGGTTGTACCTATTTTCAATGAACCTTTACGTTCTTCTTCCAATATATCTTGCTTAACGTGGTAAGGAAGAATAACATGTGCCCGATTACTAATGCGCAAATTGTCAGTCGTTACATCATTTTCATGTAAATAATCCAACTCTTCAACTAGTGATTTGGGATTAACAACCATGCCGTTGCCAATAACGCTAATTTTATCACTATAAAAAATTCCTGATGGGATCAAACGTAATTTATATTTTTTTCCATTAAATACGATGGTATGTCCAGCATTATCTCCGCCTTGATAACGTGATATAACCTCCGCTTTTCCTGATAAATAGTCCGTTATTTTACCTTTTCCTTCATCGCCCCATTGGGCACCAACAACAACTACAGAAGACATCCATAGGCCCCCTAAAATGTATAATAATATTTTGACCATAGTTAGTGTAACAGGTTTAGCGTGCTAAAGTCAATCCAAAAAAGCGAACATTATCATCGACATAAGATATATTTGTTCGGTTATTTTTATTAGTTATTCCATGGTATCTACGACTTAAGGTGATATTTAAAAATTTAACACCAATTACTAAAAATAATCTACAAAAAGACACCGTCTTCCTCGATGTCTTTTCAAAAATTAGGCTCCTGGAGGCATGTCACTTACATCATGCTTCCGGTCTAAATTCACAAATTTATTATATTCTTTTATAAATGCGAGTTCGACTGTCCCTACAGGACCATTACGTTGTTTAGCTATAATAATTTCGATAATATTTTGTTTTTCACTTTCTTTATCATAATAGTCATCTCGATAAAGGAAAGCGACGATATCGGCATCTTGTTCAATACTTCCTGATTCACGAATATCAGACATCATCGGTCTCTTATCCTGGCGAGATTCTACACCCCGTGAGAGCTGTGATAATGCGATAACCGGAACTTCGAGTTCCCTAGCAATGGCTTTTAGTGTCCGAGAAATCTCTGAAACTTCTTGTTGTCTATTTTCTGATCGATTCGAACCGCCATTGCCTAGAATCAACTGAAGATAGTCGATAACAATCATACCAAGACCTTTTTCTTGCTTCAATCTTCTACATTTAGCTCTGATATCATTCACTCTGACTCCTGGCGTATCATCTATATAAATTCCAGCGTGAGAGAGGCTCCCCATGGCCATGGTCAACTTCTGCCAGTCTTCTTCATCTAAGGCACCTGTCCGTAGTTTTTGTGCATTGATATTGCCCTCGGCACAGAGCATACGCATAACGAGTTGCTGTGCGCCCATCTCTAAACTGAAAATAGCTACCGTTTCATCTGTCCGTGTGGCGACATTTTGCGCGATATTTAGTGCAAAGGCCGTCTTACCTACAGACGGTCTCGCTGCCACGATAATTAAATCATTCTTTTGAAAACCAGCCGTCATACGATCTAATTCAATAAAACCCGTCGGAACCCCTGTAATATCACCTTTACGGTTCTGGAGCGCTTCTATATTGTCATAGGTTGCCATAAGGACATCTTTGATCGATTGAAATTCACTGGTTCTCTTACGCTGTGCAACTTCTAATATATTTTTCTCCGCATCATCTAAGATAGATGAAACATTATCTTCGCGAGTATAGCCATCTGAAACGATGGACGTTGCTGTACGTATTAATCGTCTTAATAAGGCCTTTTCTTCAACAATACCCGTATAATATTCAATATTTGCAGCTGTTGGTGCTGAATTGGCTAGTTCTGCGAGATAAGAAATTCCTCCTACTTCTTCTAGACGTTTTTCATTTCGCAATTCATTTGTCAAAGTAATGACATCAACCGGCTCCCCGCGTTCTGATAGGGTTAACATAACGGAAAAAATAAGTTGATGGCTTGTTCTATAAAAGTCTTCTGGCAAGAGTGCCTCAGAAGCAACCGTAACAGATGATGGCTCAAGAAAAATAGCACCTAGGACAGCCTGCTCAGCCTCAATATTATGGGGCGGTGTACGATCGGCAAATAAGTCACTCATAAAAATCCTATCCCCTTACTTTATTTCTCTGTGACATGTACCTTCACTGTTGCTGTAACGTCTGAATGTAATTTGACTGGTACATCTGTAAAACCTAATGAACGGATTGGTTCATCTAATTCTATTTTTCTTTTATCTATTTCAATATTTTTCTTTTTAAGTTGCTGTGCAATTTGTTTACTCGTAATCGAGCCAAAGAGGCGTCCGCCTTCTCCTGCTTTTGCAGTCAATTCAATAGTTAGTTTTTCGATTTTTTCCTTTAACTGAACCGCTTCTTGCTTTTCATTTTCTGCTCGTTTTTCCTCGCCTTTTTTCTTCAATTCAAGCTGTTTTAGATTCCCAGCATTGGCTTCAACAGCCACTTTTCGAGGGAGCAAATAGTTACGTGCGTAACCCTCTGAAACTTCTTTTACTTCCCCTTCAGTGCCTTTTCCTTTCACTGTTTTTAAAAAGATGACTTTCATTGTTACATGCCTCCCTGTAAATAGTTATCTATTGCTTGCTTTAATAAATCATAAGCCTCGCCTATGGATTCATCTTCTAGTTGTGTGGCTGCATTGGTTAAATGACCTCCGCCTCCCACACTCTCCATAATAAGCTGTACATTGATTTCACCGAGTGATCGAGCACTAATTCCCACTTTATTATCTTTTCTCATACAAACGACAAACGATGCTTTGACACCTTCCATCGTTAATAGAGTATCAGCTGTTTGGGCAATTAAGACTTGATCATAGGTTTGGTCCTCTGTTCCAAGGGCGATAGCGATATGATCTTTATAAATCGTTGTATCCTTAATGAGGTGTGCTCTCATATTAAATTGATTTAAATCATCACGAAGAAGCTTTTGAACAAGTATGGTATCCGCTCCATGAGATCTTAATTGTGAAGCGGCATCGAATGTCCTAGAGCCTGTTCGAAACGTAAAACTTTTCGTATCCACTGTAATGCCAGCTAGCATGGAAGTGGCTTCAATAACATCTAGACTGAGATCTTTGGACTGATATTCAATCAACTCTGTCACAAGTTCACATGTTGAAGAAGCATACGGCTCCATATAAACAAGAACAGGATCTTTAACAAATTCTTCTGCCCTTCGATGATGATCGATAATGACCACACGATCCGCCATAGGTAGTAATTTTGCATCCATAACCATGGATGGTTTGTGCGTGTCAACGACAACAACCAACGTCCCGCGTGTCATTTTCTCCTCAGCTTCTTCTGGAGATATAAATTTAGACCAGAGCTCTTCATTTTTTCTCAGCTCTTCCACTAATTTTATCACACCTGCGCCATAATTTTTTGGATCTACAACAATTCTCGCTTCTTTTCCATTCACTTCAGCAATTTTTAATATTCCAATACATGCTCCAATCGCATCCATATCAGGATATTGATGACCCATGACAATGACTTGATCGCTTTCTACGATGAGTTCAGACAAGGCGTGAGAAATAACTCTGGCTCTGACACGTGTTCTTTTTTCAACAGGATTTGATTTCCCACCATAAAATTTCACTTTACCGTCAGGGTGTTTTATGGCAACTTGATCACCACCGCGTCCTAATGCCAAATCAAGAGCAGATTGAGCATACTGACCAAGTTCGGGCAAAGAAGATGTTCCAGAACCAACACCTATACTCAGAGTTAATGGGATATGACTCACCAATATTTTTTCTCGGACTCGATCAAGGACAATAAAATGATCCTCTTCAAGTTCCTGCAGAATTTTTTCATTTAGTATTCCAACAAATCTGTCAGATGATATTCTTTTTAAATAAATCCCATGTTCAATAGCCCAATTCTGAATCGTTGACGTCATGGCATTGTTGATATTGCTACGAACTTGATCTGCAACACCTTGTGTGACTTCATCATAGTTATCTAAACATATAATGGCAAAAACGGTTTGTTCATCAAAATGTTTCTGTTTTAATTCCATCAATTCGGTTACATCAAAAAAGTAAAGCAGTCTTTCGGTTTTTCGACTAATAACATGATATTTTAAGCCCTGTATCGTAAGAAAAGTATCCGTATCATCTGATTGAATAAATTCGGGAAGGTCTTCAGAAATTTTATCGAGAGGCTGATTTAAAAAACGATCCCCTTCTGATTGTGCTGTCATATAATGATTAATCCATTCAATATGCCCTTTTTCATCATATAGAACAATGCCAATGGGCATCTCTAATAACGCTTCTTCACCAACTTTTTTTAAGCGATAGGACAAAGTCGTTATATATTCTTTTAAATCTTTTTCAAATCGTGCATCGTTCCTTACATACCAAATAACCAGAGCGATTAATAAGAGGAAACCTGCTAATCCGACCACCCAATTAATGATAGCGACAATAATTAGGAGTAAGAGGAATAACAGGCCAAATACGAGCAACTGGTCATTTCGCCAACGATGTTTGAATTGGTTAGACATATTGTCAGCTCCCATGACACGTGTATACGTTTTTAGCGGTTGTTTAAAAAATGTAAGATGGTTGCCTCTTTTTTTCAAACAAGCGCATTACTTTTTCTTTTTGATTCGATTTCTAATATCGAAACCTAAATCAATTATACCCAATAATCGAATAATCTGCAGTAAATACGGCACTAATAAGCTTACAATTAAAATAAGAATAGGTATGACGATGGGCCATTCTTTTCGGTGGGCTATATTAAAGATCAAGCTAAGCCCTTGAATGACGACGACGACATCAAGAATTAAAAGACCATTGACAACCACTAAATAAAGGCTTGAGTTTGGTTCGATATTACCAACTAAACTGATAACCAATAAAATAAGAAAATACCAAATTAATGATTTAGGGAATTTCCATAATCGAAAAGGTGGAAATTTAGGATAGTCCACTCGAAGCCTTTTAATAATTAATCCACTAAGAAATTGAGTGATAAAGGCATAAACGACACTTGTCATCACTATAAAAAAAGGAGTCATTTGACTTAATCTCTTGATAGATTCAACTAACAGCTTGGTTGATTCGCTCGTATCAATATTTATCGACTGATACACCTTTTCTGCTGTACCCATTGTTGATAGCATGGTTTTTTCAAGAGCTTCCACTGGATCAAAATGAAACAATCCAATTGAGATGGCATACGCCAATAGGAACATTGAAATATTAGCTAAGCTGCCTCCAAGTAAAACAGCAAATGCCGATTTCTTCTTATTTACGAGTGTTCCCATGACTAGCGCTTGAATTAGGAAAAAAGCCGAAAATAACATACTAAATACATTGGTAAGGAAAAAAGCAACACAAAGGCAGACGACTATAGCTACAATTCCCATTTTCAATCCATTTCGACTCGAATAGTACATAATTGGAGTAGCAAGAAACCATAGTGTTATGACCCCAATAATCGGTAAATAAAAAGTTATTATTAAAAGGCAAATAAATAAGGCAATGGACACTGCCCCTTCAACAAGACTTCGTGATTGCTTCATTATATATTGTTACACCCCATATTCCTGATGCTTATTGTCAATAAAGGCGATCGCCTAACATGACTTTAGCATACTTAGTTATCCTTAAATTATAATATAAAAAGGAACAAGAAGATATCTTTGTCCGTATTTGATCTCTTTTCCGCCTTTTTTTACACTTGAAACACCCGAGTACATCCTTTTAAATAAAATTCATGAATTCGCCTCTTATTTACTAGTTTGTCACTTGTTATGTTTTCGAATTCAATATTATCCGATATAATTTAAGAAAGACCCTTAATAGTGCGTGTTCAAAAAGGTGACAAATTAGAAGCAAGAAGATCAAGGCGGCGCTGTTTTGAGGACCAGAATGTAGGTCTTTACTACATGAGGACCGGAAAAACAAGCCAACGCCGAGATTCGTAGCTTATCATTTGGTGACTTTTTGAACAACCTCTAATAATTAAAGGAAGTGAACGATATGGATACTATGCAACATGCAAACAACGATACCCTTTCTGACTCTACTTATATTTTCTTTGATGTCGGTGAGCATCGTCTTGGATTGTGGCTTCAATATGTTCAAGAAATTATTCAACCTATCCTATGCTTTTCTGTTCCTGATACACATGACCATCTTAAGGGTTTTATTCGGCTTAGAGATCAAGTGATTCCGCTTATTGATCTGCCAAAATTAATTCAAGTAGAATCAAACCCACATGATCCAGAAGATCAAAAATATATCATTTGTAAGATAGATCGTCAAACGATAGCTTTCGATATTCATCAGATTCATGATTTTGTTGAACTTAAAATGGACCATATAGAGAAAAGTTCTTCTAACCCAATCTGCCCATCAAGTATAGCCTCTACAGAATATAGGATGGATGACCAATCGATCCCGCTTCTTAATCCTGATCAAATCCTTCGTTTGGTTAAAGAACTCAACAGGCAGGTACGACAACGTTATGTCATGGGTGAAAAGGGCGTAAAACCACGAACCTAAAGGTATCGTGGTTTTACGTTCCAATCATTTTTAAATCTAAGCACTAAGTTACCACTAAAACCCACTTCAAAATTTCACAATATAATCAATCTGAGGCGTCATTTCTTTTGCACAGATCTCGATGGTTTTTTCTTGCACATTAGGGTCTATTTTTAATATCACCTTCAATAACTCTCTCTCCCTTTTCATCATATAATAAAATATTTTCCTCCATTTGTGAGCAAAATGACATTGACAGGTCTTTATCTGACTCTAACATGTTAAAAGTATCTATTATTTGACTGTTGTCATACGAGCGAGTATACTAATCAAAATATTTTCGAGCTGATTAATTTGACTTCTTAGAGGAGGGTTTATATGGGAATCCATAGATATTTTCAAAGTTTGTCAGATTTAGAAGGTATTTATCGCTGTCCTGGAGTATTTAAATATCAGGAGCATTCCGTTGCAAGTCATTCTTTTAAAGTGGCTAAGATTGTTCAATTTCTTGCAACAGTTGAAGATGCTCACGGTAAAAAGATTGACTGGAAAGCCATTTATGAAAAAGCCATTAATCATGATTTCTCAGAATTGTTCACTGGGGATATAAAAACACCCGTAAAGTATGCCCTTCCAAAATTACGTGAGCTTTTTTCTCAAGTTGAAGAATCCATGACGAATGACTTTCTTGAGCATGAGTTTCCCGCTCAATTTCGGAAAGCATATGCTGAACGATTTAAAGAAGGAAAAGACGAGACCCTTGAAGGTAAAATTCTGGCAGTAGCTGATAAAATTGATTTGCTGTATGAATCGTATGGGGAAATTCAAAAAGGAAATCCTGAACCTTTATTTGTTCAAATATATAAAGAAGCCCTTGAATCCATCTTGGCATTTAAGGAGCTAGCTTGTGTTCAGTATTTTATTGATGTTGTATTAGAAGAAATGATGGATGACGAAATCACCTCCCATCAACAAATTAAAACAACCACTGAGATGTTGCTTGAAAAAACAGATTATAAGTCTCAGACAAAGCCGAATGACTAATTTATTCTAATAGAGGTTGTTCAAAAAGTCACCAAATGATAAGCTACGAATCTCGGCGTTGGCTTGTTTTTCCGGTCCTCATGTAGTAAAAACCTACATTCCGGTCCTCAAAACAGCGCCGCCTTGATCTTCTTGCTTCTAATTTGTCACCTTTTTGAACGCTCACTAATAACCCCATTCTCGTTGTTTATGGGGTCCCTTCCAACTAATCAACTATGGTCATCGATTATTCATCACACTATTTAAGTTGTTTATCTTTTTTTCTCCTTAATAATTTTGCTATACTAAATTGTAGAACATATATTGACTATGATGCTATCAATTCAGAGACAGGAAAAAACTTTATTTAACCTCTTTGTTTTTCAGATAGCGGTAGATTTGATTCACTAGGTTTGTGTAGGTTCTAGTCACGCAGTAATGGGTTTTGATAATGACTATAGTATCTTAAAGGAGAAAAACAAATGGATAATACGGATAAAAAGGGTTATACGCCTACCAGCAACAAAAACTTTACTGGTCTCATCATCAGTATAGCCATTATCGCAAACATTGTGATTTTACTCTTGTTTTTTACCCCGATTGGTTATCATGGAAATGTCAACTTTGACATCAATTTATTACCAAGGTTCAATGCTGTATTTAATAGCTTTACGTTTATTTTCTTGGTTGGTGCCCTGATTTCTATTATGAAAAAGAAGATTAATGTACACCGTGGCTTTATTTTAGCTGCCTTTACGACGACTTTTTTATTTTTAATCACCTATCTCACGTTTCACTATCTGTCACCTGACACAGCGAAATTTGGAGGACAGGGTATCATTCGTCCGATTTACTTTTTCATCTTAATTACACATAGTTTTTTAGCTGCTGTCATTGTTTTTCTTGCTCCGTTCGCTCTTGTATGGGGATGGACCATGCAAGTGGCAAAGCATAAGAAAATTGTTCGCTGGACCATGCCAATTTGGCTATATGTGAGCCTTACAGGAGTCATTGTTTATTTAATGATGGCACCTTATTATTAAAGAAGATGAAAAGAACGACGACTAGTTAATCTAGCAGTCGTTCTTTTTTTATCCCGCCTTAACGGCAAGTAAAGACCTCCACCAAAGGATTCTGAGTATTCAAAGAAGATAGGTGGGGATCAACTGCCCATAAAGGTCCGATTGGTTCAGCTAACCATCAATGGGGGATGAAGAAAACCCCCACTGATGGAAGTTTCACTTTATTTTCAGATTATTCCACGGGTAATAATTTTTTTACTGGTTTTAGTGTCATGAATAGCTGCATATCTGTTGTTTTTGAATCGTTTTCTCTAATTCCCGCATTTGTGAAGTTCGATAAACTAATACTGCTGTCTTTACCCATTGTTTTACTTTTAGTTTACCAACTAAATGTGTCTATAGAAGATCTCTAATAATAAACAAAAATAAAAGCCCACAAGAAAATGCTTTGAGCATTCCCCTGTGGGCTTCTATATAAACCTTATTCAGTCGTATATGGAAGTAAAGCCATTTGACGAGCACGTTTGATTGCTACAGTCAAACGACGTTGGTATTTTGCGCTTGTTCCAGTTACACGACGTGGTAAAATTTTACCTCTTTCAGAAATAAAACGTTTCAAAAGATCTACATCTTTGTAGTCGATATATTTAATTTTATTTGCTGTAAAGAAACATACTTTACGACGTTTTCCTCCGCGTCCGCGACGTACCATGCCAATCCCTCCTTTATTTTTTGTTTGTTAAAGTAACCTAGTAAAAAAGTGTCAAATGATCTTGACTGCTTTCTTGACCATTCTCTTCAACTGTTAAAACGGCAAATCATCGTCCGAAATATCAATCGGCTTCCCATCATTTGCAAATGGGTCTTCAAATGGAGGATAGTCTTGGTTCGGATGATTGCTGTTATTATTATTGTTGTTGTTACCGCTATTTGGAGGTCCTTGTTGAGCAAAGTTATTTCCGCCACCTTGTTTAGCTCCTTTTGGTTCAAGGAACTGCACGCTGTCAGCGACTACCTCTGTAATATAAACTCTGCGCCCTTCGTTATTTTCATAACTTCTGGTTTGGATCCTTCCATCCACGCCGGCAAGACTACCTTTAGTTAAAAAGTTAGCTGCATTTTCAGCTTGTCTACGCCAAACAACCACTGGTATAAAATCCGCTTCACGTTCGCCTTGTTGATTCGTAAATGTACGATTTACGGCTAGTGTGAAGTTTGCCACGGCCACACCTGTAGGCGTATAACGCAACTCTGGGTTCTTCGTCAATCGTCCAACCAAAATAACTCGATTAATCATAAGAACCTCTCCCCTATTTTATTTATTCACGCTCGTCTTTGATCACCATAAAGCGCATGACATCTTCATTGATTTTCAAAAGACGGTCAAATTCGTTGATGGCTTCGTTCCCAGCCGTTACATAAAGAACAGTATAAACACCGTTATTTAGATCATTAATTTCATAAGCTAAACGACGTTTACCCATTTCTTTGACTTGGTTGATTTCCGCACCGTTGTCAGTCAAGATAGTTTTAATTCTTTCTTTGACTGCTTTTTCTTTTTCTTCATCGAGATCTGGACGAAGAATGGTCATAATTTCGTATTTACGCACAATTGTCACCTCCCTTTGGACTAAACGGCTCCTTTACAGAGCAGAGAGTAAGTTTCTCACTCACATTTTGATATTATATCATACTAATACCCAACAGTGCAATGCGAGTTTTGTTTTATAAGGTGATGGAATATTGAAATTGTAATAAGAGGTAGAGACGATTGAATAGGTTGCTAATGTGGTTTTAAGGCAGGTGGCTTAATAACAAGTGCCGTTGTTAAGAGGTTGTAACTATTAAAAAATTTAAAAGGGAATGAAAGGTAGTAGTGGTTGAAAATCGAAGGGACGTCGTATAGCGTTGCTACAGTCATATGGCTTGAATCTATGTATTAGTCATCTTATTCACCTCCATTGAACTCTATCTCTATTATAATAAAAATTTTCAGAAAAATAAAGAGAAAATTCAATCTTTGATAAGTTTTATGACCCTACTACTGGATAAATCCATTAAATTAAAATAGAAAAAATCCTCCCCATTATCTTCTCGATTGGGAAGGATTATTCTCTACTCTATTAGACATTAAAACGAAAGTGAATAACATCACCGTCTTGTACGATATATTCTTTACCTTCTAAACGTAATTTTCCTTTTTCCTTTGCCGCTTGAAGTGATCCCGCTTCCATTAAGTCTTCATAGGAAACGACTTCAGCTCTGATAAAACCTCGTTCAAAATCTGTATGAATAATACCGGCTGCTTGCGGCGCTTTTGTTCCTTGATGGAACGTCCAAGCCCTTACTTCTTGTTCTCCAGCTGTAAAATACGTGGCAAGTCCTAAGAGTTTATAAGATTTTTCGATTAATTGATCAAGTCCTGATTTTTTGATTCCGAGTTCTTCTAGAAAATTTTGTTTTTCTTCGCCATCAAGTTCAGCAATCTCAGACTCAATTCTTGCCGATATAACGACAACTTCTGCTTTATCCTTTTCCGCAAATGCTTGAACTTGCTTCACGTAGTCATTCACATCAGGTGATGCGAGGTCATCTTCAGACACGTTGGCAACATAAAGCACAGGCTTGCTCGTTAAGAAATTTAATGATTTGACCGCTGCTTTTTCATCATCGCTTAATTCGACATGCCTTGCGGGTTTTTCGTTTTCGAAAGCGTCTTTCAGTTTCGTAAGAGCCGAAAATTCTATGACGGCATCTTTGTCCTTTTGTTTAGCTAATTTTTGGACACGATCAATACGTTTATTGACGGATTCCAGGTCAGCTAAGATTAATTCAAGATTGATGGTCTCAATATCATCAATTGGGTCTACTTTACCAGATACATGAGTGATGTCTTTATCATCAAAACACCGCACCACATGAGAGATGGCATCAACCGAGCGAATAGTAGCTAAGAACTGGTTACCTAGTCCTTCCCCCTTGCTAGCCCCCTTAACAAGTCCAGCAATATCTGTAAATTCAAATGTTGTTGGAATTACTTTTTTGGGGTTGTACATTTGAGCGAGCTTTTCTTGCCTTTCATCTGGAACACTCACAATTCCGACGTTTGGATCAATGGTACAAAATGGATAATTTGCCGATTCAGCACCTGCTTGTGTTATGGCATTAAAAAGAGTTGATTTACCGACGTTCGGCAAACCTACTATACCTGTTGTTAAACTCATCAAATCACTCCTCACATAACCTTCAGTTATGCTTTCTAGTCATTATCTATTGAGAGAAGAGACAAACATCATTCACTCCCCTACTTCATTTAAAATCTTCTTTAGAGGCCTTATACGTCATATATCATACCTCAATGAATCTTGTAAACAAACTTTTTTTATTCCGAGAGAATTCTTTTAACTTTCTTTTGGAACTCTTTCCTTGGCATCATGACACTGTGATCACATCCGAGACACTTAATTCGAATATCTGCACCTAATCGAATAATCTTCCATCTATTTGTTCCGCATGGATGTTGTTTTTTCATTTCAACGACATCATTAAGTTCAAATGTCAACTGTGGTTTCACCTTCGTCATCCTCCTTGCCAATCATATTAAAAAAGATCATCGGTGGATTAGTAAGCCAATTTCCCTTCTAAGAAATGGACTAATTGATCAATGGAAACACGTTCTTGTTCCATTGTATCTCGGTCCCGAACGGTTACTTTATGATCATCTTTTGAATCAAAGTCAAACGTGACACTAAATGGTGTTCCGATTTCATCTTGGCGACGATATCTCTTTCCTATTGATCCTGTTTCATCATAATCTACCATGAATTTTTTGGCGAGTAACTCATATACTTTACGAGCGTCATCACCTAATTTTTTAGATAGTGGCAGAACGGCTGCTTTATATGGCGCAAGTGCAGGATGTAAGTGCAATACCGTACGTGTCTCTTTATCATTTATTTTTTCTTCTTCAAAGGCATCAATAAGAAAGGCCAGTGATACACGATCTGCCCCGATGGATGGTTCAATAACATAAGGTATATAACGGTCATTTGTTTCTTGATCAATATATTGTAAATCTTCACCAGATAACGCCATATGTTGTTTTAGGTCATAATCCGTTCTAGATGAAAGACTAGATAGTTCACCCCAACCAAACGGGAAAAGATATTCAATATCCGTTGTCGCATTACTATAGTGAGGAAGTTCTTCTTTTTCATGATCTCGAAGTCTTACGTGGTCTGCTTTCATATTAAGAGAAAGGAGCCACTCATGGCTGAACGTTCTCCAATAATTATACCACTCCTGGTCATCTCCTGGCTTACAGAAGAATTCAAGTTCTAATTGTTCGAATTCTCTTGTACGGAACGTGAAGTTACCCGGTGTAATTTCATTTCGGAACGATTTACCAATTTGACCGATACCAAATGGAAGTTTCTTTCTCATGGTTCTTTGAACATTCTTAAAGTTGACAAAGATACCTTGAGCTGTTTCTGGTCTTAGATATAACTCATCTTTACTTGTTTCTGTAACCCCTTGGAACGTTTTGAACATAAGGTTGAATTGTCTGATAGCCGTAAAATCATGCGCGCCACATTCCGGACATTTAACAGCATGTTCATTGATTAATTGTTCCATTTGAGAGAAAGATAACCCATCTACAGGAGCAGGTAAAGCTTCTTCTGGTATGCTGCTTTCAATTAATTTATCTGCTCTAAAACGTGATTTACATTGTTTACAATCAATCATTGGATCGTTAAAGTTACTTAAATGTCCAGATGCTTCCCATGTCTTTGGATTCATTAAAATTGAAGCATCCAACCCTACATTATAGGGTGACTCTTGAACAAACTTTTTCCACCATGCTTTTTTTACATTATTCTTGAATTCTACACCTAATGGACCATAATCCCAAGTATTCGCCAATCCTCCATATATTTCTGAACCAGGAAAAATAAAACCTCTCTGTTTTGCTAAATTAACGACTTGTTCCATCGTTGTCATATGATTCACTCCTTATCATAAATTAGTTAAAAAGCATCCTTTGTTAATGTCTTTGACTTACCTATGCACCACTAAAAGTCAATCGTAAGGGTTACTTCCAATCCCGGTGGTTGTTAGGTAACCCAATCTTGCTTTTATAGCTAAAAATAAATAAGCTCTCATCCTTAGGTCCGTTAGACCTAGGGACGAGAGCTTTACTCACGCGGTTCCACCCTAGTTGATAACATAAGTTCATGACAACTTATGTATCCCCTTTTCATATGCAGTTCAAGAATGCCTTTCTCTAAATGCCTTTTTTGGGCTCTCACCATTCCCAAATCGCTTAATAAGGTTTTCTTTAGATACTTCTTTCTCTCATTACTGCATTTTTAATTTAGTTAACTTCTACTCATAAGCTATTATATCCCATTTAGCAAGAAAAAGATAACCCTCTTTTACATTTTTATTCGCTTATTTTCAAAAATTTCATGTATAGAATGTTTAATTGTTCCGTATACTGATAATAATATATTAACATGAGAATTGAGGGAGCGTAACCTATGAATCTTAACCCAAAGTGGCAGAAAAATAATGTCAATAGAGTTCACTATAAAGATTATGGTTCACATTTTACCATTGTAAAATTAATAAAGGAATTACTCCCTTCAATTGATAAACATATTGTTGTTGTATGTATCGGAACGGATCGTTCCACGGGTGACGCTCTTGGTCCTATTGTTGGAACAAACTTATCGGAATTAAACATTCCAAATACGAGTGTATTAGGAACATTAGAGCACCCCGTTCATGCTGTGAATTTAGAAGAAACATTAGCATATATAACTAATCAGTTTGATTCTCCATTTGTTATTGGAATTGATGCATGCCTCGGAAAATATAAAAGCATTGGAATGATCGGTATCTCTGATGGCCCAGTACTACCAGGAGCCGGTGTGAACAAAAAGCTTTTACCCGTAGGTGATATGAATATTACTGGTATTGTTAACGTTAGTGGTTATATGGAATATTTTGTTCTTCAAAATACACGACTTAACCTTGTTATGGAAATGGCTAAAGTGATATCTGACAGTGTCTACCTCGCCATATCACAGCATTCAAAACATCGTTATTTAACAAAAGTCCATATAAATAAAGCTTCATATTAAAGCACAAAAAAAGTGAAGCTTATATATTGCTTCACTCTTGTCCTTCTAATAATTCAATTAACCTCGATAGATCATCTTGAGAATAGTATTCAATTTCTATTTTTCCTTTATCCTTGTTTTTTGCCTGTTTAATCAATACGGATGTACCAAAACGTTCACGGAGTACGGTTACTTTCTCCCTTAGCACAGGATCCAATTTCATCGTCACTTTCCGAGATGTTTCACGTGGAACATGATTATTCAACTTTTGAATCAGTTCCTCAAGTTGACGCACATTCATATTTTCCTTAATGACCTTTTCAACAAGTGTAGGTAATTTCTTTTTGTTTTTTAAGCCAAGTAACGTTCTACCTTGGCCCATTGAGAGCTTACCTTCAGCAATTAAACTTTGTACTGGTTGGCTTAGTTGTAAGAGTCTGAGATGATTGGTGATATGCGGACGGCTTTTTCCTACTTTTTTAGCTAACTCTTCTTGGGTAATTTCTAGCCCTTCCATCAGTTTTTTATAAGCAATCGCTTCTTCTATCGGATTTAAGTCTTCTCTCTGTAAGTTTTCAATTAATGCAATTTCCATCATTTGTTTATCAGAGAGTTCTTTTATAATTGCTGGAATGGACTTTAACTTAGCTTCGACCGCCGCACGATATCGTCTTTCTCCTGCCACGATGTCAAAACCTTTTAACCCTTTTCGAACAATGATGGGCTGTATGATTCCGTGTTCTAAAATCGAATTTTTAAGATCCTGTAAGGATGATTCATCAAAACTTTTCCTTGGTTGGTAAGGATTCGGTCTAATATCATTAATCGAGATGTCTTGAATTGCATAAACGTCTTCTTCCTGAGGAAGAGAATCTGGAAAGAAAGCACTGATTCCTTTACCTAACGCCTTGTTCATTCATAGCCACTTCCTTTGCTAATTCAAGATATACTTCGGCACCTTTTGATCTAGCATCATAAATGATAATCGGTTTTCCATGACTTGGCGCTTCGCCTAATCTCACATTTCTCGGAATAATGGTAGAGTAAACCTTATCTCTAAAATATTTTTTTACTTCATCAATGACTTGGAGACCTAGATTTGTTCTAGCATCCAACATGGTTAGCAAGACGCCTTCAATAGCGAGATGATGATTTAAATGTTTTTGAACAAGTCTGACAGTGTTCAAAAGTTGACTAAGTCCCTCGAGCGCGTAATATTCACATTGAACTGGGATAATGACAGCGTTTGCTGCTGTTAAAGCATTTATTGTTAATAATCCCAAAGATGGTGGACAATCAATGACAATATAATCATACTGGTCTGATACCTTTTCTAAAGCTCGTTTTAAACGGATCTCTCTCGAAATTGTAGGAACGAGTTCAATTTCAGCACCTGCTAATTGTATTGTTGAAGGTATAACATCAAGCTTTTCAATTTCTGTTTTAACAATGACGTCTTTTGCTTCAATGTCTTCAACAAGAACATCATATACACATTCATCAATGTCGCCTTTATCTACGCCTACTCCGCTAGTTGCATTCCCTTGTGGGTCAATATCGACTAATAAAACCCGTTGGCCAATGTAAGCTAAGCAAGCACTCAAATTCACAGACGTTGTTGTTTTGCCAACGCCACCTTTTTGATTTGCTACGGCTAAAATTTTACTCACGATGTCACCTACCCTTACTTCCTCTTTCTGCTATCTTCCATTTTACCATGAAAATGCCCTTTTGAGAGAGTTACAATTCTATTTCTTTAATAAATAGTTGGTTTTATACCGTTATTTTTCTAACTAGTACCTTTTACACGCATTATTAGGACATTGTTATTTCGTCAGAAGTATAGGAACATGAAACGTGGAAGTAAAACAACTAACAACAGTCTCCGAGAAATACACTTTATATTAAAAAAGGACTCCTACTGGAATCCTATTAATCTATTTGTTTTTTGGGATTCGAATCGTGAATTGATAATAATCTCCCATATCTTCTTCATCTGTATCTATATTTAGACCTGTGTCTTGTACCATTCCAACCGATTGTCTAATGGTATTCACTGCAATTCTAGTATCACGGCTAAGTGAGAGTCTTTTTCTCTTTTTTGGCTTTTGACCCTTCACTTCAAGAAGTTTTTTTACTTTTTCTTCAGTCTGTTTCACATTGAGATGTTTTTCTATAATTTCATTTAATACTTTTTCCTGTTTTTCCGGGTCTTTCAATACGATGAGCGCACGTGCATGTCGTTCTGTAATTCTTTTTTCTAGTAGCGCATTTTGAATCAAACTAGGAAGTTTTAAGAGTCGTAATTTATTTGCAATGGTTGACTGTCCTTTTCCTAGTCGCTGAGCAAGACTTTCTTGTGTTAAACCATGTATATCGATGAGCTTTTCGTAAGCCATCGCTTCTTCAATAGCTGTAAGTTCTTCTCTTTGAAGGTTCTCTATTAATGCAACTGCCGCTGTTTCAGCGTCGTTAAATTCTTTTATAATAGCCGGTACATTTTCCCATCCTAAAAACGTGACGGCCCGCCAACGTCTTTCACCGGCGATAATTTCATATTTATCTCCCTGAATAGGTCTTAAGACAATTGGTTGAATAATACCATGTGTTTCAATAGTTTGGGCTAATTCTTTTAATTTATCTTCATTAAAAACGGATCGAGGTTGAAACTGATTTGGAATAATGGCCTTTATAGGTACCTCTTGAACATGTTCATATTCAATTTCAGAACCCTCTGTTTCGATGTCTTTGTCACTTTGACCAAATATTTTGGAAAAAGGATGCTTCATCTCATTACACCACCCTTTATTGTTCCTCCATTAGTATTATTTCGCCTTTTGCATTAAAAATCCTGCATGTTTCACGTGAAACATTACAAAGGGCTTTTACTTGGAGTGCCTGGTTTTCTAGGATATTTTTTTGGCGTTTGTTTATTTTTTTCAATAAAGATAATATGACGCAAACTATTTTCTTCAGGAAGAACCAAAGATTCAAGCTTACTTATTTTCCCGCCTAATACGGTTAATGCATGCTCTGAATTCTTTAGTTCATCCTTTGCTTGTGCCCCTTTTAATGCAATAAACTGACCGCCTACTTTTACAAGAGGTAAACAATATTCACTCAATACAGATAAATGAGCAACAGCACGTGCAGAGACAATATCAAACGATTCACGAATATCAGGTTTTTTCGCAAACAATTCCGCTCGATCATGATAGAGGGTAACCTGTTTAAGTGCTAACTTGTCAATAACCTCTTGAAGGAAGGTTAACCGTTTCTTCAATGAATCAACAATCGTCACCTTAATTTCCGGATAAACAATTTTAAGAGGAATACTTGGAAAACCAGCGCCGGAACCTACATCGCATAAGGATTGATGTTCCGAAAAAGGATAATAAAAACCCGGTGTAATAGAATCATAAAAATGTTTGAGGTAAACGTCATCCTTTTCAGTAATAGCCGTTAAGTTCATTTTTTTATTCCACTCAACGAGCAATTCATAGTATGTATGAAATTGTTTTAATTGATGAGGAGAAAGAGAAATCCCTTTCTCCTCTAATAGTTTTGTGAATTGTTCCATATATTCCTCCGATTAGGATTCTGCAATTTTTGCAAGTTTGCCTTGTTCTAAATATACAAGCAAAATAGAAATGTCACTTGGATTGACACCTGATACACGTGATGCTTGGCCAACAGAGAGTGGTCTGACTACACTTAACTTTTGCTTTGCTTCCGTAGCAAGCCCATTGATTGCAAAATAATCGAGATCTTCTGGAATTTTTTTACTTTCCATTCGTTGCATTTTTTCTACTTGCAACAATTGTTTTGCTATATAGCCATCATACTTTATTTGAATTTCAACTTGTTCTGCTGCTTCCGCAGAAAGAGGTTGTTCAGGAGGCGTGATTTGCGCAATATCTTCATAGTGCATTTCAGGCCGTTTTAAGAAATGTTCCGCCGTAACGGATTCTTTGAGTGCCCCTGCTCCTCTTTCTTTTAGTAAAGCTTGAATATCTTCTGTAGGTTTGATCATAACAGAAGCAAGTCTCGATTTTTCCTCGGCAATGATGGCTTTTTTATTTTTGAAAGCTTGGTATCTTTCTTCAGAAATCAATCCTAAATCATGACCAATTTCGGTTAATCTAAGGTCTGCATTATCATGTCGTAACAAGAGACGGTATTCCGCTCTTGAAGTCAGCAAGCGGTAAGGTTCATTTGTCCCTTTTGTTACGAGGTCATCAATGAGAACACCAATATACGCTTGTGAACGATCTAAAATAACTGGTTCTTTACCTAGAGCCTTACATGCGGCATTAATTCCGCCCATAATCCCTTGGCCAGCAGCCTCTTCATAACCTGATGTGCCATTAATTTGGCCGGCTGTAAATAGCCCTTTAATTTTCTTCGTTTCAAGTGTTGGCCAAAGTTGTGTTGGGACAATGGCATCATATTCAATGGCATAACCTGGACGCATCATTTTAGATGCTTCTAATCCGGGTATAGACATTAAGATTTTTCTTTGGATTTCTTCAGGTAAGCTTGTTGATAGACCTTGGACGTAAACTTCTTCTGTATTTTTCCCTTCTGGTTCAAGGAAAAGTTGATGTCTTGGTTTATCGTTAAAACGAACAATTTTATCTTCAATTGACGGACAATAACGAGGTCCTGTTCCTTCAATCATTCCAGAATACATTGGTGAACGACTTAAGTTACTATTAATAATATCATGTGTTTCTGGGCTCGTATACGTCAACCAACAAGGAATTTGTTCGGTAATAAAGGTCGTTGTTTCATAGGAAAAAGCTCTAGGTTCATCATCACCCGGTTGAATTTCCGTTTTAGAGTAATCAATTGTTTTACCATTCACTCTTGGTGGTGTCCCTGTTTTGAAGCGAACGATATCAAAACCAAGCTCTTTCAAATGGTCCGAAAGCTCTACTGAAGCTTGCATATTATTTGGACCGCTTTGGTAAGATAATTCACCAATAATGATCTTTCCTCTTAAATAAGTCCCTGTCGTTAAAACAACCGATTTAGCTCGGTATTCAGCATTTGTATTTGTAATGACTCCCTTGCACACACCATCAACGACAATTAATCTCTCGACCATACCTTGTCGAACTGTTAAGTGCTCTGTATTTTCAAGCGTTCGTTTCATTTCATGTTGATAATCAAATTTATCAGCTTGAGCTCTCAGTGCCCGAACAGCAGGACCTTTTCCTGTATTTAACATTCGCATTTGAATATGCGTTTTATCGATATTTCGGCCCATTTCTCCGCCTAAGGCATCAATTTCTCTCACTACGACCCCTTTAGCAGGACCGCCAACAGAAGGGTTACATGGCATGAAAGCAATTGCATCTAAATTTATCGTGAGTACGAGCGTTTCAGCTCCCATCCTGGCAGAAGCTAATCCCGCTTCGACTCCAGCATGACCCGCACCGACGACAATAACGTCATATTGACCTGCCAAATATGTTGTGGTCATTTTATTATCTCCTTTTCTTTTATATTTTTTATTAAAAATGAGGCCCTTACCATTCAAAATGTAAGTGTACGAGCTACATTAAATTTTATTTTCCTAGACAAAATTGAGAAAATAGCTGGTCAATCAAACTATCAGAAACGGTATCACCAATTATTTCCCCTAGTATTTCCCATGTTCTTCGAATGTCAATTTGCGCCATGTCAACCGGCATACCGTCATCAATTGATGAAATAGCATCACCGATAGCGTGACTGGCCTGATTTAATAAGGAGATATGTCGACTATTTGAAACGTACGTCATATCTTGGCTTTCAATCCCTTGTTCAAAAAATAGGTCTCTTACAGCCTCTTCAAGTTCATCAATTCCTTCTTCCTTTAATAAGGAAGTCGTTATCACTTTCGATTGACCAGCCAAAGTTCGAACCTTATCAAGAGAAATCTTTCTCTCTAGATCTGTCTTATTGACGACAATAATCGCATCCATTCCTTGGATCGCCTCAAATAACTGAATGTCTTCAGGCTGTAGTTCTTCGTTGTAGTTGAGTAATAGTAAAATGAGATCCGCTTTATTTAATACTTGCCGTGATCGTTCTACTCCCATTCTTTCGACGATATCTTCTGTTTCACGGATACCCGCCGTATCAATTAATTTAAGCGGCACGCCTCGAATATTAACATATTCTTCAATGACATCACGCGTGGTCCCTGGTATATCCGTTACAATGGCTTTATTCTCATGAATTAAATTATTTAATAATGATGATTTTCCAACGTTCGGTCTTCCGATAATAACGGTCGATAAACCTTCTCTTAATATTTTGCCCTGTTTTGCGGTTGTTAATAGGTCTTTGATTTTATTTTGTACGTATCCAGCCTTTTCTTTTAACATCCGGTTTGTCATTTCTTCGGCATCGTATTCAGGGTAATCAATATTTACTTCAACTTGGGCAATGATTTCGAGTAAGGTTTGTCGTAGACTTTGAATAAGCCTTGATAAGCGTCCTTCCATTTGTCCCATGGCAACATTCATGGCTCGATCTGTTTTAGCCCTGATGAGATCCATAACTGCTTCAGCCTGAGATAAATCAATCCGACCATTAAGAAAGGCACGTTTTGTGAATTCTCCTGGTTCGGCAAGCACAGCTCCAACTTCTAAAACCAATTCTAGTACACGATTAACCGAAACCAAACCACCGTGACAGTTTATTTCTACAACATCTTCTCTAGTGAACGTTTTTGGCCCTCTCATGACACTAACCATGACTTCCTCTATGGTCTCGTCTGTTTTAGGGTCAATCATTTTTCCATAATGAATCGTATGAGTTTTAACGTCTTTTAAAGATGCTTTCCCTCTATATAAGCGATCAGCGATGTCAATGGCTTTTGATCCACTTAAACGAACAATTGAAATTGCTCCCTCTCCCATTGGTGTGGATATAGCCGCTATCGTTTCATATTCCAAGTCTATCACCTCTTTCCTTCAAATTCATTAATCTATATAAAATAAAAGCGTTTATCCGTTTGTTTTTAAATAAGAGACCATTTTTGATTGAGTTATGTTATCCACAATCTGATTAAATCAGTAGTCTCTAACATAACAGGATACCACAAAACGTCCTGTGGATAAAGTGACAGAATTTTATACACATGTGCATAACTTTCCGATTTCATATTTATTCACAATGGATTATATAGTCTTGATGTTTATCATTGAAACTAAACATAAAGTACAGCTATATTTTGGCAACAAGTTTTTTAAATTTCATTTAAACAAGATGATTAACATGCAGGCTGCTTTCGCCAACATGGTCGTTATTGGCTCGTATTTTTAAGAAACATGAGATGTGTAGAAGGACAAAATTTTAAAAAAAGCCAACATAAAAAATTCCGCACAACCTTTAATTCGTTGCGCGGAATCTCTATTTTTTAAAATTTTATATCATTTTTGATGTTAATTTAACTTTAACTAAAGCTCTTTTTTTTCCGAAGCCTAATACACCTTTTCTCGGTTTTTCTAAAACCTCAAAGGTTACCTCATCTTTTGTCGCATTTAGTTCATCAAGTGCTGTTTGCATTGCATCTTCAACAGTATCACCATATTTTTCTACAGTGTTCACTTTTTAGTGCCTCCTGAAAGACTTTCTTTTGATCCTTTTTTTTCTGCATAAATAATGTAAGTTTGGAAAATCATAAAGATGTTACCAACCACCCAATAAAGAGCCAGTGCTGCCGGGAACGCAAAAGCCATACCTGCGATAAAGATTGGGAAAATATAGACCATCATCGCCATTTGAGGGTTAGCGTTACCCGTTTTTCCTAACATTAGTTTTTGCTGAATAAACGTTGTTATGCCTGTTACGATTGGCAATATATAGAAGTGGTCTGGCATCCCTAGGTTGAACCATAAGAAGCTTTGATGTTTTATCGCTTCCGTTCGGCTAATAGCATGGTAAAAAGCAAGCAAAACGGGCATTTGAACGATTAATGGCAAACAGCCTGCAAGAGGATTAATCTTGTTTGCAGAGAATAATTTCATTGTTTCTTCTTGTAATTTACGTTGTGTTTTCTGGTCTTTTGAACTGTATTTTTCTCTCAATTTTTTTATTTCAGGCTGAATATCTTGCATCGCTTTTGAACTTTTAACTTGCTTAAACATTAATGGCATAAGAACCAGACGAACAATGAGCGTTGTGATGATGATGGATACACCAAACGAACCATTGAAAAGATCAGCAATTGTTATGATGAACCAAGATAAGGGATAAACAAAATAATGACTCCAAAAACCCGTCGTATGTTCATCAATCGGTTGATTCATACCTGAACATCCTGCCAATAAGGCGATGAGTGCCATCAATCCTAAAACTAAAACTATTTTCTTTCGCAAAATCTTTCCTCCTCTATTCAACTAAACCTGACTTCTATTTCATTTATTTCAAAAAAAGATATAGGAAAATATCATTTTGACTTTAAAATCAAAACAATCCACTTTATAGCTCATCATTTGATGACTTTTTAACTATCCTCTTTTTGAAGATTTTTCTTCTCAGGAACTGGATCAAATCCTCCAGGATGGAAAGGATGGCATTTTAAAATACGTTTTAACAAAAGAAAACCGCCTTTCACCATGCCAAAACGGGAAATAGCTTCCACTCCGTAATTGGAACATGAGGGATAAAAACGACACGATGGTGGTTTCAGCGGCGAAATGAAACGTTGATAAAAACGGATCAACTTAATGACTAACCATTTCAATTCAATCACCTAAACCTTATTCATTTTAAAACTTTTGCTTTTCTTAAAACGTGTTTGAGGCTACTTTCCATTTCACGATAATTCATATTGGCCACAGGCTTTCTTGAAATGACAATATAATCATATCCTGGATCTAGCTTGTCCTCTAAGTGCCTAAAAATTTCTTTTATCACTCTTTTTATACGGTTTCTCATCACTGCGTTTCCTATTTTCTTGCTAACAGAAAGCCCTAATCTTGAAAATTCTCGTTCAGGATGAAGAAACAGATAAACAACAAATTGTCTATTTGCAAAGGATTGTCCATTTTTAAATACATATTGAAAATCTTCGTTTTTTTGTAATCGTATTAACTTATTCATCTTGTCACTCCGATAAACGGATAACTGGCGTTTGGCCAGCCTCTTCAATTCATTATATATAACATAAGAAAATAATAAACCATTTTTATTTAAAAATCTTCTCCCTCTTTTTCGTCTCAAGGGAATTTTCAAAAAATCTTCAAATATCTTAAAAAATAGGCTATGTCGTACTAGGGTTGAGTTAACCCCAAATCATTAACATAGCCTAGTATTATTAAAACTATTTACAACCGCTATACAAATTTTAAACCTACAGTGTTTTACCGTGAAATTAGGACTTCGTTCTTGTTTTTGTAAAGTCAATCATTTATGACTTTGAGCCTTTTTTTCACTAGTGTAAAAAAGACCACTGTAGGTCTCACAGTGGTCTAAGCTGATAGTACTTTTCTTCCTTTGCGACGACGATTAGCTAAAATTTTACGACCGTTTTTCGTTTGCATACGGGAACGAAAACCATGTACTTTCTTTCTTTTACGATTATTCGGTTGAAATGTGCGTTTCATATGATTACACCTCCTAGAGGACTATTACAAAAATCAGTCTGGCTAATTATAATCAATTTTTCTTTTAATGTCAAGTTAGCACACAAAGTGACTTGTTGTGGATAATTTTTATGTAGAAAATCTTTTTCCAAAAATTTATCAACAACCTTTAAACAAATGCAGTGTCTGTGGAAAACTTTTATTAACAGCCTCGTTCTCTTGTGGATAACGCTTATAAATCATTGATTTCACTCAAGATTTTTGTTATGATCATTGTGTTTTCCATTTTGAAATAAACTTCGGTAATTTTTTTATACACAGCCTGTGGATAAAGATGTGGATAGTTATTCACACGTGTCGATTAGTTTATTAACATCTATCTAAAAGTTGTCGATAAATATATTAAAACCCATGTTATTGTCGAATGAAGCCTTCTTTATCTTGTGGATAACATTTTTCCTCTATTAACTCATGTCATGATGACACTTATTTAGTACTTACCTATTTTCTCAGCCGAGAGGTTCGTATGTTACTTAAATGGTTTCGGTTTGTGTAAAAACTCATCCAAAATAAAACTAAAGGAGGCGAACATCCTTTTGGAAAATATACACGATTTGTGGCGAGCTGCACTGGATGTCATTGAAAAAAAGGTCAGTAAGCCAAGCTTTGATACGTGGCTAAGAGAAACCACCGCAAACTCCATCCAAAAAGATACATTTATCATTAATGTACCCAATGATTTTGCGAGGGATTGGCTGGAATCTCGATATTCTAATCTTATTTCAGAGACGATTAAGGATATTACCGGCTCTCATCTAGATGTTAAATTCATTATTCCTCAACAACAAAGTGAAGAGGATCTTTTTGAATTTAATTCATCAAAAGTCAAATCGAATAAAAACAAGGAACCGCAGAACGAAGAGTTTAGCAATAGTATGTTAAATTCAAAAAACACGTTTGACACCTTTGTGATTGGATCAGGAAATCGATTTGCTCATGCGGCTTCATTAGCCGTGGCAGAAGCTCCGGCAAAGGCCTATAATCCTCTTTTTATTTATGGAGGCGTCGGGCTTGGCAAAACACATTTAATGCACGCTATTGGCCACTATGTCATCGAACATAATCCAGCAGCAAAAGTGGTCTACCTTTCTTCTGAAAAATTTACAAATGAGTTCATTAACTCGATAAGAGATAATAAAACCATTGAATTTCGAAATAAATATCGAAAAGTTGATGTCCTATTAATTGATGATATTCAATTTCTAGCGGGAAAAGAATCAACTCAAGAAGAATTTTTTCATACTTTTAATACATTGCACGAAGAATTCAAACAAATTGTGATATCAAGTGATCGTCCGCCTAAAGAAATTCCAACATTAGAAGATCGATTAAGATCCCGATTTGAGTGGGGCTTGATAACAGATATAACACCGCCGGATTTAGAAACACGTATAGCCATTCTTAGGAAAAAGGCAAAAGCTGATGGATTAGAAATGTCAAATGAAGTTATGTTATATATTGCAAATCAAATTGATACAAATATTCGTGAATTAGAGGGAGCCTTAATTCGAGTGGTTGCTTATTCATCACTCATTAATCAAGATATCAATGTTGATCTAGCAGCTGAAGCTTTAAAAGATATCATTCCTTCCTCAAAACCAAGAGTTATTACCATTAAAGATATTCAAATGACTATTGGTAAGGAATATCATATTAAATTAGAGGATTTCGCGGCCAAAAAAAGAACGAAATCGATCGCTTTTCCAAGACAAATTGCGATGTATCTATCTAGGGAGTTAACAGATTATTCGTTGCCTAAAATTGGTGAAGAGTTCGGTGGTAGAGATCACACAACTGTGATACATGCCCACGAGAAGATTACAAAATTATTAGCTACAGATCGTGAATTGCAAAATAAAGTAAAAGGCATTATTGAACAATTGAAGGCGCCAATAAAAATTTAGCATTCATCGTTTTTAGGATTTTTTTTATTTCTTTTTTTATTATGATAAGCTTTTACTTATAAACAAGGCTGTGGGTAACTTTTATTATATGTAATAGACTTACTCACAGTCTATTCACATGTGTATAACTTGTCCTTTTTAAGAAAAATAGACTTATCCACAAATTCACATGCCCTATTACTACTAAGACTGTTTTTTTTAAATAATAATATATATATTCAGGGGGATCTAAATTATGCAAGATATCGCTGGTTCAAATCAAACAGCTCTTTCAATGAAAATGACCGTGACTAAAGATAAATTAGTAGAGTCTGTTAATCACGTTATGAAAGCTGTTTCATCTAGAACAACCATTCCGATACTAACAGGGATTAAAATAACAGCAAGTTTAGATGGCGTTACATTAACAGGGAGCGATTCAGATGTATCTATAAAATCGTTTATACCTCTTTCTGAAAATGACCAACAAAATGTTACGATAGAAAAAACAGGTCAAATTGTTTTACAAGCGAAAGTTTTCTCTGATATTGTCCGAAAATTACCGAGTGATACCATTGAAATAGAGGTTGATCAACGTCTTATTACCAAAATTACAGCAGGATCATCAGAATTTACGTTAAATGGTTTAGATCCTGAAGAATATCCATTGTTACCGGTGATTGATGAAGAAGACAATAACATTGTTACGATAAAAAAAGACTTACTAAAACATGTTATTCGCCAAACTGTATATGCTGTGTCCACGTCAGAAACACGCCCTATCTTGACAGGTGTAAAGTGGGATATCCAAAATGGTAAACTTGATTGTGTTTCGACGGATAGTCATAGATTGGCTCAAAGAGTGCTCCCAATTACAACAGATGATGAAACCAACTATCAAAACATTGTCATACCAGGGAAAAGCTTGAATGAATTGTATAAAATATTGGATGATAATAGTGAAGAATCAGTTCGAGTGATTATTACTAACAATCAAGTTTTATTTAAGGTAAAGAATATAGACTTTTTCTCTAGATTATTGGATGGCAACTACCCAGATACGAATAGACTTATTCCAACGGATAGCAAAACCACAATTACGTTATCCACTAAAGGGTTATTGCATGCGATTGAAAGAGCTTCGCTTCTAGCAAAAGAAGAGAGAAACAATGTCGTCAAACTCCGTACACATGAAAATAGTGTTGAAATTCTCTCACAGTCTGCAGAACTTGGACGAGTATATGAGGATGTTCCTGTAGAGAAAATAGAGGGAGAAGATCTTAAAATATCGTTTAGTGCAAAGTTGACGATGGAAGCATTGAGCCGAATTGATGCCCAAACGATTCAAATCAACTTTACAGGGGCAATGAGACCTTTCGTGATTCGTCCAGTGGGTGATGATGGTATTCTTATGCTCGTTTTACCAGTAAGAACTTTTTAAATTTATTCAGGAAAATAAGAAATATGATCTTTCTTCTGTTATAATTAAACTAACATGTTATGACGGATTCGTTAGATGGGGACAAGGTTAAGTGAATTCTTTTACATACCTTGAATCATCATCTGTACCGTCACCAAAAGATACGAATGTCGTTGGCCAAGAGGGTCTTCAACTAAAATGCTCACGTCCTGTGGCTAGCGCCTAAAGCCACTACATCCTGTAGAAGGCCGGTCCTCAGGTACTGTGTGCTCTTATCTTCTTGGTTCTTATTTGTCACCTTTTTGAACACGTACTATAACATAATTCTATTCAAAATTAACCTTCCATCCAAGATAGCGATTGTTATAGGGTGGAAGGTTTAAATTTCTTAACTGAGTTTATATTTTATAGATGAACGAAGGATACTAGTAGAAAATGACGACTTAAGAATAGGGGTTTTCAAAATGTCTGAAATACAATTAAATCCAGGGCAAGAATTTATGACCCTTGGCCAATTATTGAAAATAGCTGGAGTTATCGGAACGGGTGGCCAGGCCAAATGGTTTTTGTCAGAATATGCTGTCATAGTCAATGACGAACCCGAAACCAGAAGAGGGAGAAAATTGTACGAAGGGGATCGTATTGAGATTGAGGGCCAAGAGACGTTTGTTATTCAAAAACCATAGGGAGGATTGCTTTGTTTGAAACTTGAATCCATGACCTTAACAAACTTTAGAAATTACCATCAGCTCTCCCTTTCGTTTTCAAGTTCGGTTAACGTTTTTTTGGGTGAAAACGCCCAAGGCAAAACGAATTTATTGGAGGCTATCTATGTTTTAGCCATGGCAAAATCCCATCGAACCGTGCATGATAAAGAATTAATCAAATGGGACTCAGATTATGGTAAAATAGAAGGTAGGCTCATTAAAAGAAATCGATCGATCCCGTTAGAATTAATCATTTCAAAAAAAGGGAAAAAGGCCAAACTTAATCATCTTGAGCAAAGTAAGCTCAGTCATTATGTAGGCATGTGTAACGTCGTCATCTTCGCACCTGAAGATTTGAACTTAGTTAAAGGAAGCCCTGGCCTTAGGAGACGTTTTATAGATATGGAGATTGGCCAAATAAAGCCGATATACATTCATGAACTCTCTCAATATCAGAAAATACTCCAGCAACGTAATGCTTTATTAAAAGATCTTTCAACGAAACGCTCCTCCATGACAGCTATGCTTGATATTTTAACAGAACAGTTAATTGAACTTGCCGCCCAAATTACGATTCGAAGATTTCAATTTATCGAGTCATTAAGAGGTTGGGCTAAAAAGATCCATGCAAGTATTAGTCGTGGCATGGAAGATTTAGATATGGCTTATATTTCAAGTACTCCCAATGTATTAGAAAATATGGAGTTGTCAAAACTAAAAGAAGAATTTGTAAAAGGCTTTCAAACGGTCAGAGAAAGAGAAATTCAACGTGGCATGACATTAATTGGACCTCATCGTGATGATTTACAATTTGAAATTAACCACCGTGATGTTCAAACTTATGGCTCTCAAGGCCAACAAAGGACGACTGCTCTTTCCTTGAAACTAGCAGAAATTGAATTGATTAATCAGGAGATAGGCGAATACCCACTACTTTTGCTAGATGATGTATTAAGTGAACTTGATGATTATAGACAGACACATTTATTAGAGACTTTTAAGCAAAAAGTCCAAACATTTGTGACAACAACCAATGTAGACGGACTTGATGCTGATGTGATCAATCGAGCGACATCGTTCATCGTTCGAGATGGTGAAGTTGTGTCTCAAGCGCGTTAAGAAGTTCCTTTCATCTCGTCAATGGAATGGATCCCGCTCTTTTAAAAATTCATTAGGAAAACGTATGCATAAAAATAAATTTTAGGTTGATTAATCAAAGTAATAGCTTAAATGTGTGTCACTAAATGAGGTAAACATAGAGTTGAGAGCATGGTCAATACTCTTTCAAATAGATTGTAAATAAGAATGCTAGGTGTAAATTTACACCTTTGAAGGTTAGGTGGGAGCAAATGTCTGTACAAAAAGATGTCCAACATGAATATAATGCAAATCAAATACAAGTCCTTGAAGGTTTAGAAGCGGTAAGAAAAAGACCGGGTATGTATATTGGATCTACAAGTTCTAGAGGATTACATCATCTTGTTTGGGAAATCGTTGATAATTCAATAGATGAAGCACTTGCCGGCTACTGCGATGAAATCAAAGTTGTGATTGAGAAAGAGGGCGGCATTACAGTCAGTGATAACGGTCGTGGGATTCCAGTTGGCATTCAACAGAAAACGGGTAGACCAGCTCTAGAAGTTATTATGACCGTGCTTCATGCTGGCGGAAAATTTGGCGGTGGCGGCTATAAAGTATCTGGTGGACTGCACGGTGTAGGTGCTTCAGTTGTCAATGCTCTTTCTACCACATTATGGGTTAGAGTTCATCTTGATAACAAAGTTTACTATCAAGAATATCATCGCGGTGTACCTGCTGAGGACGTCAAAGTGATTGGTGAAACGGATAAAACGGGTACCGTCACACATTTTGATCCTGATCCAGAAATATTTAAAGAAACCACAACCTTTGACTACGATATCTTGGCTACTAGAATTAGAGAACTCGCCTTTCTAAACCGTGGAATTAGGATTTCCATTGAGGATAAAAGAGGTGAAGGTAAAAAAGATGTCTACCACTATGAGGGTGGTATAAAATCCTATGTTGAATATTTAAATCAATCGAGAGAAGTCCTTCATGAACCCATCTATTTAGAAGGTGAAAGGGATGGAATAAGTGTTGAAATAGCTTTGCAATACAATACAAGTTATACGAGCCAACTTTATTCATTTACGAATAATATTCACACCCATGAAGGTGGAACACATGAATATGGCTTTAAGGTCGCTCTAACACGCGTTATTAATGATTATGCTAGAAAAAAACATTTATTAAAGGATAATGATTCAAATCTTTCAGGTGAGGATGTTAGGGAAGGCATCACAGCAATTGTTTCCATAAAACACCCTGATCCACAATTTGAAGGTCAAACAAAAACAAAACTTGGTAATGCTGAAGCACGTACCATAACGGAATCTTTATTTGGAGAAGCTTTTTCGCGTTATTTACTTGAAAACCCTGATGTTGCGAAACTCATTGTGGATAAAGGAACGATGGCATCACGTGCTCGTGCCGCTGCAAAAAAAGCACGTGAGCTAACACGTCGAAAAAGCGCACTAGAAGTATCGGCTCTTCCGGGTAAATTGGCGGATTGCTCATCCAAAGATGCCGCTATTTCCGAATTATACATCGTTGAGGGTGACTCAGCGGGAGGTTCTGCAAAACAAGGACGTGATCGACATTTTCAAGCTATTCTTCCCTTACGTGGTAAAATTCTCAATGTGGAAAAAGCTCGTTTAGATAAAATTTTAGCCAATAACGAAATAAGGTCGATTATTACGGCCCTTGGTACGGGTGTGGGTGATGATTTTGATATTTCAAAAGCACGTTACCACAAAATTATTATCATGACAGATGCGGACGTTGATGGCGCACATATCCGTACCTTACTATTAACTTTTTTCTATCGTTTTATGCGTCCTGTTATTGAAAGCGGCTATGTGTATATTGCTCAGCCTCCGCTTTATAAAGTACAACAAGGCAAGTCCATTCAATACGTTTATAATGATCGTGATCTTGAAAAAACATTGAGTGAACTTTCAGCTAATCCAAAACCTGGGATTCAACGATACAAAGGTTTAGGAGAGATGAATCCAGAACAACTATGGGATACAACCATGGATCCAGATCATCGGTTGGTACTGAAAGTAGATTTATCAGACGCCATCGAAGCGGATCAAATTTTTGAGATGCTTATGGGTGATAAGGTTGAGCCTAGACGGGATTTTATACAGGAAAATGCTCATTATGTACAAAATTTAGATATATAAAGGTTGTTCAAAAAGTCACCAAACGATAAGCTGTGAATCTCGGCGTTGGCTTGTTTTTCCGGTCCTCATGTAGTAAATACCTACATTCCGGTCCTCAAAACGGCGCCGCCTTGATCTTCTTGCTTCTAGTTTGTCACCTTTTTGAACACATATTTTAAGAGGTTGTTCAAAAAGTCACCAAACGATAGGCTACGAGTCTCAGGCGCCCGCCAAGAGGATCTTCAACTAAAAACGCTCACGTCCTGTGAGCAACGTTGAAGCCACCACATCCTGTGGAAGTCCGGTCCTCAAAACGGCGTCGCTCTAATCTTCTTGCTCCCGAGTTTGTGACCTTTTTGAACATGCACTTATAGATTGTAGGATTAGCGGTTAATTAGGAGGAATTTGAATGGCAGATCAAGATCAGTCAAGGGTCAGACCGATTAATATAAGTCACGAAATGCGGACATCATTTTTAGATTATGCAATGAGTGTTATTGTGAGTCGTGCCTTACCTGATGTCCGTGATGGTTTAAAACCGGTTCATAGAAGAATTTTATATGCCATGAATGAACTTGGTATGACCTCAGATAAAGCGTATAAAAAGTCAGCAAGAATCGTCGGTGAAGTTATAGGTAAGTACCACCCCCACGGAGATTCTGCCGTTTATGAAACAATGGTTCGAATGGCTCAAGATTTCAGCTACCGTTATGAATTAGTTGATGGTCACGGGAACTTTGGTTCTGTCGATGGCGATTCCGCTGCGGCGATGCGTTATACAGAAGCTAGAATGTCCAAGATTTCGATGGAAATGGTTCGGGATATTAGAAAGGACACCATTGATTTTAAAGATAACTACGATGGATCGGAACGAGAACCGGCTGTCCTTCCATCCCGTTTTCCAAATTTGCTTGTCAATGGGGCTTCTGGGATTGCTGTAGGAATGGCAACAAATATTCCACCTCATCAATTAGGTGAAGTGATTGATGCCGTTCTCGCCTTAAGTAAAAACGCTGAGATGTCGATCCCTGAACTCATGCAGATTATCCCAGGACCAGATTTCCCAACGGCCGGTTTAATCATGGGACGAGAAGGCATTCGAAGAGCCTATAATACGGGACGTGGCTCTATTATCTTACGAGCAAGGGTAAATATTGAGCAGCAACCCAATGGTAAAGAGTTTATTATCGTAACAGAATTACCTTACCAAGTGAATAAAGCAAAGTTAATTGAACGAATAGCTGAACTTGTTCGAGATAAAAAAATAGAAGGCATTACAGACTTGCGTGATGAGTCAGATCGAAATGGGATGCGAATTGTTATTGAAGTTCGTCGTGACGCCAATACCAATGTCCTTCTTAATAATCTTTATAAACACACGGCACTTCAAACGAGCTTTGGCATCAATCTACTAGCTCTTGTAGACGGCAGACCAAGAGTCTTGAACTTAAAGGAATGTCTGCATTATTATTTGGAGCATCAACAAGAGATTATTAGAAGAAGAACGGCCTATGAATTGAAAAAAGCAGAGGCAAGGGCTCATATTTTAGAAGGATTAAAAATTGCCCTTGACCATATTGATGAAGTCATCGCACTCATTAGGGCGTCAAAAACAACCGATATTGCGCGTCAAGGGTTAATGGACAACTTCAAATTAAGTCAAGAACAAGCCCAAGCGATTCTCGATATGCGTCTACAACGATTAACAGGATTAGAAAGAGATAAAATCGAGAACGAATATCAAGAATTGTTAGCACGTATTGCTGAATTGAAAGCGATACTTGCAGATGAAGAAAAAGTACTCGAAATCATAAGAGAAGAACTTACCGAAATTAAAGAAAAATTCAATGATGCTCGCCGGACAGAAATTACGATTGGATCAGACATGTTCGAGGATGAAGATCTTATTCCGCAAGAGGAAATCATTGTTACGGTCACTCACAATGGTTATGTAAAACGGATGCCGATTGACACCTACAAGATCCAAAATCGTGGTGGACGAGGAATTCAGGCTATGGGAACCAACGAAAATGATTTTGTTGAACATATGTTTACAACTAATACGCATCACTATATCCTCTTCTTTTCGAATAAAGGAAAAGTGTATCAGTTGAAAGGTTATGAACTTCCAGAACTAGGCCGTACGGCAAAAGGCATTCCGATCATTAATTTACTTCAAATTGAGAAAGGTGAACATATTACAACAGTCTTCCCAGTTGAGAAATTTGACGAAGATAAATACTTGATTTACCTTACTAAAAAAGGCATAACCAAACGGTCTCCTTTATCAGCTTTTTCAAATATTAGAAAAGGCGGTCTCTTTGCCATTACCATTCGTGAAGAAGATGAACTTATTGCGGTACGCTTAACTGATGGTAAGCAAGAAGTCATTGTAGGTACGAAAAAAGGTCTGGCTATTCGCTTTGACGAAAAAGACGTTCGATCGATGGGAAGAACGGCAGCAGGAGTGAAAGCCATTACCCTTTCAGATCAGGATGAAGTTGTCGGAATGGGAATTATCGAAGAAGAGGCGGATGTCCTCATTGTGACTGAAAAAGGTTTTGGAAAACGGACACCAGCAGATGAATATCGTACGCAAACCCGTGGTGGAAAAGGGATCAAGACATGTAACATTACCGATAAAAATGGGGATGTCATTTCACTTCGAACAGTGAAAGAAAATGAAGATCTCATGATTATTACATCTAGTGGCATCATGATTCGTACAGCAGTATCTGGCATTTCACAACTTGGACGTAATACAATGGGTGTTACCCTCATTCGAGTTGGTGAAGGAGATAGTGTGGCAACTGTCGCAGGTATACAAGCAGATGATGAAGATGAAACGGAATCATCTGACTCAAATGAAGTAGAGGAAGAAGAAACGAAATCAACTGACTCAAATGAAACAGAGGAAGAAGAAACGGAATCATCTGACTCAAATGAAACAAATGAAGATTAATATCTTTTTTTACAAGAAGGAATCGGGCATTTTCCGGTTCCTTTCTTGATATAATAAAGATTGATAAGTTAATCGATATATAAAATAGACTGAACAATACATAAATTAAAAATTTGAAATGTTACGATTTTACGTTTTGGTTATCCATGAATAATACTAAATTGAGGAGATGAGTGCAATGAGAGTCGAGTGTCAATCACTTATTGAGGGCTGTATAGTAAAGAAAGCTGTTTATTCTAAATCTACACGCCCCCTTATTCCAAAAGGAACCATCATAAATACTCATCATTTAAAAGTACTAAAAGCTTTTCTTATTCCAGAGGTAGAAATTGAAGCTTATTTAGATAATGGGGAAAAGTTCCAAGGAAAGGAAATTAAAAAAAGAGAAAACCAATTTAATATAAGTAATCAAACAAAACCAAAGTCGATAGCAGATCTTTACCAGCAGGCCGTAAGAGGCTATGCGAGATCCTTTAGCCGGTGGCAAGGAGGAACGTCTATTCACATGTCTTCTCTTCGTCATGATTCCTTGCCGTTGCTTCGTGCTTCGTTAGAGAAAACAGACTGGATAGCATTGAAATTAATCCAAAGGGATTTTGTTCATGATGAAACTCAAAGAGCTGTTGGAATGGGCATCTTGTCTGCCTTTTTAGCCAATAAGTTAAATTATGACCATGGTGATCTCTTGCAAATTGGTATTGGTGGAATACTAGCTAATTGTGGTTTAGCCAAACTTCCTCCTTCTATTCTCTCAAAATATCCTCATTTAAAGAAAGAAGAAAAGATGGCCTATGAACAACATCCGATTCAAAGTTATAAAATGCTGAAAACGGTTCGCACGATAAAAGAAGGCGTACGTCTAGGTATTCTTGAACAGCATGAATATGGTGATGGATCAGGCTATCCATTAAAATTAACTCGAGATAAATTACATGAATTTAGTCATATCTATTCTACATTGGAAACCTTTCTTAGCTTAATGAAAAAAGAAAATCCGATCGATGCATTAAACAATTTGAATAAAAACTACCGTTTTAAACTAAACACCCCTACACTGGATGTCTTTACCATTAAAGTCATGGAACTCTTTTTGGGATATAAAGTGATCCTATCGAACGGTCAAACGGGAGAAATAAGCTACATCCCTTCTTCTACCCCAACTGAACCTTTCTTAAAGATGGATCATGATAAGGTACTTGTCCTTAACAGTGATTCTACTATTAATATCGAAAAGTTCATTGTTAATTAGAGGTTGTTCAAAAAGCTACCAAATGATAAGCTGCGAATCTCGGCGTTGGCTTGTTTTTCCGGTCCTCATGTAGTAAAAACCTACATTCCGGTCCTCAAAACGGCGCCGCCTTGACCTTCTTGCTTCTAATTTGTCACCTTTTTGAACCTGTACTTATAAAGGTTGTTCAAAAAGCTACCAAATGATAAGCCGCGAATCTCGGCGTTGGCTTGTTTTTCCGGTCCTCATGTAGTAAAAACCTACATTCCGGTCCTCAAAACGGCGCCGCCTTGACCTTCTTGCTTCTAATTTGTCACCTTTTTGAACCTGTACCTATAAAGGTTGTTCAAAAAGCTACCAAATGATAAGCTGCGAATCTCGGACGCCCGCCAAGAGGATATTCAACTAAAATCGCTCACGTCCTGTGGCTGGCGCCTGAAGCCACCACATCCAGTGGAAGGCCGGTCCTCAGGAACTGCGCGCTCTTTACTTCTTGCTTCTAATTTGTCACCTTTTTGAACCTGTATTTATAAAGGTTGCACTAAAAGTGAAAGTTTGGTTACCCATTCATTAGATAATCAGCAATGATGGCGGGGACTTTGTTAATGGTAATGTCTAAAAAACCTTTAATATAAGAAATATCATTGGAATCGCGTTGAGATAGGAGATCGTACCACCAATCTGTTTCATACCGACATATCATACTCAGATTGTATAAGATAAGGTAGTGGGCAAGAAGCTCAGGTATTTGACTCGGATAATCACGTTGATTAGATATGAATAACTGTTGATCCTGTCTCATTTGCAGAGGCTGTGGATTAAAAAAAGGTACCGGACGTTTAAGTGTTAAGACAAAAACGTCTGACGCATTATCAGCAAGAATAATATCGTGATGAGAAAGTATTCGATTCAGACGGGCTTTTGAAATACATAGGTCGTCTATAATTTTTTTAGAAACCTCAAACTCTCCCTCATTTCTAGGAATCAATGGATAATGAAAATGAGAATGAGTTAATCGAGTATAGAGATGACCTATTTCAGGAATCATTTTCATCAACGATAACATGGTAAATGATTGTCCAACAATTTGTTTCATGTGGAACATGTGGTCTAAAATCAATGAAAACAAACCGTGTTGTTGAATACGAACCGAATCTTGCAGGAAGACATAATTTTGTTTTTTTCGTTTTCTTGTCGAAAGCCCATGCGCCAAATCATTGCTATTTTCTGGGTAATAAGGATTGTTTCGAATAAGGCATGCTTTGAGTAACTGAATCATCCCATAATAGATTAACATCGGCTTAATTTCATAAGGAGCCTTTAGAGCCTGCTGGTAGTAAATTTGGCTATGTTGTACATAATAAGAAAATGAAAGCCCATTTTTGTAGCTCAATGATACAGCTTCATCAAATGAATGCTTTACATAAACTGATTTTAAATAGGATTGGCAGTATGATGTCGATTCAAAAGGTAGATAGTCATAAAACATTGGATAAACTTCCAAAGACATTCACTCCCGTTTTTTGAATACTTCAACTTCAGTGTGGCGTCTTGACAGTAGTTTGTCCAGTTGGTAAGCTAACAATAAAAATTTCTCGACTTTTCATGAAAAATGATTATATAAATAGGGGTGACATATATGTGGGAAGATAAATTTAAAAAAGAATCTTTAACATTCGATGATGTACTACTCGTTCCATCATTGACAGAAATTATTCCTAAAGATGTTTCAGTAAAAGTAAAGTTAACAGATACACTTAAGCTTAATATCCCTCTTATTAGTGCAAGCATGGATACTGTAACCGAAGCTGAAATGGCAATAGCTATAGCAAGACAAGGTGGTCTTGGTGTTATTCATAAAAACATGTCTATTGAAGAACAAGCAGAACAAGTCGACCGTGTAAAACGTTCTGAAAGTGGCGTTATTACAAACCCCTTCTTTTTAACCCCTGACAGTCAAGTCTTTGACGCAGAACACCTCATGGGTAAGTACCGTATCTCAGGTGTCCCGATCGTAGATGAAAAACAACATCTTGTTGGAATCCTCACAAACCGTGATTTACGCTATGTCGAAGATTACTCTATTAAAGTATCTGACATCATGACAAAGGAAAAATTAATTACAGCTCCAGTAGGAACAACTTTGAGTGAAGCAAAACATATTCTTAAAAAGCATAAAATTGAAAAATTACCTTTAGTAGATGAAGAAGGCGTCCTTAAAGGATTAATTACGATTAAAGACATTGAAAAAGTCATCGAGTTCCCTAATTCTGCAAAAGATGAACACGGCCGCCTGCTTGTTGCTGCAGCCGTAGGAGTCACAAACGATGCCGTCAAACGTGCAGAAAAACTTGTGGATGCGGGTGTAGATGCCATCGTTATTGACACAGCTCATGGCCATTCAAAAGGCGCCATTGATAAAGTAAAAGAACTTAGAGAGACTTTCCCTAAACTCAACATTATTGCTGGGAATGTTGCAACACCTGAAGCAACGAGAGCACTTATTGAAGCTGGTGCAGACGTCGTAAAAGTTGGTATAGGACCTGGTTCAATCTGTACAACCCGAATTGTTGCTGGTGTAGGTGTACCGCAAATTACAGCTATTTATGACTGTGCAACGGAAGCGAAGAAGCATGGTATTCCAATTATTGCAGACGGCGGAATAAAATATTCGGGTGACATTGTCAAAGCTCTAGCTGCTGGTGGACATGCTGTTATGCTAGGAAGTTTACTTGCAGGTGTTGAAGAAAGCCCAGGTGAGAAAGAAATCTATCAAGGAAGACAATTTAAAGTTTACCGTGGTATGGGTTCAGTAACGGCGATGGAACACGGAAGTAAGGACCGTTATTTCCAAGAAAATAAAAAGAAACTCGTTCCTGAAGGCATTGAAGGTCGCGTGCCATACAAAGGAAAACTCGCAGATTCGATTTTCCAACTCATTGGGGGTCTTCGTGCAGGTATGTTCTACGTTGGAACAGCGACACTCGAAGATTTACGTGAAAAAGCGAAATTCACAAAAATTACGAATGCAGGACTATTAGAAAGTCATCCGCACGATATTCAAATTACAAAAGAAGCACCAAATTACTCATTAAAATAATTTTTTTGATTGCCCTATAGTGATAGATAATCTCGTATTTGACGTATGTCTAAATAAATAGTAAGTCAACAATTGGCGGTTAAGGCCGCCTTTTGTCATGTAGTCATAACGAATGTTATATGGTAAACTGTTTTTTGGATAATAATTCGGAGGTGTAGGGGTTGAACTTTAAGATTTATTTGCAAAAGGTAACCGTCTTTTGCGTTGTCATTTGTTTATTGATGGCTTTTGGTATTCAAACACCAAATAAAGCAAAAGCAAATACGAACGACAGTCATTTAAATGTAAATGCAAAATCAGCTATATTAATCGATGCGAACACCGGACAAATTTTATATGAAAAGAACGCAGATAAAGTTCTTCCCCCTGCCAGTATGACAAAAATGATGACAGAATATCTCGTCATGAAAGCTCTACATTCAGGGAAATTGACATGGAACACCAAAGTTAGTATCAGTGATTATGTCTATAAAGTCTCTCAAAATCGTGAATACTCGAATGTGCCACTTCGAAAAGACTATCAATATACTGTAAAAGAATTATATGAAGCTATGGCGATTTATTCGGCAAATGGGGCCACCATCGCTTTAGCAGAAAAAATTGGTGGAAGCGAAAAGAATTTTGTCAATTTAATGAATAAAACAGCTAGACAAATTGGTATGGAACATGCTAAATATATCAACAGTTCAGGATTGGAAAACGTAGACTTAGGGGACGATGCACCCGTTGGTGGGCCAAATGATAGTAACCTACTATCGCCTAAAGATCTTGCTAAGCTGGCTTATCGAATTGTAACGGACTATCCAGAAGCTCTAAAAATATCCAGTACCCCGATTAAAGACTTTAAAGCAGGGGTTGATCAACCTATTAATATGGTAAATTGGAATTATATGCTTCCTGGTTTTGGACAAAATATGAATCAATATAAATATCAAGGTGTAGATGGCTTGAAAACGGGGCATACAGATCTTGCGGGTTATTGTTTCACAGGTACGGTCAATCAAAACGGGCATCGATTGATCAATGTCGTTTTTGGAACAAAATCAGATGGCGCACGTTTTATTGAAACAAAAAAGCTTTTTGACTACGGCTATCAACAGTTCTCTATGAAAACATTAGTTAAAAAAGGAACCGAATTGAAAAATGCGAAGACCTTGCCTGTATTAAAAGGTAAACAAGAAAACGTAAAAATAGGTCTTGGCAAATCATTAAACTTAGCTGTTGAAAATGGCAATGAAAAAGACTACAAAATTCAATTTCATTTAGATAAATCAAAACTTGATAAAGATGGTAATCTTGTTGCTCCTGTGAAAAAAGGAGAAAAAGTGGGTTACGCAACGGTAACGCATAAAGATGGGTCGGCTTATTCTTATCTCTTTAATCAAAAGTCAACAGAAATTCCTGTTGTGACGACACAAGCAGTGGAAAAGTCAAACTGGTTTGTATTGATGATGCAAGGTATTGGTCATTTCTTTGCTTCCATTTTCCATGGTATTGGAAGTTTGTTCGGTAAAATTTTCTAAGATATATTTCAGTGATCCTTAACTTCCCTCCCGAAAGCCTATAGAGGGAAGTTTTTTAACACTTTAAGATCAATTAGACCTCTGTCTGCGCCTTATAGGTAAGTTTTCTTTATCAGTTTAGCCAAAAACAACTAGCATCAATTAAATGTAGCAAATCAAACAACCAAGTTTTAATGATTTATATCTTGGGAATAAACAAAAAAAGAAATTATCATACTATAAAATAGAAAACATGAAAAAAATACTTTTAGGATTTCCCTAAAATATGACTTGTGATAAAATTATATACAATAAAAATGAATTATAGGATGGGAACGTATTGGAAATAAGGCTGGCTGAGGAGAAAGATATAAAGGAATTACAAAAGATTGCTGAGCGGAGTTGGCATGATACGTACTCGGGGATTATTCCAGAAAAGATCCAGGATGAATTTATTAAGAGAGCCTACTCGGATTCATTTCTATTAAAGAGATTAAAACATTCTTTTTTTATTGTGGCCATATTAGAAGGAAAAATTGTAGGTTTTGCTAATTTTTCATTTAAGAATCTTCACAAAGATGTAGAACTAAGTGCAATTTACCTTTTACCAGAATTTCAAAGAAAAAAGATTGGTACAACTCTCTTACGTGAAGGAATTAAACAACTTTCCCCTATTTTCCACTTATATGTGGATGTTGAAAAGGAAAATAAAAAAGCATTATCATTTTATCAATCACAAGGATTTAGAAAGATTAAGGAATTTGATGCCATGTGTTTTGGACACCGATTACAGACGGTTAAAATGGTTTTGGATCTCGAACCTTTAGAGCAAGAGGACTTGCAATTTTTAAAAAAGTAATGTAAATTACATTTAAATACATGGAAATCGGTGAAGAGAATTAGTAGCCTATGATGCTCTCTACAGAGAGCCGCCCTTGGTGTAAAGCGGTGTGAGTACATAGGTGAATCCATCTCTGAGTGGAGGACTGAATGAGAGTAGGTCTTCTCGGTTATACAGTCCGTTATCTGTTATGAGTGACTAATGCACACATTGCATTAGTAATCAGGGTGGCAACGCGGGTGAACTCTCGTCCCTTTTTATTAAGGGATGGGGGTTTTTTATTTGGGTAATCTTTCCCATGTATAAGAAAGTTTAATACCCACTATATTGATAAAAGTAGTGACTAACAAAGTCAAGTAGATTGATAAATAAGATCAATGGAGGATTAGACATGTTAGATTTAAAATTTGTTCGTGAAAATTATGAAGAAATCAAAGTGAAATTAGATAAAAAAGGTGAAGATTTAACCGACTTTGACAAGTTTCCGACTCTTGATGCCAAACGTCGCGAATTGATTAAGGAAACGGAAGAATTGAAAGCCAAACGGAATGAAGTTTCTCAAGAAATTGCAAAAAAGAAGCGGGAAAAACAAGATGCCGATGCTCAAATTAAAGAAATGCGTGAAGTTGGTGATAAGATAAAAAGGATTGATGGTAACCTTCGAGAAATTGAAGATGAGCTTAATAAATTGATGCTTTCTATTCCAAATATTCCACATGAAAGTGTTCCCGTAGGTGAGTCAGAAGATGACAATATTCCCATTCGGCATTGGGGAACAGTTCCGGAATTTAGTTTTGAACCCAAACCGCATTGGGACCTTGCCACAGATCTTGACCTCATTGACTTCGAGGCGGCAGCCAAAGTCACGGGAAGTCGATTTGTTTTCTACAAAGGTCTTGGTGTTCGCTTAGAACGCGCGCTCATTAGCTTTATGCTCGACCTCCATCAGGATGAGCACGGTTACACCGAGATGATTCCGCCTTATATGGTTAATCGGACAAGTATGATTGGCACCGGACAATTACCAAAGTTTGAAGAAGATGCTTTTAAAATTCGAGAAGATGATTATTTCTTAATTCCTACAGCCGAAGTACCTGTAACCAATTACTACCGCGATGATATCCTTGATGTCGCAGATTTACCTATTGCTTATGCCGCCTATAGTGCATGCTTCCGCTCTGAGGCAGGATCTGCAGGTCGCGACACACGAGGATTGATTCGTCAGCATCAATTCAATAAGGTGGAGCTCGTACGTTTTGTTAAACCAGAGGATTCTTATGCCGATCTTGAGAAATTAACGGGTCACGCAGAAAAGGTTCTACAGTTACTTAACTTGCCATACCGCGTCTTAAGTATGTGTACCGCTGATCTTGGTTTTACCGCAGCCAAAAAATACGACATTGAGGTTTGGCTCCCAAATGCCAATATGTATCGTGAAATTTCATCTTGTAGTAATTTTGAAGCTTATCAAGCAAGACGAGCAAATATCCGTTTCCGTCGTGAACCAAAAGCAAAACCTGAGTATGTGCACACTCTAAATGGTTCTGGCCTTGCCATCGGACGTACGGTGGCCGCTATTTTAGAAAACTACCAACAAGAAGATGGAAGCATTGTTATTCCAGAAGTACTTAGACCTTACATGCGAAATCTCGAAAAAATAGAAGCTAAATAAAGTGAAACTTCCATCAGTGGGGGGAGTTCTTCATCCCCCACTGATGGAAAGCCTGAACCAATCGGACCTTTACGGGCAGTTGATCCCCCACCTACCTTCTTTGAATACTCAGAATCTTGAGGTGGGGATCTTACTGCCCGTTAAGGCGGGGTAAATTTAAAAATGAGGGGTGCACGATGAGTAAATATTGGAATGAGCGGATACAAAAGTTAGAACCTTATGTTCCAGGTGAACAACCAAAAGATAAACGTTATGTGAAATTAAATACCAATGAAAATCCTTATCCTCCATCACCAAAGGTTCTTCAAGCGATTAGAGATGCAGCAAATGATCAATTACGGCTGTATCCTGATCCAAATACGGATGATTTAAGGGAAACTCTTGCAGAGGCAACAGGCTTAACGAGCGATCATATTTTTGTCGGTAATGGATCGGATGAAGTTCTTGCCTTTAGTTTCATGTCCTTTTTTTCATCAGACCGTCCTGTGATGTTTGCGGATATTACCTATAGTTTTTATAAAGTATACGCGAATTTGTGTTCACTAGAAACAAATGTTATCCCACTTGATGATGAATTTAAAATACCTGTTGATGCCTTCTGTGAACCAAATGGTGGTATCATCATCCCTAATCCTAATGCACCAACAGGTCAGGCTATTTCCATTGATTCGATCAGAAAAATCTTGGATGCGAACGCTGAATCTGTTGTCATCATAGATGAGGCCTACGTTAATTTCGGTGCGGAGTCGGTTGTTCCATTAATTAAGGACTACCCAAATTTACTTGTTGTTCAAACTTTATCAAAATATAGTTCACTCGCAGGTATTCGTGTTGGTTTCGCTCTAGGAAATCCTGAACTCATTGATGGTCTAAACAGGTTGAAAAATTCCATTAATTCCTATACGATTGATCGTATGGCCTTAGCTGGCGCAAAAGCTGCTATTGAAGATGACCTTTATTATAAACAAATGGCGGATAAAATTATCACGACAAGGCAAAATACGATTAATTCATTATTAGACCTTGGATTTAAGGTTATTCCTTCACAGTCAAACTTTATTTTTATCACCCACCCTTCCATTCAAGCAGAAACTCTGTTTCACGACTTAAAGAACAAAGGGATTTTAGTCCGGTACTTTAACCAGCCTCGCATCTCAAATTATTTAAGAGTCACGATCGGTACCGATGATGAGATGAATCAGTTCTTAAAAGTCTTAAAGGGTATTATTAATATTGAATGACGCATACTAATATGAGAAAAACATTGATATTTATTATAAAATGTTTTTCTTTTTTTTTCGACATATTTAATAATATTTTCTTAAAAGTAACTTATATAAAACTTGACATAAATAAAATATCATGGTATGATTATTTTCGTGTCACGGAGGAATACCCAAGTTTGGCTGAAGGGATCGGTCTTGAAAACCGACAGGGGCTTAACCGCTCGCGGGGGTTCGAATCCCTCTTCCTCCTCCATTATTATCTTTTTAAAACAAACAATGGTTGTTTTATTTTTTTTCGCAAAAAATCAAACGACATTTTTCGATAAAATAAAATGTAATACGCTTACAAAATATATTGACAGATAATTGTGATTGTGATTAAATTTAATTAAACCATTTTACTATTTCATATATGATCTGGATGTAAGAATGAAGACCCTTCCTTGAAGTGTAGTAGTTTTTACTTCCTACACTTATGGGAAGGGTTCTTTTTAGATTAGATATGCAACAGGAAATGGTTTAGTAAAAGCGCGTGTAGCGCAAGGTTTTAGGGAGGCATTATATATGCAAAACGGTAAAGTAAAATGGTTTAATGCAGAAAAAGGTTATGGCTTCATTGAAGTTGAAGGCGGAAACGATGTATTCGTTCACTATTCTGCTATCGAAGGCGACGGATTCAAAACATTAGAAGAAGGTCAAGAAGTTAGCTTCGAAATCGTTGAAGGTAACCGCGGACCACAAGCTGCTAACGTTACAAAAATATAATCCAAACCAAAAATGGCCAAAAGCAGTCCAACTAATTGGACTGCTTTATTTTCTTCTTATCGTAAGAATGAATCCGTGATTCCCATCATATACATCATCCTTATGAATATGAATAGTGACCAAGCTATGTTTTATCTTTTCAAAAATGTCTTTTTTCTGGTATAATAATAAATGTCACTTTAATGATGCGGCTCCGTAGCTCAGTGGATAGAGCGTCGGTTTCCTAAACCGTGCGTCGCAGGTTCGATTCCTGCCGGGGCCATATGACTAACAGAGTTCAGCATTTTTTTGCTGGGCTTTTTTCTATTGGTGATTTTTTACATGAAAAAGTACTGTTTCATTCGTACATACTAAGATTACCCTTTAAGAAAGGTGGTATCTTGATTTGGTTGATAAAGTCGGAACAACATACAGTGTTAAAGAAGAAAATGAAATTATGGCACAAGAAGAACATAATTCACTAAGAAGGAATGGATCGATAAAGGACCATCCTCAGGAACGTATGGTTTCAGCTAATCAACAAGACAAAGATCGATAACACTAAATCGAAGGGGTGACTTCTTTATGGGTTCTAAAAAAAATTCCATTAAAGAAAAGTATTTCGATTCGCCAAGAGCTAATGCGAAACACGGTTCACGTCAGGTTAATGGTGAAACTCAACAAACATTGACCAATGAAATTAGACACATTTTCAAACGTGCGAATATGTAACGAAAAGGCGGTTTCCAATTTGGAAGCCGCTTTTTTGACTATAGCATGGAAAAGCATTATGATGTCACATAAGGGAAGTATAAAGTTTTATAAACACTCTAAATAATATTTTTCAAAATAATTAAATTAGACAGGTTAAAAAATAAAAAAACGGACGTATACTGATTATTAAAGAAAAGATAGACAAATATTATTTGATTTGAAACCTCTATCCCCTCTTTATCGTATAACTTTAAAGAAAACATTTGAAAGGATGACCCGTTTTGATGACACTAACCAGTCATGTTAAAAATCAACCGTATTCAAAACTATTTGCTGCTTTTTTCTCCGGATTATTGGTTGCAACTGCTGGATTATATACAGGACAATACGTACCGCCAGCACTCTTTCTTCCACTCGTCGTAGTTGAAATTATTATGCTGATAGCTATGGTCTTTGCGAGAAAACGAAAAGCGATTGGCTATCTCTTAATGTATGCTTTTATGGCGATTTCGGGATTAACTCTCTACCCCGCTATTAGCACGTATATCAGTATTTTAGGTGCAACCGTTGTCTTGCAAGCTTTTGCTGTCACAACCGCTGCTTTTGGTGGAATTGCCATTTTTGCCATGGTGAGTAAAAGAGACTTCACATTCCTAGGTAATTTCTTGTTTATTTCTGTGATTGCGTTAATTGCCTTGGGGATTATGAATATCTTTTTACCTTTTTCAAGTACGACATCACTCGTGATATCAGGATTCGGTATCTTAGTTTTTGTTGGTTACACGTTATATGATTTCAGTCGATTAACGTTGTATGGTTTCTCTGATCAAGATATTCCGAGGATTGTGGTCTCTGTTTATCTCGACTTCGTAAACCTCTTCTTGTACATCCTCCAGTTTATGGGGATACTTTCTCGCAACGACTAATAATGATAAAAAGAAGGTCGCTCTAAC
>NZ_WNHB01000039.1 GCF_009718825.1 Terrilactibacillus tamarindi | reverse complement strand
TCGACGTTAGCCGAAGTTCCTTAGCCTGTTAGTTCATTTATAATGAACAAAAAATAATTAAATCGTTTCATTTGATCCATCGCTCTTTTTTTCAAAGAAATCAATCGGTATTACCCGTTTGATATTACGCTTGGCTTTTGTTTAGTTTTCAAAGAACAATCTCTTAAACTACTGCTTTTCAACAGCAACTTTACTAGTTTATCACTTTTAAAGCTCACTGTCAACAGTTTTTTTAACGCCGTTTATTAGCGACTTGATTATCTTAACAGATATTCTTTTTGATGTCAAGTAGTCACTTCGTGTCTTTTAACGACAAATATTATTATAGTTACATTTAATCGAAATGTCAACACTTATTTTAGAAAAGGCGATTAAATATTTTAGTAGATTTTCTTTAGTCCTTCTCATACTAGTATGAGAGATTAGGTGCCCAAAACTAAAAAAACAAAAACATCCCTGAACTAAATCAGAAGATGTTTATATCTTAACTATGTGATTATATAATACTTAATAATAGCTAGAGCAGCTACACCTGGTAAACCTAGCAATCCACTTATGCCAGTCGTTACAGCGTTTATCGGTACATGAAGGTTAATTAACTCTCCTACTGTATTTAAGATAAAGAGCATAAATGCACCGACAACAAATTTAACAGCCAGTTGCCCCACCCACCTTATGGGCTTAAGCGGGGAACCAATAAACAACATCACGAGTAGAATACCAACAAATATAGACGCACCAAAGATAGGATACATAAAGACATGCCCTCCACTCTTTTTCTAAAAGTGTATGCTGGGCATGTCCCGTAAAGAACTATCCTCTTCATATTATTATTTCAAGAGTTTATTCGCTAGATCTTATCTTGCCTAGTCTCTCGAATTAAACAACTGTTGCGCACGCGCTTCTCTTAGTAAAAAGAAGTATTTAACTTCAGCTAGGCGTAATTGATGCAAAACTTCTTCAGATGGTTCAATACTCGCATCAATTACCCGCTTTTTGGTGAGCCAATCTTCTTTACATATTTCAAGTGTACTAACAAGTGAATCGGTTAACGTCCGGCGTAACAACCTTTTCTTTTTTTTAAACATAGCTTAAGGCCTCCAAACCTTATAACTCTCGTCGTCCTTCTAACGCCTTTGATAAAGTCACTTCATCCGCATATTCTAGATCTCCACCTACAGGGAGTCCATGTGCAATGCGTGTCACTCTTATACCGATTGGTTTGACTAAGCGAGAGATATACATAGCCGTTGCCTCTCCTTCAATAGTCGGATTGGTCGCTAAAATAATTTCCTTGATTCCTTCATCGCCCAAACGTTGAATCAATTCGGTTATTTTTATATCTTCTGGACCAATGCCATCTACAGGAGAAATCGAACCATGGAGTACGTGATATAACCCATTGTAATCTCTCATTTTTTCAATGGCCATCACATCTTTTGGTTCTTGAACCACACAAATAACCGAACGGTCTCTTGAAGAATCATCACAAATGTAACATGGATCGCGATCACTAATATTCTGACACACTGAACAATAAATTAATTTACGTTTGACATTCACCAAAGATCTTCCAAATTCCAATACATCTTCTTCGTTCATGTTAATAACATGGAAAGCTAGACGTACGGCCGTTTTGGGCCCAATCCCAGGTAGTTTCATAAAGCTATCAATAAGTTTTGCGATCGGCTCAGGGTATTGCAAAGCCTGTTCCTCCTAAAACATTCCTGGTAAATTCATTCCTTTTGTTAAACTACCAAGTTGTTTGTTTGTTAATTCATCTACTTTTGTTAGAGCGTCATTGACTGCTGCCAATACGAGGTCTTGAAGCATTTCGATATCATCAGGGTCCACAGCTTCTTCTTTTATATTTATTTCAACAATTTCTTTATGACCCGTTGATTTCACCGTTACGACACCGCCGCCAGCTGTCCCTTCGACGATTTGTTCTTTTAAATCCTCTTGGGCTTTTGCCATTTGTTTTTGCATCTTTTGCATTTGTTTCATCATATTATTCATATTGCCTCTCATATCTTATTCCCTCCATTAGTTAATCTTTTATTTCAAGCAAATCTGGACCAACGAGTTTTTCTGCTTCTGTGATCAATGGATCTTCATCTTTTGATTCAATGGTTGGTTGATCCCGATCATCTGATTTGACTTCTCTAATAAAACTTTCTTTTAATTCTTCCCAATTCTGAATAGGAATAGGATACATTTTTCGTTTTTCACCAAGGACTTCTTGAAGAATTTCTTCAACCATTTGCAAAATATTCCCCTTGTTTTCCATAACCATCTGACAGTGAAAGTCATACTTGAAGGCTTGTAAAAAACTATCCGAAGAACTTGCAACAGGCTTACTTTCTAAAAGCCAAGCATGGGCAGCCACATTTTTTGCACGAATGCGCGCCATGATATCCGCCCATGATCCACGCAGCTGTTTGAGGTCATTTTTAGAAGCCTGCGTTAAGACTCGCTTCATCTCCTGCATTGGGAGGGTAAGCTGACGACTATTTCGTTTTCCTCGCGGCCGTTTTTCTGGTTCGGCCACTCTATGAGATGAAACAGACTGATCCGTCCTCATTGAAGACAATTGGCTTTCAAGCTTAGCGAGTCTTTCTTCCAACTTTGATGTATCACTAGAGACGGCTTGAACCGTTGATATTTCTTGTGTATTTTTTTTACAAAGGTTCACAAGAGCCATTTCAAGAAAGATTCGAGGGTGATTCGTCTTCTTCATTTCTTGAAACGTTTGGTTTAGAATTCGAATGATTTCATAAATCTGGCGATCTGAAATAGACGTTGCGTGTTCTTTAAATTGATCACCAATACTTGGCCTCGATAGAATCTCTTCTAGATCAGGTGACGTTTGATATACTAATAAATCGCGGTAATAAAACAATAAATCCTCGATGAGTTTCTGTGCGTCTTTTCCTCGATCTAAAATCTCATTGACCGTTTTAATCGCACCCGAAACATCTTGAGCATCTATTTTAGATACGATATCACCGATCAATTGTTCAGAAACCATTCCTGTTACTTCAAGAACATCGTCACGAGTAACTTTTTCGTCACTATAAGCGGCGACTTGGTCCAAAATACTTAAGGCATCCCGCATCCCACCGTCACATGCTTTTGCAATCAGATTCAAAGCTTCCTCATCAATGGCAATTTCTTGTTTTTTAACAACATAATTCAAGTGTTGAATGACGGCAGATAGAGAAATTCTTTTAAAATCAAACCGTTGACACCTTGAAATAATGGTAAGCGGGATCTTGTGAGGTTCAGTTGTTGCTAAAATAAACACCACATGTTTTGGGGGTTCTTCAAGTGTTTTCAATAAAGCATTAAAGGCACCCGTTGATAACATATGAACTTCGTCAATAATATACACTTTATACTTAACATCACTTGGCGCAAATTTAACTTTATCCCGTATATCTCGAATCTCATCGACACCGTTATTTGAAGCTGCATCAATTTCAATGACATCAGAAATGGTACCATTCATGATACCTAAACAAGCCGGGCATTCATTACAGGGTTCAGAAACAGGTGCATGCTCACAGTTAATCGCTTTAGCCAATACTTTTGCGGCACTTGTCTTTCCTGTTCCTCTTGGGCCACTAAAAAGATAAGCATGAGAAAAATGCTGTTTAGCAAGTGCATTCTGCAAAGTTTTCGTAATATGTTCTTGACCTGCTATGTCATGAAAGGTTTGCGGACGCAAAACTCGATATAGTGCTTTATAACCCATTTCCTATCCCCCTTTCTCGCCCTTCTCATAATATCTTATTATAACGTGTTCACTTTGGATTTCAAAGCAAAGAAGAGATTAAATTCGTTCAAGTCTGTTACACGTGAAACTTTCATGTAAAATAAAAAAAGACAACCCATTAGGTTATCTTTGTTCTTACTTGCTATGTATTAACGCCGTGCACCCTTTGTCGATCTAAGTAAAATGACCGCTTCTTAAGCAGTTAGCTCAATTCAGGCAGCCCCGCGGCACACGAAAGGTCTTACTTACTGCTGCTTCCTTCCGGACCTGACAGGGTTCATAAGTTTCCGTTGCGCAGGACCCAAATGTCAACACCACTTACTTAAGGCTGCATCACCATACGAAGACCTCGAAAGGGAGTTCAACCTCGCTACAGCGGATTGCGAGTACAGGGCACCGCTACCTCCCCGTCTAGCACGGCAAAGTTATTAACATGTTTAAGGCTGAAATATTTCAGCGTATGGCTAGTATACCAAGTCGACCAATGAAATACAATGGGAATTACTGTAAAAAATCTATGGCGGAGGCGAGAGGATTCGAACCCCCGCGACGCTCAGAGCGCCCTAACTGATTTCGAGTCAGTCCCCTTCAGCCAACTTGGGTACGCCTCCAGATCGACAGTCTATACTATATCACAATTTTTTTTAGTTCGCAATGAAGATGAGATGATATGGAAAAACATAACTTATTCATTTTCTTCTTGTCTTTTTTTCTTCACTTGTCTTAAATTACGAAAAAAGGATGTTAACAGATTTCCGCATTCAGACTCTAAAATACCTGATACAACCTCCGTCTGATGATTGAACCTTTGGTCTTGCAAGAGATTCATTAAGGTTCCAGCACAACCCGCTTTCGGATCGCTCGCACCATAGACCACCTTTTCAATACGGGATTGAATTATCGCACCTGCACACATAGGACAGGGTTCAAGCGTCACATATAACGTACACCCTTCAAGGCGCCAAGATCCAATATGTTCACTTGCCTTTTCTATGGCGATACACTCAGCATGAGACATCGGCCTTTGAGATGTTTCCCTTAAATTATAAGCAGAAGCAATGACTTCTTGATCTTTAACGATAATAGCCCCAATTGGCACCTCACCGAGCTCTTCAGCTTTTTTAGCCTCAATAATCGCTTGTTTCATATATAACGTATCTAAATTCATGGTTATTCTCCTCTATTGCGTTCATCTAAAATAATAGACTCCCAACAACATAGGAGGGGAGCCTTCACTTAATTGACCGAAGTTTCAACTCGCAAAGGATACTAATCTTTCTATTAAAGCATACCAAATTGCAACCGAGTCTTCTAATCATGTATTACCATTTCCATCATTTCAATGATCGCTTAATAAATGGATAGAGGACAAGACCACAAATTATCATACCAAGACCATATAAAAATGTTCTGAGGTCCTCGCTGCCGGCTTTAATGATCCAGAGTGAAAATAGAGTGGCAATGGAAGCAATCATCCCATCACTAAGCCGCTCTTTTTGTTTATGAAGGTAATCCTTTCCGCTTAGGACTATTTTCAATAAATATAAGGATGCGAATATATATGGAATTAAATAAGATAATGTTGCGACAGTAGTCATAAACGTAAAGACTTCAGAAATAGAGTTTGAAATAATCGATAAAAGAAACAGTTGTCCTATCACACATGTCACAACCAAAGCCACAACAGGCGTTCCGTTTTTATTTTCTTTAGCAAAGCTTTTTAAGAAGAAGCCTTGTTTAGCCGATTGATATGGAACTTCAGCACTTAGTAATATCCAACCTATGGATGACCCGAACAAACTAATGAGAGCAAGTAATCCCAAGATATATCCTCCCGCTTGACCCGTCACTTGACTTAGCGCATCAACGAGCGGTTTCGATGAATGAACTAACTCGTGACGTGGGAGAGTCCCCATAACAAGAACCGTAATGGCAATATAGATAAACAACGCGATAACTAATCCCATAATCGTTGCGCGTTTAATATCTCGTCCACTTTTGGCCCGCGCAGAAAATACAACAGCGGATTCCACACCAATAAAGGCCCACATGGTCGTCACAGCGGCACTATTTACTTGACCAAACAAACCGACGGAATGATTGTTCGTCTGTAACTCAGTAAAAGGCGTATAATACTGGGTCTGAATCACAAAAAGTGTTGCTAGTATAAAAAGAAGAAATCCAATCACTTTAGCTGCTGTCGCAATAAGGTTAAGTTTCCCTGCTCCTTGAATTCCTTTTAAAATTAAAACAAAGACAAACCACAGTAAAGCTGAACTAACGAGGAAGTTTAATAAATACCCTAAAGTCACGGTGGTATCACCGTATTTATAAATAAGTTTCGCGCTATTCATGACTGGAAAAAAGGTCGACAAATAACCTGTAAAGGTGGTTATCACGGCCACATTCCCAACGAAATTAGCGACATAGTATCCCCATGTCACGAAGTAACCCATTAAACGTGAACGTTCTGTCCCTTCTTCAAATAAGGCTTTAGCATATATTTGGGGTCCACCAGATATTTCTGGTTTTTTAATAGAAAGAATACCATAGACTAGAGCGATAAATAATACGCCTAACCCGGTTAAAATCCATGCAAGAAGAGTACCTGCTGGGCTGGCTTCTGAGGCTAATGTGCTTGGTGTCATAAAGATTGCTGAACCTACCATATTACCAACCACTAATGAGGTTAGTACCCACACATTTAATTGCTTTTTTTTCATTTTCTTCATCACCTTCTGAAAATCTTAGCTGCACGTGAAACTATACCGCATTAGTGAGATGAAGTAAATAGGTATGTTTTATCGATAAAAGAATTTATTGGTATTTAGTCTAGGAAGAAGGGAGTGACCTATGGTATCTGCAAACTAAAAAACACATCTCACGAGATGGAAGATGTGCTAAATTACTTACGGTAACAAGTATAAAACGGAAAAGAAATGGGCCATTGAACCAACTAAAACAAAGAAATGCCAAATCGCATGATGATATTTAAACCCTTTCCAAACAAAAAAGATGGAACCAACCGTATAAAATAGTCCACCGAGAAATAATAATCGAGCGCTTATTTCAGGAACATGGGCAGTTAATGGATGCCAAGCAAGTACGATCATCCATCCCATGATGATATAAAGTAGCGTTGATAAAAAAACATATTTTCCCACAAAAAAACATTTGAAGATGGTTCCACCAACAGCCAGCGAACTCACGATACAAAACAACGTCCAGCCTAACCAACCATTTAGTCCAATAAATAGGAAAGGCGTATAGGACCCAGCAATAAAAAAATAAATAGACGCGTGATCGAGAACTTCAAAAACATGCTTGGCTTTCCCACGAGGAAGGGCATGAACAAATGTTGAAGAGGTATAAAGGAGTAACATTGTTACACCAAATAATGTGAAGCTGACAATATACAAAGCGGAACCGTGTATTGACGACAATACAATTAAAATAATTAACGCAACAAAGCTCAAAAGCATTCCAATTCCATGAATCGATGCATTAGCTATTTCTTCACCTTTAGTAAATCCATGCGTCCGTGCCAAGAAGATCATATCCCTTCTTTTCGTTTCATTTATTATACCCCATAATGACCATAAGATTCTGATAATGTATTTGTCATTTATTCTCATTATTGGTTAGTTATAGTTATCAATGGTTTAATAAGGTTTTATTCCCTAATCTTATAAATATTCGATCCCTCATAACCTTTTGGGTGGGTGGCTTACTTCTCATTAAGTGAAATCAAGCCTTTTATTTACACTAAAAAAGGCGCCACCTAAGGGTGAACGCCAAGTTTTATTAAGATTAATCCTCATCCAAGTCATTTGAAATTCTAAGTACATTAATTAATTTAAAGAACAAACTAAGGATAATAGCCACAACCGTTGCAAGTCCCATTCCTTTTAAAGAAATTAATGCTTGTCCAATATGAAAATTCAAGGCTGCTCCACTTATCCCAATTCCTAATATCACTGACGCTAAGATAATATTTTGCGATTTCGCAAAATCAACGTTGGCTTCAACAAGAATACGGAGACCTGATGCCGCGATAACACCAAAGAGAAGAATCGAAATCCCTCCCATAACGGGTGATGGAATAAGTGAAATTAAGGCTGAAAGTTTTCCCACAAATGAAAGGAGGATGGCTAAGATCGCCGCACCACCAATCACCCATGTTGAGAAAACCCTCGTAATGGCCAAAACGCCGATATTTTCGCCATATGTCGTATTCGGTGTAGATCCAACGAAACCAGAAATGACAGTCGAAACGCCGTTTCCTAGCATGGATCGATCAAGACCGGGGTCTTTCACTAAATCTTTTCCTACGATCTTCCCGGTTACAACAAGGTGGCCAATATGTTCTGCAATAACTACGAGCGCTGCGGGAACAATGATAATAATACTTGAAAGATGGAACGACGGGGCATAGAAATGTGGAACTGAGAACCAAGGTGCTTTTTCCAATGTCGTAAAATCAATCATATTCATACTTGCGGCGATAATATATCCTGCCACAATACCGATCAAAATAGGAATAATTTTAAGGAAGCCCCGAAAGAGTACCCAACCAAGAACGGTAATGATAATCGTTAAAATTGAAACCGTGACTGTCTTTGGATCAATCGCCCAATTCTTTGCCCCCGTATTATTAATAAAACCAGCCATTCCTGCTGCGACGGGAACAAGTTCAAGCCCAATAACAGCCACAATGGATCCCATAGCCGCTGGCGGAAAAACGACATCGATCCACCTAGTTCCAACCGCTTTAATAATGAGAGAGACAATAATAAAAATGAGTCCGACTACAATAAAGCCACCAAGAGCATCATGATAACTATATCGCGCTAAGACAACAGTAACGGGTGAAATAAAAGCAAAACTGGAACCAAGATAAGCTGGAATTCGCCCTTTACTAATGAATAAATAAATAAGTGTGCCGATCCCATTCATTAATAAAATTGTACCAGGATCAATATGAAAGAGAATCGGAACGAGTACTGTTGAACCAAACATCGCAAATAAATGTTGAAGACTAAGTGGAAGACTCTTCAATAACGATGGTCGTTCGTCTACTTGAATCATGCGTTGTCCCAAGATAATACCCCCAAAGATATTTATATTTAGAATGTACTTTGTTAGTATATCCGATGAATAAAACAAAAAAAATAACATCTCGACATTTTTTGTGATTTTACGTAAAAAACAGGACAATTTTTAAACGTGATGGCATAAAAAAAATCGCTCTAAGTT
>NZ_WNHB01000038.1 GCF_009718825.1 Terrilactibacillus tamarindi | reverse complement strand
AAAAAACAAAACACCATCAGGCTTAATGGTGTTTTGTTCTACTTACATTAGTTTTTCCAAATATCTTCTAATTCCCATGCTTTTAGATGTGTTACTTTAACTTTGCCATCTGACTGGAATAACGAAAGACCTTGGTTTTGTTCAACAGGATAAATCCGACTCGTCAGTGTCGCGATACCTTCATTAGCAAAGACCTCTATCGAAGAACGATCCAAATAGATACGGAGGCTTAAATGATTCTTTTCTGGCAACTTAACTCGGCGAACACCGCTAACTCCTTTTCCACTTTTACTTCGGTCGAGGCTTAACTTATTTTCATTAACATCATAAGAAATCACCGTTTCCTCTGTTTGACCACATCGTACTTTCAAACCGAAAGAACCCGCTGTGGTTGCCTCTAAATCGAATGCAACCTCTATTTCTAGTAAATCATCTGTTACATCGAATGATAAAGGTTCTTCTATAAGTTTATCCACTAATAATGTATGTTCTTTTTTCCTTAACTGCTTAAGTTCTTCCACGGGTGTCATGAGAATCTGTTCCTCTTTACTGACATGAAGCTCTCTAGGTAAAGTTAAAGCACCCGCCCAACCATCTTCTTTAGTAGGCATGTTTGATTCCCACATATCCATCCAACCGATGGCAATGCGTCTACCTTGATCATCTTTAAAAGTTTGGACAGCATAAAAATCATGACCATGATCAAGTTCCGTGAAATCTCCGTGTTTAAAGGCATTCGTTTCATAATCATATTGACCAACAAAATAGCCCGTCTGGAATAGATTTTGATATAGATCACCTGACGGCTCCATCCCTTGAGGAGAAAACATCAGAACATATCGACCATCCAGTTCAAAAAAGTCCGGACACTCCCACATATAACCATGTTTATCATCACTTTGTTCAAGAACGCCATGGTAGGTCCAATCTCTTAAATTTTGAGATTTGAAAAGAATGACCTGTCCAATACCATCTTCAGTTTGGTGACCAGTGATCATATACCAATCATTGTTATGTTTCCAAACTTTAGGATCACGAAAGTGTTGTGTACTTCCATGCGGTGGCTTAGCTATCACTGGATTTTGTTCATATTTTGTAAAATGAAGTCCATCTTGACTGATTGCGATATTTTGATTTTGGAAGAACGTATCCTTCTCTTTATCAATAAGGTGATGCCCCGTATAAATAAGAACTAATTCTTCACCGTCTACAACTGCACTTCCTGAGAAACACCCATCTTTGTCACAGGCATCTCCTGGTGCTAATGCAATTGGGCAATGCTCCCAGTGAATGAGATCCTTACTTTTTACATGACCCCAATGCATAGGCCCCCAATTTTCATCATATGGATGATGTTGAAAAAAAACATGATACTCGCCTTTATATTGTACTAAACCGTTTGGGTCATTGATCCAATTAGCTGGAGCCATGATGTGATAGCCTAAGCGATAACGAGGATGAACGTTTTTTTTGGCTTCTTTAATAAATGCATCAGCTTTTTTTAAATTGATGGTTGTCATAATATAAAGCCCCCCTAATTAATTGAATTCATCATGATTGACGACGAGTTTAAATCCATGTTGTACTGTATTCATGACCTTTTTGATCCTTTTCTACATAAGTTTTACTAAATCCAAAAAGATATAAAAAGTAAGCGTTTCCATGTCTATTTTATGTTAATCTTTTTGGTGTGTCAACCCGTTGACATGATATTTTAAACAACTGTAAGTTCAGTTGTTTAAACCTGTGCATGTCTATTATGTCGTGAAACCTTTAATAAGTTGAATCGGAAGAACAATATTTTCTATTGACTTTTCACCACCCATCTGTTGAATAAGAACATTTACGGCTGATTGTGCAATAGCTTGTATCGGTTGTTGAATCGTCGTTAATTCCGGTAAACAGGTTTTCACGGATTCGGTGCCATCATACCCGATGATTTTTAATTCTTTTGGGATGTTCATCCCTCGTTTCTTAGCTTCAGAGATGACCGCCGCGGCAATAAGATCATCACTTGCGAAAATCCCATCAACATCAGGATGTTCATCAAATAGTTGGTTTATCACCGTTTTCGTGTAATTTTTATTTAAACTCTCACGTAATTCATACGTAATCGGTGACCTATCTTCTTTCATCATGACCTCTTCATAAGCTTCTCTACGTTTATTAGCGGGTGTTTCTAACTCATGTGGTCCATTAATATGTATAATTTTTTGGCACCCCTTGTTCAAAAGATGTTCCGTCGCTATTTTTCCTCCTAAGTAGTTGTCTGACGAAACAACAGGGATTGAGTCTGATAGATTTCGATCAATAGCGACAACAGGGAGATGCATACTTTCATACTGACGTATATGCCTATTATGAGCCCCTACGACGATCCCATCCACTTGATTTCTCTGAAGCATGTCCAGATACGCCATTTCTTTATCTACCCGATTTAAACTATTGCATAATAAAACTTTATATCCTTTAGAGGAGAAACTATTCTCTATATGAAAGATTAGCTCCCCAAAAAAAGGATTGCTGGTTGTAGGAAAAATAAGTCCAATTAAGTTGGTCTTTTGTTTAAAAAGTGAGCGGGCCAGTTCATTTGGGAAATAATTCAAATCTTTCATGGCCTGGTGAACCTTGTCTTTCGTCTTTTGACTCAGATATCCTCTATTATTTAGAACTCTTGATACAGTTGTAGGAGATACACCCGCATGTCTCGCTATGTCTTTTATATTTGGTTTCATATACATATTTCCTTTCTTGTTAACAACTAACTATTATAGCTATTTTACTAGGAAATTCTATACATCTACAAATGATTCTCCTTTTTTATTATTTTAAAGATTATTTTGTTTACATAATGTTATTTTGATATTCTACCTGTTTTATCCCGCCTTAACAGCAAGTAAGACCCCCATCTCAAGAATCTGAGGTGGGGGCAACTGCCCATAAAGGTCCAATTGGTTCAGCTAACCATCAGTGGGTGATGAAGAAGACCCCCACTTATGGAAGTTTCACTTTATTTTCTCTTAAGACTTGTCTAATCTGTTAGACTCCAGTAAAATTTCACTAAAAAGATGGGGGAACAAGATGCTTACTCAATATGTTGCAACCTTTGACATTGGTTCGTCAGTCATGAAAGGGCTGTTAATTAATCAATCAGGAATCATCTCAAATCTTCACGATGTAGATCTACATACATCTTTAAAAGATCAATCGGCAGAACAAGATCCTCAAGAATGGTGGGATGCCTTTATAACCATCACAAAGAACTGGTTTGTTAATGGTATTGATCCAAAACAAATCGTCGCTATAACTTTTAGTGGTCATATGCAAGACTTAATTACTTTAGATGATGACGGAACTCCTCTAAAAAACGCGATCCTTTATAGTGATAACCGCGCAACTACACAGGCTGATCTCATTAAGGATAAATTTCCAGATATCACGACTTTGACAGGAAACCCATTTGATAGTACGTCCCCTTTAGCCAAATGGTTATGGCTTAAAGAACATGAGCCTGACATCGAAAATCAGACTAAAACGCTCCTTTTTGGACCAAAAGATTATCTCATCTTTCGTTTAACCGGCCAGAAAGTCGTTGATCCAACCAATGCATCTACCCTCTCATTGATGAGTTTAACGGAAAGTCATTGGATAAATTCTGTTTTAAAAGCCTGTGACTTAGACTCAAGTAAACTACCAAATATAAGACAAAGTCATGAAATTGTAGGAAGGATTTCTCAGACAGAGTCAGTATTAACCGGTTTTGCTGAAGGAACTCTCATTTTTTGTGGGTTTGGGGATGCAGGTTCAACATCACTAGGAGCAGGGGTTATCCAAGAACACGATCAATACATTTACCTCGGAACCACTGGTTGGGTCGCCTCAGCAACTTCCCATTATTACGGTTATACACCTGGCCATTTTCAACTTAAATATTTCAAAGAAGCGTTATTTATAGATATAGCCTCTTCTTCAAATTCGGGTAATGTTCACAGTTGGGCCGTCCAACAATTTAGTCAAGGTGATTATCATTTGTTTGAAAAACAAATCGGACAAACAGAACCAGCAGCTGATGGTCTCCTTTTCTTACCTTATCTAAATGGGCAACGTAGTCCTATCCCAGATCCTCATGCTAGAGGAGCATTTATTGGGATAACGAACAATACAACGACCAAACATATGTGTAGAGCTGTTCTAGAAGGTCTTTGCTTTTCTTTCAGACAATTGATTGATTTAAAAACGACCAACCATCTTCATTCACAAACCTTTTATATGATTGGTGGCGGAACAAAGAGTGCAACATGGTGCCAGATTATGGCGGATGTTTGCGGAATCATGATTAAGGTACCTGAAAATGCCCAATACCTCCCCGCTCTTGGTGCTGCTGCAAGTCCTTTTATTAAATTGGGATGGGAAAGCTCATATGAAGCATTCGCTGAAAATATATTAAGTACGAGGAAAAGTATAACTTATCATCCAAACCCAGTCGCTCATTCTAAGTACGAAAAAAGCTATGAACATTTTAAAAAGATTTATCCGGCAATAAACCATTTGGTTAGTGTTAAATGAACGTCAACTAAAAAGAAGTCACGACCGCCTTTTAACAGGCGGTTTAAAATCTCTTCTCAAAAAAGAATCATATCATTCCGCATAAAGGCAACTTCTCCGTGATTTATCTTTTTCAGTTTCTACTAACCATTAATAGATATTATTCTTTAACTAGCCCACCTCTCAAATGATTAACTCCAAATCCCAAGTAACCTTTTAAGCAGGTTAACATAAATACCCAGCCTTCTTTATTATCTAATAATTTATGTATGACTTAGTTCATCGTTTTTCCTAAACCTTTTTCATTAACTTAAATGATTGTCTTAGACTAATATCAGAATCTTTATTATTTATTACATTTTTCATTCAATTTCATTTACACACAAAAAAATTAGGTGTATGATTTTTATTAAACACCAATGAATTTTACATACAAAACAAAATTCATGGAGGGATCGTATTGAAAAAAGTAGATCTTGAATCTTTGAAAAAAGTAAGTTCTCAGTATCATTTAACAATGGATGAAGATGAACTCACAGGTTTTAAGGACTTGATCAACAGTGGTATTTTAAAATCCTATGAACGGGTGGATCAAATGATCGAACCCGAACTTCCTGTTAAATATGCACGTACACCAGGATTCCGCCCTACCGAAGAAGAAAACCCATTGAATGCCTGGTATTGGAAAACAGAGGTTGATCATGCGAAGACAGGTAAACTAGCTGGTAAAACGATTGCGTTAAAAGACAATATTAGCTTAGCTGGTGTACCTATGATGAATGGGACAAAAGTACTCGAAGGATTTGTTCCACAAATTGACGCCACCATCGTGACTCGGATACTTGATGAGGCAGGTGAAATTAAAGGAAAAGCCGTATGTGAAAGTTTATGTTTAGCTGGAAGTAGTTTTACATCTGATACAGGAGCAGTTCTTAATCCTCATAACCCTGCATATTCTGCTGGTGGGTCATCAAGCGGTAGTGCAGCACTCGTTGCATCAGGTGCCGTGGATATGGCCATAGGCTGCGACCAAGCCGGCTCTATACGTATACCAAGTTCCTTCTGTGGTATCTATGGATTGAAACCCACCTGGGGCCTTGTTCCTTATACAGGCATCTTCCCAATCGAATTAACCATTGATCATGCTGGACCAATGGCTAGAACCGTTGAAGACGTTGCCTTATTACTTGAAGTGATCGCAGGACCAGATGGTCTTGATCCACGACAAAAAGGTTTACCATCGAAACCTTATTCAGAATTCTTAACTGGAGAAACAAACGGATTAAATATTGGAATTGTCGAAGAAGGTTTTGGATGGGAAGGATTATCTGAACCTGAAGTGGATGCCATGGTAAGAAAGGCTGCAGAATCATTTTCAGAATATGGTGCACTAGTAAAATCCGTATCTATTCCAATGCATCGAGACGGCGTTCATATTTGGAATGTCCTAGGAAGCGAAGGAGCTACCGTCCAAATGGTTCGTGAAAATAGCCATGGCCTTAATTGGAAGGGTTATTATCAAACCCAATTAATTGATGTTTATTCAAAAGGTTTACAAACTCGTGCGGATGACCTCTCTCTAACTACAAAACTGGTTATTCTTGCAGGTCAGTACATGCAAGATACGTATAACGGCAGATATTACGCTAAAGCACAAAATCTCACTAGACAACTAACTCAAAGCTATGACGCGGCATTCAAAGAATATGATGTACTCGTGATGCCAACCCTCCCTATTAAAGCGACAAAACTCCCAACTGGTGACATAGATCTCGATGAATACGTTGCACGTTCACTTGAAATGATTCCAAATACATCTGTCTTCGATCTAACTGGTCATCCAGCGATGAATGTTCCTTGTGGGATGATTGACGGACTACCAGTAGGAATGATGCTCATCGGACGACATGGCGAAGAAGAAACCGTATTGAGAGCTGCACATGCTTTTGAAAAAATGTCTCAAATAAATGTAGGTACAGTTGTAACAGCAAAATAACTTATTAAGTCCTATCATAAATCCCTTTTTGAAGATAAAACTTTTATCAACAACAAAGGGATTTTCTTTACCCCTCTCATACTCAAAACAAGTCAATACTCAAAAACATATAACTTTTCATTTTCCAGTCATTTAATTTTTATGGCCCGTAATCCTCTTTTCGTAAGCTTCTAATTAAGAAAGCCATCATCCTTTGAGGCTTTTTTCGGTTCTCATGATTAAATATCAATTTCCAATTCAATTGGACAGTGATCAGATCCCATCACGTCACTCAAAATAGAGGCGTTGATCATCTTTTCTTTTATTCTTTCTGAAATCAAAAAGTAATCCAAGCGCCATCCAATGTTTTTAGCTCTTGCTTTCATGATATAAGACCACCAAGTATAAGCCCCCTCTTGATCTGGGTGCAAATATCGATATGTATCAACAAAGCCAGCATTTAATAATTGGCTGAATTTTTCTCTTTCTTGATCTGAGAAACCAGCATTATTTCGATTGGCTTTCGGATTTTTTATATCAATCTCTTGATGTGCGACATTGAAATCACCGCAAACAATAACCGGTTTCTTCTTATCAAGATCCGTTATATAAGATAAAAAAGCGTCTTCCCATTTCATACGATAATCAAGCCGCTCAAGACCCCTTTTTGAATTTGGTGTATAAACGGTTAAAATATAAAAATCTTCAAATTCTAGCGTAATCAATCTTCCTTCTTGATCATGTTCTTCTATCCCTAAACCATAGGCTATTGTGAGAGGTTCTTTCTTAGTGAAAATAACTGTTTCAGAGTACCCTTTTTTTACTGCATAATGCCAATAACTTTTGTAGTGAGTGAGAAAAGGATCCAACTGTCCATCCTGTAGTTTTATTTCCTGTAAGCAAAAGATATCCGGATTTAATCTTTCTATAAATCCTAAAAATTCCCCTTTAGCCATAAGCGCACGTAATCCATTTACATTCCAAGAGATTAATTTCATAATCATTTCCACCTCGTATATGATTGCTTGTCCTATCTTTCTTATTATAATATACAACATACCGATTGAGAGCCTTTTTGGCTAAGACAGGAAAGTTTAGGCCGTGACTAAGGCTTTCATTATCTTTAAGGAGGGTACCATAAATCAGAATTAGTCACACAATTCGACTGTTTTGTATCTATCAAAATACCAATCTACATTTATTCAATTTTTTTGTATAATAGGACTGTAAGGTGTATATTTAGATGAATAGTCTCATCTTATTAACCTGATCATAAATATTAGCACAAATAATAGACTTGCAAACATCGATATTAGACAGATTAAGGAGACAAAAATTATGACTATTCTTCTTGTAGATGACAACGCCGTTAATCTATATGTTATGGAAAAAATATTAAATAATGCTGGTTATGACGACTGTGTATCTTTAAAATCAGCTTCAGAACTATTTGATTATTTGCAACTAGAAAACCAAAAATTGAACTATGTACCTGTAGATTTAATTTTATTAGATGTTATGATGCCAGACATAGATGGCATTGAGGCCTGCAGGAGAATTAAGGAAAATGAAAAATTTAAGGACATTCAAATTATCTTTGTTACGGCACTTGAAGATAAGACGAAGCTAGCGGAAGCATTAGATATAGGCGGCGTGGATTACATAACAAAACCAATAAATAAAATCGAATTATTAGCCAGAATTCGAGTTGCCTTGCGTTTGAAGGCAGAACTAGATTGGCATACCCATCATGAAAAGAAAATACAATATGAATTAGATCTAGCGACACATGTTCAACGAAGCTTATTAAGCACGCCACTTAAAGAAAAACATATTCAAATTGATGTATCTTACTTACCTTCTTTTAATTTAGCAGGTGACATGTATTATTGGCATAAAATAAACGATCATCAATATGCCATTATCCTACTAGATATGATGGGACATGGTATCTCCGCTTCCCTTGTGTGTATGTTTATCTCATCTGTCTTACGAGAAGCTGTGAAACAAATCTCAGAACCAGAACAAGTCATTAAAGAATTAAATCGCTACATGGCACTCTTACAAAATGGAAATGAATCGATCCATTATTACTTCACCGCTATTTATTTAGTGATTGATACTCAAAGTAAAACGATTGAATACGTGAACGCTGGCCATCCTCATGGATATGTTCTTGTCGATGAGAAGGAACTCGTGTCTTTAAATCATGGCAGTTGTGCAGTTGGATTTCTTAATGAAATTGAAGTAAAAAAATCGATTATCGAATTTAAACAGGATGTTCAAATTATTTTATACACAGATGGCGTACTTGAGGCGATGAGTCCATGTGAAGTAGAATCAGAAGAGCGTATTCGTACTTTAATGAATAAAAAATGGGATCATACTTGTTCACTTATGGATACATTACTCACCAAAGAACAACAAGTCAATCAACCAGATGATATGTGCGTATTAATGATCAAAGCCCAGGCTGATGAATAATCCTAGTTTCAAGAGTTAATTAACAAAATGACATTAGGTCCATATACAAAGACCTAGATACTCATAATCAAACATTT
>NZ_WNHB01000037.1 GCF_009718825.1 Terrilactibacillus tamarindi | reverse complement strand
AGAAAGAGACTCAATAAATCAGAAAGAGGCTCAATCTCAATACCATTTACCAAAAATAAAACCGAATAGTTGATTTTAGGAAGATCTTCGTTAAAATAGAATTAAACCATAAGAAGATACAAATGGTCGATAAGAGAAATAGAAAGGAAGTGTCTTAACGAGTATGAATTTTGATTTCTATATGAATGATGTTGTTCAAACGTCTCGCAATGAAATTGTTGAAGCTGGATATACAGAATTAAAGACTCCTGAAGAGGTTGATAAAGCCTTAACGAAAGATGGAACAACCTTTGTTATGATTAACTCTGTATGTGGTTGTGCAGGAGGAATTGCCCGTCCAGCAGCTGCCTATGCAGTGAATGTTGCAACGAAACCAGATCAATTTGTTACGGTATTTGCAGGACAAGACAAGGAAGCAACGGAAAGAGCTCGTGAATACTTTACTGGATATCCACCTTCTTCACCATCTTTTGCTTTATTAAAGGATGGCAAGATTTTAAAAATGATTGAGCGTTATGAGATTGAAGGTCATGATCCTAGCCAAGTTGCTTATAAAATTGAATCGTTATTTGATGAGTATTGTAAGTAAACAGAGTTAAAAAGGCTGACTTCAAAAGTATAATGCTTTTGAAGTCAGTCTTTTTTTACATATTTTTTTATCTATCAAGAAGCTAGAAATAATCAATTAATAGAAATATTTATACTAATAGGTCTATGAATTTACGTTAAAAAATGCTTAAATAAAGTAACACAAGGAAAAGTCACGAAGGAGATTTATTATGAAAGTTGCTTATCTTGGCCCAAGGGGAACATTTTCAGAAGAAGCGGCAACCCGCTTTTTTCCAAAAAATACAGAATTATTTCCGAAAAAATCAATATATGAAGCGATAGAAGCTGTCAGTATAGATGATGTTGATAAATGTATCGTGCCAATTGAAAATTCAATAGCAGGAACGATTGACATGAGTATTGATGGTTTAATGATGTTCAATTTATCAATCAATGCAGATGTCATTTTTCCTGTATCTTTGAATCTGATTGGTTTGAAAGGTTCGGAGATTAGTGATATTACCGAGGTCATCTCTATTACACCTGCATTAGATCAATGTCGAAATTATATTAGACGTCATGAATTTTTAAGTCAACATGTTGATAGCACAGCAAATGCGGCGAAGGTAATTATGGAACAAGGAAATAAAAGTAGGGCAGCGATTGCATCAGAATGGGTAGCCGGTTTATATGGACTTCAAATCATTGAAAAAGATATTCAAGATAGTGAACATAACCATACGCGTTTTATCGTTTTAAGTAAAAATCACCGAATTAAAAAGATTCAAGATAAAACGATGATTCTTGTCACACCATCCACAGAATACGTGGGGATGCTTTCATCAATTCTCAATGTTTTTTCAGGATTAGGTATCAATTTAACATGGATCGAATCGAAACCTACAAGGAAAAAGTTGGGGACCTATCGCTTTTTTATTGAGGCAGAAATGGGTTACGATGAGGAACGAGCACAGAAAGTAAAAATTATTTTAGAGACATTTGGACATAAGGTTGATTTTCTAGGAAGTTATAAGACCACAATTCTTAAATAAAGATGAAAACACTTTCTAATCTTAATGAAAGTGTTTTTTCATATTAAATTTCCTAGCAAATTATCATATCTTTGCTAACAGAATAAAAATGTTGTCACAATGATTATATGCCATACGAATCATTATATGAGATAATTATTAATGTAACATATTATGATTATCAGCTTTGTGGTAAGTAAAGAGGTGATGTGTATGGTTATTGTTGCATTAACCATGCTTGCAGTTGGTGTGTGTCTTGGATTTGTTGGGGCAGGTGGTTCAGGTTTCATTATTTCAATTTTAACCACTATCTTTGGATTTTCTATTCATACGGCTCTTGGCACAGCTTTATCGGCCATGTTTTTTTCATCCGTTTCTGGTGCCATTAGCCATTACCGAGAAGGCAATACAATATTAAAAGTAGGAATTCCAGTAGGATTAATTGGTGCTGTTGGAGCTTGGATCAGTTCTGGATTTTCAGCTCAAATTGATTCACATATTTTAAGATGGATGACAGCAGGTATATTATTACTATCGGCCGTCATACTTTGGGGGCGAATGATTTTAATTTCTCGTAAAAAGGATACAATACAGGAAGATAAAGTCCCCATAGGATTACGCTTTTGGTTTGCGGCGATCACTGTTGGTTTTGTGACGGGTGTTTTATCTGGTCTATTTGGGATAGGCTCTACGCCATTCATTCAAATTGGTTTAATGATTTTATTTGGGTTGTCTGTCCAAAAATCCGCAGGAACCACGATGCTTGTCATTATTCCAATCGCCCTAGCTGGAGGAGAGAATAATTATCGGTTAGGATATTTAGATATTAAACTGCTGATTGCTGTTGTAATCGGGACGATGGTGGGCTCTTACATAGGAGCAAAATTTACGAAACGCGTGCCTGAGATTTACTTAAAAATAGCCATGGTTTTAGTACCAACACTTGGTGCGATATTTTTAGTTCTATAAAAACAAAAACCGGCTAAATAAAAACTAGACGGTTTTATTGAAATACTGTAGCAATGGCACTTGAGAACAAGGTTAAAATTAAAACACCAATGACGATATAAATGACCATTTTCATGAATTTATTTGACATATCAAAACCTCCTAGGTAATTGTTCATCAATTATTAATGTCGGACTTCCTATTTTCTATCGTAACAAAAGTATATCAAGTTTGAAAGAATATCTAATAGAGGTACTTCAAAAAGTCACCAAATGATAAGCTGCGAATCTCCGACGCTATCCAAGAGGATCTTCAACTAGAGCCGCTCACGTCCTGTGGCTGGCGCCTGAAGCCACCACATCCTGTGGAATGCCGGTCCTCATGTAGTAAAAACCTACATTCCGGTCCTCAAAACGGCGCCGCCTTGACCTTCTTGCTTCTAATTTGTCACCTTTTTGAACACGCACTAATAAACATTCGAATGCAAATGACCTACTCTAAACCATTCACGGTAAGAGATGTCGTGAATGAATTAAATTGAAAGATTATGATAAGATGAAAGAGTGATACATATTCTGTCATATTGAAAGGTGATATCAAATGATCAATCAAGAACGTATGGTCAAAGAATTTTTTGAATTGGTAAAAGTAGATTCAGAAACTGGACATGAAGAAAAAATAGCTGAAGTGTTAAAGGCAAAGTTTGAGTCTTTAGGATTATCAGTAGAAGAAGATGATGCTAAGGAGAAAACGGGACACGGTGCAAATAATCTGATATGTACCCTTAAGGGTAATGTCGATGCAGACGTCATTTATTTTACATCTCATATGGATACAGTTGTTCCAGGCAAGGGCATAAAGCCTTCAATAAAGGATGGATATATTGTGTCTGATGGAACAACCATTCTTGGATCAGATGATAAAACGGGACTTGCGGCGATTTTTGAGGCTATTCGTGTTTTAAAAGAAACCAATACACCGCACGGAACCCTGCAATTTGTGATAACGATCGGTGAAGAATCAGGGCTAGTTGGTTCTAAAGCCTTGGATGTGTCGCATCTCAAAGCAAAATACGGTTATGCATTAGATAGCGATGGACCCGTGGGTGATATTATCACTGTCGCACCATCTCAAGCAAAGCTTTTTGTTAAAGTCTACGGAAAGACAGCCCATGCAGGTATAGCTCCTGAAAAAGGGGTATCGGCCATAATCGTAGCAGCAAAATCCATTTCTAAGATGCCGTTAGGTCGTATTGATGAAGAGACAACAGCCAATATTGGACATTTCCAAGGAGGCAGACAAACGAATATTGTGTGTGATTTCGTTGAAATTCTAGCTGAAGCCCGTTCACTTGATCCAAAGAAATTGGACATTCAATTACAGAAAATGAAAAAGGCATTTGAGGAAACAGCAGAGCAAATGGGTGGTAAAGCAGAAGTAGACATCAAATATATGTATACAGGTTTTCATTTTAATGAAGAAGATCATGTCGTAAAAGTTGCTAAGAACGCCATTTCTTCCATTGGACGAACTCCAAAATGTTTAAAAAGTGGAGGAGGAAGTGATGCTAATGTCCTTGCAGGCCATGGCATACCTACAGTGAATCTTGCTGTTGGTTATGAAAATATTCATACCACGAATGAAAAAATGCCGATTACGGAACTTGTAAAAACAGGGGAATTAGTTTTAGCTATTATTCAAGAAGTAGCCAATAAATAATATAGAAAAAGGGTCTCTATTATGGGATCCTTTTTCTGTTTTTTTCCCAACTCCAATTAAAAACCATAATATCGCTTTTATCGTCATATCTATTTAAATAGAATGATTATGATAAGAGAGGACAAGCTTATGGATCTTAATATCATTTTGGCTTTCGGTGCAGGAATGTTATCTTTTTTATCACCTTGTACCCTACCCTTGTACCCTGGTTTTATATCCTATCTAACTGGCGTAACGTTACAAGAGCAAGAAACAAAGCACTTACCTCCTAACCTCCGCAAGCAGGCTTTACTTCACATGGTCTTGTTTATGCTTGGCTTTGCTTTTGTTTTTATCGTGCTCGGTATGTCTGGTACGTATTTGTCCCATTATCTCTTGTCTATTCGTGATATCCTTCGGAAGGTAGGTGCTTTGGTTCTAATTCTTTTAGGTTTGTTTCTCATCGGGATTATACGTCCTTCTTTCCTCACGCGGGAAAGACGCATCGTATTTAACATTCGACCGGTTGGTTATCTAGGATCAATCTTAATGGGTATGACTTTTGCAGCTGCGTGGACTCCGTGTACTGGTCCGATATTAGCAGCCATTCTCCTTCTTGGTTATTCAAACCCTGACCAATTTTTATGGTATATGATTTTTTATGTTGTTGGATTTTCATTACCCTTTTTTCTGTTTTCTTTTTGGATAGGGAAAATGTCTGTGTTTTACCGATTAAGCCATGTATTAAGAACTGTTTCTGGCTATTTCATGTTTATGATGGGGTTATTTCTATACTTTGATTGGATTAAAAAAATAAGTATTTATTTAATATCACATGTCTTTCAAGGCTTTATGGGCTTTTGAATCAATCTCTAGCACAATATAAACCAAATTTTGTTAACAAAGCAGCGGCAATGGAAAGTAATGTATAAAGAGTTGCTAGAATTAGAAAACTCATATCATAGATGGTCAAAGAGAGGATAAAACTAAGAAAAACGATAACCATTGGGGCTATAAAAAATTTTCGAAAATAAAGATAAGAAACAATACCAATAACAAGGCTTAAAAAAGGAAACAGCAGAAATACAAATGTAAATTGATTTAAAAAATCACTCAAGCCTATATCCTCCTTTTGTTATAAAATTGAGTAATATAATCTATCTTCTATTTTAACTGAATGTTCTATCAAAAGTATAGCTCAAAAGATAAATATTATTAAAAGTGAGTGTTTAAATTAGAAGCAAGAAGATAAGAGCGGCATAGTTCCTGAGTTCTTGAGAACCGGCCTTCCACAGGATGTGGTGGCTTTAGGCGCCAGCCACAGGACGTAAGCGATTTTAGTTGAAGATCCTCTTGGATAGCGTCGGAGATTCGCAGCTAATCATTTGGTGGCTTTTTGAACAACCTCTTATTTGATAAATAAGAATAAATGTTCTACAATAAACACTAGTATATGTTGGGGGTATTACTATGGCAAGTGGACATCGGGTCATTTTTCATATTGACATGAATTGTTTTTACGCATCAGTCGAAATTGCTCATCATCCAGAACTATCTGGCCAACCTTTAGCCATAGCTGGACGTGTAGAAGATCGGCGAGGGATTATAGTCACAAGTAGTTATGAAGCACGAGCAAAAGGTGTTAAAACAACCATGCCTATTTGGAAAGCACGACAGCTTTGTCCGCAACTTATTGTAAAACATCCTAATATGACTTTATACCGAGAGACATCGAAACAAATCTTTGATATTCTGAGACGTATGACACCATTAGTCGAGAAGGTATCGGTCGATGAAGGATATATGGATGTGTCTTCTTTAGTATCAGATATACACCCGGTACATTTAGCTAAACGGATTCAACGATATTTATATAAATCTTTAAAACTGCCTTGCAGCATTGGAATTGCCCCAAACAAATTTTTAGCCAAAATGGCATCTGATATGCAAAAACCGATGGGATTAACGATTCTTCGTAAAAGGGATTTACCTAGAACGTTATGGAATCTCCCAATTGGAGATATGCATGGGGTTGGTTCGAAAACAGAGGAAAAACTAAAGAAAATGAACATTCATACCATAGGTGATTTAGCTAAAATTGATCGGTTACGTATTTCTGAACAGTTAGGGCAGCCAGGTATTTCGTTATTCAATCATGCGAATGGATGGGATGACAGACCCGTCGATCCTGAATCTGAGGATCGATACAAAAGTATTGGTCATTCCACAACTTTACCGGTTGATACAATTGATTTGACTATCGTTAAAGAGGTTTTTTCAAAGCAATCTGAAAAAATAGCCTTTAGGCTAAAAAGAGAGCATATTGCTAGCTACCAAATAAGCATAGTTATTCGTTATTTTGATTGGAAGAATGTCACACGAAATAAGACATTAAAAACACCACTTATAACCAAACAAGATATCCTTTTTCAAGCCATGGAACTTTTTCATCGCCACTGGGATGATCGTCCAGTACGTCTACTTGGTATAACATTAACTTCTTTTGAGGCTCTTGCGGACTCTACAACCCAGTTAGATCTTTTTACCTATCAAGATGAGCTGAAAAAAGAACCTGTTGTTGATTTGATAAACACTGTAACAAACAAATATGGAAATAATGCCTTAAAAATAGCTTCAAGTATGATTAAAAATGGAAAAAAGATAAATAATGAATAAATAAAGTGAAGCTTCCATTAGTGGGGATTTTCTTCATCCCCACTGATGGTTAGCTGAACCAATCGGACCTTTACGGGCAGTTGACCCCCCACCTATCTTCTTTGACTAGTCAGAATCTTGAGGTGGGGGTCTTACTGCCCGTTATGGCGATAAATTAAACAAAAGGACGAATGAATGAATTAATAAAAAATTCAGATTAACTAGTATGTAAAACACTAAAGAAAGTGTGAGAGAGAAATATGAATTTTACTTTTTTGGGCACTGGAGCAGGAATTCCTGCAAAGGAGCGGAATGTTTCAGCCATAGCTGTGTCCTTTCCAGAGTATAAAGGCCACACTTGGCTATTCGATTGCGGAGAAGCGACACAGCACCAAATCCTTTCATCACCTATTAAGCTGTCAAAAATAAATAGAATCTTTATATCTCATCTCCATGGTGACCACATCTATGGACTTCCTGGATTATTAGGTAGTCGATCATTTCAAGGAGGGACGGAAACTCTAAATATCATTGGACCAAAAGGGATAAAAGCTTTTATAGATGTATCACTTAAGGTATCTTCAACACATATTAAATACCCTCTGCACATTACTGAAATTGAAGAGTCCAGCCATATTGTTGATACGGAACACTTTTCTATCCAGATAGAGCCATTGGAGCATGGAATAACGAGTTTTGGTTTTCGTGTTGTTGAAAAGGATCAACCTGGCGAATTACTCGTAGATAAACTAACAGAGAAGGGCATTAAGCCAGGCCCTATATATAAAGCCATTAAAACCGAAAAAGAGGTTGTCCTACCAAGTGGAGAAATTCTAAAAACTTCAAATTTTATTGGTCCTAATAAAAAAGGACGTACTTTTGCCTTGTTAGGGGATACAAGATATTGCTCAACAGCAAAAAGTTTGTCAGAGAATGTAGATCTTTTAATCCATGAAGCAACTTTTGAAGAGAAACTATCCAACCTTGCACATGATTATTACCATTCGACGACGTTCCAAGCCGCTCAAATAGCAAAGGCGGCGAAGGTAGCCGCCTTAATTTTAACGCATATAAGTTCTCGTTATCTTAAAACAGATCATGAACGTCTTTTGGGTGAAGCAAAAAAACTATTTTTAAATACGTATCTTGCGACTGATGGCTGGACGTATCATTTAAATCGCCAGCCCCGTTCATATTGAACCGGAGTATCAATCGTTTCACCCAAAGTAATTGCAGCTGTCTTAGGCCAATAAGGATCACGTAAAAGTTCTCTTGCGATAAAAATAAGATCAGCACGATTATTTTTTAATATTTCTTCTGCTTGAAAAGCATGAGTGATTAAACCCACCGCACCTGTTGCTACGCCAGCTTCATTTTTTATTTGATCTGCATAAGGGACTTGATAGCCAGGAAACGCATCTATTTGTGCGGGAACTAATGCACCGGAACTAACGTCAATGAGATCAACCCCTTGAGCTTTCATTTTTTCAGCATAAGGGACATAGGTATCTGGAGTGTTTCCACCCTCAGTGAAATCGTTCGCTGAAATTCGAACAAATAATGGTCCTGACCATTCTTCCTTTACGCCCTCAATAACCTCATGTAAGAGACGGTAGCGATTTTCTTCTGATCCACCATATTGATCCTTTCTCTGATTCGACAGGGGAGACAAAAATTCATGAATTAAATAACCATGGGCTGCGTGAATCTCGATGACATCAAAGTTCGCTTCTTTTGCTCTTCTTGCAGCCTGTTTAAAATCATAAATGGTCTGTTTGATTTCTTCTATGGAGAGTTCATGAGGTGTTTGATACTCTTCATTAAACGGGATGGCTGAAGGGGCCAATGGTTGGGTTTTAAGTTGTGCTTTTCGCCCAGCATGAGCAAGTTGAATGCCTATCTTACTTTGATATTTATGATTTAAAGTGGTTAACTTTTTTAATCCTTCAATATGTTCATCAGACCATATACCTAAATCGGAAGCGGAGATACGTCCTTTCGGATTTACAGCTGTGGCTTCAATAATAATTAAACCAACTTGTCCAATAGCCCTGCTCGTATAATGAGTTAAATGCCAATCGTTTACATGTCCGTTTTCATCACTTGAGTACATGCACATAGGGGCCATAACAATACGGTTTTTAAGTGTTACATCCTTAATTTTATATGGGGTAAAAAGTTTTGATTGCAATATATTCACATCCTCATTTTATTATTTCAAAAAACCAGCATTTGAATGATTATATTATTTTTACATGTGTGGATCTTTAATTCAATTAAAGCGACTTAAATTAAGGTTATATTAAAGAAAAATGTTGTAAAAATAATTTAAAAGGATTTTACATTAGCTAACAAAAAAAACTTCACGTTTAACGTGAAGTTTTTTTGTTAATTAAATTTTATAAGAAATCAGAGTGCTTTATTTTGGTTTTGATTTTTCCCAGTTTCAAATGTTTCTGGGTAACCATAAGCTCCATGTTCAGCAATATCAAGTCCAGCCATTTCATCTTCAGCTTTCACACGAAGACCAACTGTTGCTTTAAGAATAGCAAGAACAATGAAGGATACGATGGCTACATAAACGGCTGCAGTAACAATACCTAATGCTTGAACACCAAGTTGGTGAAGTCCACCACCGTAGAATAGACCAGGTTTACCAACAACGGCTAATTCCTTTGTAGCAAAGAAACCTGTTGAAAGTGTACCAATAACACCAGCAATACCATGAACAGAGAAAGCATAAATTGGATCGTCGATACCTTTTTTCTCGAAGTAAACGGAAGTCCAATAAGTTACAGACCCTGCAACAGCACCGATGACGACTGCAGCCCAAGGAGCAACAAACGCACAAGATGCCGTGATAGCTACAAGAGCAGCGAGAACTCCATTTACCATTGCGCCAATGTCAGCTTTTCTTGACATTGCCATAGCTGTGAGGAGGGCGGCAATTGCACCTGCAGCAGCGGCTAAGTTAGTTGTTAAGGCTACATAACCAAAGAATCCATCTGCTGTTCCACCTGTACTACCAGCGTTAAAACCAAACCATCCAAGCCAAAGAATAAAACCACCCATGACTGTGTAAACCATGTTATGACCACCAATTGTATTTGGTGAACCATCTTTATTGAATTTACCAATACGTGGGCCTAATAAAATGGTTGCAATTAAAGCAGCAATAGCGCCTTGTAAGTGTACAACTGTTGAACCTGCGAAATCTTGCATACCCATTTCGGCAAGCCAACCGCCACCCCAAACCCAGTGACCTACTACAGGATAAATAAGTACAGTAAACAAAATACCGAAAATAAAGTAGACCACTAATTTTGCGCGTTCTGCAAAACCGCCCCAAGCAATTGCTAAAGATACAGCTGCAAAAGAAAGTTGGAATAAGAACTTGATTGATAAAGGAATATTCATCCATGAAACTGAGTCAAATGCTTTTTCGTTACCTAAGAACCATCCATGGACTCCAAAGAACCCATTTCCGTTACCAAAAGTAATGGCAAAACCAAAGGCCCAAAAAGCTAGTGATGCAATGGCAAAACTTAGAATTTGTTTACCTGCAACGTGACCTGCATTTTTTGCACGTATAGAGCCTGTTTCAAGTAAAGCAAATCCCATCTGCATACCGATAACTAAGATGGCAGCAATGATGACCCATAAAGAATCCAACATAAATTTAACATCATTCATTAATTGTAGCTCCTCTCTCTTTGTTGAAAAAATTATAACATACTATGTTAGTAAAAGTAACACTATTTTTTAAAAAATAAAATATGTTTTCTTACTTTTTTGTTAATTTAGTTAATTTTTCTAATTTTAGTTTTACTTTTGTATCTAATACGGTATAATAAAACTTTATGCACGAATAATTAGTCCTGTTAAAATACCATAATATAGAAAATAGTGTGTAATGACTATATTAATGGGTAGTATTGATCAACTCAATTTTGCCTTTGGTGTTGAGTCTACTCTGTCCAAATCCTGCATTGATCTAACCTAGAAACCTTATTTAAAAAAACGAGAGAACTTATTTTGTGAAGTTCTCTCGTTTTTTTATCTTTTATCATAA
>NZ_WNHB01000036.1 GCF_009718825.1 Terrilactibacillus tamarindi | reverse complement strand
CCAGTCGTTTATTTCATTTGATTATTAATAGCTTTCATCATTTGATTGATTTTCTTTTGCGATGGGTTCTGCCCCATTTGAGACATCATCACACGAAGCATTTTTTCATTAATGGGTGGGTTCTTTTTGAGATAATCCATCATATATTTACGGGCAAGGAAGAAGCCGAGAATGACGCCCAAGATAAGACCAACGACAATGCCCACTATTAAGTATAACCACATGAGTTAGTTGTCCTCCTTATGTTAATATCCATTCATTAGTTTACTATAAAGAAATAGAAAAGTACAACCTCTTCACCGAATGTTTATGATAAACAAGTTAAATTTCAATCCTTTTTACCCATGTTTTATCGGAGCACCATCTAACTTGAATTACAGGTCAAGAAAAAAAGACGCTTATGAAGCGCCTCTAACTTATTGAGTAATATAATAAGCATCCTTGATTGGATTTAACCACCCAAATTGATGACTGATATAGTCAATCGCAAAAAAATGTTTATCATATTGTCTCAGGATTTCTAAAAATGTCGCTTCGGCGTCATAGTGTCCTTTTGACAAAAGTTTGATTTCTTTATCCTTAATCATTATTTTTGCAGAGCTTGTACCTTTCGAACAATTTAACGTAAACATATTTGCGTGGGAAAGACAACGACAATGACGTTGAAGAGTTTTTGAAATCTCAGAATACGAAATGGGTCTTACAATATAATCCATTTGTTTTTGAATCAGCTGTTTCATTCTTGGTTGATGATCTAGCTTTGCTTCAAGAAAAAATTCATATAATTTACGTTCTTTCCCAAAATAATGCTTTGATATCTCTTCTTCAATTAAATAAATTATGTATTGTCTCAAAGATACCCACCCCCGATAACAACTAATTTATGACCATTATAATATAATTCATTTGCAATGAGTGTCTAAACGAGGGACAAGCCGACACTAGTTTTGTCGAATATCATCTATTTATATGCAAGCATAAAACAATTTATATTTGTCTATTTTTTAAAAAATAATTTAACGATCATTCAAGAGATGTTGGTTTAATATGTAAAATATAGCGGAAAGTATTGATTAAAAAGTATAAAAAAAGACCTATCCAAATCGGATAGATCATGACTTAATATTTATTTGTTAAATAGTTTTTTCATTTTTGAAGCAATATTTTCTGCTGTAAAGCCATATTCTTCTTGAACTTTATCACCATTTGCAGAAGCTCCAAATTTATCAATTGTGACTAGATCTCCTTCTAATCCAACATATTTGTGCCATCCAAGTGATGCTGCCATTTCCACACCAACACGTTTTGTTAAGTTTGGAGGAAGAATGGCATCTTTATATTCCTTCGATTGGCGATCAAATAAATCCCATGACGGTAAGCTAACCACTCTGACAAAGATGTTGTCTTTTTCAAGAATTTGTTGAGCTTCTACAGCTTTTGAAACCTCTGATCCTGTTGCAATCAAAATACCTTCTGCTTCTTTTTTAGCTTCAGAAACGATATAAGCCCCTTTAGCCACACCTTCAGTAGCTCCTTGTACCATTCCTTCAAGTGTTGGTAAGTTTTGACGAGTCAAAACAAGAGCAGTCGGATGATCTGTACTTTCTACAGCAAGTTTCCATGCTTCTCGAGTTTCGTTGCCGTCAGCAGGCCTGATAACACTTAAATTAGGAATCGCACGCAAACCAGCTAACTGTTCAATTGGTTCATGTGTAGGACCATCTTCACCAACAGCAATACTGTCATGTGTAAATACATAGACAAGCGGTAAGCCCATAAGCGCTGAAAGTCTAACAGCTGGTTTCAAATAGTCAGAGAAAACAAAGAAAGTAGATGAATATGGAAGAACACCACCATGGAGTGCCATACCATTAACAGCTGCTGCCATTCCGAATTCTCTTACACCAAACCAAATATTACGGCCTTCGTAATTCTTTGGACTATAGTTAATATCTTGTCCCATTAAGGTTTTAGTTGAAGAAGCAAGGTCTGCAGCACCACCAAATAGTTGCGGGATTTTACCAGCAAGGACATTAAGCACTTCATTTGATGTAATACGTGAGGCTTTACTATCCCCTACTTTATATTGAGGTAATTCAGATTCATATCCATCTGGTAATTTACCATCAATCGCATTTTGAAGTTCCTCACCGAGTTCAGGGAAAGCGCTTTTAAATGAATTGAATAGTTTGTTCCAATCTTCTTCTAATTCAGCGCCTTTTTGTTTGAATTTTTCAAAATGTTGTTTCACTTCTTCAGGAACAAAGAAAGGTTCATAATCCCAACCATAGTTCTTTTTGGCTGCTAAGGCTTCTTCTTCACCAAGTGGAGATCCATGAGAAGTATTTTTACCACTTTTAGTAGGAGCACCAAAACCAATGACTGTTTTTACTTCTATTAATGTCGGTTGATCTGTTTTAGCATTGGCTTTGTCTAATGCTTCTTTGATTGCTTGAATGTCATTTCCTTCTTCAACACGAATAACTTGCCAGCCATATGCTTCGAAACGTTTCATGACATCTTCTGAGAAGGACATATTTAAGTCTCCATCTAGAGAAATATCATTGGAATCATAGAGAACAACAAGTTTTCCTAGTTTAAGGTGACCAGCAAGAGATGCCGCTTCAGAAGCTACCCCCTCCATAAGGTCTCCATCACCACAAATAGCATATGTATGGTGATCAACCAAGTTAAAGCCTTCACGATTATATTTTGCACCTAAATGAGCTTCGGCCATCGCCATACCAACGGCCATAGCAATTCCTTGACCAAGAGGTCCAGTTGTTGCATCGACGCCAGCAGTATGTCCATATTCAGGGTGTCCAGGTGTTTTACTGCCCCATTGACGGAAATTCTTTAAGTCTTCAATCGTAAGACCATATCCAAATAAATGAAGTAAGCTATAAAGTAGCATTGAACCGTGGCCTGCTGATAAGACAAAACGATCACGGTTGAACCAGTTTGGGTTATTAGGGCTATGCTTCATAACTTTTGACCATAGCGTATATGCCATTGGTGCTGCACCAAGCGGCATTCCTGGGTGCCCAGAGTTAGCTTTTTCAATAGCATCAATTGACAACGTTCTTATGGTGTCAATCGATAGTTGTTCAATAGCGGGTTGCTTAATAGTTTGAGACAATGTAATTTCATCCTTTCATCTGAAAATAAGGAACACATACAGTTTAACACAAACTATATAAATTCTTCATCAAATTTATATGAAAATTGATTCTAAATATTTTTTTGTATCAAAAGTGACAATCTTCTAATTCTTTGATCGGCGTTCCTTACTTTGTTTTAATTTTAGTGGCGTCACATCTGTCCCTTCTTCATCTACTACTTTGATGGTATGTAGATGATCCCTAAAACCTTTACGGAACGCCTTTAGATATTCTTCCCTGAGAGATTGTTGCTCTTTCTTTTCCTCTTTAGTCAATCCTTCAAGTTTTGATTTTTTACTTAGTTCCGAAATTCGTTTTAATTTTTCTTTAGCAAGCATATAGTATTCTCCTTAAATTAAGTTGAAAATAGCTTATCGTAAAGGAGCTGGATGTGCAAGGCTACTGCTTCAATACCGGTATAATGATCTTTTGATTAGATTGCAATCGGTCGTTGTCAATACCATTCTCTCTCACAACCCAATTAATAAATTCATTCGTATTAAAACCATGAGTATCTTTTTTATATGTATTGGCAATTGACCATAACGTTTCTCCTCTATTAATGGTGATTGTTTTATATTGATCGGGACTATTAGCCAGAATGGTCCTTGCGGTAAAGAAAGAAATAAAAAGAATAAGAAAAAGAAATATAATAATGAAAGAAGTCCCTTTGACATTTTGAGTTGTTGAATGCATCATTAACCACCCCACGAATAAGAATGTTTGTTCGTTCATAGTTTAATACGAACAACCGTTTGTGTCAATAGACTCTAGAACAATTGTTTGTGTTTTTTTCGAACGAATGTTTGCGTTCGTTAATTCGACATGTTATAATAATAGTGGAAATTTGCTATTAAGGAGGAAATTATGAAACTATCACAGAGACAACAAGATATTATTGATTTTATAAAACACGAAGTTCAAACTAAAGGATATCCTCCATCAGTCAGAGAAATTGGTGACGCTGTAGGACTCGCTTCCAGTTCTACTGTTCACGGACACCTTTCTCGCTTAGAAAAAAAAGGTTTGATCCGAAGAGATCCAACAAAACCTCGAGCTATTGAAGTGCTTGATGATTCATCCGCTAGTATAACGCCGGAAGAAACTAATGTCGTTCACGTCCCCGTTGTTGGTAAAGTTACTGCTGGACTACCTATTACTGCGATCGAGAATATTGAGGAGTATTTCCCTGTGCCAAAGACAATGGTCAATGATAATGATGTTTTCGTCTTGAATGTTGTAGGGGATAGTATGATTGACGTGGGCATTCTAAATGGAGATAAAGTGATAGTTCGCCAACAAAGAAATGCCGATAATGGCGAAATTATTGTTGCCATGACGGAAGATGATGAAGCAACAGTTAAACGCTTTTATAAAGAAAATGGTCATATCAGGCTTCAACCGGAAAATCCAACGATGGAACCTATTATATTAAACGATTGTGTAATTCTTGGAAAGGTTATTGGCGTATTCCGGGATATCCATTAATGGGTTGGACATTTTTCCATTAATCATTTCCGATATTTCTTAATAGTACACGCATTTCTTTTTACCTTTTCTTTTCCTGACTACTTGCCTATCTATTTCGTTAAACTGATACATATTATTATATAAAAAGACTATAGGAAATAAGAGGTAAGAAAGATGGGTGTTTATCGTCCATTCATGTTGTTTGGGGTTTTAATTTTACCTTAAATCGTTGTTCTATTTATGGCAAGAATAAAGTTATATTTGAATGCCCTTAGATTAGGCGTGTGAAAACTTATTCATGCGCCTTTTGTATCCTCCTTAATCACGATGATGGTCGTCATGTTTATAAATAAGATCCACATGAATAATTAAGTAAAGTATTCAATTTTCGCTTCAGGGAAATAGTGATCTATATAGCCTTCTAATGCCTCACGAAGTTCCTGTTCTTCATCTTTTTGATATATATACTTACCAATCCCATATCTCCCCCATTTATATCGACGCTCATCTTCATTCATGATTAACTTTGTTTTTGGGTAGTTCTTTTCTATAACACGCTTTGCGGGTTTAGTATATCTATGTTGAATCAACTCAAATGTTATATCGTTCCTTGATTCAGCCGGTAGCTCCGAGTCTAGTTTTTTAAAGAGCTCTTTATAACCTTCTTTCCAACCGTCGTAAATATAAATAGGTGCGACAATAAATCCAAGTGGATATCCAGCGCTTGCAACTTTACGTGCAGCTTCAATTCGATAATCCAACGGTGAGGTACCTGGCTCAAAATACTTTATGACGTAATCGGCATTGACACTAAAACGAAAACGGGTCCTTCCATTGTGTCTGGCATCAAGTAAATGATCGATGTGATGGAATTTAGTAACGAATCGAAGTTGACCATGTTCTGTTTTTCCAAAATACTCAATAGCCTTTTTAAGGGAATGCGTTAGATGATCAATACCAACGATATCTGACGTACAAGCTGCCTCAAAACGTGTCACCTCTGGTAGCCTGTCGATCATATATTGATTTGCCCTTTCTAGTATTTCATCTACATTCACGTAAGTTCGAATATATGGTTTACTTCCCATCGTTGTTTGTAGATAGCAATAGTGACAATGACCCATACAACCGGTAGCTAATGGAAGGGCATATTCTGCAGAGGGTTTTGACGTGTCAAAATCTAATGTTTTTCGGACGCCAATAACTAAGGTTGATTTCGCATTTCTATAGGTTTGAAAATGGTTAGAACCAGGGATATTCCGAACTTGGTTATGTGATGTCGTTTTTCTAATCTCAAGTCCCATATTTGTAAATTTTCGATGAAGTTCCAAGCCTAATGGGTAGTCTAAAGCTCTTGGTTCAATATAAACCAACTGAGGTACAAAGGGTTTAATCAATGATAAGGCCTCACTTTCACTAAAATTAATTCCATAACGAAATCAGTCATACTGCTCGTAATCAAACATCCGATTATATTCGGTCTCTGCCTCGGTAAACGTCGAATAAATAGCGTCATCATCTTCTATGAGGTGATAATCCTCATGTAAAAAAAGGGCTATATCATCTTCATTTTCAGGATGTTGAACAATTTCAGCCTGTGTGATATTCGCTACATTTGCTGTATGAGGATTTCGATAGATAACATAGACATGATCCCCAACTTCAAATTTTTTTCTATCCAATTTCCAATGTCATTCCTTTCATGAGTTCGAATAACAATTCATTATTGTTCTTATCATGCCCAATAAGTTCGGAATATACTTTTGATTGTCTAATGCCTGGTGATCAACTAAAAAAAGCCTGTAGAATTCACAATCTACAAGCTTTAACGATATGACGTTCAATTTTTCAAAACAAAATAAGCCCTAAGGGAGTAGGGCTTATTATCATAGGGGTCATTACTTTACTTCGTTATTAATTTAACATACTAAATTGTTAAAGTCACTACCTAATTTATCATTTAGTTTAAAATTTTGTTATAAAAACCATTCCTCGATATTTATTTAAGAAAATTATTTATGAATGAGCCCTTTAATTTAACATTTTGCTAACCCGTATTGTGAGGCTAATAATGGAAAAAGCCAGAAGAAAAATAAGAACATTTTTCTTCTGGCTTTTCAAGTTAACATTAAATTAAATTCACTTTAAGCATTTCTGTGTTTAAATGATCTTAAAATTAGGCTTAGGATAAAGATCAACACGATGGCCCCAATTAATGCGGGGAAGATATAAAATCCACCTGTTTCCGGTCCCCATTGGCCGAGTATAAAGTTTCCTAACCAAGAACCAATAAATCCAGCGATTATATTACCAATAATACCTCCAGGGACATCTCGTCCAACAATCAAACTTCCTAACCAACCTAAAATTCCTCCTATAATTAATGACCAAATAAAGCCCATAATCTTTTTTCCTCCTTATGTTGTAAGTTATTATTCATATGCCCGATTTCAGTTGTTTCTAATCATTTTCTAGTGAATTTTTTAGAAATATATAAAGAGGGATTTTTTATAAAAGTGATTTTGTATCCAAAATCTAAAGACGTTTTTAAGGATTATGGCAACAGGACGTGACTAAATATCCAAAAAAACGATTAAAAAAAGCCTCATAATAGAGGCATAAAAAATAGAGCGAGAAATTTCATCAATTTATGATAATAGCATGACTTCTTAAAAAAATAACTTAACTAAGATAGTTTACATAATGTTTATATAAATTTAATTTTATTTTGGCTGTCTAACTTTAACCTTGCACTAAAAACATTGTCATTTTTCTTAAATCCTTTTATTTCATTCGTTTCTTCACCTTTTAATAATTTTTTAACGTTTGTTTGAGAGAGTGTTTTGCCGAGGATTTTTTTTGATATCGTAAAATGACATTGTGTATGGTGATAATTAGAGCACCCATAAAAAGTCCCCTTGTCAATTATATCCCCATCACATAGGACACATTTACCTACCTTTATACCGATTCTATTAGAAGAGCCTTTCTTCTTTCTAGTTTGCTTAAATTCATTCAGATTGTATTTATCAAATCTCCATGCTTTACTTTCTGTAATGGCGTCTTCTATTAGTTTACTAGATAACATCTTTACTTGCTCCATAAATCGTATCGGAGAGGCCTTTCCTTCACCTATTTCATGCAGGCGCTGTTCCCATTTTGCCGTCATCTCAGGAGATGAAAGAATGCTTTTTCCTACAGAATCAATCAGTATCTTTCCTTTATTCGTGGCAAAGACTTGGTTCTTCTTAATTTGTATATATTTTCGATCCTTTAAAACGCCAATAATCCCCGCTCGGGTCGCTTCCGTTCCAAGCCCTTCCGTTTTGTTTAACACTTTACTTAATTCTTGATCATCGACATGTTTGCCACAAGATTTCATTAAAGTAATTAGTTGACCTTCCGTATAACGCTTTGGTGGTTCTGTTTTACTAGATTTTATTTTGAGCGATTGAACAATACCATGCTCGCTTTTCTGAAGCGAAGGTAAATCTTGATCCTCTTTATCTGATTTTTTTCTTTCATTATTTGAATAGATCACACGTCGCCAACCTTCTTGTATTTGTTCCTTTCCTTTAGAAATAAACGTCGCCCTATTATCTACTAACGTATGAATTGTCGTATAATCAAAAATCGCTGGATGATCGTGCGCGGCAATTAGCCTTTGTGCAATGAGTGTGTAAATCTTTTGTTCCTCTCCTGACAGACGGCAGGGATCGACCACTTGCTCAGTTGGAATAATAGCATAATGGTCGGTGACTCTCTTTGGATTCACATATCGTTTGTTCTTTAATAAGGATGGAGTTGGAACTGGAAAATAATCTTTAAACGTGTTGAATGTACTAAGTTTTTTTAATATATCAGGAAAAAGTTGTGCTTCTTCACCCGTTACAAAACGAGAATCGGATCTTGGATAAGATATGAGTCCTTTGATATATAGTTTTTGTGCGATATCCAAGGTTTGCTGCGGTGAAAATTTATACATCTTGTTTGCCGTCGATTGTAAACTAGAAAGATCAAATAGGTAGGGGGGAAGAAATTCTTTGCGATTCTTTTCGATCGAGGTGATAATCGCTTCTTTTCCTTTACAAAAATCAGAAATTCTTATGGCCATCTCTTCTGTCTTAATTCGAGATTCGTTTTTATTGTGCCATTTCCCAGTATATACTTTGCCACTCATTTCAAACGTGGCTTCAACTTCCCAAAAAGGTTCGGATGAGAAGTTTTCGATTTCATACTCCCGCTTAACAATTAATGCCAGTGTTGGTGTTTGAACCCTTCCAGTTGAAAAAACATCTGATATGCCCTTCGTCTGAAGTAAAAGAGTATAAGCACGTGAAGCATTCATCCCAATAAGCCAATCTGCACAAGCTCGACTCATGGCTTCATCAAATAAAGGTTTGGTTTTATTTGCATCGAGTAAATTTTGGAATCCAGCTTTCACCGAATTTGGAGTCAAAGATGATATCCAAAGACGTTTCATAGGTTTATGCGATCCACAAAGGGTAAGAATGATTCGCACAATGGCTTCACCTTCCCGCCCAGCATCTCCTGCAATGATAATTTCATCAACATCTTGCCTATGAATAAGGGATTTAATTAGATTAAATTGTTTCCATTTAGATTTCGTTACACGATGTTTAAATTTAGTTGGTATGATCGGCAACGTATCCATCGACCATTTTTTCCATTTAGGGTCATAATCTTCTGGGGGAATTAGTTCACATAAATGCCCAACAGCCCATGTCATTATGGCGCCATCTTTAAAAATCGTGTTTGGTTCAATCTCTATATAACCCCTTTGTTTCTTTATTATAAAAGGTGATGCGAGCTTTAACCCTTGGTCGGGTTTCTCAGCGATAATCAGTTTCATGGCCAGACTCCCTTAATTTATCTTAAAATTTACTTTTTAATTGTGAATTGAAAAGTCTTCTTATTTACAGTCGAATCAATAGAAGCCACATAAGCGTTTAAATCGTGTTGTGCTCTGGATGCTTTATTCGCCGTATTCGTTCCATACTTGCCCAAATAGCTTTTGAATTTTTCGGTGATTTTTTGGTGACTCTTTTGATCAATGTTCTGGCTACTTTCCATAAACGTACAGCATAAATCATTCTCTTTGGGTGTATAATGAAGCCAACTTTTATCTGCATGATTTTCATTGGAAAAAGCAAAAACCTGCATATCTCGCTTATCATCTAAACCTCCGATGGTAATAAAAATAGGCGCTTTTTCATATGGAATTTTGCTAATTCTCGCATGATATGTATGAACAAGGTCAATTAAATCGTAACCATGATCTTGATAGACAAGCTCTTTCTTTATTTGATCAAAGAAACCTTTATCGCCTGTAAAAGCAAAAAATTGGCTTTGGCTAATCTTTATGAAATGAGGCGTATCTTCACTTAATATTGTTATTTCCCCATCTTTTTGATCTTGAGTATGTAAACCATCACTCAAAACGTTCAAATAATCTTTCGTTGCGACAACTGATACAAAACCCATGACGATTCCCCCTGTTGTTAGAGTTCTAATCATATTGTATCATATTGAATTTTGGATAAGGATAAAGAGGTATTGAGGAAGTTTTTACGAGAAGGTTATTGAAGTGGATTCACTAATTTCTTTCTTAAGGGCGATGTTAAACATATGAGTCTTCATTGTTTGATCATTTGAAGTCGCAACTAAGGTCAATATTAACACCGCTCTATACAAGAAATTGCGGTTGACGATATCTACCACCGATCAATGGAGATCAACGTATAAATGTAAGGATAAATATAAGAAGCTATGAAGTAACTTTATCATCATTAAAAATAATTTCATTCAAACTAATAAGAAATCCCATTATAATTCCTGATGCCAAGCTGTTTAAATCAACGGCATTTGATATCATGAGAAAACCTATGATAAGGATATAAAAAATAATATTTTGGACTCTCTTTTTATTTTTTATTCGTTTAGTTCGTTTTTGCAATGGACCAAAAAGATGTAATGAACTTCTATTTAATCCTTGAAAAAGCACTTTAAATAGGATCATGGAAACGAGCATGGTTATGAGTAAAATAAGATAATCGGTCATCCACATAATAATACCCTCACAGTCATCATTCAGCCTATCTCTCAATCTTTCTAATTATAGTTTCTAATACTATTAATAGTTCTACATGATGCCCATAGATTCCTGCCCGATTTCTACATCATATGACAATCACGCTATAACGAAGCTTCTTCGATTCACCATGATTCTTCATTGGACGGCCCTTACTTACTTAGGGAATACAATGACGAAAATTGGTTAATAATAAAACCATGGACGGAACTAATCATTAAATACTTCCACATGCCATTGATTATTCATCCGTTCCTAACTAT
>NZ_WNHB01000035.1 GCF_009718825.1 Terrilactibacillus tamarindi | reverse complement strand
TTTTTTGTATTCTACTTAAATTAATTTAGGGTAATGAATGAGCGTATTTATATAAGATCTAAGGAACTTCTTAATAGGTTAGACACCCTCTCATATGTTATAGTGATTTATATTGTTTAAAGAATTTCCCTTAAAGAAATTGTCTAGAAGGTGATTGAATGCTTGTTGAAATATTAAGTTTATGTATCGGTGTATTATTCGCGGTTTCTGTCATTATGGTTCGGTTAAAGGCATCGACAAGACCGACAAATGCGAAAAAAATATTGTTGCCTCCGATCTTTATGTCGACTGGAGCTTTGATGTTTCTAGTTCCAGCTTGCAGAGTGAGTTGGAAAGAAGCTATGATTGCCTTTATGATTGGTATGTTATTTTCCATCCTATTAATAAAAACATCCAAATTTGAATGGAAAAATAATCAAGTCTATTTAAAAAGATCCAAAGCTTTTATATTTATTTTATTAGGTCTTCTACTCATTCGAACAATCATGAAAATAATGGTTGAAAAGAGTGTAAATCTTCCCCAAACGAGTGGCTTGTTTTTTATTCTTGCCTTTGGAATGATTTTACCATGGCGGATCGTGATGTATATAATGTATAAACAATTTATTACTAACCAAAAAGCCATTTCATAAATGATATAAGATAAGAATGGATTTTTGAATATGATGAACAAAAACATCTCCCTATTACTACGCTAGGCGAGATGTTTTTGTTCATTCTTTTGATTTAATGTAAAACATTTTTTAATAACTTAGGCATTCTAACTTCAACCAATGGTCTCATAAATGTTCTTACAGGACGACTTGCGAGAATATAACAAAGAAGAATGGATCCAATAAATAAAACAGAATAGGCATAAATGTTTTGTATTTTTTCATATAAAGGTAAAAGCGTAACGATTTTTATAAAAAAGCCATGGAGTAAATAGATATATAACGTTTTTTCGCCTAATGTTGTAAATGACCAATGTTGAGAAGGAATAAGGGCTAAAAATGAAAAGGTCGTTACTAAGGTTAAAACATAGAGTGAAAGTCTAATGAATCCCCCAAACCAACTTGAAACGCCTAAACTTTGATAGGATGATGAGTTGAGTAGCCACGCCTGAATATCATCTGGAAAAAAGAAATAACTGATTGAAAATATGACAATTAAGACAATTAAAGAAGGATATTTAATTCTAGGCTTTCTTAAAATTTTAAAATGCTCTTTCTTTAAAAGATATCCCAAATAAAAGATGGGGAAAAAAGCGAATGTACGAGAAAAACTCAAATATGATCCGATTTCATTAAGATAACCTGCTAGAATCCCGATAAGGACGGCTATTGGAAAACCATAAACACCCAACTTAGAAAAAAGCGGAAGTAGCAACTGCCAACTCAGTAAACTAATAAGAAACCATAATGTCCAATGGGGTGATAATAAATCCAAAGAAAATTGATCTTCGTACCCAGTAAGATAGTAAAAACCTGAGTAAATCACCTGAAAGACTAAATAGGGAATCATAGTTTTTTTTATCAACTTCTTATAATAACCTGGTTTATTAAATCCTTTTGAAAAATAACCAGAAATTAAAATAAAAGCGGGCATATGAAAGATAAAGATAAATGTATAAATTGTTGAGATAATATGCGTATCTGATTTTAGGGACGTGATACTGTGTCCAAAAACCACTAAGAGAATTAAGATAAATTTCGCATTATCAAAGTAATTGTCTCTAACTTTAGACATTTTGATCCTCCTTTTGCACCTTATACATATAGTTTTCGAGAATAATGGTTTGCTTTGACTACTGAAAAGAAACTGTTAAATGAATGAAATATTCTGGAATTCATTTAACAGCTATCGGATATTAGCTAGTATGTTTCTTAAAATTATCTCAATTGAAGCATTTCCGATTATAGAATACGCCTCTTAATGAACAATTTCTACTATATTGGTCCAGTATTAATCCCTCAATTTTAATCTAATTAAACATTAAAAAACGGTATCGTTGGTTAACAAACTGTAATAATAAAACTAATACTATAGATGTATAGACAACCATACATAATGCTGATATAATTTAATTAAAAGGGGCGAAGAGACATGGCGATTTTAACAGGATGTTCAATCTATTCAGATCAAAATTGGATTAAGCGAGGAAGTATAAAAGTTGATCACGAAAAAATCGTTAACCTATCAAGTAATCGGATGATCGAAGAGGGACGAGAAGAAGTGTACCATTTTCCTGAGACATACAAATGTTTACCGGGAATGATTGATAGCCACATTCATGGAGTAGCTGGAGCAGATACGATGGACGCAACGCCTGAAGCATTCAGTATAATGTCTCATAGCCTTCCAAAAGAGGGTACAACCAGTTTCCTAGCAACCACAATAACCCAATCAGAAGAAGCTATTGAAAAAGCCCTTTCAGCGGCTTATTTATACATGCAGAATCAACCATCAGGTAGGGCAGAGGTCCTTGGTATACATCTAGAGGGACCCTTTATCAATCCCAAAAGAGCAGGGGCCCAGCCTGTTGACTATATAAGAAATGCTGAGATAGAGCTATTTGAAAAATGGCAAGAGCTAGCAGGTGGAAATATCAGAGTGGTGACTCTCGCACCTGAGATAGGCGATAACCTTAATTTTATCAAATACTTAACTAAACACTCTGTTGTCTCTTCTATTGGTCATTCAGATGGATCTTATGTTGATATAACTAGAGCGGTTCAAGCGGGGGCTACTCAAGTCACACATTTGTATAATGGCATGAAGGGATTGCATCACCGAGAGCCAGGTGTACTCGGGTCTGCTTTTATTATTCCTGAACTTTATGCAGAACTTATCTGTGATGGCTATCATGTCTCTAAAGAAATGGTGAACCTTGCTTATCAAATTAAAGGAAAAGACAAAGTCATTTTAATTACGGATGCCATGAGAGCAAAGTGTCTGAAAAATGGTGTGTATGATTTGGGAGGACAAGATGTCTATGTTCAAGATGGAATGGCTAAAACAGTCCATGGAACTCTTGCAGGCAGTCTGTTGAAAATGAAGGATTCAATTCAAAATATGTTAACATTTACAGATGCCAAATTAGAAGATATTGTTCAAATGGGAGCGATCAATCCAGCAAAGCAGTGCGGAGTTTATGATAAGAAAGGATCACTCGAGATAGGAAAAGATGCTGATTTAATTGTCCTTAATGAGAAGAATGAACATGTTTTTACGATGTGTAGAGGAAAAGTCGCCTATGATAGAAGGGAGAAGTCATCATTATGAAACTGATTCAAGTCAAAGACAAAGATGAAATGAGCCGTTTAGGTGCAAAACACATTATTCATCGAGTGAATAATCAACCTAAGCTAGTTTTAGGCTTAGCTACTGGTGGAACCCCTTTAGGGACGTATCATTATTTAGTAGATGAGTATAATAAAAAACGAATTTCATACCAAGATGTGACGACGGTTAATTTAGATGAATATGTTGGGTTGACTCAGAAACATCCGAATAGTTATCATACGTATATGGAGGAAAACCTGTTTAAATTTATCGATATTCCTTTAAACAAGACGCATATACCTGATGGAAGTGCCGATAATTTGGATAAGGAATGTCAAGAATATGACACTCTTATTGAATCACTGGGCGGAATCGATTTACAATTACTCGGTATAGGGGAAAACGGTCATATTGGATTTAATGAACCGGGTACTTCATTTGATCAAAGAACGCATGTCATTGAATTGACTGAATCAACACGCGTGGCCAATGCCAGGTATTTTTCCAAAATAGAAGATGTCCCTAAGTTTGCAATCACAATGGGGATATTAACGATATGTGAGAGTAAAGAAATTGTATTATTAGTTTCAGGAGAGAATAAGGCGGAGGCGCTAGACCAATTATTAAGACAGAAAAAAGAGGATGAAGCGTTTCCTGCTTCGGCTTTAATTCACCACCCCAATTTAACCATTTATGCAGACGAGTCAGCACTTTCTCTATATAAAAGTAAACGTTAGGATAGAGGCGTTTTTATGATCGACAAGCAATCACCTATTCCGATCTATTATCAGATTGAAGAATATATAAAAAAAATGATTGAAAATAAAACATTTAATCCGGGGGAAGCCATTCCTTCTGAAAGAGAATTCACTGAGATGTTTGAAGTCTCACGTATGACCATTCGGCAAGCTCTGACAAATTTGGTCAATGAAGGCATATTGGTAAGAAAAAAAGGAAAAGGAACATTTATTTCTGAGGGTAAAATTGAACAACCCTTACAGGGATTAACGGGTTTTTCAGAAGAAATGGAAAAGAGAGGACTTGTACCTTCAAGTCAATTACTTGAGTTCAAGATTTTGCAGGTTCCCGAGTCTATGACAAAACAGTTAAAGATGAGCCTGAATCAGAAAGTATACGAAATAAAACGTATTCGTTATGCAGATCAAATCCCTATGGCCATAGAAACAGCTTATGTTTCTTGTGATATCATAAAGGATTTACACGAAGAAGATACGTTACAGTCATTGTATGCCTATTTAGAAAAACAAGGATTGAAAATTGGGCATGCTAGTCAAACGTTAGAGGCTTCATTGGTTACAAAAGAGGATGCTAAGTTATTGGATGTTCCTGAACATTCTCCCGTTCTCTTGATCGATCGTTTGACATTTCTTTCAGATAATCGGCCATTGGAATTAGTTAAATCCATTTTTAGAGCAGATCGATATAAGTTTGTCATTGATATTCAACGCAAGGATTAATCTAATTAGTTTACGTATCCCTCTAACAACCCTTTAGGCACGAGTACTAAAGGGCTTTTTACATGTTTCTCATTTATTCATTAAGTCGAGAGAAGGTTAGATGACGATACCATAAAAAATATCAATAGATAATGATCTGATAGTTCAATTTTACTTATCTTTCTGAATGAATTATCATAATTATAGAGTAAGTGTGGCAAAAAAGATCGAAAACTAGGGGTGAAGAGATGGAGATAACCATGAATAATAAGAAAAAAGATATATTTCAAGCCCGGGATCATTTCATGAGTAGTGGAAAAAAATATAGCTATTATAAGCTATCTTCATTAAGTAAGTATGGTGAGATTAAGAAATTACCGTATTCTATCAAGGTTTTATTAGAATCTGTGTTAAGACAATATGATGGTAAAGTAATAAAAAAAGAACATGTTGAAAATTTGGCGAAATGGGGAACAGCGAATTTAGACAAATCAATTGATGTACCGTTCAATCCTGCTCGTATTATTCTTCAAGATTTTACAGGTGTTCCCGTCGTTGTAGATCTTGCCTCTTTAAGAAAAGCGATGGCAGATCTTGGCGGGGACCCAGATAAAATTAATCCAGAAAAGCCGGTGGATTTGGTTGTGGATCATTCTGTTCAAGTTGATCGATTTGCTTCCAATGAAGCTTTAAAGTTTAATATGGAAAGAGAATTTGAACGTAATGGTGAGCGCTATAAATTCCTAAAATGGGCTCAACAATCATTTGAAAATTATCGTGCCGTTCCACCAGCGACTGGTATCGTGCATCAAGTGAACCTTGAGTATCTGGCATCCGGTGTTCTTCAGACTGAGGAATCAGACGGTTCTCGAGTGGCCTTTCCTGACACTCTTGTTGGAACAGACTCACATACAACCATGATTAACGGATTGGGTGTATTGGGCTGGGGAGTTGGTGGGATTGAAGCAGAAGCTGGAATGCTTGGTCAACCTTCCTATTTCCCTGTACCGGACGTTATCGGTGTTCGCTTAACAGGAACACTTCCTGAAGGAACAACAGCGACAGATTTAGCTTTAAAGGTAACAGAAATGCTTCGAGAAGAAAAAGTTGTTGGTAAATTTGTTGAATTTTTTGGTCCAGGTATGTCTCAAATGTCTCTAGCTGACCGTGCCACGATTTCAAACATGTCGCCAGAAAATGGAGCAACGGCGACATTTTTCCCAATTGATACCGAAACGATTAATTACTTGAGGCTAACCGGTCGAAGCGATGAACAAGTGCAATTAGTTGAGGATTATTGTAAACAAAATGGCCTTTTTTATACACCTGAAAAAGAAGTTCCTCATTATACAAAAGTGATTGAACTTGATTTATCAACTATAGAACCTGCACTAGCTGGCCCTAAACGTCCACAAGATCGGATCCCTCTATCCAAAATGAAAGACGAATTTAATGAATCATTAACTCGTGAAGCAGGGAATCATGGCTTTGGCTTAGATGAAGATGAGATCACTAAATCAACGTTTGTCACTTTATCTGATGGTGAAAAAATAGAATTAAAAACAGGCGCAGTCGTCATCGCGGCTATTACAAGTTGTACGAACACCTCAAATCCAAGTGTGATGCTTGGTGCAGGGTTAGTCGCCAAAAAAGCAGTGGAAAGAGGTCTGAAAGTACCAAGTTATGTCAAAACGAGTTTAGCACCTGGATCTAAAGTCGTCACCGATTACTTAGATGACGCAGGATTAACCCCCTATCTTGAACAATTAGGGTTTAATACAGTCGGTTATGGTTGTACGACATGTATAGGAAATTCAGGGCCTCTTCCAGAAGAAATTGAACAGGCGATTAAAGATCATGATTTGACGGTATCTTCCGTTTTATCTGGAAATCGAAATTTCGAAGGACGCATTCATCAATTAGTCAAAGCAAATTATTTGGCTTCTCCGCCTCTAGTGGTAGCCTACGCATTAGCTGGTACCGTTAACTTTGATTTAGTAAACGATTCGTTTGGAAAGGATCAAAGTGGGAACGAGGTCTATTTCAAAGATCTCTGGCCAACAAGAGATGAAATTTCGATGTTGTTAACCCAATCTGTCAGTCCGGACATGTTTAAGAAAGAATATTCACGTGTTTTTGAAGAAAATAAACGTTGGAATGACATATTAACGACTGAAGGTCAATTATATGAATGGGATGCTGATTCGACCTATATTCAGAATCCACCTTTCTTTGAAAATTTATCTCCAGAACCGAACAAAATTCAGCCATTAAAGGACTTAAGAGTTATTGGGAAATTCGGTGATTCCGTCACAACCGATCACATTTCACCAGCTGGAGCGATTGCCAAAAATAGTCCTGCTGGACAGTATCTATTGGCTAAAGGGGTCCCTACTCGAGATTTTAACTCTTATGGATCAAGACGTGGAAATCACGAAATTATGATGCGTGGTACATTTGCAAATGTGAGAATACGTAACCAAATCGCTCCTGGAACCGAAGGTGGGTATACAACATATTGGCCAACAGGAGAAGTGATGTCCATTTACGATGCTGCTATGAAATACAAAGAAACAGGAACAGGACTCGTTGTATTTGCTGGCAGTGATTATGGAATGGGAAGTTCACGGGACTGGGCAGCCAAAGGTCCAAATCTCCTCGGTGTCAAAACCGTCATTGCAGAAAGTTACGAACGAATCCACCGGAGTAACCTTGTTATGATGGGTATTTTGCCGCTTCAGTTCAAAGCAGGTGAGAATGCAGGGAGTCTTGGCTTAACAGGTGAAGAAATCATTGAAATCGATATTGATGAAAATATCAAACCAGGAAAAGAGGTTAACGTGACCGCTATTTCCGAAGGTAAGGTGAAAAAATTCACCGCTATTACTCGATTTGATAGTGATGTCGAGATCGATTACTACCGACATGGTGGGATATTACAAATGGTTTTAAGAAGAAAACTTGAAGAAACAAACCTTTAAATTTTTTAAAAATAAATGTATATAAATTTGAACTCTGGTAACAATAGTTAGGGAAGAAGTCATTAAGTTATTTAGTCAATCGGATAATTTAAGGAGATGGTAGCGTTGGAAAAAGTAGGATTTTTTACAATGTAACCTACTTCGAAAGAGGTGTCTCCGAAAGATAATTAACCGAAAGTCCTAGACAACTTCATTTATCTTCTTCATTAGGAGCTCTACCGATACGGTAGAGTTCCTATTTTTTTTTAAAAACAACGAATATAAATCGTCATAGTGGTTAGACTAGTGATTGAAGAAGGCTTAAGGTCTTAAAGTAATCGGATTTGTTTAGGAGATGATTTCGTTGACTAAAACGGTATGTTTTACAATGGAATAAGGAAAACCTTTGAAAGAGGTGTCTCCAAAGAACAATACCGAACGCTTATAAACTACTTCTTCGAAAAGAGCTCCGTCCAAGCGGCGGAGTTCTTTTTACATTTTTTTAATTTAGTTAAGTATAGTTTTCAAAAAAATGGTTAAGTTATTGGTAGGAGAAAGACATTTAGTGTTATATGTATTCGGTTATTTTTGGGAGTTGTTGCATATGATGATGCAGCGAACCTGGGAAAAGGTGACTCTAATAAAGATAGCCCAATAGTATAAAAACTTTGTCCTTATCTCCGTAAAGAGCTTTGTCCTCGGACAAAGCTCTTTTTAACATAACAATCAGTAGGGGATAAAGGTCGAAGTTCACTTTATCATTAAATAAATGTTAGAATATATTGAAAAAATAATTTCAATATGTTATATTTAAATAGCAAAATGACAGCGTTTACAAAATCGTTTGGAGACCTAAAGAAGAGTGTGGGGAAACGTACGTAAATTCAAAAAAGAGCTTTCAAAGCGAAAGCTCTTTTACAAAGATTTAAGACAATTTTTCTTTAACGTTGAAGAGAAAGTCAACAAGTGATTCTAATCCTTTGTCAAAATTCTCTAGGTGAAAATGTTCATTTGGAGCATGGAAGTTCTCTTCATCTAAACCAAAACCCATGAGTACGGCAGGTAAACCGAGAGTGGTATTAAAAAGTTCAACGATGGGAACTGATCCGCCCATTCGAGCATATACTGGATCAACACCGTAAGAAGATTTAAGGGCATCTCCTGCGGCTTCGATTGCTGGATGGTCATATGGCGTTAAAAATGGCTTTGCTTGATCATGCCATGTTATGGCTAGTTTTACACCAGTAGGCAAATGGGATTCCAAATGTTTTTGTAGCAGGGCAGCTATCTCTTTAGGTTCTTGATCTGGAACAAGACGACAAGTGATTTTAGCATGGGCTTCAGAAGGAATAACTGTTTTAATACCTTCGCCTTCAAAACCGCCGTATAATCCATTTACTTCAAGTGTTGGTCTAGCCCAGATACGAGCCAAAGTTGGATAGCCTTCTTCACCATACAAGGCGTCAAGTTCCAATTGAGTTTTAAGGTTTTCATCTTGTGATAATTCCATACAAGTCTTCATCTCTTCTTCAGAAATAGGCTGAACAGCGTCGTAAAAACCGTCAACGGTGACTTGCCCTTTATTGTTATGCATGGTTGAGAGCAATTCTGTTAAAGCATGAAGAGGATTCTGAACGGCGCCACCATATATACCTGAATGAAGATCGTGACTGGGACCTTTTAACTCGATTTCAAATGCGCACATGCCGCGTAGACCATAACAAACAGTCGGTTTGTTTTTTCCTACCATTGTGGTATCGCTAACGAGTAAGATGTCTGAAGAAAGTAATTCCTGGTGATTTTCAACGAATCCATAAAGGTTTGGACTGCCAATTTCTTCTTCACCTTCAATACAGAACTTAACATTAACAGGGAGTTCACCATTTGTCTTTAATATGGCTTCAACCATTTTAATGTGCATAAACACTTGTCCTTTATCATCGCTTGCACCTCGTGCAAAAATTTTATTATCTTTTATAACGGGTTTAAACGGTTCTGAGTGCCACTTGTTTAACGGATCAACCGGTTGCACATCATAATGACCATATATGAGAACAGTTGGCTTCCCATCTGCGTGTAACCAGTCAGCATAAATGACAGGATGTCTTTTGGTTTCCATAATTTGAATATTTTCCAATCCAGCTTCTTTTAATGCGTTTGATAACCAGTTTGCAGCTGCTTTGACATCGCTTGAATGTTCTGATTGGGCACTAATACTTGGGATGGAAAGAAAGTCTTTTAGTTGGTCTAAATGTTGGTTTCGGTGATCTTTTAAAAAGTTTTTAATAGAATCGGTCATTGTTTGTACTCCTCCATGATAGATCAATTTGTGTGGGGGTATATTAAGGCTTTAACGAACGTTTTTGAACTATTTTAATACTGATATAAATCAAGATGAGTAAAAGGACAACAAGCAGAATGATATGCATATAAGGTCCTGTCACGTCTTTAATCTTATTCCAATTTTGGCCTAACTTTTCACCTAGATAGACAAAAATAATGGCCCATGGAATCGTAGCAAGAATGGTAAATAACAAAAATGTTTTTAAAGACATTTTGGCAATACCAGCGGGAATTGAAATGGCTTGTCTTAGAACAGGGACAAAACGAGCAAAAAATACAACACCGGCACCATATCGTTTAAACCATTGCTCTGTAATATCAATATGTTTGTTATGTATTAAAAAATATTTTCCATACTTAGTTAGGAATGGTCTGCCGCCATAGTATCCGATGTAATAGAGTATCAGCTGTGCAATCGTTATACCAATGACTGCAAATATTACGGTGAAATAAAAGTTTAGATGTCCTAAAGACACCATAAAACCACCGTAAGCTAAAACAAGTTCACTCGGGATAATTTCAATAGCAAGAGCAAGAGCAACACCAAAATACCCAAGGCTTACGATAGCATTCAAAAGTTGCATGATTACATGTGTCATGTTATGTCCCTACTTTTCTAATTATTATTATACCCATTATAGCCAATTTTTGATCATCGTGGTATTTATTTATTATATGAAAGACAATTCAGAAAATAGGCATTAAAATGAAAGGATGAACGCATATGTCGTTATATCCTGAATTTACAACACCACGGCTTAGGTTCCGTCAACTTGATATAAAAAACGATATTGAACCTGTTTATCAACTTTTTTCAGACCCAGAAACGATGCGCTTCGATGGTGGAGAGCTAATGACAAGTCGTGATGAAGCCAGAGATTTAATCCATGCTTTTTCTTCTTTTCAAGCACCAGCAGTCAGGTGGGCTGTGATTTTACGTAAAAATAATCAATTTCTAGGATCTTGTGGGTATCATCATATAGATCATTATAACCAGAAAGCTGAACTTGGTGGAGAACTCATCAGACAATATTGGCGCCTTGGTTTTGCAAGGGAAGGATTATTTGAACTTCTTAGGTTTGGGTTTGAAAGAATGAACTTCAATCGAATTGAGGCATGGATTTCGCCAGAAAATAGAGCCGCAATTCGAACAATTAAATCCGTACCATTTCTAGAAGAAGGGTATCTTCGTCAATGTCAGCGATGGGGAAATCACTTTGTTGATATGAAAATCTATAGTTTAATTCGAAGAGATTGGGAAATGTTTAATGAACAAAGAAAATTTTCGAAACCTTTGTAATACTTTTTGCGTAAATGGGTATTACTATAACTAAATTACACAAGATATTCAAAAAATTAAACTTAAAAAAATATAAAGGCGGTTATGAATATGAAAAGAAAATTATCATTTAAAGAACTTGTTAATCAGAATAAATCTGAAATTTTAAAAGATCAAGCCATTATAGAAAAAATTGAACAAAAAATCGATAAAAAACTTGGCTTGCGATAATCGTAAAAAAGAAAATATACTTCAAAAAACCACAAGGACAATTTCTTGTGGTTTTTTGATTGGAGTAAAAGACGCTCTTATACATCCTATTTTTAAACGAGTGCAAATGGCGATTTTATGATACAATAAATGTCGAAATTTCGTTAATCTTTATTCCTATTTGGAGGTTAGATCGTGAATCAAATAAATAGAAAAGTTGAGGTTGTCCCATATACTACAGATTGGGTCAAGCAATTTGAAAAAGAATCATCGAGACTTAAGCACGTATTATCTGACCTTTTAGTCAATATTCATCATATAGGTAGCACATCCATTCAAGGGATGTCGGCAAAACCAACGATTGATATTATGGTTGAAGTGAATAATATTGACCAAGTGGACCGATATAAGGATCAAATGGCGTCCCTAGGCTATGAATCTCTTGGTGAGAATGGGATTAAAGGAAGACGCTATTTTCATAGATTAGCCGAAGATGGCGTAACACAACTAACACATGTACACGTGTTTGAACATGGTAGTGTAACTGCCATTCGTCATTTAGCATTTCGAGACTTTTTAAGAGCCCATGAAGATTTGGCAGTCTTTTACAGTCAATTAAAGACAAAGCTGAGCACACAATTTCCATACGATATCGAAAGTTATATAGAAGGAAAAGAGGTTGCCATCAAAAAAATTGAAGAACAAGCGTTAATTTGGTGGTATGAGAATTAATGAAGGGAGGGTTTTAAGATAAAAAAGACAGTTGTTGTGATAGTTGGACTTATATGTATTATACTCGCGACTTTTTTGGTTATCAATCAACAGTTTCATCTATTAAATAAAGCTAAAGCCCTTGTTCATGTACAACAAAAAACAAATAAACCTATTCAAAAGAAAACCCTTAACATCGTTGCTATTGGTGATTCATTAACACAAGGTGTGGGTGATGAAAAAAACCATGGTTATGTAGGAGCAACAGTTGAGAAGTTGAATCAATTAAAAACAGTTAGACATGTCAATGTGGCTAACTTTGCACATAAAGGAGATAAAACGCAGGATCTCCAGTTAGTCTTGAAAAAAGATCACGTACAAGATAAGTTAAAACAAGCTAACTGTATTTTCATGACTATTGGGGGAAATGATATTACTGGCGTTTTGCGTACAAGGCTACTAAATTTAAAGGAACAAGATTTTAAAAATGAGCAAGTAGCGTACGTAGAAAGACTAAATACCATATTAAAAACGATTAGGAAATTGAACCCTAAAGCACCGATCTTTTTATTTGGACTTTATAATCCCTTTGAAGACTATTTTGCTGATGTGAATAATCATTTTGTCCAAATACTTGGTGATTGGAATCATGAGACAGAATCGACTCTCGCTAAGTATTCAAACACTGTTTTTATTCCAACTTACAAAACGTTTAAAGGGAAAGGTGATAAGCTCCTTTTTGAGGACCATTTTCATCCTAATCATGAGGGGTATGGTCTTTTGTCTGATCTTTTATTCCTAAAAATTAAAGAGGATCTTTCTTTGTAAAGACAGGTATATCTAAATCAAACATGTCCATCCTAATACTTAATTCGCCATGTGTGCGAAGAGAAATAAAAAAGGTGGGGTCATGATGGCGGATAAAAAGAGACATTCCAATCAACAAAATGGTAATCCTAAACCCTTAAGTGGGAACAAAAAAGCCAAACAAAGACAAATGACAAGACAAAACCATGGTGAAGGAAGTTAACCTTCGTAAAGCCTAAGCCTAAGCCTAAGCGAAAGCCTGGTTGGAGAATACAACTCCAACAGGCTTTTGTTTTTTTATTTCGGATGATTTTGATTGGTTCAGGCTGACAATCGGTAAGGGAACCCCACCGATTAAAGTTTCACTTTTTATACACTTACAACCTAAAATGGTATAATTCTAAACAATCAGTAACTAACCCAATAAGCCTATAAACAAGGAGATGAGTGTTCATGTGTGTGATTCTTTATAATGATCAATTTGTAGCTAGAAAAGAAGGGAAAGTCGACATTGAAGATAGAGGATATCAATTTGGTGACGGTATATATGAAGTATTTCGCGTTTACTATGGCAAGGTTTTTCTTATGGAATGGCACCTAAATCGCCTGCAACGAAGTATTAATGAGCTTTTTTTAACACTACCTTATCCAATCGAACAAATTGAGAAAAATATATATGCGCTTATAGAAAAAAATAATATCGTTGATGGAACTGTCTATCTTCAAATAACACGAGGAGCTTCAGGTCGAAATCACCTATTTCCGACAAATACAAATCCTGTGCTTATCGCGTATACCACTCATTTAAAAAGAGAAGAGGCGGTTGTTAAAGAGGGAATAAAAGTAAGCCTATTAGAAGATATCCGGTGGTTGCGTTGTGATATTAAAACATTAAATTTACTTGGAAATGTTCTAAATAAGGAAAAAGCACATCAAGAAGGATCAAAAGAAGCAATTCAACATCGTGGTGACATTGTGACTGAAGGATGCACTTCGAATGTCTTTATCGTAAAAGGCGGCGTCTTAATTACACATCAAGCGGATCATTTTATCTTAAATGGTATAACGCGTATGTACGTATTAGAATTAGCCGCTAAGTTAGGCATTAAAATTGAAGAACGTAACTATACGATCAACGAATGTCTCCTAGCAGATGAAGTTTTTATAACGAGTACTGGGGCAGAGGTGACACCTGTTATTCAAATAAATGATCATCTCATTAATGAAGGAAAGCCTGGCCCGATAACAGAACAACTTTTTTCAGAATTTGAAAATGAAATTAAAAGAATGGGAATGATTTCCAAATAATAGTCGTTAAATGTGAAAAC
>NZ_WNHB01000034.1 GCF_009718825.1 Terrilactibacillus tamarindi | reverse complement strand
ATTTGTTTTTCTCTTTCATTAAATACTTCAATTTTTTTTATGATATCGTCAGTTTGTGTTGTTTTCTTAAGCGATTCAATTATCTTCCTCAATTTATCTGCTTCATGACCCCATTTTTTGCAAAATACATCATTTTTTTCTTTTAATAAATAAGGGCCCATTAAGCGTTCAATTTCTGATAAATTTTGATGAATCTCTTTACTTTTCTCTGCGACCATAATTTCATAAATATGTTGATCTTCCTCTAATATGGTTTCATCTATTATTGACCAATCATTGACGTCTAACCAGGTTCTTACTCGATCTGAACCGACATTCGGCTGTAAAATAAGCCTTTCTTTTGTTGATAATTGATTTTTTCCATTTTCAAGTATTTGCTTAATGAGTTCACCACCCATACCAGCAATAATGATACAATCAACCTCTTCTTTACGAATAACTGAAAGACCATTTCCTAGTCGGCATTGAACGAGAGTTGATAATTGACATTCTTCGACTGTATGTACAGCCGATAAATAGGGTCCTTCATTTACTTCACCTGCAATAGCTTCCTTAATCAAGCCATTTTGCAGAGCGTAGCAGGGTAAATAAGCATGATCAGATCCAATATCAGCTATTTTACTATTTCTGGGGATATACGAAGCCACTTTTTTTAAGCGTTTAGAAAGGTTTATTTTTTGCATTTTGTTCTCCATTTTTTATAGTCTTTGTTTCATTTCATTATAGAGGTTGTTCAAAAAGTCACCAAATGATAAGCTACGAATCTCGGCGTTGGCTTGTTTTTCCGGTCCTCAAGTAGCAAACCACTACATTCTGGTCCTCAAAACTACGCCGCCTTGATCTTCTTGCTTCTAATTTGTCACCTTTTTGAACACGCATTTTAAGTGGTTGTTCAAAAAGTCACCAAATGATAAGCTGCGAATCTCGGCGTTGGCTTGTTTTTCCGGTCCTCAAGTAGCAAACCACTACATTCCGGTCCTCAAAACTACGCCGCCTTGATCTTCTTGCTTCTAATTTGTCACCTTTTTGAACACGCACCTATTCTGAATACTAATTAAATGAAAATTTTCAAAGTTCGATAAAATTTCCGTTTGCATCTTACAGTAAAAATCAGTAAAATGAATGTAAGGCAAAAATGTTTTGTATGTATATCACAAAATACGTATACGATGGTTAAAAAGAAAAGCCTACTCTCTGAAAAGAAAGTAAGCTATGACATGAATTAATCTAAGAAATCTTTAAGTTGTTTACTTCTACTTGGATGGCGAAGTTTTCTTAGTGCTTTGGCTTCAATTTGTCTAATACGTTCTCTTGTTACACCGAAAACTTTGCCTACTTCTTCCAGTGTCCGTGTTCTTCCATCGTCCAAGCCAAAGCGAAGTCTGAGTACATTTTCTTCTCTATCTGTCAATGTATCAAGAACATCTTCCAACTGTTCTTTTAACAACTCATAAGCGGCTGCATCAGAAGGGGCTTGTGCATCTTGATCTTCAATGAAGTCTCCAAGATGTGAATCATCCTCTTCACCAATTGGCGTTTCTAATGAGACTGGCTCTTGAGCAATTTTTAAAATTTCTCTAACTTTATCAGGTGGCAGATCCATTTCTTTTCCAATTTCTTCTGGAGTTGGTTCACGCCCCAAGTCTTGAAGTTGCTGTCTTTGAACACGAATCAATTTATTAATGGTTTCTACCATGTGTACTGGAATTCGAATGGTTCTCGCTTGGTCAGCAATAGCACGGGTAATGGCCTGACGGATCCACCATGTTGCATACGTACTAAATTTGAAGCCTTTTTGGTAATCAAATTTCTCAACAGCTTTGATTAATCCCATGTTACCTTCTTGAATGAGATCTAAGAATAACATGCCTCTTCCCACGTACCTTTTAGCAATACTTACGACCAGACGAAGGTTAGCTTCCGCAAGCCTTTTTTTAGCCTCAACATCGCCTTTTTCAATCCGTTCAGCTAATTCAATTTCTTCGGTTGCTGATAGTAAATTCACACGACCAATTTCCTTTAAGTACATACGTACAGGATCATTAATTTTTACTCCTGGTGGGACGCTTAAATCGTTCAAATCAAATTCTTCTTCCTTGGTATTACTGTTTTTATCGGACTCTGCATGATCTTGAATCTCTTCTGTCACGTCGACGCCTTGTTCCGTCAGAAATTCGTAAAATTCATCCATTTGTTCTGAGTCCTGATCAAATGGCGCTAACTTATTAGCGATCTCCCGATAGGCCAAGGTACCTCTTTTTTTACCAACTTCAAGAAGTTGTTCTTTTACTTGGTCAACGGTTAACTCGTGGTCTACCTTGCTTGGTTTCCCAGCCATTCGACCCCCTCCTTCCAATACTCATAGTTCTCACCATCTTGGTTATCTTCTATTTAGCTGATTTTTAATGGTTATCATTTCAGCTAATAGCTTTGTTGCACGTTCAAAATCATTATCCTGTTCAGCTTTTTTTCTTTCAGATGCAAGCCGTTCGACCTCTGCTATCTTATTATAATTTTGAATTTGATTCATATAATCATCAATCTCTTGATCTGATACCTCTTCATTTACATCCATCATAGCAATGTCACTTGCTTTTTGCTGAAGTTCGGTATCTTTTAAATAGTGTATGAATGCACCTAGGTCTGGTGGATTCCCACCTAAATAGTAAGCATAAAGGTGTGCGGCTATGGCTTGATGTAGAGGTATATGAAATGATCCACCGATGACTTCCTGCACCTTTTCAGATATTTCATCATTTCTCATCATGTGTGCGAGTAGTCTACGCTCTGCCATTTCATGCGCCGGATAAAGTGTTGTTAATTTCTTAAAGACGACCGGTGGCCTTTTTTGATGATTTTGATTTTGATTTTTTCTTTGTCTTTGACGATAAATTTGATACTGCTGATGTTTTAATGCGTCAAGAGAAATTGAAAATTCTTCAGATAGTAACCTTAAATAATGATCTCGTTCGACTGCTTTAGTAAGAGTCGCGATTTCCTTTATCACTTCTTCTACATATCGCATGCGATCTCCTTCATCATTAAGATCTCTTCCTCTTCTCAAATAATTCATTTTAAAAGACATGACCGTTTGACTTGCCCCTATTACATCTGAAAGAAACTTTTCGCCACCAAATTTTGTCATGTAGTCATCGGGGTCTAATCCGTTCGGTACTTTGGCTATTTTTATTATATGTTGTTCTTTGCCTAATATAGCAGCCGCACGAAAGCTCGCTTCAATACCCGCATCATCTGAGTCATAGCAGATAATAATTGTCTCAGCATGCCGGGTAAGTAATGAGGCTTGCGTTTCAGTTAATGACGTACCCATTGAGGCTACACAATTTGTTACCCCACATTGATGGGCTTTAATCACATCGAGATAACCTTCAAACAAGATAACTTGATTGGTTCTTTTAATATCTTGACGGGCTAAGTGAAAACCAAACAAAAGATTTCCTTTATGGAAAATATCTGATTCAGGTGTATTGATATATTTCGGTTTCTCATCAGTTAACACACGACCAGCAAATGAAACAACTTTGCCTCGGTGGTTAGTAATGGGAAACATAATTCGGTGACGAAATCGATCAAAATATTTATGATCAAACTGTCTCTTGGATAAAACCCCGACCTTTTCCATAAGAGCTAAATCAATTTTTCTTTTTTGTAAAAATTGGGTTAACGTATCCCAAGAATCGACCGCGTACCCAATGTTAAACTTTTGGATAATCTCTTTGGTAAAACCTCTGTTTAATAAATAAGTTAAACCAAGATTTCCGAACTTTTCATTTTGAATCAAATAATGATAAAATTGACTTATCAAATCAAAAGCAAAATACAGTGATTCACGATCACTTTTATTCCTTTTTGTCTGGCCCGCTTGATTAGAAATCGTTTCACCTAGATCAATATGGGCTTTTTCAGCAAGAAATTGAACGGTTTCTATAAAAGACATACCTTCTAATTCCATAATGAATGTGAAGACATTCCCACCCATTCCACAACCGAAACAGTGAAAAATTTGTTTATCAGGTGAAACTGAAAAGGAAGGTGTTTGTTCACTATGAAAAGGACAACAAGCAAAATAATTTCTGCCTTGTTTCTTTAATTGAACGTAATCACCCACAACCTCAACAATATCTAAAGATTGCCGAATTTGATCAATTGTTTCTTCTTTAACTCTCAATTGGCTATGCACCACCAATATTCATTACTAATTTATATCCTAAAGATTGCATTGACATAACAATTTTCTGAGCATAGAAGAAAATTTTTCATGATCTTCCACCGTGAAGGCCTTTGGACCCTTAATTTTTTGTTTTGACGCTAGAGCCTTATAAGATAAAAATCGGTGATTTAAAATAGCTGGCATGTCCTTATCATTTAAGTTTTTTCCTTTCGGTGTTAACACAAAAATGCCTTTAGGTGTTAATAAGCTGGCTAATCCCATATCCTGAGTCACAACGATATCCCCTTGCCTTGCATGGTTGATGATGTATAGATCAGCCGCTTCACGGTCAGGATCAACAAATACCCATGTTGCTTGTCGCTTATTACTATAATGTGTATATGAAGCAACAAATATAGGCACAATTTTAAATTCACTTGCTATGTTAAGAATATCCTGTTTAACCGGACACGCATCAGCGTCAATATAGAGATTAATTTTTTCCACCATACTTTCTTATTCTATACCCATATCCAAAATTCCTTCTTTAAAATTTATGTTTAAATTTTTCGATTTTTGTCGAAAAGTGGTGAAAGATTTTATTCACATTTAAATTGGATAAAGGTATGAAGAAGTGCCATTTTCTACAACTTGGTATTATAAATTAGATTTTCTTAAAAACGCAAGCAAAAAGCATCGTATTTGACGATGCTTTCAATTCTTTATTATTAACCGATCAAAATAGAACTATACATTTCTGGCTCTGAATCTCTCATGACTAAAGTCACGAGGTTCTAAGGTACTGACCAAACTTCTTTTGGATGACTTTCCACTAAGTGAAAAGCTGACACCAACCACTTGTTTGGTTTCCCTTAGACTTTCGTGGACAACGATACCTGTGTATCGATTAGCGTCCTGTTAGCCCGATTCAAGACTATTATTTAAGATTGATACGTGGCAAACGTTATAGGGGGATTATACCATGTCGGATACTTAACCTACAACCGATATCCTTGCAGGTATCTACTGGTTGTAGACCGTATCCGAAGCCGATTCATCTCATGACTAAAGTCACAAGTGTTTTCGACTATTTCATAAAGCCCATTAGTGTTCAACAATTATATTTTATTATAGCTCTAACTTTTTAATAATGCAACCCATATTATTTGAGATGGTGCATTTGATCCAGAAACTTTTTTGACTTTAAATTCAACCCTGAGTTTTGATCAAAATAAGTATTTAATATGAGATTGATTTGATCAATGGTTGTTTGTTTTAAATTGATGGATCCAACTTGATCAATGGTTATTTTTTTAAACAAATGAAGGAGACGACTCGTTGCAGGTGTCATTGGAATCGCATATTCATCGACCATCTGACAGTCGTGACAAAGGTATCCTCCACCGCTAATTGAAAACGAGAATGGACCGATTGTATTTCCACAATGAATACATCGATCCATCGTCGCGTCTATTCCGGCGATAGATAACATTTTCACATTAAAAATAGCCGTTAAAACTTCTTCATTGAGTCCTTTTTCGATAGCTAATAGCGTCTTAATTAATAAATGGTACAATGAAGGATAAGGTCTTTGTTCTTCTGTTAGTTTGTCGACGATTTCGACAAGGTACGACGCGTGTGCCAATTTAAAAATATCATTTTTGATTTGGCGCAAGGGGTCAAGTGTTTCTGCTTGATAGAGCGTACCCAAGTTCTTCCCTTTTGAAAATAAAAATTGACCATAAAATAGGTGTTGGGTAGCGGAGGCTAATCGACTCTTAGGTTTTTTTGCCCCTCTAGCCATTAGGCCGAGTTTTCCAAATTCTTTTGTATAAATTGTTATTATTTTATTTGTTTCACCATAATCAACCACACGTAGTATAATGCCTTCTGCTTTTTCCATCAAGGTGCGATACACCACACAATTCGCTTTCTACGTATCTTTTGTATGATTTAGTTCATGACATCGTCAGTAGCAATTTCATCTTCATCTAATACATCACGACTATTTTGAGCTTTCTCAATTTCTTTAAGTAAAAGATAGGTATCAATGTTCCCTGTCTTACAAAAAACATTCCAAGTTAAGTCTAACATATTTACAACCACCTTTCACATGTTTAAGCTTAGGTTTTACAAAAATGAGAAAAACATGTTAAGGAAAAATTGCTAATAAAGTTCATGCATAAATAAAAAAATAGGGATTGACGATCTTAGTGGTAACAAGCCAAGGATAACAAAAAAGAAAAAACCCACTTAATAAGTGGGATCAGTCAACCTTACACTTCATGATTACTCTTCTTCCTCAAACAAACCAAAGTCTCTCAAGCTGCCTTCTTTATCGCGCCAATTTTTTTGCACTTTGACCCAAAGTTCCAAATATACTTTCGATCCCAATAAGGCTTCTATATCCATTCGAGCCCGCGTACCAATATCTTTTAACATGTTCCCTTGTTTCCCTATGATGATTCCTTTTTGGGAAGATCTCTCAACGACAATAGCCGCTTGTACTTCGACACGGTTTCTTTTATCATCACGCTCAATTCTTTCAATAACCACTGCGATTGAATGAGGGACTTCTTCCCTCGTTAAATGGAGAATTTTTTCGCGTATTAATTCTGAAATAATAAAACGTTCCGGATGGTCCGTTACTTGGTCTTCCGGATAATACTTTGGACCCTCATCAAGATACTTCGTGATTTGCTCTAATAAGGTACTTACATTCATCCCTTGTAAGGCTGATAATGGTACAATTTCATCAAAATTATACTGATTTCTGTACGTATCAATAAGAGGAAGAAGTTGATCTGGATGGACTCGATCAATTTTATTGATAAGTAAAAAAACGGGTGTTTTCGATTTTTCTAGAAGATCTATAATATACTGATCTCCCCTGCCATAACCTTTTTCGGCATCAACCATAAAAGCCACTAGATCGACTTCGTTCAAAGTTTGAACGGCCGTTTTGGTCATATATTCGCCTAGTTTATGCTTTGGTTTATGTATCCCTGGTGTGTCAATAAAGATAACTTGTTCACTTTCAGACGTATAGACCCCTTGAATACGATTTCGAGTTGTTTGGGCTTTATCGCTCATAATGGCTATTTTTTGTCCAAGTATTTGATTTAATAAGGTTGATTTACCGACATTAGGTCTTCCAATAAGAGCAACAAATCCCGATTTAAAAGATTCAGTCATTTAGTTTAAATCCTCCGATAGAAATGCTCCTGGCAATAATTCAGCGATTGTGGTCACTTGAATATCACCTGAAGTATTCGATAAAATAATTCGCATATCTTGTGCGCATAGTTCTGCTATCACTTGACGGCATGCCCCGCATGGAGGCACTGGTCGATCCGTGTTTGCAATAACAGCAAGAGCTTCGTAGTCTTTTGCGCCTTCTGAAAATGCCTTGAATAGAGTGGTTCTCTCCGCACAATTGCATAATGAGTAGGCTGCATTTTCAATATTAAATCCAGTAAAGACTTTCCCATCTTTCGTTAACAAAGCGGCTCCTACTGGGAAATGTGAATAAGGAACATAGGCATTTTCCATTGCTTTCTTCGCGTATTTAATCAGTTCTTTGTCTTCCATGGTAAACCCCCTTAAGAAAGTGTTTCATAAAGAATCATCATGTAAATAATCGCAGAAATAATTGAAAAAAACCAAACGGCTCCTGCAGCAATATCTTTTGCCGCTTTTGCAAGTGGATGCCACTCTTCTGTCACAAGATCAACCGTTTGTTCGATGGCTGTATTCATTAATTCCAAACTGATGACTCCACCAATCAAAATGAAAACAATCATGAAATGGGATAGCGAGATGTGTACAAGACAAGAGATGATAATGACTAGTATAGCCATTGCTAAATCAATTTTCAAATTACGCTCTGTTTTAAAAGATTTCACGATTCCTTGTGTTGCCGCACGCACACTCATACCAAAATGTTTATTTTTATACTTGTGCTGATTCATGTGTTACTCTCTTTTTAAACCAAACGAAGAGAGAATGTCCTCTTGCAGTGTAAACATTTTCTTTGCATCAGACTCTGTCATGTGGTCATACCCGAGTAAATGGAGAAGGCCGTGAATGACAAGAAAACCAAGTTCCCGATCAAAAGAATGTTCATAAGATTGAGCTTGCACGCGAGCTTTGGGAATCGATACAATAATGTCACCAAGTACTCTTGGAGCCTCTAAATTAGGATCGATGATACTTACTTCATCGTCATCCAATTCTTCTAAAGCAAAGGAAATGACGTCTGTTGGTTGATCCTTATCACGATACTCGGCATTTATAGCCTGAATACGGTCATTGTCCACAAAGGTTAAAGATAATTCACAGTCGCCCTCTATCTGCAGAGTTTCCTTAGCATGCTCCAATAATTCAGAAATTAGTTTTTCTTGATCAGGTCTTAATTCGCCAGTCTCATCATACATATCAATTGTTAACGTCATTTTGCTGTGACCTTCTTTCCCATTAGTTCATCTGGATACTCAATTCTTGCGTGGAATACCCCATTCATCGTTTCAGTAATCGACTTCTTAGCTAATTTAAGTTCGTGAAGGGTTAAATCACATTCATCAAATTGACCATCCTCTAAACGATCATTAAAAATACTCTGAATGAGATTGTTGATTTTCATAGGAGTTGGTTTTTTCATTGAACGAACTGCTGCTTCAATGCTATCCGCTAATTCAACAATCGCCGCTTCTTTTGTCTGAACCTTTGGACCAGGATACCTAAAATCAGTTTCTTGAACATCTTGTCCATTTTCTTTAGCTTTAAAATAAAAATACTTCAATAACGTGGTTCCATGATGCTGTTCTGCAATATCAATGATTTCTTTAGGCATTTTATGTGCTCTTAAAATATCTGCACCATCGTAAGGATGAGATACAATGACCGTACGACTTAGTTGTGGTGATAGATTGTCATGTGGATTAACGCCATCCAATTGATTCTCTACAAAAAATCGAGGTCGCTTCGTTTTCCCAATATCATGATAATAGGCTGCTACTCTTGCCAAAAGTCCATTTGCTCCAATAACCTCACATGCACGTTCAGCTAGATTTGCCACCATCACACTATGATGATACGTTCCTGGTGCTTCTAATAAAATTTTTCGTAATAAAGGATGATTTGGATTCGATAACTCGATTAATTTAATGGTCGATAACATACCAAAACTCGTTTCAAAGACAGGGATTAACCCTAAAGTTAAAATGATAGTTAAAAAGCCTGATAAATAAGCAAATATTAAATTGAGAAATATGTCACCAAGGCGAAATGTATTATTTTGAATAAGCATTAGCATAATGACAATAAGCATATTTGTTAAAGAAATCAACATGCCCGTCTGCAGTATCTTCGGTTTTGTTTCATTACCACGAATAATCGATGCCCCTGCCAAAGCAGAGATTAGAACATAAAGACCCATTTGTGGATCGAATATACCGGTTTTTGTTACAGATCCAAATGTCATACTAGCCACCATACCAAAAATAATACTCGTAACAATCGCCAACCTCTCGTTTAAGAACATTCGAATTAGGAGTGTTCCTAAGGCAATCGGAAGAATATAGGCTAATCCATGAATATGGGTCAATCTTAAGTAAGTGGCCAATTTAATTAATAAAATCATACAAGAAAAAATAATGCCGTACATCAATAACTTTTTATATTGGTCTTTACCGTCTTTCTCCTTTAACTGTTTAAATTCAAACGATAAAATGATAACAATAAAGGATACAAAGATAAACAAACCAATAAATGGTAGAACGTTAAAATGATCTTTAAGGAGACCGACTACTTTTAATTCCCTGAGAACATCACGGGTAATTAACTCTCCCTTCTTTACAATCACTTCACCTTGATGGATTTGTACAGGTTCGACAGAGCTTGCTGCATCCTGTTTACTTCGTTTGGTTGCAACAGCATCAAAGACATAGTTAGGTACAATGCCGTAATGAAGAATTTCAATCAGGGCTCCTCTTAAACTATCACCAATCACAGAAACAGGAAGGGAGGATACAGCACGGTTTTGAACTCGTTCTAAATCACTCCACTTCACTTTATTATTTAGTGCTTCATAAATAAGATTATTTGTAATGTCTTGAGCCGTCATCAAATCCTTATCTTTGGCATTTAATAAAACTTGAATTGTTTTATCGGACAAGGCTTCACTCGCATCACTCGACAACTTAGACCGAACCGATTTAACGGCTTTATCTTTGTCACTATTTTTATCCAGTTTAACATCTGAGATAACATCATATATATCACCCACTTTTTCAACTTGAATAAGTGAAGTCTCCTCGGTATAAGTGTATTTTGATGGAGTAGAATTACTTGCTTCTTTTTTTAATTGATTTGTCGCTTGGAGATCAATGGCTTCTACAGGGGATTGGATATCTTCTGTAGCTGTGTCATGTAAGCGAACATTTAAGTTTTTAGGTAGAAAACTTCCAATCATACATAGATAGAGAACCATAGCAAGAACCAAGTATATGACCCAATTTGTATAATTATTACCTATTGTTTTTCGTATCGTTTGCAGCATTTTCATTGGGCTCATGATCTTCCCCCCAAATATTTCTTGCTTACGGCTTAATCTCCATATGCCTCAATAATACGCTGAACTAAAGGATGACGTACAACATCCATACGATGTAACTCCACAAATGAGATGCCCGCAAGATTATGAAGCATTTCTTGTGCTGTTCTTAATCCTGATTTTTTCCCTTTAGGTAGATCCACTTGAGTAATATCACCCGTAATAATCATTTTTGAACCAAAACCTAACCGGGTTAAAAACATCTTCATTTGTTCTGACGTTGTATTCTGTGCTTCATCTAAAATAACATAGGCATCTTCTAACGTACGTCCGCGCATATAAGCAAGTGGAGCAATTTCGATTGTCCCTCTTTCAATTAGACGTAAAGTATGTTCGGCTCCTAAAACATCATGTAAAGCATCGTAGAGGGGTCTAAGATATGGATCGACCTTCTCCTTTAGATCCCCCGGTAAAAACCCTAGACTTTCTCCCGCTTCAACAGCTGGCCTTGTTAGAACAATACGTTTAATTTTCCCTTCTTTAAGCGCCGTCACGGCCATGACAACAGCAAGATACGTTTTTCCTGTTCCTGCTGGTCCAATAGCAAAAACCATATCGTTTTTTTTCATTTCATGAACATACTGGCGTTGGCCTAGAGTTTTAACACGAATCGGTTTTCCTTTTGCATTGACTGTTATTTCCATCTCATAAAGTTCTTCAAGCTCAACAAGCATTCCTTCACTTGCCAGCTTCAATGCATAAACGACATCACGCTCGGTTACTTGGATGCCACGTCGGATTAAACCAAGCAGTGCTGTTAATATACTTTCAACTGTTTGATACGTTTCTTCACTACCTGAAACGTTCACAGCTCCACCTCTTGTCACAATGGAAATGTCAAGTGTTTTTTCAATTATTTTCAAGTTTGCATCCCCTGGTCCAAATAGGGCAAGAGTTTCATTCGCATTATCAAATTCTAAATCAATGGTATATAAATGGCGTTCTGACAAATGTCTCAGTCTCCTTAGTATCAGCGTGATGTTTTTTTTAGTTTACCATACGATATCACAATATTTCCATTTTCTTTTTGTTCATCCATAGGTTGTCTAGATTAATGATAACAAGAACTTTTTGTTTATGGAAGCGTGATCAAGATCAAATTTCTGATTTACTGCTGATTCTGGTTTTCTTTTTCTGCCTTTTTCTTCAACTTAGCTCTCTCTTTTTTGGTATTAATGCTTTTTGGTACAGCAATATTTTCATAAACGATAAAATGATGCTGTAAATATAAGATTCCCTTTTTCACTTTTTTAGATTCGACCGTACTTGAAGCAATTTCTGATTTAGACGGTAATTTTGATTTTAATTGTCTGCGAGCCGCTTGTTCTCCCTCCTTTAATGCTTGTTTCGGAGAAATGGCTCGTTTGGATTGATTAACTTGTCGATGCGTTTCCTTTACATAGGACAGAGGTAAATCCCAAAATAGAAAATGAATCGGTTTTTCAACAGAATCTTTCTTTTCATGCTTATAGGAAGTGTTTAAAAAACCCCAAATCGGACATTTCCACTTATTTATTTTTAAATAGTGTTTTGTATATTCTTGTCCTGAAAAGGTTTCATACGTTGTATTTAACGGAACTTTAGTTGTTGTTTGATACCAAGTTTCTCCAAAGACTTGTCCTTTAGATGAAATAAACTTAGGATCATTTTCATTTCCGATGATACCCGATACAAGAAGTTGACCTTTTTTTACGAATTGATCGTCCTGCACCATCGGTTGTCCTTTTTCGACAAATAGTCGATGGATGATGGCCTTTTTAGCTGCTACAAGATGCCTTGGTCGGGTCACTTTCTGTTTTTTGGGTAATTTTTTTTGGACGACATCAATGTGGTAGGTTGTTCCATCCTTTGATACACCTATCCAAGTGACTTTTGGTAGTTTAGCCGATAAATTCGTCTCGATAACTTCTGTAGAAGGAACAACAAAATTGATTGCACCAACTTTTAAATGTTGTTGTTTTAATAACTGTCTTATTTTTGTTTCTAAACGCGGATCGGCACCTTTGACATCAATACGCCATACCACATTCGAAAGAAAGGTAATGATAAGGATGGCACATATTAGACCGACAATGATTCCCGTCCGATTAAGGAGACGTCTCATAAAGAAAGGGAAACCCTTCTTATCTATAAAACGAATCTTACAGTCTGTTTGTTTCAATAACTGTTTTATTTTGGATATATCTTTAATATAAAGTGAACAAACAATTGTGGTTTTATTACGTCTTTTAATGTCCCAAATAGCAATGTTACGCTTCACACATAGATTTATAAATGGTTCTGTAAGCTGACCGTGAATGGAAGCTTTCACATGTCCGTAGATTGCATTATTCCAATTGTATTTCATCCTACTCGGCCTCCATTTTTTATTCATCTATAAATAGAACATTTTTTATTACGCCTTCTAACAAAATTTCTTCAGGTAAAATATTTTTCAAAACAAAGCCACTTCCTTTAACAAGAAGTTGTCCTTGTTTCATGGATAATCGTAACTCTTCATTTGAGAAGGATAGAACCCCTTTATGGTTTTCAATATATATATGTAATTGTCCAATAATTGTAATTCTGGGTAAGTCCATCACTACATCAACTGGCATTTCTGAATGATTGACAAACCACTTTTTAACGTTTTGTTGCCATTTCCGCAATGTCACTCACCTACCTCTTTACACTCTATGACTTAAAAATCATCCCTAGCACTGATAATTTTAATCAGTTTTAGGAAGCCTTTAAAAGTGATGTCGAAACATTTACATGCGGGACATACGTGAAACTTTAATTAGTGGAAGATCGGTTCACATCTCTCCCTATAACTTCTTCTTATTCCCTTTTCCTAAAGATGGGGTCTTACTGCCCGTTAAGATGTAAATAAAAACACAGGCAAGATTATACCTGTGCTAAAACGATTAATATTTATTTATGTCCAGGTCTAATCTTCCCCAATGACCTTTACTTCCGTTTCCAATTCAACATTAAATTTTTCTTTTACAGTTTGCTTTACAAGTTGAATTAAATTTAGATAATCTGTAGCTGTTCCATGATTCACATTAACCATAAATCCAGCATGCTTTGTAGAGACTTGCACCCCACCAACTTGTGTCCCTTGAAGGCCACTGTCTTGGATAAGCTTTCCAGCAAAATGTCCAGGTGGGCGTTTGAACACACTTCCACATGAAGGATACTCAAGTGGCTGTTTTGATTCTCTTAAATACGTTAATTCATCCATCTTTTCTTTGATTTTTCTTGCATTACCTGATTTAAGCAAGAATTCAGCTTCAAGAACAAGATAGTTTTGTTTGGCAATAGCGCTACTTCGATAACCAAGGTCCAACTGATCCTTGCTTAAACGCAGCATTTTACCCTCACGAGTGACAACAAGAGCACTTAATAAAACATCTGCTGTCTCACCACCATAAGCTCCTGCATTCATATAAAGGGCTCCACCTACAGATCCTGGAATCCCACAAGCAAATTCAAGACCGGTCAGATGCTTAGATAAAGCAAATCGTGAAACATCAATAATAGCTGCCCCACTCTGAGCAATGATTCGGTTCTCGCTACATCGAATGTCTGTCATTTTAGTTAGATTCATGACGATGCCCCGTATCCCGCCATCTTTAATAATAAGGTTTGATCCATTACCTAGAATGGTTAAAGGAATACTCTCTTTATACGAAAAAGAAACAACCTTTTGAACCTCTTCATAGGAAGTCGGAAAAATGAGAATATCCGCTTTTCCACCTGTCTTTGTATACGTATAATCCCCTAGATGAGCCTCTTTTTTTATGTTATGTTCATCTTTAATCATTAAAAATAACTCTTCATATAATTTAGTTATATCCATAATTAACCCTCTGTTTTGACATATTCATTTTAAGTGTATGATTCGTCACACGCACATATCATCTTTTTATTTCTAATCATCGTTTCTTCTTCATCATAATTTAATTAACCT
>NZ_WNHB01000033.1 GCF_009718825.1 Terrilactibacillus tamarindi | reverse complement strand
GCCAGGATCAAACTCTCCGATGATGCACAGGATGTGCAAAGGTCGGTGTTGCCACAGGATGTGGCGTTCTTAACCGACTTCATTTAACAGGTACAATCTTTGACGTTAGTCGAAAGTTTAACCTGTTAGTTCATTTATAATGAACAAATAATTAAATCGTTTCGTATTGATCCATCGCTCTTTTTTCAAAGAAATCAATCGGTGTTACCCGTTTGATATTACGCTTGGCTTTTGTTTAGTTTTCAAAGAACATCTTGTTGTCGTTTTAGCGACTTCGTTATTATAACACTTTAAAATTAAGTTGTCAATCACTTTTTTTAAAATGTTTTTTTAATAACTTCAACGTCTCACTCGCGACTTCATAAATTATATATTAAAAGATTAATAATGTCAACCGTTTTTTTAAAAATTGTTTTTTATTAATTTTTTTATATAATCCTTTGAAAGCGTTAAGTTTTGTAACAACGTTTAATAATTTACCATGTATAAAGGCTCTCGTCAATATCTTTTTTAAAAATAAGTAGAAAGCTAGTGAACTTTATCGAACTAAGTGATTAATTGGCGTTTCACGTATCTATTAAATACCTTGACCTACTAAGAACAAAGTCCAATAGTAAGCTCCTATAAAGTGGATTAAAATAAACGGAACTAGTCGTTGCCTTTAAATTTATGTAAAAAAAAGGACCACATAACGTAGTCCTAATTAACTTTTTAATTGCTTATTCTGTTTTTGACACTCTGGACACGTTCCGTACACTTCCATTCGATGACCATCGACTTGAAAACCTGTCACTTGTTCAGCGAGTGATTCGACTTCATCAAGTCCTGGATAATGGAAGTCCACTATTTTTCCACATGAATTACAAATCATATGATAGTGCTCTGATGAGACAAAATCAAAACGACTAGATGAGTCACCATAAGTTAATTCCTTAACCAATCCTGTTTTTTTAAACACACGTAGATTATTGTATACAGTAGCAACGCTCATATTTGGAAACTTATGTTCAAGGGACTTATATATTTCGTCAGCAGTTGGATGTGTCATAGATACAATCAAGTATTCAAGAATAGCATGACGTTGGGGTGTAATACGGACGCCAGTATCCTTTAATCTATTAATCGCATCTTGAATATGTGCTTCAGTCACCGCCATGCACCTCACTTTCAAAAGACATTCATTATTAAATTAAAATTGTTATAATTATATTATTAGTTTACAGGGTAAAAAGGATTCCTGTCAATATTTACAGCTTATTCCCCGCATTAAATCAAGTATAAAAGTTAATCAATTAGTTTTCGTGTAACAAACGATCGCCTTGACCCAATTTCATGTTGACGTAGCGAGCAAGTACGAATAATAAATCAGACAAGCGGTTTAAATAGCTTAAGACATCCGGATTTATATTTTCGAGTGAAATCGTGAGTCTTTCAGCCCGCCTTACAACAGTTCTTGCAACGTGCAAGTAACTTGCACCTATCTCTCCGCCTGGTAAAATAAAGGTTTTTAATGGAGATAGATCCTTATCAATTAAATCAATAGCCGTTTCTAAGCGTTCTACATCCCGACTCGTTAATTGCCATTGAACATCTTTACCACTTGGTGTAGAAAGTTCTGAGCCTACGTGAAATAAACGTGTTTGAACCTCTACAAGTACCTTTATATGATCATCATTCTTTAAAATAGTATTCTCTAAATGACTAAGGGCTAATCCAAGAAACGAATTTGCCTCATCACATGTCCCATACGCTTCAACTTTCGGATCGTTCTTTGCGACTCGCTTTCCATAAACAAGGGATGTTGTCCCTTTATCACCAGTACGTGTATATATTTTCAATCTCTTCACTCCAACTTATTAAAAATTTAGTTAAGATAGCACTACAAATATCTATAACTTTACAACAAATCGTACCATTATGTTATGTATTTTTGGAGACACAACATATGTTATGACTTAACTTTAATATATGATACGTCTTAAAAAAGGGTAAGTTTCTTCTAAGTAGATAACGATAAAAAAGACACGCGAATAATTAATCATTCACATGTCTTTTCCTTCTACTGTAATTGGTCTGGATTTAGTCCTTTTAATTCTTCGATGATGAATTGGCCATCTTTTCGTATAAGTACATCATCAAAATAAATTTCTCCGCCACCATACTCAGGGCGTTGAATCAGAACCATATCCCAATGGATTGATGAACGATTTCCGTTGTCTGCCTCTTCATAAGCCTGTCCAGGGGTGAAATGAATGCTGCCGCAGATTTTTTCATCAAATAAAATGTCGCCCATTGGTTCCCTAATAAGCGGGTTAACCCCTATGGCAAATTCGCCCACATATCGTGCACCTTCATCCGTATTAAATATTTCCTGCAATCTTTCATTATTGTTATCTGCTGCTGCTTTTATAATTTTTCCATTCTTAAATGTTAAAGTCACATGATTAAATGTGCTACCTTGATAGGGACTTGGAGTATTATACTTAATCGTTCCGTTTACACTATCCTTCACAGGTGCTGTATAGACTTCACCATCCGGAATATTATTTTCTCCAGCACAAGGAATAACCGGAATATTTTTTATTGAAAAGGTGAGGTCAGTGCCTGGACTCACTATTCTTACACGATCTGTTTTTTCTAATAACTCTTTAAGAGGTTCCTGTGCTTTAGCCATTTGTTCATAATCAACATTACATACCTCGAGAAGATAATCCGTAAATTTAGAGGTGCTCATTCCTGCTTTTTGCGCAAGTGAAGGTGTCGGATAATTTAATAACACCCATCTTACATTAGATATTAAATAATCATTTGATTTCTTTAGTGCTTTGCCAGCACGTCTCATTTGTTCCGCTGGTACGTCCGTTAACTCTGCATCATTCTCATTCGCAACGATTTTTATAAACGCATCAATGTCATGATAGATGCGTTGACGCCAGCCTTCTTCTGTAGCTAATTGTTCTTTCTGATAACCCATAATCAATTGTTTAGTAATTTCTTGATCACGGAGTTCAACATATGGGTAGCAGCCTGACGCATAAGCTTCATCAATCAAGGCTTGAATGAGAGGCTTTGACGATAAACTTGCCGAGATAAGGACACGTTCTTTCTCTTTCAGGTTTAGGGAATGATGAATTAATGTTTTAGCAAGTGCTGTTATTCGCTCATCGTTCATGACTTCTATCTCCTACACTTAGATTAAGTATCTATTCATATTGCTTAACAACTTCAAGCACTTCGTCAACGTGGCCTGCTACTTTGACATTTGGCCATACTTTAACAATTTGACCTTCTTTGTCGATCACAAAAGTGGAGCGGACGATTCCCATATACTCTTTTCCAAATTTCTTTTTTAATTGCCAAACACCATATGATTCTGCAACTTTATGATCTCTATCCGCAAGCAATGGAAAAGGTAAACCGTGTTTTTCGGTGAATTTCTGATGTTTTTCAACTGGATCAGGACTCACACCAAGAACAACCGTGTTATGGGCTTTGAAAACTTCCGTTTGATCTCGAAAGTCACAAGCCTCAGTCGTGCACCCTGGTGTCATGTCTTTTGGATAAAAATAAAGAACCACCGTTTGTCCCTTTAAACTTGAAAGAGTGAGATTTTCTCCAGTTGTTGTTTGTAACGTAAAATCCGGCGCTTTTGTTCCTGCTTCTAGCATCGTAAACCCTCCTATTTCATTCGTTAATTTTCAATGCAATTTTTCCAAATTGTTGCCCTTTTTCTAACCAATCGAACGCTTTTTCATAGTCATCAATGTCAAAAATACGATCCACAATTGGCTTAATTTGATAATTAGAAAAAAGTTTGAGCATCTCATGAAATTCCTCGATACTTCCCATTGTGGAGCCAAAGAAACGATATTGACCGTAGAAAAATTCTCTTAAGTTCATCTCAACAATATCTCCTGTTGATGATCCAAACGCGACGATGGTTCCTCCCTTTTTCAAAACCTTAAGGGACCTATTCCATGTGGCGGCACCAACACTTTCGATGACTAGATCAACTTTCGTATTTTTTAATACTTTTGACCAATCTTCATCATTTCCAATCGCAAGCGTGGCTCCTAGTTCAAGCGCCTTTTTCCGTTTTTCTTCACTTCTAGAAGAGACAATGACCTTGGCACCCACACTTTTGGCCATTTGAAGCATTAAGGTTGCCACGCCTCCCCCAATACCGGGTATGAAGACGGTTTGTCCAGATGTTAATTGACCTTGTGTAAAAAGCGCGCGATATCCTGTCAAACCACTTAAAGCTAATATCCCCGCTTCTTCAAAACTTAAATAGTCTGGTTTTAAGGCAACTTGTTCTTCTTTTAAAACAATCGTCTCTGCAAAGGTCCCATGATCAGGTAATCCAAGAATGTCAAAATCATCTGGCGGGGCAACGCTTTTCGTTCGCCAACGTAGACTTGGAATAATGATGACTTCATCACCAACTTTATATCGCGTCACTCCTTCTCCTACTTCGGATATTACGCCAGATCCATCTGACCCAATTATAAGAGCAGGTTCATTCTCTTTATGACGCTGAAGAACAAAGAGATCACGGTGATTCATTCCTGCTACTTTTAGTCTTATTTTAACTTCTCCTTGACCAACGGATTGTTCAGGGAAATCCTCTTTTTTATGTAATCCATCAATTCCAGGAGTTCCTTCATGTATTATCGCCTTCATATTGACCACCTCTTATTTTTATTTTCTCAAATTTACATTAAATTCTCAAATAATGCGGTCTCCAAATGACATTCATTATTGACCTTACTTCATTTAAATACAAGATTTGTTCACAGCTATGACTTGAGAAAAATAAAAAAATGGACCATACTTATTAATGAATGTTCAATGGTAACAGCTGATAGTAGATACACCATTAAGATAGTATACATACCGATTTGTTATCATATTTCATTAAATAGAAAGGATGTTACGAAGGATGAAGATTGAAACTTCTGAAAGACTGTATGATGAAGCCCTACAGCATATTGTAGGTGGCGTAAATAGCCCTTCCCGCGCATATAAAGCTGTTGGTGGAGGCGCACCTGTTTTTATGAAAACAGCGAAAGGACCGTATTTCTGGGATGAGGATGGTAACCGTTACATTGATTATTTAGCCGCTTATGGCCCTATCATCACGGGGCATGCCCATCCTCACATTACTGAAGCCATTAAAACAGCAGCTGAAAATGGCGTTCTTTACGGGACACCGACGAAACTTGAAATCACATTCGCTAAAATGTTAAAAGAAGCCATTCCTTCATTAGATAAAGTTCGATTCACAAACTCCGGCACAGAATCGGTTATGACAACCATCCGTGTAGCACGGGCCTATACTGGACGTACTAAGATCTTAAAATTTGCTGGTTGTTATCACGGCCATTTTGATCTTGTGCTTGTCGCTGCGGGTTCCGGTCCGTCAACTCTTGGTTCACCAGACTCTGCTGGCGTCACGCAAAATACGGCAAATGAAGTGATTACCATCCCTTTTAACAATATTGAGGCATTAAAACAGGCATTAGATAAATGGGGAGATGATGTTGCGGGTGTCCTCGTTGAACCGATTGTTGGTAACTTTGGCATCGTTGAACCCGATAAAGGATTCTTAGAAGCCGTCAATAAATTAGTCCATGAAGCCGGTGGACTCGTTATTTATGATGAAGTCATTACCGCGTTCCGCTTCATGTACGGCGGGGCACAAAACTTACTTGGCGTTGAACCTGATCTTACAGCTATGGGGAAAATTATAGGTGGAGGACTTCCTATTGGCGCCTACGGTGGAAAAAAAGAAATCATGGATGAAGTGGCACCGCTAGGACCCGCCTATCAAGCAGGCACAATGGCAGGAAATCCCGCTTCCATGGCAAGTGGCATTGCTTGTCTTGAAGTCTTAAAAGAACCTGGAACTTATGAAAAATTAGATGCTCTTGGTCGTCGATTAGAAGAAGGTATTTTAAAAATTAACGAAAAATATCACCTTCCAATCACCATCAATCGATTAAAAGGAGCTATGACCCTTTATTTTGGAGATCATAAAGTTAAAAATTATGATGATGCCAAAGCTACAGACAGCGAGATGTTTGGACGTTTCTTTAAACTCATGCTTCATCAAGGAATTAATCTTGCTCCATCAAAATATGAAGCATGGTTTATAACGACTGAACATGGGGAAAATGATATTGATGAAACATTAAAAGCTGTTGATTATGCTTTTTCTAAACTAAAAAATTAAAATCTCAAAAGAATAGAAAACCCTTTATTTAAACTATGATAAGAATGCCAACGCTAAACAACGGCATTTTTATCATAGTCTCTCTTTTTACCTTATATTAGGAGGAGATGCCATGAGATTAGGCGCTCGAAGCTTAAAAACGGGATTGGCAGTCACTATCGCCTTACTCATTGCGACTACACTACACCTTACGCCTCCCACCATGGCTGGAATTGGTGCTGCTGTAGCAACACAACCTTCTGTCCAACAATCGATTCGAAGTATGTTTGACAACATTCAAGGAAATCTTCTAGGTGCTATTATTGCAGTTTTATTTGTTTATTTTATTGGAACGAGCCCCATTATCATTGGTTTAGCAGTTATTATTGTTATCGCTATTATGTTGAAGTTAAAATTACAAACGACGATAACTTTAACGATGGTTACAGCGATTGTCATTATGGTCAGTGATACACCGTCAAATCAACATTTTATTTTATACTCCCTAGACCGAGTGATCCTCGTTATTATCGGCGTTTTATCAGCAACCATGGTGAATCTCATATTTCTCCCACCGAAATATGAAAATCGTTTTTACTACAATATTTTAAATCAAACAACTGAGTTATTTAAATGGGTTCGTCTTTTAAGTCAGCACGCTTCTGAAAACACGAAAATCAAATCAGAGCTCAATCAATTTGATGATACGAAGGCGAAAATATTTAATTTCTTCCAATGGTATAAAGAAGAAAGAGCCTATACCCGGAAACAGCGTTTTGCCAAATACAGAACCTCGGTTGTTTTTAAACATATGATGGCAACAACCAACCGATTGCATGATATTTTAAAATCCTTGGACCGAAATGAAAATGATTATAATCAACTACCCGAAGATTTTAAAATAACATTAAGAAAGCAGCTTGATGGTCTCATGTCTTACCATGAACGAGTTTTATTAAAATTTAATGGTAAAATTAGACGCCAACATCACCGAGAACAGATGAAGGAAAACTTTCGTCATAAAACAAAAATCGCAGAATCCTTTATTTCTTATTATGGAAAGGATGAAGTCAATAAAGAAGAATGGCTAAATCTCTTCCCGCTTATCTCGTTAATCGTCGATTATAGTCAAAATATTGAACACTTAGATCTCCTGATTGAAAGTTTTCAGACCTACCACAAGAAAGATAATAAAATTAAACTTAAACTTGATGACTTTGATTCACTATAAGTAGACACTTCCAAGAAGACTTGGAAGTGTTTTTTAATGAGTCATGTTGAATATCCTTGCTGATTTTTGACATGATTTATTAACAAAGCATTTTTATAAAAAAGCATAACCATTCATATACGTCTTAAGTCTTATTCTAAAATAACCCTCTGGATCATTATGATGATTCGCTTTCTAACCTATCATAGAGATATGGAAGGAGGTCATAACAAATGAAGAAGTTTTTCTTGTTTTTAATCGGAGCTGTATCACTCATCATTTTATTAGCTAACATTGGTCCACTCATTGGCCTTACAATCAGTTTAGCGATTGTTTATTTTTCATACAGGTTCTTTCAAAAATCCGAATCAACGTTCGGGAAGGTGGCTTGGTTTATAATCGGTGGTATTGCTGCCACCACGGCCATCGCCAATATACCTTCACTAATTGGAATTTTGGCTCTTGTCGTTCTCTACTTTATTTATAAAAAGTGGAATAATGATAAACCATCAGATCAAGAATCGGATGATCCCTTTGACCATTTTGAAAAACAATGGATGGAACTAAAATAATCATGAACAAAAATTAAAAGGAGCGAACCTTATGCCAAACATTTTCTCTCGAATAAAGGATACGATTTCATCTGATATTAATGAACTATTGGACAAGAAAGAACAAAAAAATCCCATTGCTATGCTTAACACCTATTTACGCCAATGTGAAAAGGAAACAGAAAAAGTTCGTAAACTCATTAGCCGTCAATATCTCTTAAAGGAACAATTTATTAGGGAATATCATCAAACGCTAGAATTAGCTGAAAAAAGAAAAAAACAAGCCAATATTGCTTCAAAAGCGGAAGAAAAAGACTTGTATGAGTTTGCATTAAAAGAACAAAACTATTACGAGGAAGCTGCCGTCCGACTAAAACAATCTTATGATACGACAACAACGCAACTCGACCATTTAGAACAAAAATATGCAGAAATGAAAAGAAAGCTTAAAGATATGCATTTAAAGCGTATGGAGTTAATGGGACGGGAAAACACGGCTCGCGCGAATCATCGAATGAATCAAGTCTTACAAACGGAGAAAATTGGGGATTCTGCTTTCTCTCGTTTTGAAGACACTGAGCTCTATCTCGATCGTTTAGAATATCAAGTGAATACAGCCTATCATCGTGAAACCATTGATACAAGGATTGCCGAGCTTGAAAAAAAATTAGAAAAGTAAGCCTATCTAATAGTTTAAAGTCGATTCCCCCTCTCCCTCTATCTAAATCTCTAATACGAGTAGGGGGTTTTACTATTAAGATAAGACATTAAAAATCCAGTATTCAATAGCTCATTAAACCATGATATGCTAATAGAGTTATGGAACTAAATCACACACATGTGATATAGCTAACATATTTAACATAAAGACGATTTTTTCGTCTTTTATATACATAATAGCGCATGAGCAGAAAGAAGGATGAATCATGATTGAACGAATAAGGACCGATTTTTTTAGTTGGATGTTTATGATTGCTGTCATCCTTCTTTTTGTGCAGGTCATTTTTTTTGATTGGCACAGCCTTTTTCTTCTACTTCTATTTACAGGATGTATTTTTTATGGAAGAAAACGACTCCATGATAATCGTGGAAAGTTTTTATTTGGGGTTGGATGGGTTGGCGTTATTATCACCATGATTAATATGGCGGCTTTTAAATTTTTACTTTTTGTCATTCTCATCTATTTTGTTTATTTATTCTTAAAATCTAAGAAAGAACCAAACCTGCTTTCGCCTGTTGTGAAAGAGACTGATCCTAGTAGGATTAAGAATAGACCTCTACACAAACGGACCACCTTACTTAAAAATATGCTTTTCGGTAAACAGACAACTGATCAAATTTACGAATGGGATGATATTAACATTCAAGCAGGGATCGGTGACACCATCATTGATTTAAGTAATACCATTTTGCCCAACTGTGAATCCGTTATCTCGATCCGTCATTTCGTAGGTAATATTCAAATTCTAGTTCCTTATGATATTGAAATATCTATCAATCACTCTGCAATGGCCGGACGTGCCCAAATTTTTCAACATCAAGAACCTCGATTACTAAATGAGACCGTAGCCTTCCAAACAGATGGCTATGAAGATTCAAAGCAGCGTATGAAAATTATCACCTCTATGGTTGCAGGAAATCTGGAGGTGAAACATATATGATAAAAAGATCGCTCTTTACTGGGATATTGACTGCCCTTATTTCCTTTATCACTTGTGCTGTTATTATCTTTTATGTTTTTCCTCTTCATCGGTGGTCTTTACTTTGGAGTGAAACTATTGCACATATTCCTCTAATTCTTTTTATCGTTATCATCATTGTTCTACTTGGACTCATTTATGGTATTATGTCTATCTTGTATTGGCGGGGACATTTTAAGACAATTGATGAGACTCTTAACCAGTTTGAGAAAGGAAACTTAAGCGAGAGTGTTCTACCTGAAAAGAAAAAGGAAATTCAAACGATTATTAATCATTTATATACCATTCATAAGCAATTGAAGGATCAAACCTTGCGTACACAAAAAATTGTAAGTGAAAATGTTGAAACAAAGGAGAAATTAATCCAGGACATTGTTTCAGAGGAGCGTTCCAGACTAGCACGGGAATTACATGACTCAGTCAGTCAGCAGCTATTTGCGGCATCTATGTTGATGTCAACCATTAATGAAACACATTTGGATTTAAATCATGATGAATCAAAACAACTCAAATTAATTGAACAAATGATTCAACAATCCCAATTGGAAATGAGGGCTCTTCTCCTTCATTTACGCCCCATTCAACTTAAGGGCAAATCACTCAAAGAAGGGATGGAAGAGCTGCTTCAAGAACTTCGAACAAAAGTAAATTTAATGATTAAATGGAAGATCGAATCGATTGCATTGCCGATTGGTGTAGAAAATCACCTTTTTCGAATCTTGCAGGAATGTGTATCGAATACGTTAAGACATGCAAGAGCCGAATCTCTCGATGTTCTACTAATTAAGAGAGATCAATTTGTAATTATGCGCCTCATTGATGATGGACAAGGTTTCGATGTCAATAAGGCTAAATCAGGTTCATACGGCCTACAAAATATGAAAGAACGTGCAATGGAAATTGGTGGCACTGTGAAAGTGGTTAGCCTTGCTAAAAAAGGGACTCGTTTGGAAGTTAAGGTGCCTATTGTGGAGGAGAATAATAATGATTAGTGTTTTATTTGTTGATGATCATGAAATGGTTAGAATTGGGGTATCTTCTTATTTAACGGCTCAACCAGATATAGAAGTCGTTGGGGAAGCTGAAAATGGTAAAGTCGCCATTGATCTTGCGCTAGAATTACGACCAGACATCATCCTGATGGATCTTGTAATGGAAGAAATGGATGGAATTGAGGCAACAAGGCGCATCGTCAAAGCTTGGCCAGAAGCCAAAATTATCATTGTTACAAGTTTTCTAGATGATGATAAAATATATCCAGCGATGGAAGCTGGTGCTGTTAGTTATATGTTAAAAACATCCCGGGCGAGTGATATAGCCGCTGCCATCCGTTCCACCTTTCAAGGCCATTCTGTATTAGAACCAGAAGTCACCGGTAAAATGATGAAGCACCTTAATCAAAAAAAGGTCCGTCTACCACATGAAGATTTAACACCTAGAGAAATGGAAATTCTCCTTCTCATTTCAAAAGGTCAGTCTAATCAAGAAATCGCAGATACCTTATTCATCTCTCTTAAAACGGTCAAAGTGCATGTAAGTAATATACTTAGTAAATTAGAAGTCCAAGACCGAACACAAGCCGTTATTTATGCATTTAAACATAATTTAACAAGCTGAAGCTGCTTTATATTATAAAAAGTCAAGGATCAATGTAGATTGCTTACATTGATCCTTATTCTTTGTGAAATTAAAAGTCGATTACGTAGATTCAAGCTGTTGAACTTGAAATAAATCATAATAACTTCCTCTTTTATTCATCAATTCGTGATGATTACCTATTTCCGTAATTTGTCCTGATTCAATCACAACAATGCGATCGGCATGTGTAATCGTTGATAATCGGTGAGCGACGATAAAAGTTGTCCGATTTTTTGCCAATGTATTTAGTGTTTCTTGAATATAGTGTTCACTTTCTAGATCCAGCGCACTTGTTGCTTCATCTAAGATTAAGAGCGGCGGGTTCTTTAAGAACACGCGTGAGATCGATATTCTCTGTTTTTGGCCACCAGACAATTTAACCCCGCGTTCTCCAACTTGTGTATCGTAACCTTGAGGGAGCTGCATGATAAAATCATGTGCATTAGCAAGCTTTGCTGCATGAATAACTTCTTCATCCGATGCATCAGGATTGGCCATTTTTATATTATTTTTAACGGTATCACTGAACAAAATCGTGTCTTGTAAAACCATACCAATTTTGTCACGTAATGATCTAACTTTAAAGGAACGAATATCCTTTCCGTCTAGTAGAATGGCTCCTTCTGATACATCATAAAAACGAGGAATAAGACTAACTATCGTCGACTTACCTCCACCGCTCATCCCAACTAAAGCGATTGTTTCCCCTTTTTGAACATCTAAATTAATATTCGATAAAACTGGTGATTCTTTCTCGTCATATCTAAACGTGACGTTTTGAAATGAAATATTTCCATAAACATAATCGAGCATTTCCGCATTATTTTTATCATCAATATCATAAGGTTTATCCATTAATTCAAAAACACGATCCATTGAAGCAATAGATTGTGTCAATGTTGTTGATGAATTAACTAATCGTCTTAATGGTTCATACAATCGATCCATATAACCAAAGAAAGCGACAATCGTACCAATTTCAGTAATGTCTCCCTGTACAACCATCCAGCCACCTATTCCTAAAATCAATAACGGAGAAATGTCGGTAATTGTATTCACAACAGAGAATGTTTTGGCGTTCCATGCAGTATGCTTTAATGCTCGTTGCAAAAAGTTCATATTTCGTTCATCGAAACGTTTCTGTTCAACCGGTTCAATAGCAAAGCTTTTAATCACACTCATTCCTTGAACTCTCTCATGAAGATGACCTTGCATCTCAGCTAACGCCTGTGAACGTTTTTTTGTTAATTTTCGTAAACGGGAAAAAAAGAATTTAATGGCTATTCCATAAAAGGGAAACATGATAATTGAAATTAGAGCGAGGACCCAATTCAATGAAAACATGATGACTAACGCTATCACAATCGTCGTCATATCTAACCAAATATTCATCAAGCCAGTGATAACAAAGTCCTTTGTACTCTCTACATCATTGATTACTCGGGAAATGATTTCTCCACCTTTTGTGTTGGAATAAAATTTTAGGCTTAATTTCTGTAAGTGAGAAAAAATTCGATCACGAATGTCATATAATACTTTATTGGCTGTTGATTGAGCCCAGTACTGTCTAAAATACTCAACTGGAGGGCGAATCACAACAAAAATAAAAAAGGCCCCTCCAATAACTAAAACGAGCTTATGTAACTTTTCTGTATCAGATATTGAAGCATTGATGACGTCATCAATAACGTATTTAAGTATCAATGGTAACAAAAGTGGAATGCCGAACTTGACGATACCAATTGAAATGGTGGCTATAATATCTTTCTTATATGGTTTTACAAATTGCAAATATCTTTTAATACTACCCAGATTTAACACTCCGTTTCACATACTTTTATAAAAATGATACCAATTTTCAACAAAAGCAAGATTAAATGGACCACGTTCTTCTTTAATCCAAAGTATTAACTCTTGAACATGAGTTTTTAAAATGTTGTCCAACTTTTCGGGATAATTCATCCTTCTTTTATGAAGAGAATACTCATCTTCATCCAGTAATTTGTAAGAGCGATTTGGAAAAACTTTAACATCTAAATCATAATCGATATATTTCAATGCCTCTTCGTCGAAAGTTGCTGGGGATCCCAGATTACAGTAATAATACACACCATCTTGCCTGATCATGCAAATGATATTAAACCATTCCGTCGTACTAAAATACGTAATGGCAGGCTCTTTAGTCCTCCACCTTCTTCCATCTGATTCAGTTACTATCGTTTGATCATTTGCACCGATAATAACATTTGAATCTGCTTTTAATATACGCGTCTGTTCCCAAACACGATGAAGTGTTCCATCATGTTTATAGCTTTGTATTTGTATAGTTTCTCCAACACGAGGAAAACGCATTGCCGTTCTCCTTTCTCATTCATATGATTAATACATCTATTATAGCTTTTTGATTATAAATTATAAAACATATTGCTATATTTTAATAAATAAAAAGCATCTCCTTCTCTCGAATCGAGAGGGGAGATGCTTTTCATGTAAGGCGATGAACTTATTTTTGGTTTTGGCCTTTTTTTTGCAATGATTGTTGGTTTTGTTTACGTACTTGTTGTACGTCAGTTTCAGAACCAAATTCAGCTTCAAATTGACCAGCTGAAGTACCAGCAGCAGATTGTTGGTTTTGTTTTCTTACTTGTTGAGCATTAGTACTTGATTGTGTTTTCTTTCCCATTGTTTATCACCTCCACGACTGTTAATTTAACCAATCTGCATTTTTTTATACAAAAAATTATGGAGGTGAAAAATAGCGGTTTGAAAACATTACATGAATTACGTCTTAGATTACGGCTAAAAATGGCTTTTAGAGAAGGTCTCTGTATAAAGTGAAATTTCAATCCTTCACTATTGAAAGGCTGAACCGATCAGGCTCATACGGACGTTAACTCCCACCTAGGAATGCTCGTTTACACTCATCAGGGCTTTACTTCCCGTTAATGCGGGATAAAAGCATCTGAATGATTTTTTGATGCGACACAGGAAAAGGAAAAAGTTCAAGGTTACAAAGGTCTACCCATTTTCCTCTTTCCCATGTTTTGTCTTCCACTAACAAATTCGCATGAAATAGGTTTAAGCTCCATTTGAGGTGGGAAAATTGATGAGTAAGGTGTTTTTTTGTATATTCAATGTCTGTCACATCCTTGATGTGTTCCGTGATGATTTGCTCACCACGACTAATTTGATCATCATTTTCAATTTCAATCATTGGGAATTGCCATAAGTTGGCGAGTAAACCATTCTCCGGACGTTTTTCTATTAAAACTTGTTTTTTTGAATTATGAATGATTAATACGATATATGAAATAGATTTTGACTTTGTTTTTTTCTTTTTAACAGGAAACTCATGTTGTACTCCTTCATCATAGGCTAAACAATGTTTTTGTAATGGACAAGTCAAACATTCGGGTTGCCTTGGCTTGCATACAAGTGCCCCGAGCTCCATCAAACTCTGATTAAAACCCGAAGGATCTGTATGAGGGATGAGTCGATAGATAATATCTTCAAAGTGCTTCTTTGTTTTGACCTTTGTAATATCGTCATCAATCATAAATACACGGGATAGAACACGCATCACGTTACCGTCAACGGCAGGCTCTGGTACATTATAAGCAATACTTAATATAGCCCCTGATGTATAAGGTCCAACACCCTTTAAAGATAAAATTTCTTTTCGTGTTTCCGGAATTTTGGAGTCATAGACTTCAACAACCTCTCGAACACCTTGTTGAAGATTGCGTGCTCGTGAATAATAACCTAAGCCTTCCCAATTTTTTAAAACGGTTTCTTCATCAGCATAAGCTAAATCTTTCATTGTAGGGAAGGTTTTAATAAACCGTTCATAATAAGGAATTACCGTATCGACCTGGGTTTGTTGAAGCATAATCTCGGATATCCAGATATAATACGGATTTTGCGTTTTTCTCCATGGTAAGTCACGCTTGTTTTGATAAAACCAATAGAGTAAATCATGATTAAATTGATTGACATCTACATGTTTAAATAAATTTGCTTCATTCAAGAAAATTCACTCCAGGGTATATAACTTAATTGGTTTCAAAAACATTTACTATAATAAATGTTTTTAAAATGAAAAGATGTTTCACAGGTAAAATAAATAGGATATAGTAAGAGTACATCGTTATTTTCTATTATTAGAAAAGTGATTTGTAAGGGATAGAGGAGGCAATTTGTTATGGATTCCGGTACGCATGTCGTCATGGGATTAGGGATAGCTGGTCTTTCTACATTAGATCCTGTGATGAGTCAGTCAACAGCAACATTTCATGCTGTGATGATTGGTACACTTGTCGGATCTGTTATACCCGACATCGACACAGTTCTAAAATTAAAGAATAATGCTGTTTATATCCGAAATCATCGGGGTATCACTCACTCTATTCCGGCTACACTTCTATGGCCTTGCTTGATCACTGTTATCTTAAATTATTTTTTTCCATCCAGTTTTTTTCTCCACGTCTTTTTATGGACGTTATTTTCCGTCTTTTTACATGTTTTTGTAGATATTTTTAACGCCTATGGAACACAAGCCATACGACCTATTTCAAAAAAATGGGTTGCTCTCTGCATCATACCCATTTTTGATCCCGTTATTTTTGGATTGCATTTTATTGGGCTCACCTTTTGGTATTTTACTGACCACGCAGGCGTGATATTTCTGACGGTTTACATGCTTTTAATTGTATACTATCTTTTACGAACGTATCAATATCGCCAAGCAAAAAAAGCCCTAATAAAAGAACTACCTGATCTTATTGAAATTTATTTGTCGCCAAACATTCGAATGTACTCTTATCACTTTGCAGCAAAATCTGAAGACCAATTTTATGTAGGGAAATTAGATGGTAAAGCTGTTTTTATCATCGACCAGTTTGACCGACCTCCCGTGCCAAGTAATGATTTAGTTCTTTCAGCAAAACAAGATAAAAATATACGTGCTTTTTTATCGTTTTCTCCAATTTATAGATGGGAAATACAATCATTTGACTATGGATATGAACTTAGGTTTATTGATTTACGATATTATGTACCTGGCCATTATCCGTTCGTTGCAGTTGCCTTGTTATCAAAAGATCTCAAAATTGAAAGTTCCTATACTGGTTGGATTTTTAGTGAAAAGAAATTAAGAAAAAAATTGATTGCCCAAACTCACATGAAATAAAGTGAAGCTTCCATCAGTGGGGTCTTCTTCGTCTCCCACCTAGAAATGCCCGTTTACACTCATTACCTTAAAGTGGTGGTCAAGAGCGGATAAATCTATAAATGACTTATG
>NZ_WNHB01000032.1 GCF_009718825.1 Terrilactibacillus tamarindi | reverse complement strand
ATTAAGAAAACGGGTTTTTTTATTAAAACGATATTGGTGGAATCTTTCAAAGACGTTGCTATTTTTCAGATGACTTTATTTTGAAATCTAAGCATGATTAATCGATACGAACGCGTAACAATCACCTTAGCAACTGCATAAGTAGGAATAGCGAGGAGCATTCCAAGAATCCCTGCTAAATTTCCTGCTACGAGAAGAAGGAAAATGATCGTTAACGGATGAACATCTAATCTTTTACCCATAACTAAAGGTGAAATAAGATTACTTTCAATTTGTTGTACAATGACAACCCCTATCACGACATATAGCGCCAAAATGGGTGACTGAATAAAGGCGACGATAACGCCTGGTGCGGTCCCAATAAATGGACCAATAAATGGGATGACATTCGTAAATAATATAGCTAACGCTAATATCAAGGCATAATCTAGGCCGATCACTTCATACCAAATGTAGATTAAAATACCGTCAAACAGACTTACTATCATTTGCCCTTGAATATATCCACTTAAGGCCTGATCCATATCCGTTAAGATTTTTTGCCCTTCAGCACGATGTTCATGTGGTAAGAAACGCAAAATTCGATTAGGCAATTTGTCCCCATCTTTAAGCATGTAGAAAAGAATAAACGGTACCGTCACGATTACAACGACAGTGCTTGTAATTGATGAAATAATAGAAACGATATTGTTACCAATTGATGTTGTAAGTGTTCCAATTGATTGCGAAAAACGGTTGGTAATATCATTATAAGAAATATCGTTAAGGTTCAATCTCTCAAACAATCGACTATTTTGGAATTTGTCTAACTGCATTCCTAGTTCTTTGACCAAACTTGGCATGCTATTTATAAAGGAAATAAATTGATCATAAACAACCGGTCCAATTCCAAGAATAACTAATGTTATTAACCCAATAATCACAAGGTATATAAACAAAATGGAAATAACACGTGGAATTTTAAACCTGCTAAGAAACCTAACGATGGGACTTATGATGTAATAAAGAACACCGGCAATAATCACTGGTGCAGCTAACGTCGTAATTAAAACAACCAGTGGCCTGAAAATAAATGAAATGCGTGATCCAACTGCTATAACAAGGAAAATAGCGAGTATCCATAAAATAAAGCGAAAATATTTTGATTGGGGCATATTTTTCCTCCTTAGAATGAACGTCCTTATGTATAATCTTATACCTTCTAAATGAAACTATTTGTAGTATTTAATTATATCAAAATATCGTATGACCATGTTAATAAAGTAAACTTTAACTTGGCTTTTAGAGCAAGTATCATTATTTGATTTAATTTCCTTATCTGATGTTTTATGTAGGCTTTATACCCCTTATCCCATTTTCCCTATTCAATTTTTCCTAGACAAATCGCTATATATATACATTCTTCTCCAAAATTATACCCATCTTATGAGAGTTCTAAAATATGTCATATAAGCAAAGGCCTTTATTAATGAGACAACAAGGATATTTAACATTACTAAAAAGAACAGGCTATCTATAAAAGATAGCCTGCAGCTTTTTACTAGGTAGTTCAAAAAGTCGCCAAATGATAAGCGGCGAATCTCGGCGCCCGCCAAGAGGATCTTCAACTAAAATCGCTCACGTCCTGTGAGCAACGTTGAAGCCACCACATCCTGTGGAATGCCGGTCCTCATGTAGTAAAAACCTACATTCCGGTCCTCAAAACAGCGCCGCCTTGACCTTCTTGCTTCTAATTTGTCACCTTTTTGAACACGCACTATAAGACAATTTTAAATGGCGTTTCCAGGTACGTTTTTAGTGATGATAGGAAGTTACTTGCCGGAGAACCATCAATAATTCGATGATCAAACGTTAAACTTAAAGGTAAGAATCGTCTCTTTTCGATTGTTTCACCCACAAAAACGGCTTGGTCATAAATGGATCCAATGCCAAGAATACCGATTTCAGGTGGATTAAGGACGGGTGTAAAGAAGGTAACACCTGATGTTCCTAAACTAGAAATTGTAAATGTTGAACCTATCATATCAGGACCAGCAAGTTTACCTTCACGTGCATCGATACTCATTTTTCTAATTCGTTTAGATACTTCACTTAATGAAAGTGTATCTGCATCACGAATAACAGGAACCACTAGACCTTCGTTTAACGCAACAGCAATACCTAGATGGACCGATTCATATGTTGAAATATTGGTTCCATCAAATGTACTATTCAATTTAGGATGTTTTTTCAATGCTAAAATCGTTGCTTTAGCGACGAAATCAGTAATCGTAAGTCTAACATCCTCTTCATCTTGATACATTTCTCTAGCTTTTTTCTGAAAACTGATAAGTTCAGTGACATCAGCCGTCATTTGTATCGTTAATTGAGCGGACTGCTGTAAGCTTTTGAGCATCCGATCACTTATCACTTTCCGCATGCCGGATATCGGTGTCACTTTTACACGATCATCACCCGCTATTCTTTTCTCGGATTGGGTGGTAGGTTCCTTATCCTTCATTGATTGTTGTATTGATGCTGGCGTATTTCTTTCTTTAGCTTTGGCCTCAATGACGTTTAATACATCAGCTTTTGTTATACGACCATGAGGTCCAGTTCCTATTACTTCATGAACATCAATATTTGATCCTTTTGCAAGTTTTCTCGCAGCAGGTGACACGCGAAGTTTTAAGACGGGGCGTCCTGACGTATTTTCATTTTTATTTGGCTCTGACTGATCTTCTAGTACCGTATTTGGGGTTGTTTCTGCACTTGTTTCTGAACGGGCGCCTTCGGGTTTGGCTAACTGATCATCAATAGATTCATTTTCGGCACCTATATACCCTATAGCTTCCCCTACTGGAACTGTGTCGTCTGGATCTGCATTGACTTTGAGTAGAATCCCATCATCAGGAGCCTCAACATCTTTTTCAATTTTATCAGAACTTATAACGACAACCGATTCTCCTTTTTTTACTGGATCCCCGGCATTCTTTAACCATTCTACAACTGTGCCTTCTGACATACCCATGCCAAGTTTAGGCATTACAATTTCTACGGCCATCTCTGTTCACCTCTCCTTTCAATCTTGAGAAAATAGATTTTGAGCTACTTTGTTACAATCGAGTTATCTCCCATAATTTCAGCAAAAGCCGCGAGGATCTTTTCAGGAGTTGGTAAGTAAAGTTTTTCTAAAGATGGTGAAAAAGGAACAGGGCTATGAGGAGCCGTAATCATTTTGATCGGTGCATCCAAATAATCAAACCCTTTATCAACAACCATGGCTGAAATGTCTGTTGCAGCATTACATCTCGGATAGGCTTCATCTACAATAATGAGTCGTCCGGTTTTGGCTACCGAATCTAGAATGGTTTCTTCATCAAGCGGAGATAACGTTCTTGGATCGACAACCTCTGCTTCGAAACCTTTTTTGGCAAGCTGATTGGCCGCCTTTAAGGCCGTATGCACCATTTTCCCAATAGCCACTATGGTTAAATCTTTTCCCTTACGTTTTATATCTGCTTTCCCAAATGGAATAGTATAAAAGCCGTCACCTACTTCACCCTTCATCGTATAAAGTGTTTTGTCTTCAAAGAAAATAACGGGGTCATCATCAAAGATAGAGGTTAATAGCAAACCCTTTGCATCATAGGGTGTTGATGGGATAACCACTTTTAAACCTGGTATGTGAGTGAAAATGGAATATAGGCTTTGTGAATGCTGAGCTGCTGCCGAATAACCCGCGCCATGCATCGTTCGAATCGTTAAGGGAACTTTTGCCTTTCCACCAAACATGTAGCGAAGTTTCGCCCCTTGGTTCATCACTTCATCAAGACAGCTACCAATAAAATCATTGAACATTAATTCCGCGATGGGACGAAGCCCCGTTGCAGCAGCTGTAACCGACGCACCAATAAAACCCGCTTCAGCAATGGGGGTATCAATCACGCGATCACGACCAAATTTATCGACGATCCCTTGTGTAACACCCATAACGCCTCCCCACGCTTCTTGATCTTGCAGATGGTCAACTTCGGCTCCACCAGCAACATCAATACCAATTAAGACAACATCATCATCTTTATACATCGCTGTGCTGATCGCTTCGTTAATGGCCTTTGAAAAAGTTATTATTTTTGTCATGATGATTCACCTCCAAATTATTCGTATGATACGTAAACGTCTTTTGTAAGTTCACTTGGATCTGGATTTGGACTTTCCTCGCCAAATTTAACGGCATGCTCAAGTGCTTTTTTCACACTATCTTCAATTTCATCAAGTTCTTCTGGCTTTGCTAGCCCCTGCGTTTCCATATAGTTTCGAAATTTTTTAATGCAATCATTTTGTTCTTCTTCTTCCATGCGTTCTTCACTGTCTTTATACGTTTGAGTATCTCCTTCAAAATGGCCATAATTTCGATATGTTTTACACTCAAGTAATGTCGGTCCTTCGCCTTTTCTTGCCCGATTCACTGCCCGTTCAGCAGCTTCATACACGGCGAGAAGATCTTTTCCATCTACGATTTCGCCTGGTATGTTGTAACCGGCTGCCCGGTCCGCAATGTGTGTGCAGCTGGATGCATATTCATAGGTTGACGCTTCGCCATAACCGTTATTTTCCGCTACAAATAAAACAGGCAGATTCCAAATTGCAGCCATATTAATTGCCTCATGAAACGTCCCGTGATTGTTTGCCCCATCACCAAAGAAACAAACAGCCACATGATCCGTTTTTTTCACTTTGGCTGTGAGTCCAGCTCCAACAGCCAGTGGAAAACCACCACCGACAATTCCATTAGCGCCGAGCATCCCTTTCTTAATGTCTGCTATATGCATCGAACCGCCCTTACCTCTACAAAGTCCAGTCACTTTCCCATATATTTCAGCCATCATGCCATCCAAATCACAGCCCTTGGCAATACAGTGACCATGTCCTCTATGTGTGCTTGTAATACTGTCATCATCTGTTAAATGAGAACAAACGCCGACCGCTACCGCTTCTTCACCTGCATATAAATGAACAAAACCTGGTAATTCTCCTTTTGCAAATATGTCATGCACCGTTTCTTCAAATTCACGGATTTCAAGCATTTTTCTATACATCCATTTTGCCTTTTCGCTCGTTAAGCTTGCTAAGATTGATTTAGAGGTTCCCATATCTTCTTTCCTCCTAGTCCATTTTTAAATCTCCTGTTGAGGCATTACACCGAATAGATGCAAGATCGATGCCAAGAAGTAAGCGTTTTCACTAACTCCGTGTTTTCTCTGTTTTTCTAGACCTTTAACTTAACTCTTTGGAAAAAATGAGAATGATGTCTTGTTTTTTCTCATTCTTTCTCATTTATGTTAGGTCCCCTAATACTGACTACAAATCATATTTTCGTAATTTACGATAAAGGGTACTCTTTGGCATATCCAATATCACCGCCGCCTGACTTACCTTCCCATTAACCTCTTTCAAGGCCTCGATAATACGGTCTTTCTCTAATTGATCCCGAAAGGCTTTTGGTGAATCAGCAGATGAATTAATATGATCGCGTTCGCTCTTCATTTCTCCTTCTTTTGAAAAAAAATAATCTTCTAGACTTAAGTCAGAAGGAAGATGATCACCATAGGTGATTTTTAATCTTTCCAAAACATTCATCAATTCTCGAATGTTGCCTGGCCAGGTGTAATTCATAAACTGAGCTAAAATAGATTTTGAAAAAATAGCAGAGTTCCATCCTCTCTTTTGAGAAAAGTAATCTATGAATGCCTGAATATCCTCTTTTCGATCTCGAAGAGCAGGTAAATTAATTGGAAAAACATAGAGTCGATAATATAAATCTTCACGCCAATGACCTTGTTTCACTAATGTTTTTAGATTATGATGTGTTGCTGTAATAATGCGAATATTGATGGGTATTGGTTTTGTACTGCCAATAGGAATAATCTCTTTTTCTTGTATCACGCGAAGAAGAGCTGTTTGGACATCATAAGAAATATCTCCAATTTCATCGAGAAACAAAGTTCCACCATTGGCTTGTTCAAAATATCCTTTATGGCCGTTACGCTTAGCACCGGTATAAGCACCACCGACATAACCGAATAATTCACTACTAAGTAAATCTTTTGGGATCACACCACAATTAATTGCAATAAAAGGTTGACCCGCCCGATGACTATTTTCATGAATGGCACGTGCCATCATTTCTTTTCCTGTACCTGTTTCGCCACTAATGTGTATCGTGACATCTTCCTTGGCTGCTTGATGCGCTAACATGAGAATTTTTTTAAATGATTCACTGCTCCCCTTGACCCCGTTAAAATGAAAGTGATCAAGGTGAGTTTTTGTTTCTGGTGAGATGCCGTTTTCGTGCAAAGACAAACCAATTTCATAGCCAATAACGCCACCATGGTTTGATGAATAAACCTTTTTTTTGGATTCAACGATATAGGGACTTTTTTGCAGACAAGTTATAGATTGATTAAGATATTTATTAGCTTCTTGCTGCATAGTAGATGAAACCCATTTGATGATATCGTTCTGATCGCATAACAGTTGATATGGATATTGATTGGCGGTTAACCTGAAGTTGGTTTTGCTGAGTAATTCAAGCGAATCGAGCGTCATCTGCTTTTCTATGTAAAGTTCGATATGACAAGTCATTAACTTAATCATCGGAATAAGAACTGATACATTCCTATCTTCTTCTACAAAGGAAGCATTAAAAATTCCAATGATGTGTCCCTTAGGGTTACGAATGGGTACGGCAGAACATACCCAACTTTGTGAAGCAACGGCATAATGTTCAGTCCGATGAATCGTAATGGCTTCTTCTATTTTTAAGGCTGTTCCTATGGCATTCGTTCCAACAGTATCCTCTGTCCAAGATACTCCTTCTACAAATCGTATCGTCCTTGCTTTCTCCATCCCCTCTGAATTCCCACCTGTTTTAAGAATATAGCCTTCTTGGTCAGCAAGGACAAAAATGACATTTGATGCTGAGTAAAGTGGTTCTAATTGATCTAACAAAATTTCAAAAGCAGATAACAAGGTCTTGTGATTAGCCTGTCTGTTCCGCAATTCGTCCTGTGTTAGGATGACTTGACCCGTTCCTTTGTAAGGATCAACGCCCTTATTCCGGCAACGCTTCCAAGACTCTGCAATACAGCATCTTATGTGTCGTTGATCAAGTTGGCCTTCTCGAATAAAGCGATACCAAAATTCATTTTTCAACATGGCTTCTCCCACGCTTTCGCCTATATAGTTTTATTTTATATCAAAATTACCGATAGTGCTTTCTTTGCGACTTAGCGTTTCATTCCCTCATTGCTTTAGCCTTTTTAAATTTTCTCTATTATATATGGTACAATAAATTGAATCTATGCCTTGGAATATTGTCAAATTTAAGGAGGGGTGAAGGATTAAAATGAACTTTCCAGACAATAATTATCTGACTTTTGATGATCAAGATTGGAACAGCCTTATACATAAAGAACCTTTTTCAATAACACTTGATCGTCTTCCTATTCAAATCAGTGACGCCCAAAAACAAGCTTATCTTTTTATAAGTACATATATTTCTATACAATATCAGCATTGGGTTGAACAACAAAAACATATTGATCATTACTTAAAAACGCAAAATTCCCACCATACTTATATTATTGGGCTTGCTGGTGGTGTAGCTGTCGGAAAAACAACAACGGCGACTCTATTAAAAGGTTTCCTTACACAGCTCCTACAAACAGATGATATAAAAATTGTATCTACTGACAACTTTTTGCTTCCAAATGCTAAACTTAATGAAAAAGGATTAATGGATCGCAAGGGATTCCCTGAAAGCTATCATACAAAAGCACTCTTACAGTTTCTTAATCAAGTAAAATTAGGAGAAAAAAACATTCAGGTACCGATCTATTCACACCAAACATATGATGTTTCACCCGATACGTTCCGTCAGATGACATCTCCATGTGTGTTGATCCTCGAAGGAATTAACGTCCTTGAACGGACACCGTCAGAAACCGAATCAATAACTGATTTTCTTAACCACTCCTTATATATTGATGCACCTGAAACTATGGCGATTAAATGGTATTGGAACCGAGTTAGCCAGCTTTATGAAAAAGCCAAAGAAGAGGAAACTTCTTATTTTAAACGATTCAGTGCACTCACACGTGATGAGTTTGAACAGGTTGCCATGCAAACCTGGGACCGAGTTAATGGACCGAATTTAAAGCAATACATTTCGCCCACGATGAACCGAGCAAATGTGATTATTTCAAAAGGTCTTAAGCACCAAATTAAACAAATTCATATTAAGAAATACTGATTTAAAAGTCCCCTTTGAGGGGCTTTTATTTATTATATGGTTATTAGAGGGTAGCTCTATCCCCAGGTTTAACTTTAGTGTAATCATCATACTTCTTTTAATGTCACTTATGCTGCCAAATCATCCCTTCAGGGTAAAAAGGCCTTAACCCTCTTTCCACATCTAATAATTACCATTGAATAACGAACAAATATTTGTATATAATAAATAAGAACAAACGTTCTTTCACAATTTGGAATGAGGTTATGACATGACTAAAGTTATTTTTCTCGTCGACATGCAATCATTCTATGCATCAGTTGAGAAAGCAGATCATCCTACACTAATGAAACGACCTGTTATTGTCTCTGGTGATCCAAAAAGACGCAGTGGTATTATTTTAGCGGCATGTCCAATAGCAAAATCCTTTGGTGTAAGGACAACGGAAGCTCTTTGGGAGGCAAAACAAAAATGTCCACAAGCTGTCGTCTTACGTCCGCATATGCAGCGTTATATCGATGTATCTCTTTCTATAACATCCATTTTTGAACAATTTACAGATCTTGTCGAAATTTACTCTATTGATGAACAATTCTTAGATGTGACTGGAAGCACTCGATTATTCGGGGAGCCTAAGTCCATTGCCAAACAAATTCAGAAAATGATTTTTGATGAGATTGGTGTGCATGCGCGAATAGGAATTGGTCCTAACAAAATTCTAGCAAAAATGGCATGTGACCATTTTGCAAAAAAAAGAGAATCGGGTATTTTTGAACTTAATCATACGAATATGCAGAGGTATTTATGGCCACTACCCATTAAAAAATTATTTGGGGTCGGCTCACGTATGGAATATAATCTGCGGAGTATGGGAATCCGCAAAATTGGACATCTTGCAAATTTTTCTTTAGATATTTTGAAAAAACGTTGGGGAATTAATGGTGAGGTTTTATGGCAAACCGCAAATGGTATTGATTATTCACCCGTCACAGTTCAAAAAGATCAGAAACAAAAAGCAATCGGTCATCATATGACTCTCCCTTATGATTATGGCACACGAAAAGAGATTCTTGTCATTTTACTTGAGTTAAGCGAAGAGGTTGCCCGCCGTACAAGGGCGAAACAAGTTATGGGTAATACCCTGTCCATTGGTGTTCAAGGTGCAGATTTCGATTCACCTACGGGATTTTATCGGCAAGTAAAACTTCCCTTCCCTACAAATTTTGGGATGGATATTTTTAGAGCCGCTCTCGAGCTCTTTGATCAGTATTGGGATGGCCTGCCAATTCGTGGAACTAGCATCACCTTATCTAACCTTCAATCCGCCCATCAATACCAAATTGATTTGTTTGGTGATCTTGTCAAAAAAGAACGGCTTAGCGAAGCTATGGACGCCATGTATTCAAAGTATGGATCAACAGCCATCATTAGAGCTTCTTCACTAACAAACGCAGGACAGGTCTTTGTTCGTTCTCAAAAAATTGGTGGACACGATAAATAAAAAGTTGCTATCCAGATCAGATAGCAACTTTTCTTTAAGCCAAATAAGCTTCTTGAATTTGGCGATTTGTCATAAGTTCTGTGCCCACGCCTTCCAAAACAATTTGACCCGTTTGAATAACATAACCACGGTCTGCTATATGAAGAGCTTGGTAAGCATTTTGTTCAACAAGGAGAATACTCATGCCCTGATTATTTAATTCTTTTATAATATCAAAGATTTGTTCAACAATAATAGGAGCAAGACCCATGGAAGGTTCATCAAGCATAAGGACGTCTGGTTTCATCATCAAAGCGCGACCAATGGCTAACATTTGTTGTTCACCACCACTCATTGTACCACCCTTTTGGTCAAGACGTTCTTTCAATCTTGGAAAATATTCAAACACTCTTTTCATTCTAGATTCAATAACTTTCTTATCTTTAATGGAAAAAGCCCCAATGAGTAAATTTTCTTTAACTGATAATCTTGGAAAAATACGTCTACCTTCCGGAACGTGAGCAATACCCACTAAAGACGTTTTATGAGCAGGTAAACTTGTAATATCGTCTCCATTGTAATGAATGGACCCATTTTTAGATTTAACTTGACCACTAATTGTCTTTAAAGTGGTTGATTTACCAGCTCCATTGCTCCCAATTAAAGTTACAATTTCACCTTTATCAACATAAAGGTCAATGCCCTTTAAAGCCTGAATCTTACCATAATATGTTTCAACGTTTTTTAATTCAAGTACGTGAGTGCTACCCATTTGCAACAGCTCCTTTCCCTAAATAAGCCTCAATAACCCGCGGGTTATTTCTAATATCATCAGGCTTACCTGATGCAATTTCCTCCCCGTGATCCAAAACATAAATAAAATCAGAAATTTCCATAACTAACTTCATATCATGTTCAATAAGAACAATCGTAATATCAAGTTTTGTGCGCATGTCATGAATAAGATCTGTTAATTTTTTTGTTTCCTTTGGATTCATGCCTGCCGCTGGTTCATCGAGAAGTAAAACTTTAGGTTTCGCTGCAATAGCACGTGCAATCTCTAATCGGCGTTGTGCACCATAGGATAGATTACCTGCACTTTCATTTAATAACTCCGCTAATCCTACATATTCAAGTAACCGATAGGCTTCTTTTTTTGCATTTTCCTCCGCATGTCGAGTCCGTGGCATTTGGAACAAAGCCCCCACCCAACTACTTTTTAAATGATGGTGCATGCCTACAAGAACGTTGTCTAATACAGTAAGATCGTGAAAGAGCCGAATATTTTGGAAGGTACGGGCGATACCAAACTTTGTTACTTGGTGTGGTTTAAGACCTACAAGTGACTTTCCATTTAACAAAATGTCACCGGAAGTCGGCTTATACACGGCGGTTATCATATTAAAAAACGTTGTTTTCCCCGCCCCGTTAGGTCCAATAACGGCCGTAATCGAGTTTTTTTCAATATTCATATTGATATTTGTATTGGCATAAAGACCACCAAACTTTTTTGTTAAACCCGTGACTTCTAATATATTCATATCTCCGAACCTCCTGATGCTTTTTTATCGTTTGATACTTGAGGCTCCACAAACACCGATTTTGTAGTTGATTTTTTCAATTTATTCACATCGTACTTCTGATTCTTTGCAGGTATAAGTCCCTTAGGTCGATATAGGGCAAAGAGAATTAACAATAAGCCAAAAATAAAACGTTGCATTTTTGCAGGTGAGAGGGCATCAGGTATTGAAATAACCCCGTTGGTATTCAATTGGTTGAGCCAATTCGACACTTCTGTAAGAACCTGTAAGTTTAAAATAGTTACAACGGCTGCACCTAGAATAACACCTGGAACACTTCCCATTCCTCCAAGAAGGACCATAACGAGAATCGTTGTAGATTCTAATAATGTAAAGCTCGTCGCATCGATATATGTTTGCTTTGCTGCAAAAACAACACCCATCATACCAGAAAATGAAGCGCCGATAGCAAAAGCTATTAATTTGGTTTTAACTAAGGGAATTCCCATCGCTTGCCCTGCAATTTCATTATCACGGATTGCTTTCCAAGCACGGCCAATTTTGGAATGTTCGAGTCTCGTTACAATATAAACGACAACTAAAAAGATAGCTAGTGCCACGTAATAAAACTGGCTTGCATTGGCTATCACGATACCAAAGATTTTAGGAGGAGCAATTGATGCAATCCCCATTGATCCGTTTGTGATATTGACCGGTTTATCTAAGTTATTAAAGATAATCCGGATAATTTCTCCAAAGCCTAATGTTACAATGGCTAAATAATCTCCTTTTACCCGAAGAACCGGAATCCCGAGTAAGATACCAAAGATGGCAGCTACTATTCCTCCAATAAGAATAAAGATCCAAAAACTTTCCCCTGATAAAGGAAAATGTCCAAAGTGAAGAAACTTTGAAGCCTGTGCACTGGCAAAAATACCATATGTATAGGCACCAACTGCAAAGAAAGCAATAAAGCCGAGATCAAGTAAGCCAGCAAAACCAACCACAATATTCAAACCAAGTGCCATCGCACAGTATATACCAACAAGTGTTGCAACATCCATATAGGATTCATACGCTTGCCCTTGACTTGCTGAAAAAGGTATAAGAACAGCTACAATAACAAGACCAATAATCCACTTTGCTTTAGTACTAAGTTTAAGAAAATAGAGTAAAAGAATAGAGAATAGTAACAATAAGAAGGCTACAACGGACTGTTGAGCCAATATTAAACTCAAACTCGAGACGGCAACATAGACGATAAATAGAAGAAGTTGAGCTTTTTTATTTTTCGAAAACAGGTCCACTAATTTTCTCATTAATACTCACCTACACTTTCTCAACGACGGCTTTACCAAACAAGCCTTCAGGTTTAAAAATCAATACTGCAATTAAAATGGCGAATGCAAAAATATCTTTATATTCTGCTCCAAAAGCACCATGTGTTATTGTCGAGAGATTGGCTGCAGCAAACATTTCGAGTAATCCAATAAGTAAGCCTCCAACCATAGCTCCACGAATGTTACCAATACCACCTAGAACAGCAGCTGTAAATGCCTTTATTCCCAGAATAAAACCAATATACGGGTCAATTGAGCCATATTGAACCATAAACAGCACACCTGTTGCACCACCAAGAGCTGATCCTACAAAAAATGTAACAGAAATGACCTTGTTAACATTAATAGACATAAGTGAAGCCGTTTCACGATCTTGAGCTACGGCACGCATAGCCATGCCCCATTTCGTTCGGTTTACGAAGAAGTCTAATACAATTAACATAATGATAGCGACTATTAATACAACTAAGAAGGAACTTTTAAACAAAGCATCACCAAATTGAGGTAAAATGGACGATGTTTTTAAATGAATTTTTTCATTAAAAAGAGATGGAGCTGAAACGATGTAGTTCCCTGTTTTTAATTCTGCAATAAAACGGACAATGTCTTGCAATAAAAAAGAAACACCGATCGCCGTAATTAATGTTATTAGTTTAGGAGCATTTCTAAGAGGACGATAAGCGACTCTTTCAATTCCCATGCCTAAAAATCCAGTTGCAATACTTGCTATAACGATAATGATGATAAAGGCTAGAATAGCAGGTACAGATGACAAGAAGCCTACACTAGATAAAATTAATAAGACCGTTGTGCCAATAAAAGCTCCGGACATGAAAATTTCACCGTGAGCAAAGTTAATAAGTTCTAAGATACCATATACCATGGTGTATCCTATGGCCACGACTGCGTACACTACCCCTAAAGTAAGACCATCGACAATGACTTGCGGCAATGTTTGAATAATATGTGCTAACATTTCTTCACCACTTTCCTTACTCTAATAGTCTTTTAAAATACTAAAAGGGTACGGGTTACATGACCATACCCTTTTAGTTGATATTATTTTTATTTACTGATGGCTTTTTGTTGTACAGCTGGATATTCAGCTTTGTCAAATTTAAAGATAAAGACTTTAGCGAATTTGTTATCACCTTTATCGTCAAATCCAACTTTATTGATAATACCTTGATAATCTTTAATTGTTCTTACAGCTTGGCTAACAGCTTCTCGAGTAGGAAGTTTACCATCATTTTTATCAATAGCAGACATAATGGCTTTAAGAAGAATACCTGTTGCATCGTATCCATAAGAAGAATAAGACTCTACATTTTTATTAAATTTAGCTTTGTAAGCATCGGCAAATTTCTTACCTGCTTCTACTTTTGTTACATCACCGGCTACAGAACTGAGATAAACGTTTTTCACAGAGTCCCCAGCAATTTGAACCGTAGAGGATGAATCAAGCGCGTCGCCGCCCATGATTGGAATATCTAAACCTTTATCACGTGCTTGTTTAATGATTAATCCACCTTCAGCATAAACGCCACCAAAGTAGATTAAATCTGGTTTTTTCGAAGCTGCTTGGCCAACAACACCATTAAAGTCTTTTTCACCAACTGTTATACCTTCATAGCCAACAATATCGGCACCTAGTTTTTTAGCTGCATCCCTAAATGCTTCTGCAAGACCTGAACCGTAAGCTGTTTTATCTTGAATAATAAAGATTTTTTTTGCTTTTAGCGTATTTACTGCAAATTCCGCACCGGCTGGACCTTGGAAATCGTCACGTGCACATATACGATTAACTACTTTTAAACCACGATCGGTAACATCAGTAGCTGTTGCTGCAGGTGAGATCATTGCTAATTGATTTTTTTCATAGATTTCTGACGCAGGGATAGTTACACCAGAGTTCAAGTGTCCAATAATACCAAGAATGGATTTATCTGATCCAATTTGTTGAGCATTTGAAACCCCTTTTTTAGGATCAGCTTGGTCATCATAAGGTACGAGCTGCAAATCAAAACCTTTTTTTGCAAAAGCTTTCTTTTGATCTGAAATAGCCATTTGTGCACCTAGTTTAATGGCTTCACCTAGTGTAGCACTACCACCTGATAATGGCGATTGTGTTGCAATTTTAATGACTTGTTTTCCATCAGATCCTGATGAGCCATCTTTAGACGATGAACATCCACTAATGATTCCAAATGCTAATGCTGCAGTGGTAATTAAAGATACAATTTTTTTAGATTTCATGTTGAACCCCCTTGTTATTTAATAATCGCTGAAATTCAAAGAATTAGAAAATTATGTATCCTCCAATCCCCCCCAATAAGGAAAACTAAATAGGACTTTTTCTCTAAAAAAAGAGCGCTCTTTTGTTATGATTATAGTCAGTAATACAAGATATGTCTTTTATAGTGTTAGATTTTCTTACATACTTTTTTCATAATTATCTGCATAATGTGTCTTTTCAGCAAATAAAAAAACATAGAAAAATGGCATTATTTGTTGAAACGTCCACTTGTTTTATTGAAGGGATTATCTTGTTTCCCTGCTATAAAACCTTATAAAAAGGGAGTTCAACTCATGACTTAAGTCACAAGTTAAACTCCTTAAAAATTGTCGTTTTTTAAATTAAATAAGAATGAGTAAATTACCGTCACCTTTACATGATTAAGTTCTGATTATATATAAAGTTAAACTGTGAAATATGTCATTATATGTCACTTTTTACTTAGTAATTTACCCGCAAACTTTTCAGATATACCGGGAAAACATTGATATAACCAAGTGCCTAACGCTAATAAGCGAGGCATATTAACTTCACGTTTTCGCTTTTCGATAGCTAATATCACTTGATGTGCCACCTCGGCTGGTTCTAGCAAATAGCGTTCAATATTTTTCACATATTCACCGGATGGATCAGCTGTTCTAAAAAAAGGTGTGCGTATCGGACCTGGATTAATTGCTGTGACGTTTATACCTGTTCCCTTTAATTCCATACGCATGGCATTTGTGAAGCCTAAAACAGCATGTTTACTTGCAGCATAAGCTGTAGATTTGGGGGTAGCTACCTTACCTGCAATAGAAGCAATATTCACAATGTGTCCTTCTTTTTGTTTTATCATATAAGGAATAACTGATTGAGAACAAGCCATTAAACCAAATACGTTGACATTAAACATTTTCTTGGTACTCTCCATTGACGAATCTAAAAGATAATCAAATGTTCCATAACCCGCATTATTGATTAAGATATCGATTCGTTGGTATTTTTTAATAATCATGTTAAATACTTTTGAAACATCTTCTAAAATACTAACATCTAATATATAGTAATCTGCCTCACTTTGATACTGACTGATTATTTCTTTTTTTAGTGATTCAAGTTTAGATTTACTGCGTGCAATAAGGATAGGATAGGCTCCTTTTTGTGCAAGTTGAATAGCCATTTCTCTTCCTATCCCACTAGATGCTCCTGTAACTACAGCAACTTTACCCTCAAACAGTCTTTGAGACATAATTTTTTCCACCTTATAATAAATTTAGCTTATGCATGTTCATCCGCAATTTTCTTATAGATCTAACCACATTGTCATTTTTTTGATTTCTTGATTTTATATTGTAACATTAATACAGTGACAACCAACCCACACGGACTATAGAGGTTGTTCAAAAAGCCACCAAATGATAAGCTGCGAATCTCGGCGTTGGCTAGTTTTTCAGGTCCTCATGTAGTAAACACCTACATTCCGGTCCTCAAAACGGCGCCGCTCTTATCTTCTTGCTTCTGATTTGTCACCTTTTTGAACACGGACTATAAATAAAAATATCATAAAAGAATGCAATAAAAGAGTCTTGAATTTGGAATGTTATGTGCTTGTATATTGATTTCTAATTGAGGTGTCTATCTTGTCCATTTCTATTATTGCGCACCGTGGCTATAGCGGCAAATACCCAGAGAATACAATGCTCGCTTTTAAAGCGGCTCAAAAAGCAGGGGCTGACGGTATTGAAACGGATGTCCAGCTTTCAAAGGACGGAGTTCCTGTACTTATTCATGACGAAACGTTAAATCGTGTAGCAAAAGTCAATGGTTATGTTAAAGACTTTACTTTAAAAGAATTAAATGAGATTAGTGTTGGAAAAGGATTCGGTTGGAGAATACGTAAAGCATTTATTCCTACATTAGAGGAATTGCTGGCTTGGATCACAAAAACAAACCTATCCCTCAATATTGAACTCAAAAATAGCCAATTTCCATACGAAACAATGGAAGAAAAGGTTATAGAAATGATACATCATTATAAAATCGCCGATCGAGCCATTTATTCCTCTTTTAATCATGAGAGTCTATTAAAAATTAACAAAATTGATTCAAATGCTGAAACAGCACCGTTATGTAAGAGATTAAAAACATGCTCTTGGCAGTATATTAAAGCATTAGGTGCCTCCGGAGTTCACCCTAATTATAAATACCTGAATAAAAAAGATATTAAGGATATGCAGAAACAAAATATCAAAGTTAGGCCTTATACAGTCAATCAAAAACAAGCAATCAAACGACTCATAAATTGGAATGTTGATGGTATCATTACTGATCAGCCTCGCAAAGCAAAACGATATGTTTATGAAGAGTTAAAATTAAAAGATAAGTCTTATGA
>NZ_WNHB01000031.1 GCF_009718825.1 Terrilactibacillus tamarindi | reverse complement strand
AACCATGATGGTCGCTTTTTTTAATTGATTATGAAAAAATAGACCAGTATATAGAAATATAGTCAAACCATGATTAAAGGAAGTGCAGACGTGGCATCAAGAGCAAAATCATCTTTCATTATAGTAACGTTTATTATGGCGTGTTTAAACTTACGACCTTCAATAGTCTCCGTAGGTCCGATATTAAAATCAATTAATCACACGCTTGGAATGAGTAGTAGCTTGTCTAGTTTACTGACATCCATTCCTGTATTTTGCATGGGTGCCTTTTCCCCCTTTGCCGTGAAAGCGAGACAACTATTTGGAAATGCAAGAGCTATATGGTTATCCTTATTTCTTATTGGTCTTTCTACCTTATTAAGACTCGTAACCATGTCATCAGCCTTTTTGTTGTTAATGGCATTACTTGTAGGTATAGGTATTGGTTTATCTGGCCCTTTATTGTCAGGTTTTGTTAAGCAACATTTTCCAAAACATACATCTGTCATGATCGGACTATACAGTGTTATGATGGCGATGGGAGCGGCCATAAGTTCAGGGTTTACGCCTTCGATACAAGCAGCAGCCCATGGTTCATGGCGAATGGCGCTGGCATCATGGACCATACTTGCTCTTATTGTGTTACCCATTTGGTGGTTTGTTATAGCAAGACATGAAAAAAAGCCGTTAAGAGAAGAACACCATATGGATAAATCATCAAAAGGACTCCCATTAAAAAGTAAAAGAGCCTGGATTTTCACTTTGTTTTTCGGAGTCGCATCGACTATTTTTTATACGTTAATGGCATGGATCGCTCCCATTTTAGTTGATATGGGATACAGTAAAAACTACGCTGCGTCTACCTTAACGTTATTTAATCTCGTACAAATTCCAGCCTCCTTGTTTATGCCTATATTGATAAAGAAATTATTTAGTCGCTTATTTTGGTTACTACTCGGATCATTCATGGAAATTGCGGGATTACTCATCCTAGCCTTCACATCCATGAGTCCTGTTATTGCTGCAGTCCTTATGGGTCTGGGTGTAGGTGGCTTATTTTCGTTAGCTTTATTTTTACCGATTGATGAAGTTGATGATCCTGATGAGGCAAATAGTTGGGCTGCGATGACCCAGTCTGGTGGGTATATTATTGCATCATTTGGTCCTTTTATAATCGGTTCGATATTAGATGTGACAGGGAGTACCCATTCGGCACTGTACGCCTTAATCATTGTAGGGATCATTCTTGTGGCTATCCAATTCATTATTGTATTAACGAAAAAAGAGGAGAAAAAACGATCTTTATTAATAAATATTAAATAAATAGTACAATAATAAGAAAGACGGCCTAGTGCCGTCATTTTTACCGTTTCTAAAGGGAGCAAAATGAGTTATAACTAGGATCTTTGCTATTTAAACAAACGTTTGATTAAAAAAATACTGCAATGTAACAATTTAAACCTCCTTCAACTGCATCTATAAGAGGTTGTTCAAAAAGTCACCAAATGATAAGCTTCATATTCAACCCACAAATTGTTATATTACTTTATGTGTGGTTCATGATTATACGTGTTTTGGTCTTGTTTATAGGGGTATGTAGATTTTATTAACACATGTATTAATCTATTGTCGGTTATACTAAAATGGTGTATAAATAACATACGCACGAATTTATACTTAAAATGATTTTATGAAGGTGTGTTTGATTTTAAATGGTTAAAAAATTAAAACGTCTTCTTATCGGAAGACCACTTAAGTCCAACGAACTTCAAGGCCAGAAATTGAACAAATTAAAAGCATTAGCGATTTTATCATCGGATGCTTTATCATCTATTGCGTATGGACCTGAGCAAATTTTAGTTGTTTTAATGGCAATAGGGGCAGCGGCACTATGGTATTCACTGCCGATTGCTTTAGGCGTTCTTATTTTATTAGTGGCTTTAATCTTGTCCTATCGCCAAATCATCTATTCATATCCACATGGCGGCGGGGCGTATATGGTAGCGAAAGAGAACCTAGGAATGAATTTTGGATTGATCGCTGGTGGCTCCTTGCTAATCGATTATATATTAACTGTCGCAGTTAGTGTATCAGCAGGGACAGATGCCATTACTTCAGCCTTTCCTGCTTTTCATCCATGGTCTGTATCGATTGCTGTTGTTATCGTTATTATTATTACTGTTCTTAACTTAAGAGGGCTGACCGAATCAGCCACATTTTTAGCTTATCCTGTCTATTTATTTATCATTGCTATTGTAGGATTAATTTTAGTAGGAATGTTTAGAGTATTAACAGGTCAAGTAACCCCAGAAGTAAACCATACATTCGGACAACCCGTTGCTGGGGTAGGATTATTTTTATTGTTAAAAGCTTTTTCATCCGGCTGTTCGGCACTAACAGGTGTTGAAGCCATTTCAAATGCTATTCCTAATTTCAAAGACCCAGCACCAAGAAATGCAGCACGTACCCTCATTATGATGGGGTGTATTTTAGGTTGTCTGTTTATTGGAAGTGTTCTCCTGGTTTATTGGTATGGGTTAGTCCCTATGGCAGATCAAACAATGTTATCTCAACTTGCAGAAAGCGTCTTTGGTCGGAATGTCTTTTATTACATTATTCAAGCCGTAACGGCGCTAATTTTAATTTTAGCTGCTAATACAGGTTACTCAGCCTTTCCACAGTTAGCCTTTAATTTGGCAAAAGATAAATACATGCCTCGTCCATTTACGGTTAGAGGAGATCGTTTAGGCTACTCTAATGGAATTATCACATTAGGTATTTTTTCAATTATATTAATTGTGATTTTTAGAGGGCAAACAGATCGTTTGATTCCGATCTACGCCGTTGGTGTTTTTATTCCATTTTCACTTTCTCAAACAGGGATGATTGTTAAATGGTTAAGGGAGAAACCAAAGGGTTGGGTGAATAAATTAATCACGAACCTGATCGGTGCCTTTATTTGTTATCTTATTTTAATTATATTTTACATTACGAAATTCCAAAGTGTCTGGATTACCTTAGTTTTTATTCCAATCGTTGTCTTTATTTTTCATAAGATTCATCAGCATTACCTTGCAGTGGCTGATCAACTTCGAATTGACTTTGCTCAGAAAATTCGAGATATTAAGGCGACAGATAATGTCATTGTTGTTCCGATTGCGGGTATTACAAAAGTGGTTGAACAATCTCTTGTTTACGCCAAATCACTTTCAGATAATGTCATTGCGGTGTATGTTGGACAAAGCCAAGAACAGATTGAGAAGATGGAGCGGGAATGGAAAGAATGGGATCCTGGAGTTCGCCTAGTCACCTTACATTCCTTATATCGAAGTATTGTGACTCCACTAAGTAAATTTATTGATACTGTGAAATGGAAAGCCGATAAAAATGGAGCAACTGTGACAGTGGTTATCCCGCAATTCTATACAAAAAAATGGTGGCAACGATTACTCCACAACCAATCTGGTGTGATGATCAGAGCAGTACTTGTACGTCATGCAAACATTGTTTTAGCAACCGTTCCATATAAATTTAAACGGTAAGATAGTCAATAAGCAGTGGATCTTAATTAAGATTCACTGCTTATTTTTTTCAAGCTATATAAATTAAAAAAGTGAAAAAAACAATAAAATTGTACTGAATCCCAAAAATTAGATTTTTAGGTCTAACTTTCGGGGTGCATATCAAATCTAAGTCTTTTTCGCCTTTTAAGTCTAGACTTTCTACTTTTCTACATGATGGGTCTCAAGGACAAAGTCTGCAAAGGCATGAACAATGGACATATCGAGAGTGTCCTTATAATAGATCATCCAAGTAGGTCTCAAAATGGGATTCCCTTTTTTATCGATCAAGTCAATTTTATGGATGTTATCCACATTTTCTACAATCATGCTTGGCACAATGGCATACCCAAGGCCGTTGAGTACCATTCCTTTACATGTATCCGCACGGTCTACTTCAATGTTAACACGGGGAGCAACAGCAAAGTTATCCGTCCACCAATTATCGATCATGGCACGTAATAAATAATCGGTGCGGTAATCAATCCGTGGCAAGTTTGGGAGGTCTTTAATATTAATTTTCTCTTTTGATACGATACAAAGCGTTTCTGAGAACAATAGATGTTTTTCCCCTTGCCAAGAATAATCGCCACGTACGATACCAATGTGTATGTCTTGATTATAGGCAAGTTGAACAATCTCTTTGCTCCAGTCGGTTGTCACTTTGAATTCAACCTTGGGATAATCTTCTTTAAACGCTTTTAACAATTGCGGTAATTTGTAGTGTGTAAAGGAATCAGAAACGCCAAGTCGTAGAGTTCCTACAACATCTTTCTCCATATTGGATACGTTTTCTTTAATTTTTTGGATATCTAATAAAATTTGGTTGGCGTGTTTGGCAACATACTCACCTTGAGGGGTAAATTGAACACCTCGTCGTCCCCGATTTACCAACACGACCCCGAGCTCTTTTTCAATTTGTTGTAGCCGATGTGTTAATGAGGGCTGGGAAATATATAAGCTCTGAGCCGTTTTTGTAATATTTTTCTTTTTATACAGGAGTTGAAGAATCAACCAATCTCGATCGTCCATACATTTACCTCCAAAGTAGTGCAATACGACATATGTATGCAAAGTTATTCTAAAACACAGTATACTATAAGTTCTTTCTTTATTTTAGAGTTTCCCTCGTTTTATCTCTATTTACTTACTATATTTGTAAAATTCTACTCACTAATTTGATTTTAAAATTTGTAACGAAAAGGCGATATATAAAGGTTTTATCAATTTATTGTTTTGTAATGGATAGTTTATTTTTATCAATTGGACGCCAGTTATTCAATTTTTCTATAAATAACAATGTACAATTAATATTTTACCTATACCTGATGATGTTTTATGATGGTTTATAGAAGGTGTAGAGGAAAGAAGGTAAATATGACGAATTTAACCCAACTTTTTCATAATCTGATTTTTATGCTGATTTGTAGTTTTGGTGGTTTAATTTTAGCTTTGACAGGTCTTTCTATTGGTTGGATGGTAGGTACTTTGTTATTGTCTGCCTTATTGTCCTTTTTGAACCCGCAATGGCTAAGAAAATTAAATCACAACCAACAGTCTCTCTTGAGCGGACGTTGGCTTCTGATAGGTCAATGTATATTGGGTATTCAGTTAGGGCATCAACTAAATCTTACGGTTCTTCAAACGTTTAAACACAATTGGTTTATTGTTTTCCTAGTTCTTATTCTTTCCATTATTCTCTCCTTACTTTCTGGATTTGTTCTATGGAAATTTGCAAAAACCGATTTATTGACAGGTCTGTTTGGAACGACGCCTGGCGGATTGTCGGCCATGTCTAGTATAGCTAGTGAGGTAGGCGCCAACCCTGCGATTGTCAGTGTCATTCAAAGTATGCGTGTCATCTTAGTTGTTAGTACCATCCCTGTCCTTGTTTCATTGTTACCTGTCGGGTTAGGTAGCAGTGCGGGAGTACAAACAACGCAGATGACTGTTATCAATCTTGAGGCATTCATATGGACTGCAATCCTGGTTATCGTTTCTTATTTATGTGTCACTCTCGGTAGACACTTCCATTTACCTGCTCCAGCGATACTAGGGAGTATGATCGGAGCGGCATTGATACAAGTGACTGGCAGTTCACTGATGCATCACGATCTTGCTATTGTTTGGCCGCATTGGCTTATCATTTTGTCACAAATTTTTATTGGATCTAGTATTGGCTCTAAAATTAATAAGAGGATGTTTCAAGGAATCACACGTGTCCTTATTTTCGGGCTTATTGGTTCGGTTGGGCTTATTTTGGCGATGTTATTATGTGCGTGGATCGTTTCTCTTTTAACTAGCATCACTTTCTTGACCTCTATTTTAGCTTTTGCACCTGGTGGGGTCGCTGAAATGGCCACAACAGCCGTTGTACTGCACGCCGATTCTGCTTTTGTTGTCGGTGTTCAAGTCATTCGAATGATGACGATCTTTATTATTATGCCCCCTCTCATTAACTTTATCGGAAAGTCTCATGTGAAGAGGGAGACGAGGATACACGTTAATTAATCTAGGTCCTTTAGGTGGATGAATGAGATATTCCAAAAGTAATAGTACGTTTAAAGGTTAATATTACAGTCAATGCTTTGAAGATGAAAAATTCATAAGAAAAAGTATTTCACGGTTCCATTGTTGGAAGATGAGTAACTAAAATTAAAGCATCCATATTCAGTGAAGTGATGGATGCTTTATGTTTCGGTTACCTCCAAAATGATCACTCCGATCCCCGTTATGTTTCTTTAGTTAAGTATAAAAAAGAGAAAATATGTAACAAATAATAGCTAGACATACAAAAAGATTCCTATCTATAGTAACATGAAAGGACAATTAAAAAATATTAGTTTCATGACTATTAACATACAGGTAATGGTTTACTTGAAATAATAAGGATAAAGGGAGGAGAGATACTCATGAAAACGATTTGTGTTTTTGCTGGATCTAATTTAGGTACCAATAAGGAATACAAACAAGGGGCCATAAAATTAGGTGAAGCGATCGTTGAGCATGGATGTCGCTTAGTCTATGGAGGGTCCCGCTTAGGGCTCATGGGAGAAGTAGCTAATTCTGTGTTGTCTCATGGAGGAGAAGCCATTGGTGTCATGCCAAAAGGATTATTTAGAGGTGAAGTGGTCCATCAAAATTTAACAGAGTTAGTTGAGGCTCATAGTATGCATGATCGTAAAGCAAAAATGAGTGAACTTGCAGATGGTTTTATCGCCTTACCGGGAGGCATTGGCACCTTTGAAGAAGTATTTGAACAGCTTTGTTGGGCTCAGATCGGTATTCATAAAAAACCAATCGGACTTTGCAATTTTGAAGGATTCTATGATCCACTCATTCAATTAATTGATCATAGCATTAAGCATGAATTTTCTAATCCATCGAATCGTCAATTAATGATCTCGTCAAGTGATCCAAAAGAATTGATTACAAAAATGGAAAAATATGAACCGCCTATCATGGGGAATAAATGGAGACAGCTTGATGATTTAAGTGTAAAATGAATGAACAAAAAGGGTCCTTTATGAACCGAAGCCGATACATCTCATGACTAAAGGTACGAGTGTTCTCGGTTGGTTCAAAAGAAAAAGAACTTTTATGCAGCATAGGGAGGGAATAATATGTCGGAAACAAATTATCAATTAGCCACATTCGCTGGAGGATGTTTCTGGTGTATGGTGAAACCATTTGATACATTACCTGGCGTTAAAAGTGTGATCTCGGGTTACTCAGGGGGAACAATCGTTAATCCTACATATGAGCAAGTAAAAACAGGAACGACAGGTCATATGGAGGTTGTTCAAATTACCTATGATCCATCTCTCATGTCATACAAAACCTTACTTGACTACTATTGGCCAATGATCGATCCAACGGATGATGGTGGACAATTTGATGACCGTGGTTCAAATTATCTAACGGCCATATTCTATCACAATGAAGAACAAAGGCAACTAGCTGAAGCCTCAAAAAAAGCGATTGAAGACAGTGGCGTTTGGAAAAAACCGATAGCAACAAAAATTTTACCAGCAAAACCTTTTTATCCTGCCGAAGACTATCACCAAGATTTTTATAAAAAGAATCCTGAACATCATGCCAAAGACTTTGAAGAGTCAGGCAGGGCACAATTTATTAGAGAACATAGCGTAAATGTAAAATGAGAGAGACTTTACTAAAATAGATCAAAGAAAAGAACTCCGAGGAAAATTTCGGAGTTCTTTTTGAATATCGTCTATCTATCAATCTAACGTTCCCGTTTGCTTTTTGTTTTTGATTTCTTTCGCATATGTCTGACCCCAATCACGCATTTTAGAGTGATTGGTGATAACGCTGCGCACGGCTCATGAAAAAGTTGAATCAAATCAAATGATAGGGAAACTGGTCGTTGTAGAATAACGATAAAATAAAATGGGGCAGGAGTCTAAACAATAGATTCCTGCCCCATTTTAGTTTTAAGCTTTCCAATCAATTTCAGTTTGATAAGGAATAGGATCAACGAGTCCCGCTTCTTTGAACCCTTTTATACGGAGTCTACAACTATCGCAGGTCCCACAAGCCTCTTCTTCGCCGTTATAACAAGAGGTTGTTAAATGATAAGGAACCTCGAGTTTTGTTCCAAGTTCGACGGTTTCACTTTTAGTAAGATGCATGAGGGGGGCCTTGATCGTTAGAGCCTGTTCAGTAACCCCTGTTTTAGTGGCTAAATTAATGGTCTTATTCATGCTTTCAATAAACTCAGGCCGACAGTCAGGATAGCCACTATAATCAACGGATGAGACCCCTATAAAAATAGCTTCGGCTCCGGTAACTTCGGCATAAGCTGAAGCAAGAGAGAGGAAAATCATGTTTCGTGCGGGTACATAAGTTGCTGGAATACCGTCTTCCACTCCATCACTTGGTACATCGATATTGGAGTCTGTTAAGGCACTACCGCCAATTTGCTTAAAAAAATTGATGTCAACAATTTGATGATGTTTAACATTAAAATAATCAGCCACTTTTTTAGCTTGTTCGACTTCCCGATCATGACGCTGACCATAACTAAATGTGATTGGATATAGATCATAGCCTTCATTTTTGGCTATTCCCATACAGGTCGTACTATCTAATCCTCCGCTCAAAACAATCACTGCTTTTTTCATTGTTATACTCCTCTCTGATTTGGATCCCAAATCACTTTGTGTAGTTGCATACTAATTTTGGCATTTGGTAATGGCTCGTTCAGGACCAATTCAACAAGATGACGAGGTTTCATTGTCTCCCAGACAGGACTAAGGAGGACTTGACCTTCTTTATGGTTGCGTTTAAGAACTTGCTTGGTTTGTTCAAAATCTTCTTCCGTACCAATGACAAATTTGATTTCATCTTTTGATTTTAATAGATCAAAATTGTTTGCGATCATTTTGTGTGTTTCGCCGGAAGCGGCTAATTTATAATCCATGATGAATCGCATTTTCTTCATTAAATAGGGGTCGCTCTCTCTCAATCGAGAAAAAGGAGTAAGGTCAATCGCCCCGTTTGTTTCAATATGGATATCCACAATATGATCGAGCTCTGCCATGGCTTTGATTAAAGCTGCAGACTTTTCTCTGTGAATCAGGGGTTCACCACCCGTAAAACAGATTCGTTTACTTGAGAAGGCAGAAATTTTTTCGATAATTTCATCAATCGTGGCTTCAAAGACTGGCTTGGCTGGAGCAAAACTATAAGTTGTATCACACCACTTACAACGCAAGTTACAATGAAAGCTACGAACAAAAACAGTAGGGAACCCCTGTCCCATACCTTCTCCTTCAATCGTTTCAAAGATTTCCACCATTGGCAGTTTCCAATTTCCATAGACCTCGCGGCTAGGTAGGTTAAAAGCTTGGATCGTCTTCATTCGTCGATCATCCATTCTCGATGTAATGTAGCTGAACTTGTTGGCGTTTCAAATAAAGTGAGTGTTTCCAGTCGATGGCCCGCTTCTGTGAGACCTCGTTTCACCATTTCTTCCTCTATTTGCTCCCAAATCCAAACGATCATATTTTCAGCCGTGGTATTCATCGATGGCAGAACGTCATTTAAATATTTGTGGTCAAGACGAGATTTAATAACGGATTGAAAAATATCTTTAATCTCACCAAAGTCGACAGCCATACCAATCTCATTCAGAAAACCACTGATGGTAATATGTAACTGATACGTATGACCATGAAGATTTTTACATTTTCCTTCATACATCTCAAGTTTATGGGCGGCATCGAAGGTGAATGTTTTTGTCACAGCAACACGCTTTTGATGGTATCTGAGTGATGTTACGTTGTTTTTACTTGATGACAAGAGATAGCCTCCTAAATGAGAGCGCAAAAAACTCTCCTAGAGAATAGGAGAGTCCATGAAAAAGAAAGCTCGCACATAATTGCGGCTTATCATTTAAATGCTAGACGCTCCCTAGTTTTGTTTTTAGAGGGGCGGGAATTTCGAACCCTCTTTTTCTATAAGTTTATTATAACAAAATTAGAAAATATACGAAATACGTATTAATTTAATACTATATTTCAAATATTTTTTCTTTACCCCTTGAAAAATAGCCTGAATTATTGTAATGTTAGTAAACAACAGAATCGAAATCGAAATTTCTTATCGAGAGAGGTTGAGGGACTGGCCCTATGACACCTCAGCAACCGCCATGATGATTGGTAAGGTGCTAACTCCAGCAAGTTCACAAACGACTTGGGGGATAAGAGGAAACCTGAAATTAAGGCCTTCTTCTTATGAAGAAGGCTTTTTATGTGGCTTAAAGATAATAGCCATACCTCACCCAAAAAAAGATAAAAAACAGAAGGAATGATAACATGTCATCATTTAAGTCAGAAACTAAATTTGCGCAAATTGGAAATCGTTTTGATGTATTAGGAGCTGTTAATACGCCAATATATTTCTCTTCCGCTTATCGTCACACGGAGCTTGGTCACGGAAAAGGCTCTGGTTATGATTATATACGTACCGGAAATCCCACTCGCTCAGTTCTTGAGAGAGCTATTGCAGATATAGAACATGGGGATAGGGGGTTTGCCTGTTCATCCGGAATGAGTGCCATTCAATTAGTTTTATCCCTCTTTTCTTCAGGTGACCATATCATCTCATCAAGAGATCTCTACGGTGGTACATACCGTATTTTTGAATTTCTGTCCGACAAATATTCTGTTTCATTTGATTATTGGGACGGAGAAGAACTCGATGATCTTGAATCTCTCATTCGTTCTTCAACAAAAGCCATTTTTATTGAAACACCCACAAATCCTTTGATGAAAGAGACGGATATTGAAAAAGTTTCGGCATTAGCTAAAAAATATCACTTACTTGTTATTGTTGATAATACGTTCTACACGCCTTTTCTTCAAAAACCGATTGATCAAGGAGCAGACATTGTTATTCATAGCGCGACTAAATATTTGGGTGGACATAATGACCTTTTAGCTGGGCTTGTAGTATCAAAAGGAGAAGAGATATCAGAAAAGTTGGATTTATATCATAACGCAAGTGGGGTTGTTTTATCTCCGTTTGACTCATGGTTACTTATACGAGGGATGAAGACACTTCCTCTACGGATGAGACAGCATGAAGCAAATGCGAAATGTATTTTTAGTTATCTTTCAGACCATCCACAAGTAAAAAACGTTTTTTACCCAGGGAAAGGTGGCATGCTTAGTTTTGAACTTGAAAAAGAGTCTCTTGTGACACCATTTCTCCAAGCTTTGAAATTAATTACTTTTGCTGAAAGTCTCGGAGGCGTTGAGAGCCTTATAACGTATCCTGCGACCCAAACACATGCGGACATTCCACAAGAACTACGAGAAAGATATGGTTTGTCCAATTGTTTATTACGTTTATCTGTTGGAATTGAACACGAAGACGATTTGGTCAATGATCTTGAACAAGCGTTTAAAACCATAAATAAAGATGTTTTTGTTCACGATTAAAAATATAAAGAAGAGATAAAGAGAAGTTGGTGGATAGGAGAGAGAAAATGTCTAATTTATTAGGAGCATTAAAAGAAAGAATTTTAATTGGTGACGGTGCAATGGGGACATTCCTCTATTCATTTGGGATAGATCGTTGTTTTGAAGAATTGAATCTGACGCATAGCGAGGATGTCAAACATGTTCACGAAGCTTATATACAATCTGGATCGGATCTGATTCAAACCAACACCTATGGAGCGAATTATATCAAGCTTTCAAGATATGGTTTAGAGGACGACGTAAGAAAAATAAACACACAAGCAGTGAAAATTGCAAGAGATGCAGCGAAGGATAAAGCTTTTGTTATCGGAACAATTGGCGGAGTAAGAGGATTCAAAAAACAAACCTTAACCTTAGAAGATATTAAAAGAAGTTTTCGAGAACAATTGTATTGTCTTTTATTAGCAGGGGTCGATGGTCTTCTGCTTGAAACGTATTATGATTTTGAAGAACTGAAAACGGTTCTTGATATTGCGAGAAGAGAAACGGACCTTCCGATTATTTCACATGTCACCATGCATGAGCCGGGTACATTGCAAAATGGCATGTCTCTAAATGAGGCACTCCATCATCTTGCGGACCATGGGGCAAATGTTGTCGGAACGAATTGTAGACTAGGACCTTATCATATGATCCAGGCACTAGAAAATGTAGCCTTGCCAAAGAATGCCTACTTATCAGCCTATCCAAATGCTAGTCTTCCAGATTATGAGGATGGGAAACTCGTCTATCAAACAGAACCCGACTATTTTAAGAAATATGCTGTTGATTTTCGCAATGAAGGGGTTAGATTACTCGGTGGTTGTTGTGGAACGACACCCGAACAAATTAGAGCATTTAAAGAAGGAGTTCAGTCATTAGAACCCATCCAAGAGAAGAAAGTTAAAGTGAAAGTTGAAACGATTGAGCTTGAAAAGTCACCATCGGACACAACTCTGTTCTCTAAAATAAAAAATGGCCGATCTCTTATTGTTGAGTTTGATGCACCAAGACACTTAGACACTAAAGTATTCTTTGATGGATCACGAGCACTAAAAGAAGCAGGAGCTGATGCGGTCACATTAGCTGACAACTCACTTGCTTCACCGAGAATCAGTAATGCGGCCATCGCCACGAAGCTCCAAAATGAATATGACGTACCAACTTTGGTTCATTTGACGTGTCGTGACCGTAATCTCATTGGATTGCAGTCCCATCTCATGGGACTTCATATTCTTGGTCTGCATGATATACTAGCTGTGACAGGCGATCCAACAAAAATTGGTGATTTTCCTGGTGCAACCTCTGTATACGATGTCTCATCGATTCAACTCATTGAATTAATTAAGCAATTTAATGAAGGAGTCTCTTTTTCTGGAAAAAGTCTGAAAGGAAGGACGTCTTTCCGGGTTGCGGCTGCTTTTAATCCAAATGTTCGAAATCTTGACCGTGCTGTCGCGAGAATGGAGAGAAAGATAGCGAGTGGAGCGGATTATTTTATCACTCAGCCTATATTTGATCCAAACCGTATTGTAGAACTTAGTGAAGCGACCCAACACATTAAAGCACCTATTTTTGTAGGACTTATGCCGCTCACTTCTTCCCGAAATGCGGAATTCTTGCATAATGAGGTGCCAGGTATTCAGTTGACCGATCAGGCTAGAGAAATCATGGCAAAGGTAGCTGGAAATAAAGAACAATCTGCCATAGAAGGTGTTCAAATTGCTAAAGAACTTATTGATGTTGCCATGGAGCATTTTAAAGGAACTTACCTCATAACGCCCATGATGCGTTATGATATGACCGTTGAATTAACTAAATATGTACGTACTAAGGAAAGTCATCAAGGAGGAGTCTCACGTGCCAACACATTCGCTTAAAGAACAACTAGACAAAAGAATACTCATCTTAGATGGTGCGATGGGAACCATGATCCAAGCGGCTAATCTATCAGCCGATGATTTTGGTGGAGAGCAATATGAAGGATGTAATGAGTATTTAAATCTAACAGCACCGGAGGTTATTGACCGTATTCATCGCGGGTATCTTGAAGCTGGAGCAGATATAATAGAAACCAATACATTTGGAGGGGCGAGAATTGTCTTAGATGACTATGATCTCGGTTCAAAGGTTGAAGAAATTAACATGGCTGCCGTGGCAATAGCAAAAGCTGCCGTGGAGGATTTTTCGACTCCCGATCATCCTAGATTCGTAGCAGGGGCGATGGGACCTACCACCAAAACCTTGTCAGTTACAGGTGGAACCACTTTTGATGCCATGCAAGCGGCATACAAAGAACAAGCTCAGGCCTTAATTAAAGGCGGAGTAGATGTACTACTCTTAGAAACTTGCCAAGATATGTTAAATATCAAAGCGGCTTATCAAGGTATTTCTGAAGCTTTTGAAGCACTAAAGACGAAACTCCCCATCATTGTTTCGGGAACTATAGAGCCGATGGGAACAACACTTGCTGGTCAAGCTATTGAATCTTTCTATATTTCTGTTGAACATCTAAATCCAATAGCAGTGGGACTAAACTGTGCAACAGGTCCAGAATTTATGACTGATCACTTAAGGACCTTAGCTTCACTTTCAACAGCCTATGTCAGTTGTTACCCAAATGCTGGTCTTCCTGATGAAGAAGGGCATTATCATGAATCTCCGGAATCTCTAGCAAAGAAGGTTGAAGGTTTTGCTGAAAAGGGCTGGGTTAATATTGTCGGTGGTTGTTGCGGGACGACACCAGACCATATTCGTGCCCTCAGAGACGTGATTGAGAAATATCCGCCTAGACAACCTGAATCAACACATGCGCATGCCGTTTCTGGCATTGATGCGATTATTTACGATGATCCTTCCATGCGTCCAATTCTTGTCGGGGAACGTACAAATGTCATAGGATCTCGAAAATTTAAACGGCTCATCGTTGAAGGAAAATATGAAGAGGCATCCGAAATAGCCAGAGCACAAGTCAAAGGCGGAGCGCAGGTTATCGATGTCTGTCTTGCCAACCCCGATCGTGATGAAAAAGAAGATATGGAGAAGTTTCTTTCCTTTGTAACAAAAAAAGTGAAGGCGCCGTTTGTCATTGATTCAACAGATCGAGAAGTCACAGAAGCTGCGTTAAAATATTGCCAAGGAAAAGCAATCATTAATTCTATCAACTTAGAAGATGGAGAAAAACGTTTTGAGGAAATCATTCCATTAGTCAAACAGTATGGTGCAGCGATCGTGGTTGGAACAATTGATGAAGATGGGATGGGTGTTACAGCAGATAAAAAGCTTGAGATAGCGAGACGATCTTGGAATCTGCTTGTAAATAAATACAAAATCAATCCTCAGGATATTATCTTCGATCCACTCGTATTCCCAGTAGGAACAGGAGATAAGCAATATATTGGTGCGGCAGAGGCAACCATTACCGGAATAAAAAAAATCAAAGAAGCCTTTCCGATGAGTCAATTGATTCTTGGTATAAGTAATGTATCATTTGGACTGCCACCACTTGGAAGAGAAATTTTGAATGCCGTTTTTCTTTATCATTGTACGAAAGCCGGACTTGATTATGCCATTGTAAATACAGAAAAACTAGAGCGTTTTGCTTCGATAAGTGAGGAAGAAATCAAGCTCGCTGATGACCTTCTGTTTCGTACTTCGGATCAAACATTAGCAGATTTTACGGCTTTTTATCGGGGGAAAAAGAAAGAAAACAAACAACCGCTTGAATCGTTAAGCTTAGAAGAACGATTGGCACATTATGTTGTTGAAGGAACAAAAGAAGGACTAGTTAAAGATTTATCAGAAGCATTAGAGAAATATCCAACTCCCTTAGCTATTATAAATGGACCTCTGATGGATGGCATGGCTGAAGTCGGACGCCTATTCAATGATAATCAATTAATCGTCGCTGAGGTTCTCCAGAGTGCAGAAGTGATGAAAGCTTCGGTGTCGTTTTTAGAACCTCATATGGATAAGAATGAAACAGACCATTCAAAAGGCAAAGTGGTCCTTGCTACGGTTAAAGGTGATGTTCATGACATAGGTAAAAATCTAGTGGAAATTATCCTCTCTAATAACGGGTTTAAAGTGGTTGACTTAGGGATTAAAGTCACACCATCTTCTCTTATTGAAGCCATTAAAAAAGAGAACCCGCAAATTATTGGTCTTTCCGGTTTGCTTGTTAAATCAGCTCAGCAAATGATGCTAACGGCTCAAGATCTACATCAAGCCAATATTTCTATCCCTATTTTAGTTGGAGGGGCCGCACTCACGCGTAAATTTACGTTAAATAAAATCAAACCTGAATACGAAGGTCTCGTCCTTTACGCAAAAGATGCGATGGAAGGGTTATCTCTTTCTAATCAGATCATGGATCAAGACAAAAAAGAATTATTAATGAAGGGGCAACTTGAACAACTTGATAAACTTAGTCAAGCTGTAGAAAAAGCGCCCGTTTCGCAGAGTGTTGCCGTTGCTGAAAAACCTAAATCAACGGTTTCGAAAGACGTTGAACGTTATACGCCGCCCGATTTCGAAAGACACATTCTAAGGGACATTAATGTTGCACAAATTGAACCTTATATTAATATGCAAATGCTGATAGGGCATCACTTGGGACTTAAAGGTAAAGTATCGCGTTTATTAGAGGAACGAGATGAAAGAACGCTTCATTTAAAAGATATGGTAGATTCTTTATTACACCAGGCAAAGCATGAAGGCATATTGAAACCTTCAGCTATGTATCAATTTTTCCCAGCGCAGTCAGATGGAGATGACATTATCATCTATGATCCTAAGGATAATAATCGGGTGATCGAACGTTTCCATTTTCCACGCCAAGAGAAGGCACCCTATCTATGCTTAGCAGATTATATATGTTCTGTAGATAGTGGTCAGATCGACTCAATTGGTTTCTTTGCCGTAACGAGTGGAAAAGGTATAAGAGAAAGGTCTGTAAAATTAAAAGAAGAGGGTCAATATCTAGAAAGTCATGCTCTGCAAGCTTTGGCTCTCGAAACGGCAGAAGGTTTAGCAGAGCGGGTTCACCAATTAATGAGAGATAGATGGGGATTCCCTGATCCAACGGACTTCACGATGCAAGAAAGATTTACTGCAAAATATCAAGGACAACGCTACTCTTTTGGATATCCTGCTTGTCCTAACCTTGAAGATCAAGAAAAACTCTTCAAATTAATTCGCCCAGAAGATATCGGAATTCAATTAACCGATGGATGGATGATGGAACCTGAGGCATCGGTCACAGCATTAGTCGTGACGCATCCTGAAGCTCGTTATTTTAATGTGCAGTGAGAGCAACAATTATGAGATAACCAGAATGAGAGCACATACAAAGAGAGCCAATCATTGATGATTGGCTCTCTGTTATTGTGCGTCAAATTTCGACACAACTCGGGGGGTGACAGGCACTCCTAAAAGGATTCTATCTTTACTTTCTCAACATGATTATTTGATTGTATCTCAGCATAAATGGATTCAATTTCAATCCCTTGGTGGGCTTTGCATAACATTTTGACTTCATGTCCCTCTGATACTTGCTTAATACCAATATTTGAAATATCAATGTCTTGATTAGAAATGTTGTCAATAACTTTACCAATATCAGAGACACCCAAGACCGTTGTTGTGATAGTAAGGGAAGTGAGACGTTTTCTTTTTATACCGAATTTTTTCCTAACATAAGGAATGATATCAATGCTCATTATAATTAAGATGATTCCAAAAAGAGATGGAATGTAATATCCTGCTCCAATACATAATCCTAAACCAGCTGCAGCCCATACGATCGAAGCGGTTGTCAAACCAGATACAATTTCATTTCCACGTCTTAAAATGACCCCGGCTCCTAGAAAACCAATGCCGCTCACGATTTGTGCAGGTAATCGCATGGGATCTGCAAAGGGTCTGAGAGTACCTTTATTTGTTTCAATCGCAGCCTCTAGTGAAACGATCGTTAAGAGACAGCTTGTTATGGAGATGACAAGACAAGTTTTTATACCTAAAGGCTTTTGTTTCATTTCTCGCTCAAAACCGAGTATGATACCAACAATAGCTGAACAGCAAAGTTTAAATAAAACAGTTGTTTCCAGGGTTAGTCCCTCCTTTTCTAAGATGTTTGACACGTAAATAGGGTCTTAACAAATTTAATTAAATAATGATAGATTGTAAGAATTTAAGGGCAACAATCATATTATTAAATGTACCCAAGTTTTAGATAATATAAATATTATATGATTCAAGGCGATTGATCAAACCGGG
>NZ_WNHB01000030.1 GCF_009718825.1 Terrilactibacillus tamarindi | reverse complement strand
AGACTCGATTGGATTTTCGATTTGATATTATTGCAGAGTATGCCCCCTTCTTTTTAAAAGGGACATTACTCACGATTGGTTTGTCCATTGCTGGTGTGTTTATTGGAACCGTTTTAGGACTATTTATCGGTTTAGGCAAGATGCTTAGGAATCGTTTTTTATCGTTTCCTTTTTCCTGTTATATTGCCTTCTTTCGTGGTACGCCTTTATTTGTTCAAATTTTACTGGTTCATTTTGGTGTCGTAACTGCTATTACTGGTGAAACACACGCCATTGCTGCAGGGATCATTGCTTTATCCTTAAATTCAGCGGCTTACGTTGCAGAGATAGTTAGAGCTGGAATTCAATCCATTGATAGAGGACAAATGGAAGCAGCAAGATCATTGGGCATGACACATGTTCAGTCTATGAGATACATTATTTTACCTCAATCTTTTAAAAGAATGATTCCACCACTTGGAAATGAATTTATTGTTCTTCTCAAGGATTCTTCTTTAGTATCCATTGTCGCGGCGCCTGAATTGATGTATTGGGCTCAAGCAATGGGGACTCAATACTTTAAAGTATGGGAACCTTATCTCACCGCCTCTCTTATTTATCTTGTATTAACTTTATCCCTTAGTTTCCTACTAAATCGACTTGAAAGAAGGTTGGCAACAGAATGATAAAGGTTGAACAATTAAAGAAATCATTTGGTGAAAATGAAGTCCTAAAGAATATCAATTTAGAAGTACGGAACCGGGAAGTGGTCGTTGTCATTGGTCCTTCTGGATCAGGGAAGTCAACTTTTCTAAGGTGTATCAACCGTTTGGAAAGCATTACTGAAGGTCGCATTTATATTGAAGGTGTGGATATTACTGATAAAAAGACGAACATCAATCAGATTAGAACGGAAGTCGGTATGGTATTCCAACAATTTAATTTATTTCCGCATAAAACTGTCATAGAAAATATTATGCTATCTCCAATGAAGGTCAGAAAAGTTTCGAAGGATCAAGCAAGAGAAAAAGGGATGGAGTTATTAAGAAAAGTTGGATTAGAAGATAAAGCAAATGTCTATCCAGATTCACTATCTGGTGGTCAAAAACAACGTATAGCCATAGCGAGAGCCCTTGCCATGGAACCTAAAATCATGTTATTCGATGAGCCTACATCCGCTCTTGATCCCGAAATGGTTGGTGAAGTGCTAGAAGTGATGAAACAGTTGGCTAAAGAAGGCATGACCATGATCGTTGTGACGCATGAAATGGGATTTGCCCGAGAGGTGGGCGACCGTGTAATTTTCATGGACGGCGGATACATTGTTGAAGAAAATGTACCGGGTGAGATATTTACAAATCCAAAGGAAGAAAGAACAAAATCCTTTTTAAGTAAAGTGTTGTAATTTGTAAGAACAATATTTTTATAGTTATGCTCCCGAATGGAAGAACGTATCCTATTCGGGATTTTTTTTACAGCGATATAAGATGAAGAGGGTGATTATATTTTAGACTGGTATATTTGAACTAGACGCATGCATACTACATAGAATATCATGCCCAACTATTAGTACATAACGACTATTGCAATTTCAAGTAACAGGACTAATTTCCACATTTTATAAAATAAAAAGGAGATTGGTAAATATAACTAGAAATAATAGATTAATAGTTGAAAATTTTTACAGGTATGAAGATTAGGAATATACCGGTATAAATTCAACTTGGCCTTTTGTTATGCTCTTGACTGTGATTTCTTTATGAAAAGGCTTTGTTAATGAATCATGTTGATAAACACTGTATTTGATTCTTTCCTGTATATGATTCTATTGCAGTAGGGTAAATGAAAAAATCAACATGGGGATTTAATATGGCCTAGGGAAAAATTAAACTATTGACTATTGGGGGAATTTGATTTGGACAAGAAAAGGATGACAGCAACAGTGATGGCATTCATGATTGGTTTAAGTTTATTTCCATTCAACGGATTTCAGCCATCAAAACAAGCCGAAGCAGAGACCAAAACAGGGACTAACCCCGTATCTAACTATTCGGGTTCAACCATTGATTTGGGCGTTGCCAATGATGAAAAGTTGATTGAAATGCTAAAAAAAGAAGGAAAACTAGCTAAAAATGCAAGTCCAACTGAAGAGAAAAAAGCATTGAATCAATATTTAAAAGGTAAAGCTGAATCTAACAAGAAAGGGACGAAAGATAAACTTCCAAAAGCGTTAGCAGATTTGAAGAGTGATAGCGATGTTAAAAAGGATAATGGCTTAAAAAGTGGAAAAGGAAATAAGTTAGGACAAGCCAAAAAAAATAAAGTCGATTCCGTTGAGCAAGAAAACTATGATGGACATGTTCGTAAGGATAAAGTCTTAATTTTAGCCATCGATTTTCCTGACTATGCAAAAAGCTCCATTACATCAGATGAAACAGATATGTTTTACGAAAATTATACCCATGAACATTTTCAAGATATGATTTTCGGAAAAAATGGTTATAAAGGACCGAATGGAGAAAATTTAATCTCCATGAAGCAATATTACGAACAACAATCCGGCGGTAGTTATACGGTTGATGGCGAAGTAGCAGGATGGTATACGGCAGATCACCCAGCCGCCTATTACGGTGGTAATTATCCAGGACCTGAAGATAGCGACCAAAGACCAAGGGAGTTGGTTTATGAAGCACTAAAAAAAGCGGGTCAGGACCCTAATATTGACTTGAGTGATTATGACGTGTGGGACCGTGACGACTACGACGGCGACGGTGTTTATAATGAACCAGACGGTATCATTGATCACTTAATGGTTATTCATGCAGGTGTTGGGGAAGAAGCAGGCGGTGGGAAGTTAGGTGCGGACGCCATCTGGTCTCACCGTTCGAATCTAGGGAATCTGATAGCCGTTCCAGGTGGCCACTCAAATAGTGATCGTTTTGACGGTTTACTTGGGGCTTATGATTATACTATTGAGCCAGAGGATGGAGCTGCAGGGGTTTTCTCTCATGAATTTGGACATGATTTAGGCCTTCCTGATGAGTATGATACGAATTATACAGGAGCCGGAGAACCGATTTCCTATTGGTCAATCATGTCGAGTGGCAGCTGGGCTGGTAAGATCCCGGGTACAGAACCGTCAGGATTTAGTGCATATGCCAAAGAATATTTACAGTCAGCCCATGGCGGGAACTGGTTAAGTGGCACAACTGTCGATCAAAGTGATGTGACAAGTAAGGGGACTGAAGTATTATTAGATGAGGCATCAACGAAAGGGACAAATAATGATGCCCTTAGAATCAATTTGCCTGATAAAAAAACAACAGTCAATACACCGACAAGTGGTCAATATGAATATTTTAGCGGCAGTGGTGATAATCTCAATCATTCAATGAAGAAGACGATTGATTTAACGAATGCTTCAAGTGCACAGTTAACATTCAAAACGTGGTATGATATTGAGTCTGACTGGGATTATGCATCGATTAAAGTTAATGGAGAAACGATCAAGGGGAATATTACGACAACCGATAACCCATACGATCAAAATCCAGGTAATGGTATTACGGGAAGTTCAGATGGCTGGAAGGATGCGTCGTTTGATCTATCGGCTTATGCAGGTCAAAAGGTTGAACTCGAATTCAATTATTGGACCGATGTTGCCGTCGCTCTTCCAGGATTCTACGTCGATGATATTAAAGTGGTCGCAGATGGAAATCAAATTTTATCTGATGATGCTGAAGGAGAACCTTCCTTTGCGTTAGATGGATTTAAGAAGGATGAAGGTAACTTCTTATCCAAACAGTATTACCTTTTAGAGTGGCGTTCACATCATGGTGTGGATGAAGGTCTTGCCCATATCCGTCGTGGAGCTAGCCTGATGAGTTTCGATTCTGGTCTTGTCGTCTGGTATGTTGATAACTCTTATGGGAATAACTGGACAGGTATTCACCCGGGGGATGGTTTCTTAGGAATTGTCGATTCTGATCAGCATATTAACAAATGGAGTGACGGGGTTGTTGCTTCAACAGGTTATCAAATGCACGACGCAGCTTTCAGTCTAAATAAATCAGATAAAATGTTCTTAGATTATACTGGGATTAATGGAGCAACGCTCAAAGACAACTTTACAAAGCGGAGCCCATTATTTGATGACAGCTCAAATTACAGCAATGAAGGGCTACTTGATGCAGGCCGTAAGATTCCAAACTATGGCTTAAAGTTCCGAGTGGTAGGGGAAAGTGATGATGGATCAGTCGGTAAGGTTCTACTTTATAAATAAGTAAGTATAAAATAGGCATGAGCTTAGATTTATTATAGCTCATGCCACTTTTTTGTTTTGAAACTATTAGGAGAAATTAATTAAAAACCATCATCAGTAGCGTAAAATGGAATAGCCAGTCTAGCTTCAACAGCGCGTAATCTTTGGTTTAATCGATTGAGTCGACGGTTTTGACGTTCATTTTCTTGTCTTAATTGGTTTATTTCTCTAGTTTGTCGTTCATTTTCTCTTTCAAGCTGTCTAATCCTTCTTTCAAACGATTGCGGAAGTTGAAATTGTCGATCTAAGATTTCTTGCTCAGGTTGTGCATACGAATTATAATCAATGTATTGACTTGTTTGTTCAGGAACATATTCCGGATAAAATGGATTCATTTGTTTATCTCCTCCACTGTTTGGGTTTCTTCACTATACCTTATGTCATTAGCGGAAAGATGACAGGGCAAATGACCAAGGATGAAATAAAAATTTTAGTAAAAGAGGACATACACATGTATTTGACGATAAAAGAAACGGCTGAATACTTATCCATGCCACTATCAGATGTACAAAGTCTTATCCTTCAAAATAAAATCCGTACGGTATTCGATGGTGAGCAGCATTTAATTAATCAAGATCAGTTCGATACTCATTTAGAACAATTAGAGCGATACAAAAAGGAAATTGCTGAATGGTTGAGCGAACCGATACCTGAAGATATCGACGTGAAGGACGAAGATTAATAGTTTTTACACACTTTAACCGACAATGACTTTTTTGTGCATTTTCTACATAAAACGTTAATTAAAATTAACGGTGAGAAAAAAGAGTTCAATTGTAAAATAAGTATGAAATTTTGATATACTGAATCATAAACAGAATGACTAGGAAAAAGGAAGTGCTAATCATGAGTTTAGAAGCTGTCAAAGATTACTTTAAGCAATGGGATAAGGAAGAAGATATTATTGAACTTGAACTATCCAGTGCAACGGTAGAGTTAGCTGCAGCTGCTCTTCATGTTGAACCTGAAAAAATTGCAAAAACACTTGCTTTCAGAGGAATAGACTCAGAGTACGGTATTCTTATCGTTGCAGCTGGTGACGCTAAAATTGACAATAAAAAGTTTCGCCATACGTTTGGGATGAAAGCACGTATGCTTTCGCCCGAAGAAACATTAGAACAAACAGGGCACGCTGTTGGAGGAGTTTGTCCATTTGGACTAGCCCACCCTTTGCCCGTTTTTATGGATATTTCACTTAAACGATTTGATAAGGTGTACCCGGCATGCGGTAGCAGTACGTCAGCTATAGGTCTATCTATTGAAGAATTGTATGAGTATGGAAAAGGGAAAGAATGGGTAGATGTTTGTAAAGGATGGGAAGATGGAGAAGAAAATTAGTTGACAAATTGTTAAAATTACATAAAGAATGTGATAGAGCCACTTGATGAATTAGCAAGTGGTTTTATTTTTTGTTAAGATTATGGTGAAAAGAGGATGCACAAGTATAAAGTGCATCCTCTTTTAATTAAATTTTGCTTAGGGTACTTAATTAGTAAATACATATATAGTAAACTCAAAATATTGGTGGTAGGATAGAACTAAGAAAGTGCTCAGCACATTTTTAGGCTATTACACATATATAAATATAATTGGAGGTACATATTATGAAAATTGCCATGGCAAATGATCATGCAGGTTTTGGATTAAAAGAAGAAATTAAAGTAGTGCTTGAAGAACAGGGACATGAAGTTTTGGATTTTGGTACACATAGTACGGAGGCATGTGATTTACCGGATTATATTTATCCAGCATCACTTGCTGTTGCAGAAGGTAAAGCAGATCGTGGAATCTTCGTCGATGGCGTTGGGTATGGTAGTGCTCTTATTGCCAATCGCATTCACGGCTTAACAGCGGTTGTATGTCAGGATCCATTTTGTGCTAAATTAGCAAGGAAACATACAGATAGTAATGTTCTATGTATTGGCGGGAAAATTATTGGTTCAGCTATAGCTCTTGAAATCGTCGATGTATGGATGAAAACAGATTTTCTAAGCGGCATCGAAAAGTATGAACGACGTGTGAAAAAGGTCAATGATATTTCAGAGAAGCATCTAAAAAAATTATCTGAAATATAATCTTGTTGGATGAATATCATTATAATGATAAACACAAATTGAAGGAAACTCGGCGACTCTTCAGTTTTCTTTTCGATGTACTACTATTGACTAAAAAAATAAACAGGGGGCCTATCAATGAAATTGATTGCGACCGACCTTGATGGAACACTGTTAAATAGTAAAAACAAAATTAGTAATGAAAATCTTACTGCGATTAAAGAAGCACAATCTAAAGGGATTCAAATAGTTATAGCAACAGGAAGAGCGCATTATGATGTCCAAGCTATTATTGAGAGAGATGGTCTTTCTAATGTATGGATCATTGGGGCAAATGGCGCAACTATTCATGATCCTTCTGGCAAACAAAGACATTCTGTTCCTATGAAAAAAGATACGATAAAAGACGTATTAGATTGGCTTGAGGATCAACATTTTTATTATGAAATATTCACGAATAAAGCGATTTATACTCCAAACAACGGAAGAGAATTGATAAAGATAGAAATAGACCGACTGAAGAGTAGTCATCCAGAAACGAATACCAAAGAACTCATCAAAGCGACGGAAAAGCAGTACAGTCAATTAGGATTTGAATTTATCCCTTCCTATAAAGAAATAATAAACAAAGATGATATTGAAATATATAATATTCTAGCTTTTTCTTTTGATGATGAAAAATTAAATGAAGGTAAAGAGCGTTTCAGCAAACGTCCGGAATTTTCTCTTGTTGTCTCGGCTAATCATAATTTTGAAATTGAAGATAATCAAGCTTCTAAGGGATTAGCTTTAGAAAGAATTGCCGATGAACTGCGGATTCCGATTGATCAAACAATGGCCATCGGGGATAGCTTCAATGATCTATCCATGATTGAACGATCTGGATTGGGTGTTGCAATGGGGAATGCACGAGATGAAATTAAAGAATTGAGTGACAGAGTGACGTTAACAAACAGTGAAGATGGTGTCGCTTATATCATCCGTGAGGTTTTAAGTTAGGATAGGAAATGTTTCTCCTATCCTTTTTAGGGTATATGTAAATGTAGGCAAATGAAATTATGTATATATTCCTATCCTTAATCAGAGAATAAAGAAAAGGCTTTATCATGACTATTTAAATAGAATATTTTTTTCTGGTGCCACCTTATGTATTTTAATTTCAAAATATATTTAACTATTAGTGAAAATGGATCGAGATAGGGGTGTATAGAATGACAAAAACATTCACAGCTTTACACAAACTCGAGCGACGAATTTTCATGCGTATAAATCGACATTTTGAAAGAAAATTAATCAATTGGTATTTCAGGTCGATCACACATCTTGGCGGGACCACTGCTACAATCTCAGCTGTTCTTATTCTTCTTTTGTTCACTAAAGAATCTCTTCATAAAGCTTCCATTGCAAGTGCCTTTTCTTTAGCTATAAACCAAATTCCTGTACAATTTTTGAAAAAAATATATCCTAGAAAACGTCCTTATTTAAGTATTGCTGGTACATTGTACCCTGCAAATCCATTAAAAGATCATTCGTTTCCATCAGGACATACAACAGCTGTTTTTTCAGTTATCACTCCACTTATTTTATTTTATCCCATCCTTAGTATTATCCTTGTCCCAATTGGATTAAGTGTCGGTCTTTCCCGTATCTATTTAGGCCTCCATTATCCTTCTGATGTACTGGTTGGCATTGGTTTTGGCGTATTAACAAGTCTGATTTCCTATTTTTATCTTGTACCCTATTTCTTTTAGAAGAAGGGTAAATAAATTGACTTCTTAAACTGTGTCCTTTACTATTACAGTAATCTTGAGGAGGATAGTTAGACATGACGAGTGCATTTACCATTGCTGTACACAGTTTAGTTTTTTTAGCGAGTTTACCCGATCGAATGGCGAGTAGCGAGGAAATTGCCAATCAAGTTTTTACACATCCTGCTAGAGTTCGAAAAATCATGAGTTGTTTACGAAAAGAAGGGTATGTAAAAACAAAAGAAGGCATTGGTGGGGGATATATATTTGAATGTGAACCCGATGCCGTCACTCTAGGTAACATTTATCGTTCGATTTCGTGTAAAGCATTGAAACTACACTGGTGTTCAAACGAGGCATATGAAGCATGTCAATTATCGACACACATTCAAGATGTTATGGATCATATCTTTAACGATGCAGAAAATCATTTCATTGCCTATTTAGATCACATCACCATAGAATCTATATTGCATAAGATAAAAGTAAAACAAGTATTCTAGTTATTGCGTATTTACTTATATTACAAGTGTAATAAGTTCCATTACAGTTAATTAGGTTGTGACTAAAATAATAGGAATCTGGGGGTAAAGGAAATGAAAAGTTTACAACTAGATGTAGGGAATTGGGTTAAAGCAACAACAAAAAAAGGTGCTTTTTTGCATGGATATATAAAGAAAATAAACGATACAGCAGGAACGGTAGATGTTCATGTTCTTCAAAGTGATCAGAAGGCTATGGTTGGTCAAACCGTTACTCTACTTAAAGGTGTCGTTAAAAATTTGGCCATGTCAAAATTTAATGAATCTGAAATTCGGAGTTTAATTGATTTGGCTTTAACAACTCGAGACAAAGAATGGTTTGACGAACTAACCATGAAATTGGAAAATGAATTAAAAAAGTCTAAAGGTAAATCATCAAACCCCATTGGAACTAGAACCATAAACTCTATTAGAAGGTAGTAGTACATGATGATATCGTTTTTAAATAAATTAAAATGACCCGTTTCCCTTTTATAGGAAATTAGGTCATTTTTTCTTTTTTCTTAATAATTTAAATTCATAAAGGCATCTTTATAATTGACTTTCTTAGGTGTGATCTTGGTTTTGTACATCCAATCAGCTAAGTTTTTCCATTGTTTTGGATTTTGTTGTCCAAATGGCGTTGTTTTATCTCCCATTAGCGGAAGTAAAATATTTAAACTTTCGGTTTCAACTTTTTTATCTAACTTAAAGTTTTTATTTTCGTGGTCGAGTAAGACATTAAGAGCTGATTTAGGATTTTTTTTTACATCATCTTGCCCTTTAGCTAAGGCTTTCATGAATTTTGTTAATGTGTCTTTTTCTGATTTTAAGGTTTTTTCTCCTGTGACAAACACTAATTCAGAGGAATCGGGAACACCGTTATCCTCTAAGCTCATTTTACCAACGTTGACGCCTTCTTTTTTAAGAAGTAGGTATTCATGATTGATATAGGCACCTTCTAATGCATCGACTTTCCCTGTAGCTAAAGCTGGCATTAAGTCAAAGCCGACATCAACCATTTTGACTTTGCTCATATCACCGCCATCATGTTCAACGAGCGTTTTAATGATCGGTTCACTTGTTGGCGAAGAGGCATAGCCTACTTTTTTTCCTTCTAAATCTTTCGGACGTGTAATGCCTTTTGATTTATTGTAGATTAAAGCATCTAAAGGATGCTGTACATAAGAACCAATCGAGACAACAGGGATATCCTCACTGCGAGACAATAAAACCTGTTTTTGGTAGCTGATCGCTAAGTCAATTTTACCGACGGCTGCCATTTTGAGTGGGTCATTTGTATCTGCTGGCATTTCAATTTTTAAATTAATTCCTTCATCTTTAAAATAACCTTTTTCTTTGGCGACATAGAGAGCAGAGTGAACGGCATTAGGATACCAATCAAGCATAATGGTTACATCTTTTAGTTTGTTATTATCTGCTTTATTTCCAGAAGAACAACCTGCTATCATACCTATTAATAATACACTTATCATAAATACTAAAATTCTTTTCATCAAAATCCCCCATTTATGATCGTCTATTTCGTAATAGACGCTTTTCTATTAAACTCATGATAATAAATAAAATAATACCTGCAATCGATAGGATGGTGATGGCAGCGAAGACACCGGCCGCATTAAGTTGTCCACTCATGCGACGGCTGTAATAACCTAATCCTTCACTAGCCCCGAGCCATTCACCGATTGTCGCTCCGATCAGAGCGTAGACAATAGCCAATTTAAGGCTTGAAAAAAATACCGGTAAAGCACTTGAAACATGAAACTTTGTGAAAATTTGCCACTTTGTTGCCCCCATTGATCGAAGTAAATCGACATATTCCGAGTTTCCAGAACGCAACCCATCATAACACCCAACAACAATAGGGAAGAAGGCGATTAAAAAAGTGACGGCCACTTTGCTCCAAATGGTATAACCGAACCAGAGAACGAAAATAGGTGACAAAGCAATGATCGGTATGGTTTGAGAAATCAACACAATCGGATAAATGATCTTCTCTATCGTCTTCGAAAAAAACATCGCAACGGCAAGAATGACACCAATCACAACGGATAGGATAAAACCTATCCCTAGTTCCAACATCGTCACTTTTAAATGTACAAAAATAAGGGAAGAGAGGTTGTCAATGATCGCCCTATAGACCTCACTAGGAGCTGGGATAATGTATGATGGAACGAAACCAGCCTCTACAACCGCTTCCATGGCAATTAAGAAAATGACCGTAAAAATGGCAAATAGGCCATATAAACGAATGAAGGATTTAATTTTCATCATGACGCAAACGATCCTCCAACTTTTTTCGAATGCGAGTGAAGTCTTGTTGGTAAAGTAAATCCCGAGAACGTGGTCGTTCAAATGGGATCGGAGATTCTTCAAGATCATCATCTGGATGGAGCAACATCACTCGATCGCTGAGATATAGAGCTTCTTCTAGGTCGTGTGTAATAAAAATAACCGTTTGTTTTGTTTCTTGCCATATTGATAAAAGCCATGCCTGCATTTCTTTTTTTGTTAAGGCATCAAGAGCGCCGAACGGTTCATCAAGCAGCAATACATTTTTTCCAGTTAATAGCGTACGCAGGAAAGCTACACGCTGGCGCATTCCTCCAGAGAGCTCTTTTGGATAGGCTTTTTCGTAACCAGCTAAACCTACTTTCTCAAGCCACTGAATGGCTTCTTGTTTTTTTACCTTTTTCTGTTTTTTTATTTCAGTCGGTAAAAGAATGTTATCTAGTATGGTGCGCCAAGAAAAAAGCAAGTCATGTTGCGGCATATAACCTACATCACCTAATTTAATAGGTTTATCATCAAGGAGAATAGACCCATGATCAGCATGAAGTAATCCAGCGATCAATTTTAAAATGGTACTTTTTCCTGTCCCGCTTTTCCCAATTAAGGAGACAAATTCACCACGATGAATGGTTAGATTGATGTTTTGCAAGACCGGATTCACCTTCTGACCATCTTTGAAGGTATACGACACATCTTTTAACTCAAGCATCAGGGTCCACCTTCTCGCTGTTACACCAGTCAAGAATAAATGATATGAGCACTTCCGTGTACGCTGTTAAATCTTCAATTTTTACTTTTTCATCAATAGAATGAGCTTCAGATGTTGTTCCTGGTCCGTAAATGACCGTTTCGATCCCTGCTTCTCCAAGCCAACCGCCATCCGTGACACTTGTGGACATACCTACATCAGGAAGAGCCCTAAATACGTCTTGATGAACTTGTTTTAATTTTTCAAAAGCAGGATGGTCTTCATGAAGTTCAAGAGAAGGAAAAATTTCACCACGGTCTTCAATCATGGATTTACCGCCCCATTGAAAGGAGACGTTTTCCCTTGAAAGTGAAACATCGCTATCGACCAATCTATAAACATAGTCTTCGATTTCTTTTGAGACGCCTTCTGCGGTTTCATCAGGATAGAAATGGACGGTCAGCCATAACCGGCACTCGTCAGCAACAAATGCCGCGTGGCGCCCGCCTTCGATCACAGCGGGATTGATGGTATTAGTACCGACTTCAAAGCCAGGATAAGATTTTTGTATGGCCCAATCCCGTTCCAATTCATTTAGGCCTGTGATCACTTTAGCCATTTTTTCAACGGCACTAAATCCTTTGACACCTCCGCCAGCATGTATCATTCGTCTACGCATGGCATCGTGAAAGACTTGATCACTTTGAATGGTGAGCCAGCCGGTAATAACGCCGCCTTGTCCTTCTATTCGTAGGTTACTTGTATCCATTACGATCGCAAAATCAGCCGAGCTACCTCTTTCAACACAAGCTTTTGTTCCCGCTTCACCTGCTTCTTCGCCTGTTGCAAATTGCATACTTAAGTCACCTTTTAATTGAATATCATGCTGTTTTAAAAAAGACATAGCCAATAACGCAGCAGCTAGAGATCCTTTCATATCAGAGACACCGCGGCCATAGGCCATTCCATCTTGGATAGTCAATTCGAATGGCGGAACGGTCCATAGGCTTGTATCTCCTACATCAGCTACATCGACGTGGCCGTTTAATAGGAGACTTTGGTAACGGGTTCTATCGGTCCCTTTTTTAATAGCAGTGAGATTGATATCTCCAGGATAGAGTTCAAACTGATCAGTTTCAAAGCCTGCTTCTTGTAAGAAATGATCGATAAACTGCTGAATACGAGCTGTATTGCGTGCAGGAGGGCTTACTGTCTCAAAGTGAACGAGATCACTTAGAATATGCAATAATTTTTTCTTGTTTTTAGTTACCCAGTGATGTATTGTTTCTTTTTCTAGTGTCATCAAGCTTCACTCCATATTGAGGTTGTTCAAAAAGCCACCAAATGATAAGCCGCGAATCTCGGCGTTGGCTTGTTTATTTGTCACCTTTTTGAACACGTACTATTAATGAATTTTTATTAGACTATTAAACTTCCAATCTTCTTGGTAAAAGGACATTTCCCAGAATCGCCATTCAAGTTCGCAGCTTTTTAGAAAGACTTTCTCAGCGTGATTTAATTCGTTCTTTGTAGCTCCTTGTGCCTTTTCGTCCAATCTCCGGAACAATTCTTCTGCAAAAGTCATGTCCTCACTACCATACTTACCATAGAATTCTATCCAATCTCTGAAAGGATGTCCTTCCAATGAAGGAGTACGGTTCATGATGTGTTTGCCGATTTCCCAATACGTCCATGGACAAGGGATTAGTCCAGCTAGGATATCTAACATCGTCCCATCTCGACCTTGTTCCAACATATGTTGTTGATACATGAATGTCGTCGGTGCAAGTGCGCCATCTTTTAATTGATCTAATGAGAGATGAGCAACTTGACATAAATTTTGGTGAGCGATCGTTTCGCTATGTAAGGTAAAGTGGATCTGTTCTTGAAAAAAATCCATGTCCTCACGGGTGGTTGATTTGGTGATGGCTTGAGCGTAAATTTTCACAAAGGCATTCAAGTATAAGAAATCTTGCTGTACATAAAATTTAATGGCTTCTTTAGGTAACGTCCCATCTTCAATACCTTTAACAAAAGGATGTTGATAGATTTCCTGTAATATAGGTTCAGCTTTTTGTTTAAGTTGATCTGAAAATGTCATAGTGTCCCTTCTTTCATATAAGAGTTCATATCATTTAGGAGGGGCGACCATGCAGGCTAAGAAACAAAAAAACCACTTTCTCAGTAGAAAGTGGTTGAACGCATGCATTTATAAGTGATGAATCATTCATTGTACCTGAATGCAGAACGTACCACTTTCCTACGCCAGTATAACCTGGTTCAGGTTCAAAGGGTCTTGGTCGAATCACCAATCTCAGCTCAAAGTGCCCCCCTAGTGGATCAATAACGTATGAAATTGTGAGTTTAGTATAACATACATTTTTGCATAGTGAATGTTTAAAGAAAGATAAATTTATATATATTAATGATGGGATGTTCAATTAACTAGAGACATTTGCATACTGTAGAAGTTTTCTGTTTCACTCATAAACAATCTTCGGTGCTTTTCGGCACGATATGCTCCAATCAATTCCAGTTCCAATGTTATACACTTTTGAAAATGATTCTTGGTTTATCGCAACAGCAAGATTTAAGAGTGAATTGATATATAAAAGGGGCTCACCTATACGAGCATCAGCGAACGATTTGGCAAATTTCATCGTATTTTTATAGACTTCTCTCTCTTTATTTTTTATGGCAATTTCAACTTGGTCACCATAATGAACATTAAGTTTGGCAAATAATTCATGATGAATATTCGTCCATAAGCTACCAAAACGAATATCAAGGACGTCAATGGTTCCTTCAACGAACTGATCCGTCTTTTTAGCTTCTTTTGTTGGCAATTCAACGAGTTCAGAAGTCGTCATTTTTGAACCAAGTTCTTCAAATTTTACCTGATTGGCAGCTAGTCTTGCGCCGTTGTATGCATAGACATCTCGACCATGAAAGGTGTGGGACTGATAAGAGTCAGGTAATCTGTCTTTATTTTCATTAATTTGCCTGGCCTCTTCAATACCAATATACTTTTTCACATGGGTGAGCGTCCCATTGTCAGGTGTTATGATATATTGACCACTTTTTAATTTAACTGCAACACTTTTACGCTCAGAACCAACACCAGGATCAACAACAGACACAAACACAGTACCCTCTTGCCAATAAGTCACTGTTTGTAATAAACGATAGGAAGCCTCCCATATATTATAGGGCGGGATGTCATGGGTTAAATCGTAAATATGAAGGGTCGGACTTACCCGGTTTGAAACACCGTACATGGCACTTACAGCACCATCGCTTAAACCGAAGTCTGTTTGCAGTAGTAAACAATTTTCCATCTCTATATCCTCCAAACAAGTCATGTTGGGCTCTGCTTCTTTTAAAAAGAAAAGTCTGCTTTTACATATAATTTGTTCATTCCTTGTGAATTTATCTCTAAATGGTATTTAAATTAACTTGATTTCATGCCAAAAAAATAAGGGATTCATATTAAAGCATCTAAATTACAATTTAACCAAAAAAAGAAAAATGAAACTCTTATCCTTAAAATATAGGTTAGTTCATGTTAGATCACCTTTGTCTTTTTAAAAGATAGGATGGCAATGGTACTTAATATGCATAACGTTCCAATCCACTCAATCATGCTAAACGTCACGTGAAGCCAAATAACAGATAAGAAAGCTGCAGATAAGGGTTCCACGCAACCAAGTAAACTTGCTTCCGAACTGCTTATGAATTTAAGACTTTCTAAATAGCAATAAAAGGCAATCAGTGTACCAAATATGACAATGAATACAACGGCAAAAAAGGCAGGTAGTGACCATGTTCCGATAAATCTCCAAGGGGGGTGAATCAAACTGAATCCAATTCCGCCAATGAGCATCCCCCAACCAACAACGAGCATAGAACCCCACTTCATAAGAAGTTTGTATGGCTGCAATGTGTAAAAGGCGACAGCAAAGGCCGAGCTAATCCCCCAAAATAAGGTTAATCCTGAAATAGAAAGACGATGCATATGACCATGAGTCACGAGTAAAAATGTCCCCATGACGGCTAGTAACAACGCGATCATTTCTTTTATATTAGGAAGGCGTCTGGACCGAAGAGATAGGTAACAGGTAATAATGACAGGACCTAGGTATTGGAGTACGGTTGCCGTTGCGGCATTACCAAATTTTATAGCTGCAAAATAAGTGTATTGAACGGCTAACATTCCAAAGATGCTAAATAATAAAAGACTAATCCCATCACGCTTATTTTTCCATACACCCCACACTTTATGTTTATCTTTTGTGTAGGTTAAGATTAATAAAATGAATCCAGATAATAACAATCGAACGACGACTAGCCATTCTGGACTAAATTTTTGGAATGAAAATAAAAATTGAGCTACCGTACCTGAAATGCCCCAAAGTCCAGCCCCTATAATAACGAACATCATTCCTTTTGTTTTTGAATACGATACGGGTATACTTGTTGAATTCACCTTGACTTCTCCTCTATCCAATATCTTTTTTCTTCATCATACTGAATTTTTCATCAAATGAACACTGAACTTTTTGTGTATTTTTATGGATTTAAAAAGAGACATTTGCTTTTTAGAAAAGTAACAAATGTCTCTCTTGGTTTAGTCACCAACACGCATTTTCTCATTTTTATTATTTTGTACCTTCTCCATCAGATACTCAATGATTTCTCGCCGTCTAATGATCCCAATAAAGATGCCAAGGTCATCCATGACTGGAACAAAATTTTGGGTTAATGAGTTATTGATAATATTTTCCATATCGTCGTTAATCGAAACAGCTTGACTCCGAGTATGTAGTGGTACGTCTTGAAGCATAATGTTATTGGTTTGATTAAAATCAAGTTGTTTCATATTTTTCAATTTCCATAATAAATCGCCTTCAGTCAGTGTACCTACATATTTTCCCTCTTGATTAAGAATCGGAACAGCTGTGTAGCGATTGTATTCCATCTTCTCCATAGCTTGCCTCATGGTCCAATCTTCACATACATATTTCACTTCACTTTTAGGTGTTATAAAAAAAGCAATGTTCATAGCTATTCGTCTCCTTACTTCATATCAGTAAATAAATACATATGAAACATCAGCAACGATCATTTATATTATTCGATGCTTTATTAAAATTTTTTTCCTAAAAATCATAAATGAACGGTTTATTCTTACGATATACAGAGGAAAAATGTTACAAAAAGTTGACAATATGTGTTTAAACCTGTTTTAACTGGGGTGACAATTAATCTATAAGACAAGAGCACTGATCTGTTGTGGTATAGTTTCAGTAGATATATGTTAATAAATTACGTTACTAATTACGATTGAGTCAAAAAAACAAAGATATTTAAGGTAACTATTTTTAACTAATTCCGGATTTTAGAGATGTAAGGAGGTTGTAAAATGTCAAAAGTTAGCGAATCAGAGCTATTAATATTAAAAGAGATTGCTGAAGTTTTGAATGAAGGTACAGAAATAGATACCATGTTGCAAGATGTGGTAAAAAAGTTATTGCATGTCACCGGATTAAAAGTAGCTTGGGTTTTTCTCGTTCATCATGACATGAGTTTTAGACTAGCGGCTAAAGAAAATTTGCCTCCTGCATTATCAAAAGATGACTATGCACCGATGTGTACGGAACATTGTTGGTGTATGAATCGCTATAAAAAAGGAACGTTAAATAGAGCGTCGAATATCATACAATGTAAACGGATTGAAGATGTTTTGAAAATCAAAAGTGGGGATACAAAGGGGTTAACTCACCACGCATCTGTTCCTCTTCTTGCGGGGAATGAAAGGTTCGGCATACTCAATATTGGTTCACCAGACAAAACTCATTTTGAAGTAGAGGAATTAGCTCTATTAGAATCCGTGGCATTTCAAATTGGAACGGCATTAAAAAGAATCACACTAAGTCAAAAAGAACAAGAGAATGCCCGTATATCTGAACGAAATAGACTTGCAAGAGATTTACATGATTCAGTTAACCAGCTCCTATTTTCTCTTAATCTAACAGCAAGAGCAGGCAGGGAGTTAACAAGTGATGGTAGGGTAATAGAAACGTTTACATACATACAAGACTTAGCCCAAGAAGCTCTTGCAGAAATGAAAGCCTTGATTTGGCAGCTTAAGCCAAGTGGTCTTGAACATGGAATGGTTAGTGCTTTAAAAGAATATGCTCGTATGCTGGATTTAGTCATTAATATTGAAGTAACTGGAATGGTCGAGTTACCTAGCAAAATTGAAGAAGCGATTTGGCGCATTGGTCAAGAAGCGCTTGCTAATATCAGGAAACATTCTGGTCAAAATGAAGCGTGCCTTCATTTGCATGTTTCTAACCGAGAGGTGATTTTCTCGATTTCTGATAAAGGCTGCGGGTTTGAATACATTGAAAAAAACGATCTTCCTTCTATTGGGTTGAGAAGTATGAGAAATAGAGTCAACGCTTTAAACGGTCGGTTTCAATGCTCAAGCAGCCTAGGCAAAGGGACGACCATCAGGGTGAGTATTCCGATATAGGAGGTTGGTTATGACCCGAGTTTTAATTGCTGATGATCATAACGTGGTTCGAAGAGGGCTTGTCTTTTTCTTAAATATGCAAAAGGATATTGAAATTGTTGGGGAAGCGAGAGATGGGAAAGAAGCCGTTGAAAAAGCTAAATTATTATTGCCAGATTTAGTTTTGATTGACCTGAATATGCCTGTTATGAATGGTATTGAAGCGACTCGAGCGATAAAACAAAGTCATGGACAAATTAAAATTTTAATACTGACGAGCTTTTCAGATCAGGATCATGTCTTGCCGGCCATAGAAGCAGGTGCTGATGGCTATCAGCTAAAAGATATTGAGCCTGATGTGCTTATTCATTCCATTCATGCTGTGATGCAAGGAGAGAATGACCTGCATCCCAAAGCAACGACGGAGGTTCTTAAGAGCCTCTCATCAAAAAATAAACATCGGCCAATTGACGATTTAACTAAACGTGAAAAAGATGTTCTGGGGGAGATTGTCAAAGGGAAAAGTAATAAAGAAATTGCCTCTGCCTTATTCATTTCTGAGAAAACGGTCAAGACGCATGTCACTAATATCCTATCTAAACTCGAATTAGCGGATCGAACACAAGCAGCAGTATATGCTGTCAAATCAGGCTTTTTTAAATAAAGTGAAGCTTCCATCAGTGGGGTCTATACTTGCCGTTAAGGCGGAGGGATAAATTATGTTACCGAGCGACGAAAATCCAGTCGTTCGGTTTTTTTGTGCTTGCCTTAACTTCGAATTTATTGTAGTTTCCGATTCGTTTCCTTTGAGTATGAAAATGGCTACGACTAAAGTCTGAGGAATGTTTCATCTCTTACGACGATTTCAAAAGAACTCACTATCACTAGTATGAAAGTATACAAAAGGAGTGAGATTGAGATGAAACACGCAACTTCATATGAAGCTCATATTCAGGAAAAATTCTTCAGGATTCAAATTCTAATAAAAGGCGGGAGAACAAATGATTAATTATTACGAGATGACACAACTAGCCAAACTCAAACAATCTCAAATAGAAAAAAATGCAAGTCGCGCTTGGTGGTATTCCTCAAGAAAAGGGATACGAAAGAACAAAAAAAGCAAAAAAATACTTTCTTCGTTAGTTCATTCCAATCATGATGAAGGTGGTGAATGTAAATAAAATGAAACTTCAATCTGTGAGGGTTTTCTTCATCCCTCCACCTATGAACGCTCGTTTACACTCATTATCTTTAGGTTGGGGGGCAAGACTCGCCGTTAATGCGGGATAAAACAGAACGAAAGAATAAGTGTGAAAAAACACATTGACATAACGAACCCTCTCGTAATATATTGAGATTGAAAGTTTATTGAATCGTATGAGCTTTAACGGATGAATGAATCGTCATGGATGAAGATAGTCATAAGTGAAGAATGTATATCTCTTCTTTCTAAGTATGATAGAACGAAGGGATTTTTTGTGCTTAGAAAGAGGAGGTTTTTTGATGAAAACGATAAAAAATAAAAATATTATTAATATATTATTTATACTCGCAGGCTCATTTTTATTTGCGATTGGGATCAATACATTCGTGATTCCACTTAATTTGGGCGAAGGTGGAGTCACTGGACTTTCGATTATTTTGTTTTATTTGTTCCATCTTTCACCAAGTATTAGTACCTTTGTCTTAAATGGAGTTTTATTAATCATTGGCTATAAATTTTTAGATAAAAAAACATGTATTTATACCATTATTGCGGTGGTATTCAATTCGATCTTTCTTCATATAACGGCTGGTTGGGTTATCCATTTACATGAACATCTAATTGGAGTGGCTTTTGGCGGTGTGATCTCCGGACTTGGAATTGGAATGGTGCTCAAAGCAGGTGGAACAACCGCTGGGTCAGCCATCCTAGCGAGAATTGCTAATAAGTACTTGGATTGGAATCTAAGCTACGCCCTATTGTTCTTCGATCTGATCGTTGTCTTTTGTTCATTCTTTATTATTGGGGCTGAAAAAGTGATGTTAACCATTGCGATGCTCTATATTGGAACAAAAGTGATTGACTTTGTAGTCGAAGGATTAAATACGAAAAAAGCGGTCACCATTATTTCAGACAATAAAGATGAGATCGCTCGAGAAATTAATCAAACGTTAGACCGTGGTGTGACCATTCTTAATGGTCGTGGAAACTATACACAAGCTTCCAGAGAGGTCATTTATGCAGTTATTAATAAACAAGAATTAATCAAACTAAAGAAAATTATTCGTAAGATTGACCATAATGCCTTTGTTATTATTCACGATGTGCGGGATGTCTTTGGTAAGGGATTTTTAGATATATAACGAATCCGTATTTCTATAAATATATATTTATGAAATAGTCGAAAACACTTGTGACTTTAGTCATGAGATGAATCGGCTTCGGATACGGTCTACAACCAGTAGATACCTGCAAGGATATCGGTTGTAGGTTAAGTATCCGACATGGTATAATCCCCCTATAACGTTTGCCACGTATCAATCTTAAATAATAGTCTTGAATCGGGCTAACAGGACGCTAATCGATACACAGGTATCGTTGTCCACGAAAGTCTAAGGGAAACCAAACAAGTGGTTGGTGTCAGCTTTTCACTTAGTGGAAAGTCATCCAAAAGAAGTTTGGTCAGTACCTTAGAACCTCGTGACTTTAGTCATGAGAGATTCAGGAAAAGAGATTATATATGTTAAATCAGGGGCAAGTAAAAAGAATCCAACAGCTACAAAAACAATGTGAAGCACATGATGGCATTCATCTAAAACTAGACATAGAGATTCTGAGAGATAGAGAAGAAGAGGAGTGCGATTATTTTCATTATGTCGATGGAAGGTTAGCTGGCTACCTTGCTTTATATCCAATTGATCAAGAAGTCGAACTATGCGGCATGGTACACCCTGACTATCGAAGACAAGGCATTATGTCTTTATTACTTAAACGAGCTTTAAAGGTGATAGAAAAGGAAAAATACAAGAAAATATTATTAAATGCACCAGCAAAATCTGTAGAAGCAAAAGCTTTTTTTAATCAATTACCGTGTGATTATTCATATACAGAATATCAACTGAAATGGGTCAAACAAGAAATAGCAGATCAGGATGATCACGTTTCAATCAGATATGCCACGCGTGAGGATTATCAAACGGAGATTCAAATTGACGTTGAATGCTATGGCATGTCAGAGAAGGAAGCAGAGGAAGAATATTATGAATTAAAACAAGAAACAGGATGGCGATTCTATATTATTGAATGTGATGGCGTACCGATAGGAAAAATTCGTGTTGAGCAAAATGAAGACGCATCCTGGATATATGGATTTGCTATCTATCCTGAATTTCAAGGAAAGGGCTTTGGGAGAGAGGCATTAAAGAAAGTTCTGGCTTTAGAAAAGGGCAAGAATGGGATCTACATTGAAGTTGCAGCAACGAATCGAGGAGCCCTTCATCTTTATCAATCATGTGGATTCTCCATATTTGAAGTACAAGATTATTATGAATATCGAGTAAATTAAAAAGGAAGAGGATCACCCTCTTCCTTTGCTTTTTAAAAATCAATGTTTATGCACGCGAATGTGTAAACGCCATTTTTTCGTTTGCCATAGCTTATTAAAATTAAATTCGGCTATCAAGGTACCTGTTAAGATAAGGCCAGCCCCAAAAAACCCCTTTGGTGACAGAATATCACCTAAGAATACAAAGGCAAAAAAGGCGGCAAAGACGGGTTCTAATGAGAAAATTAATCCAGCTGCCGTTGACGTGGTATACTTTTGAGCAACCGTTTGGCCGATAAACCCAAAAGCACTGCAAAGTAACCCTAATCCTAAAACAGAAACCCAAGAGGATGTGCTTACCGGCCATTGTGGTGCTTCAAAAAAGGGAGCAAATAGAAAACCAAAGGCGCTCGTAAAGCCAAGTAGACAGATTCCAAGAGCAAGCGAATCGACATGCTTGGTAAATTTTCCATTTACTAAGATAAAAATGGCATTACCTAGGGCACCAAAAATACAAAGTAAATCACCGAAGTTTATTTGTAGCTGATGATTGAGTGTTAGTAATCCCGTACCTATAAGGGTAAAAATCAATCCACGCATGGTGCGTTTGGTTGGTTTTACTTTTGAATAAAACCAGGTAATGAGAGGAACGAAAAGAACCGTTAAACTAATAAGAAACCCTGCATTAGAAGCCGTTGTCAGTTTGACTCCATAAGTAATAAAAATAAAAGAAATGAATAAGATGAGCCCTAAGATAAAGGCATATTTGATTGTAGATCCATTGATTTTAAGGAGCCTTTGATGAAACAGGATACTGGAGGCTATAAAACCAATTCCAAACCTAAAGGCTATTAAATGAAGCGGCTCAAGAGAATCAAGACCCATTTTCATAAATAAATAAGACAACCCCCAAAACATCGTAACCATGACCAATAAGATATTTGCTTTCGTCTGCTGAGCCAACGTTCATACCCTCTTTTATATAAAAATTTAAGTTTCACTTTTCATTGTTCAACAGAATTATATATGAGAAAATGAAATTAAAAAAATGAATAATAATGAAGTTGAAAATGAAAAAAATTCATGTAAGAGGTGGCCACTTTGTCACTTGTAAAATTTGAAATTCTAAAAACCGTTATTGATCTCGGAAGCATTACAAGAGCAGGGGAAAGATTGAATTTGACGCAATCAGCGATAAGTCATGCGGTTACGAGTTTAGAGAAGGAATATGGCTTTTCTTTATTGACAAGGTCACGTTCGGGTATTAAGCTGACTCCAAATGGCAGGGAAGTTCTACTATATATTGAAGAAATGCTGCATACAAATGAGAAAATGAAACAAGTCATTGCTGAAATTAATGGACTAGAGATAGGAACGGTCACAATAGGCACCTTCTCTAGTGTGTCAGTCCAATGGCTTCCAGATATTATCAGAACGTTTAAACAGCAATTTCCCCGTATAGAGGTTAAATTGCTCGAAGGCGGTTATCAAGAAATTCATCAATGGATCCTTAATGGAGATGTCGATTTTGGTTTTGTTTCTTTACCCATATCGGAGAAGTTCGATGTCATAACGTTAAAAAAAGATAAAATGCTTTGTATTCTTCCTCAATCACATCCATTATCTCAAAACGACGTCGTGTCATTTTCAGATCTAAGGAATGAACCTTTTATCATGCCAATGACAAAAGGGGGATGCGGCCTAGATGTCAGACGTGTCTATAAAAAACACCGCTTTACACCAAAGACCATATTTGAGTTGAAAGATGATCAAGCCATTATATCCATGGTGAATAATGGGCTCGGGGTGAGTATTCTACCTGAAATGGTTCTTTCTAATCTTCCAAGTACAGTTCTGGCCGTAAACATAGAAGGAAAGGAAGACTACCGTTTAATCGGCATGGCCGCCCATTCCTTCCAACGTGCTGCCCCAGCTACACAGAAATTTATTAAATGTGTGGAAAATTGGATCAAGGAGCAAGAATAAAAAATAGAAGATATAATGGAAAGGAATTCTAAAAAACCTTTTGTATAATAAACAAGTAACCACAATCAAAAACACACTGTAACTCACTTATCAATTAAAATATTAAATATAATTGCGTGTTCAAAAAGGTGACAAATTAGAAGCAAGAAGGTCAAGGCGGCGCCGTTTTGAGGACCGGAATGTAGGCTTTTACTACATGAGGACCGGCTTTCCACAGGATGTGGTGGCTTCAACGTTGCTCACAGGACGTGAGCGATTTTATTTGAAGATCCTCTTGGAGGGCGCCGAGATTCGTAGCTTATCATTTGGTAACTTTTTGAACAACCTCTATAAAGTCAATGCATAAAGAAGGGAAGTTTTATTTATCCCCCAAACGTTCTCATCTTTATAGCATACTCAAAAGGAGTACATGTATATATGTTCATTAGTCCGATTTAAAATCCCCCAAATAAAACCAGCAAAATAAAAATGGGGGATAACATTGAAATCAAATCGAAATTTTATTTTTCTAATGCTGGGTCAGTCGGTAGCTAATATAGGTGATGTATTATACATTGTTGCCGTTATTAGTGTTTTATACAAATTAACTCAGTCTGCAACTGTCTCATCGTTTGTTCCATTCTCAATAACTTTTGCTATGTTTATATCAAGCGTCTTAACGCCACTATTAATTGAAAAGTTTAATTTAAAGTTACTTTTGCTATGGTCTCAAGTAGGCAAAACAGCATTATTGATAGGCTTAGGTATTTTTATGATTAATAGTTTAAATTCAGGAAACTATTATCTGATTTTTATAATTATCGTTGGTGTTGCCCTTCTTGATGGATGTGCAAATCCAATTAAGCAGACCTTAATCCCTTATTATGTTGAGGATAACTTACTAATCAAGGCGAATGGTATATCTGAAACACTAACACAGTCTATCCAAATTGGGACATGGTTTTTCGGGAGTTTACTCTTAATTGTATTCAATGCAAACCAGTTAATTTGGTTCGTTAGTGTATTATTTTGTCTATCCTGCATCCTTTTAAGTTTTTTGAAAAAAGTAGAATACGAAGCAGAGAATCAAGAAAAAAAATGGACAGTATTAACGAGAGGGTGGAAATCAATTAATAATAACCCTCTGTTAGGAAAAGTCGTCTGGATGGAATTTTTCGAAACTGTTGCAAACTCGGTTTGGATTGCAGCCATATTGTATGTATTTGTTGAAAAGGCATTGAAGGTGCAGGAACAATGGTGGGGGTTTATAAATTGTTCTTTTTTCATCGGTTTAGTTTTAGGTAGTATATTGTGTATAAAATTTTCTCGTTTTGTAGATGAAAAAAGTAATGTTTTTATCATGACAGGAGCTTTAACGACCTGTGTTTGTACCATTCTTTTCGGTACAACAAGCGTTCCGGTGATGGCATTGATATTATCAGCCTTAATTGGTCTGTTCGGACAATTAAAAAATATTCCACAACAGACATTAATACAAACAAGTATTTCAAAGGAACAATTAGCAACCGTTTATACTTCTATTGGAACCATTTCAACAGGTGTTTTTGGCGTTTCGTCACTCATCATAGGTTTAATTTCTGATTACCTCGGGATAAGAAGCGTTTTTATTATATCAGGAATTTTACTTGCTATAGTGAGTTTAATCGCATTTAAAAATAGAAAATTATTTGTAAAGGACGATAGAAGACAATTGAATTGTTAAGTTGGAAAAAATGAAATAGGGGTTTAAATCCACAATAAAAGGGCTTGGAAATTCAAGCTCTTTTT
>NZ_WNHB01000003.1 GCF_009718825.1 Terrilactibacillus tamarindi | reverse complement strand
GGATTAGTGAATATCAAGCCATCGGATAAGACATCGCTTCGCTCAAAGAGTCAACGTTACCCGTTCACTCGACCCACTTGGTTGACGGATTTATCAATGGTTGAGTCAAGGACTTGCAAGACTTTTTGGTTTGTTTCAAAGCTTCGAAATGTAGACATTAAGTCTGTCATGGTGTCGTCCGGTGACACATTGGAACCTTGGAGGTAACCTTGTTTTATTTGATATGTAATCGCTTGGTTGCCTTGTGCAGATGGAAGGTTGCCGCCCGCTGTCATTCGGAATAGACCTGATCCTTCTTTGACAAGTTGGTTTGGGTTGGCTGCGTAGTTCACGCCAATTTGAGCCATTCGTTGACCTGCGACGCTCACGGTTCCATCTTCAGCTACGTCAAAGTTTTCGGAAGGAACTTGGATTTGTTTGCCGTTTGCATCTAGGACAGGATTGCCTTCAGCTGTCATCAGCGTGCCGCCTGCATTCTGCGTAAAATGACCATCTTGTGTATAACGGACGCCGTTTGGTGTTTGAACGACAAAGAATAAGGCGCCTTCTGTTTTACCCGTCTGCGGATTCTGAGGTAAGCCTGCAGCATGTAAGGCGAGATCTGTTTTATTTTTTGTTTCCTGAAGGGTTCCTTCTGAAAAGTCTGGAATCGTTTCTTGGAGGTAGACCCCCGTGGATAAACTTCCGATGTTGCCTTTTGATGGATCAGCTCCGCCTAGTCTTGCAATGAGTTGCTCAGGAAAAGACCGCTGGGTTGCTTGATCCGATTTGTATCCGGGTGTATTGGCATTGGCCAGGTTGTTCGTTAGCATTTGCTGACGTTTTTGTTGGGTTAGCATCCCTTCAGCTGCCGTGTAAAATCCTCTTATCACGGGAGAGTCCCTCCTTTTTGTCGAGTGACGAGTCGTACGCTCAAAAGAGAACCAATAAAATAGGTTTTATAAAGTACTATTTTGGGTATACGTTTAGTAATATGTATATGCGGACAGACAATACGGCCTGTCCACGAGTATTTTATTAATTTGCTTTACGTTTTGGAAGCTTGTCCAAATGTTGAAGCATGATTCCTGTTCCTTCGGCTACACATGTCATTGGATCTTCTGCTACAACGACAGGTACTTTCAATTCTTGAGCAAGTAATTGATCGATCCCGTGAAGTAGTGCTCCACCGCCTGTGATGATGACGCCGCGATCAATAATATCAGCAGATAGTTCAGGTGGCGTTTTTTCCAATACATTTTTTGCTGCACGAACGATAACCATAACGGAGTCAATGAGAGCGTCGTGGATTTCATCTGAATGTACGGTCAGGGTATGAGGTAAGCCACTTACCATGTCACGTCCGCGGATGGCAATTTCTTCGGTTCTTGAGCCTTTGAAAACCGTGCCGATGTTCATTTTGATTTGTTCAGCCGTCCGTTCACCAATGAGGAGCTTGTACTGTCTTTTTATAAAATTTAAAATTTCTTGGTCGAATTTATCTCCAGCCATTTTGATCGATTCAGCCGTCACGATATCTCCCATAGAGAGAACCGCAATATCTGTCGTTCCACCACCGATATCGATAACCATATTTCCACTTGGTTGGAAGATATCCATGCCTGCACCTACCGCAGCCACTTTTGGCTCTTCCTCAAGATATACTTGTTTTCCGCCGCTTTTTTCAGCCGCTTCTCGGATAGCCTTTTTTTCTACTGATGTAATATTTGTCGGTGTACAAATAAGAATACGCGGCTTCGCCATGAACCCTTTAACGTTGATTTTATTAATAAAATGCTTAAGCATCATTTCTGTGATTTCAAAGTCAGCAATAACGCCATCGCGAAGAGGACGAATGGCGACAATGTTTCCTGGCGTACGACCAACCATACGTCTTGCTTCTTCACCTACTGCAAGCGGTATATTTGTTGTCGTGTCAATGGCTATGACAGACGGTTCATTTAAGACGATGCCGCGCCCTTTTACATAAATAAGAATATTTGCCGTACCAAGGTCTATTCCGATATCTTTAGAAAACATAATTTTCCTCCCTGATTATATTGTTTCTATTTATATAGTGAGTGTTTCGAATTTTCGTAAATTACGCATAAGTTGTCGAATTATATCATTATTTATCTTACCATAAATTGTAGTCATCAGGGAGTATTTTCAAACGAAAAAATGAGTAAAAATAACTAGAAATTGAATTGACCTTATTACGTGTTTCCTTATTTGGTGAATTTGTAGAGTAATCGGATTGAGATTACTCCTGCTCGTTAAGACCGTATGCGGACCTCCTTTGGATGTTTGTCTTTACTTTTTTCTTCAATCTGCAGGTCACTTTTGAAGTAATCAATAGGAAAATTAAGGTGGTTTTCGGTGGTTTTCCGCCAAATATTGACTATTACATGGACTTTTAACTACCTCTTATTGTACTATTTCCTCTTTCGTATCCTGCTGATATTTCAACCGTGTTGCTTCTCCCCCGCGAAGATGCCGAATCGACTTGTGATAATCAAGTACATTCTTGACCTCATTTGCCAACTCTGGATTAATAATGGGCAACCTTTCCGTCAAATCCTTATGAACGGTGCTTTTAGAGACACCGAATTCCTTTGCAATTACTCGCACGGTTTTCTTCGTCTCCACGATATGCTTTCCTATCTTGATTGTTCGCTCTTTGATGTAATCGTGCACACCACTCGCCTCCTACGAATATATAGACATGCGAAATGAGACCTTCTTCGGAGGGAAAACAACTGCTTCAATGCATTTTTGTTATGTTCCTCCACGCTCACCTCAGAACCCCGCGTTGTGAGTTTGTAACATTTTATTAATCGACTTCGGGTTATATGCCAAAAAGTCAATAAGGACAAGGTGTTTGGAGGGATGGAGGGTTCTTTTTAATCATTTTATGAAGATTATGCTATTTGACATTTATTCATATGACTAAACATTTCGAAATATGAGAAATGGGGGATTTGGTGAATCTGTTCATGGAATTTGATTGAGGTGTTCACATCGGGATTGAGCCACTTCAACATTGAATTGCGGCACTTCGCTTCGGGATTGAGTCACTTCACGATTAATTGAGGCACTTCGCTTCGGGATTGAGCCGCTCCAACGGTTAATTGCGGCACTTCACAATGGAATTGCACCACTTCACCTCGGTATTGAGCTGCTTCAACATTGAATTGCGGCACTTCGCTTCGGGATTGAGCTTCTTCATGAGACACTTCGGCATGGGATTGAGCCTCCTCACGGTTAATTGCGGCACTTCACTTCGGGATTGAGCCTCCTCACGGTTAATTGCGGCACTTCGATACGGGATTGAGCCACACCAACGATTAATCGCGGCACTTCACAATGGGATTGAGCCTCCTCTTGATTAATTGCGGCGCTTCACTTCGGGATTAAGCTTCTTCATGATTAAGAGGCACTTCGGCATGGGATTGAGCCTTCTCACGATTAATTGCTCCACTTCACTTCGGGATTGAGCCTCTCCAACGATTAATTGCGGCACTTCACAATGGGATTGAGCCTCTTCACGATTAATTGAGGCACTTCGCTTCGGGATTGAGCCGCTTCAACGATTAATTGCGGCACTTCGCTTCGGGATTGAGCCGCTCCAACGATTAATTGCGGCACTTCACTTCAGTATTGAGCCACTTCAACGATTAATTGCGACACTTCACTAAGGTATTGAGCCGCTTCAACGATTAATTGCGGCACTTCACTAAGGGATTGAGCCTCCTCACGATTAATTGCGGCACCTCACTTCAGTATTGAGCCGCTTCAACGATTAATTGCGTATTTAAGGATCTCATCCAAGAAATTAATCTACATCTTCTTTTCTAAAATGGAAGATAATTGATAGGTTCTACCTTTTGTTGAGCCATGCTGTTCGACTTTAAGTGAAGTTAGGATATCTGTAGCTACAAATCTGGAAGGTATTTGGAGAAAGTTACGAAGTTGTTGATTCGTTATCGTAGGTCCTATCAGAAAGAGGTAATCTATTAATGAGTCTAGGTGGGCTTGTCTGGAGGAGAAACCGCAAGCTGAACAGATCCATTTTCCATAGTCTCTTTTCATGGGCATGCTATAGCACTTTGGACAATGGACGCCTTTTAGAATATTGTTTTTCTGGATGTGGAATTGTTCAATGAGATTAGGTAGATCAGGTGTATGATTTTTTATAAATGAATCGACAAGTTTTCTTATTTCTTTGGTCTCTAGTATTTCCTTGATATACCTTCTTTCTAGTGGCCCTATTTTGGAGAAAAGGTTGGTGCTATGTGTGATTTGCTTTTTCTGTTCTGGACTCAAGTTTGATGCTTGAATGATGGTGGAAGGATGGCTAAATACAACGAGGGTCTCGATAGGGAGTTGGGGGAGTTTGTACCTATCAAGCCAATGTTTAACTTGATATTTGTGTCGTTTTACTTGTGTTAGTGGATTGGGAAAACCTTCTTTTTTACCATCTAACTCTCTGATCATCTGGTCAAATTCAGGATCAAAGTAAATGATTCCCGCTAAGTTTTTGACTTCCATGATGAGAATGAAGGATTTGGAAATGAGGATGGTATCCATTTGAAAGTAGTGGTCACCATGAGGTAAGCGAAGGTCGTGAAAAATAGAATACTTTTTTTCTGCGAGAAAGCTTAACGTGTAGTCTACCGATTTTTCACCTTTATAGCCGGCCTTTCGATTGATTAACTCTTGCTCCGCTCGTTCTTTGTCAAAAGAGTTCAGTCTACACCGCCTTAATAGTGATTCTAGTCCTAGTAATCGAGGGGGAATGTTTCGATATTTTTTGATCAAGTTATCAACTCCAATCTAGTATGATTGTTTTTATATTCGAGGGTCGATTGTTATAATCCTTCACAATCTTGTTTTTGTATTTAAAGAAATCACTCTCATTCCAGATAAATTTTTCCTAAAACAAAGAATGATGAATTCCTTGTATATAATGTTTGTCCTAGCTGACTTTGAATCTGGTTATGAACACTTTCCATAGAAATACATATGTCCTAATTGTGGACGATAGATTGTCTAATCGCTAAAACCAAAAAAATGATCTATTCTCCGTAAGAGAATAGATCACTTGATATTTACTTACTGACCTTACCCAAGTTGTTTACACTGGATAAGGTCAGTTCTTTCAATGAATCGTTGATGATGGAGATGGCTAAGTCAATGTCTGATTTAGTGACAATGACAGGTGGGATAAACCGGATAACGTTTTTGTCCACACCGCAGCTGAGAAGTAAGAGTCCTTTCTCTAGTGCTTTAGCTTGTAAGTTAGATACCATTGCGGAGTCGGGTTTACCTTCTTCTGTTAGGAACTCCATTCCTATCATGAGTCCAAGGCCTCTAATGTCTTTAATGGAAGGATACGAAGTTGCACATAGCTTTAATTGTTCCATAAAGTAATTACCCATGTTTTGAGCATTTTCTAACCAGCCATCTTGAAGCAATTCGATTACGGCTAGTCCTGCAGCACAAGCGATTGGATTTCCTCCGAAGGTTCCGCCATGGGCACCACTTGACCATTTGTCCATCACTTCTTGTTTACCAACGATGGCACTAAGTGGAAAACCATTAGCAATTCCCTTTGCGATGGACATAATATCCGGTTTCACTCCAAAGTGTTCATGAGCAAACATTTTTCCTGTTCTGCCAAAACCGGTTTGTACTTCATCAAAAATTAGCATGATTCCATGTTCATCACAGATTTCACGGATTCTTTTAATAAATTCAGCGGGTGGAACTATATAGCCACCTTCGCCTTGAACAGGTTCCATAATAATGGCTGCGACTTTTTCTGGAGCGATGAGGTAGTGAAATATCTCATCTAGAGACGTGAGACAGCGCTCGGTTTCCTCCTTAGGCGACAATCCTGTTCGGAAGGTGTATGGGTATTCAGCGTAATAGACACTTGGAAGCAGACCTTCATATTCCTTACGATATTGGGCATTTGAAGCTGTAACGGTAGCGGCCCCCATGGTTCTTCCATGAAAACTACGTTTGAAAGAAATGATGCCAGGGCGCTTAGTTGCCCATTTTGCTAGTTTGATAGCCCCTTCTACGGCTTCAGCACCGCTATTTGCAAAATAAAGCTTATAATCTCCACCCATTACGGTGCAAATTTTTTCTGCTAATTCAACGTAAGAATCGTAATAGACGACATTGTGTCCTGCATGTACCAGTTTATCCATTTGTTCTTTTGCCTTTTCTATGATATATGGGTGATTGTGACCGAGGTTTGTCACTCCGATGCCGCTTGCAAAGTCGAGATATTTTTTCCCACTTTTGTCCCAAAGATAGGCTCCTTTTCCCTTTTCAATTTCTAGTTCAGTGACTCGTTTGGCGACTGGTGGCATGACCTCATTAGCTCGTTCGTACAATGTTTTATCTGACATATTAGGTTCTCTCCTTATATAAAAAATTGTTTTTTATAGACCAGTAAATCAACTAGCTTTTAAATCTTCAAAAATGCCTCTGTCATTTGTTTGGTCAATCGAGGCAATGTATCAAATGTATAAGGTTTATAGACTCTTTCGGTCCATTTATGAGCATCGAAACCATAAGTTCCTAGATTAATAGAAGGTATGTCTAGTTCACGTAGGTTGTCGATAGGTACCATGCCTAGAGAATCCCATTCTGGGAAATTATCCGTTAGATCGTTAAGCTCATCTTGTACATCAACGAGTGACATATAACTGCTATCAGAGAGGTATGGAAAAAACCGTTTGATAGCAAATGATTCTCCTGTTTCTTTCCCAACCATATTAGCTTGTTCTTCAATAACTTTTAAAACGGCTTTTTCTCGTTCATTTTTTTCTTCTAGATAGGCATATGGGACATATGGAGCACCGAAAAACAAAATAATACAAGGCTGCATATTTTCATCTAATGTTCGAAGTTTATCGACCAGCTTAAAAGCGACATTTCGAATATCATCATTTTTATTTTCGGCAAATACTTTTGCAGATATTTCTTTAACATTCACGCCTTGATTTATTAGCTTCTCACAGAATTCAGAGAAGGTATAAACCGTAAGATCCCATGAAAGTGTACGGTCTGGGAAGCCGTTGGTCTTAAGAAATTGTTCATATTGGGCTTCGTAATAGCTACGTACCGTTTCAGCAGCTTCTTGGGCAATATTTTTCAATTGAAAGAGGATTTCTTTTGGAGACCGTTCATAGATCATATAGTTAAAATAAATATAACTTGTGATTGGTGTTTGAACAGTATAATGATCTTTGATTTCTCGGTTTAGTAACGCACAAGGTGGAAGGACGAGCTCACCTTCGACTTGTTCAGAAAGACTCATATTGTTATTGATCAATCGGTTCAGTTCTGCCGTTACGAGGGTAGGATCAAGACCTGTTAATGTCTCTCCCACGTGTGTTTCTCTTCCATATACATAAAAACTTGGAAGACATTTCCCAACAGCCCCTGTGTAAATGTATTTATGTGGATCACCAGGATAAAAAGCTGACGTACAGTCGTTATTGATTGCAGCGACAAAGTCGAGAGATTCATCGTTTTTTAATCGCACTAATTCATCTGTTGCGGCAATAATACCGCCGTGTGAGGTTTCTTCAATAGGATTGGCCATGAGTAAAATATTACCTTCGAATTCATTTGGACGTTCAGAGAAATGAAGAAAGTTTGTTAGGTGTACAGCAAAGCCACTTTTCATATCGAGACATCCGCGTCCAAACATCCAATCGCCAGACTGGGCTTGCTTCTGAATCTCATCGTTTCCTTTCCATCCTTTAAAAAATTCGATTAGCTTTTCAGGATTAAATGCGTGTTCTTCAAGCTGTCCAAAGTCCTTGACGTCGACTGTATCGATATGAGAATGAAAAATAACCGTTTTATTTGATGTTTGCTTACCTTTAATAAGAGCGAAGACATTTTTTCTACCTAAAGGATCACCTTCAATATCAAGGCTCCAAACTTGGTCAGGGTGTTTTTTGAAATAAGGAAAAGACTTGATAAATCCAGCTATCTCATCCACAATTTTAACTTCTCCAGATGTTCCATTCACACTTGGGATTTCAACAAGCCACTTAGCTATTTTCTCAACTTGTTCACTCGTCGATAGTTTTTCTAATGTAAAGTCCATCAACATTCTCTCCTTTTCAACCCAAATTAACTTACACTCATGCCTAAATAGACTTCTTTAATCTTATCCAGTTCTTGATTGGTAATTTGTTGAGATTCATAGACTGTTCTTCCCATGTCCATTACATATAAGCGTTGAACGATTTCAAGTGCTGCTACGGCATTTTGCTCCACAAGTAAAATCGTTGTCCCATCTTTTGCGATTTGCTGAATGGTTTCAAACATGGATTGAACAACTAAAGGAGCTAGGCCCATTGAAGGTTCATCTAGCAAAATGAGTTTTGGACCTGCAACTAAGGCCCGAGCAATGGCTAACATTTGCTGCTCTCCTCCACTCAACGTACCCCCAAGCTGCTTAAGCCGCTCTTTGAGTCTTGGAAAAAGATCAAATACATAACTCAGTCGATCTTTACCATTCGATTTTTTGTTTGCATGATCCATTGAAATTTGGAGATTTTCAATGACGGACATTTTACTAAAAATATGCCGTCCTTGTGGTACATGGGCGATTCCCATACTTATTAATTTGTGGGGTGATGAATTTTGTATTTCTTGTCCTAAATAAGTGATCGTTCCTTCACGAGTTTTAATGAGATTGGAAATAGTTTTTAGTAGTGTTGTCTTTCCCACCCCATTTGCACCTAATATGCCAACAATTTCGCCTTCATTGACATGTAACGAAATTCCCTTTAATACTTTAATATCCCCGTAGCCGCTAACGACTTGATTTATTTTAAGCATTGACCGAACCCCCTAGATACGCTTTGATCACATCCTCATGCTTGGCTATTTCATCTGGCGTTCCTTCTGCAATTTTTTGACCGTGATCAAGGACGACGATGCGGTCTGAAAGAGACATGATCATTTTGACATTATGCTCAACAAGGATCACCGTCACGCCTTGTTCTTTTATCTTAAGAATGAGTTTACTTATTTCTTCTGTCTCTTGAGGGCTTAGACCCGCACAAGGTTCATCCAGTAGTAGAATGTTAGGCTGTGTCATAAGCGATCGCGCGATTTCCACGCGTCTTCTTTCTTCAGTTGAAAGTTTGGAAATTTTCTCATACTTCTTATCCTTCAGCTCTAAGGTTTCTATCAGGTTTTCTGCTCTAGAAATAAGCTCTTTTTCCCTTTGTCTATATTTTTTCGTTCGAAATAGGATATCCCAAGCCTGTTTCTCAGCATCCATGTGACCACCAATTAAAATATTATCTAAAACATTTAGTTCAGGAAGGAGACGAACTGTTTGGAAACTCCTAGATAATCCTAGTTTCGCCATATTCCAAGGCTTAGATTGGCTGATCTTTTGTGTGCCTATGACCAAGTAGCCTTCGGAGGGCTGCTGCAATCCTGATAAAACATTGAGAAATGTCGACTTTCCTGCTCCGTTAGGACCCATCACGCCAAGGATTTCATTTTTCTTTACATCCATGTCAATGCTTTTTACAGCCCAAAGTCCACCGAAATTGACGGAAATGTTATTCACTTTCATGATTTGTTCATTCATTCACAGCATCCTTTCCAGCATGTGGTTCAATACTCGTGTTTGGTTGACTTGCTTTTTTCCGCTTCGAAAAGATCGAGATGACTTTGTTTTTGAAAAATGGGTATATCCCTTCTGGTATAAATACAATGACGGCGACCAGAATAATTCCATAAATAACAAGTCTTAATTCATCAAAGTTCCTCAGCCACTCATTAAGAAAGGCAAGTAAAGCTGTACCGAGTAAAGGACCAGCAATAGTCCCGCTTCCACCAAGTATGACGGTGGTAATAATGGAAATCGATTGATTCAAATCGAATGTATCTGGACTAATAAACGTCATGTATCCTGCAAATAAGGATCCTGCAAATCCTGCTATACTGCCACTTATAGTAAAAGCTAATAGCTTATAGCGGTATACATGAATACCTGTTACATAAGCTGTGATTTCATCTTGTTTAAGACAACTCCATGCCCTCCCGATAGGAGACTTGATGAGAAGATAAATCACTAAAACTAATAAACTAAGGCAAGCTACAATGAATCCCAAGAAAAAGTTCCCGTATTCTAAAGGAATTGTAAAAAGAGTCGGCGATTCAATATCTCTAATTCCTTGAGGACCACCCGTTACTTGCATCCAGTTATTTAATACTCCATTAACAATGACACCAAAGCCGAGTGTGGCAATTCCTAGAAAATGCCCTTTTAATTTAGTTGTAGGCAGCCCAAGTATAAGACCCATAAGCCCTGAAAATAGGACCGCTATGACCATACATAGCCAGAAAGAGATATGATAATTTACATTTAAGATCCCGACCATATAAGCTCCTATGCCAAAGAAGCCTGCATGTCCTAGCGAAATTTGGCCTGTATAACCTACTAAAATATTGACACTCAAAGCGAGAATAGCAGTAATAGCAGCTAAGATAAATACACGCAAGAGATAGAGATTTTGAATGTACAAGCTTGCAATCGAACAGACAATGCATAGTATCGTAATTGCTGTATAGAATAGCCGTGTTTTTGTCATACTTTTTCCCCCTGAACTTTTGATAGAATTCCTTCAGGTTTGATAATAAGTACGAGGAATAAAGCACTGAATACAATGACGTCTTGAAAGGCTGTTGAAACATATCCTGCTGAAAAACTCTCAATCAGACCAACAATAAACCCACCCATAATGGCTCCTGGAATATTTCCCATTCCACCAAGCACAACAACTACAAAAGCTTTTAACGTGAGTGATATCCCCATTGTTGGATAAACATTGTAGATAGGAGCTGTTAGTCCGCCCGCAATTCCGGTCAGGGCAACACCAAAGACAAAGGTGATGAAGGCGATTCTATTGGTCGGAATGCCATATAATGTGGCTGTATCAGGATCTAATGAGGCTGCCCGAACAGATCGTCCAAATTTTGACCGTTCAAGTAGCCAATACGTAAATCCACATAAAATCAAACTCACGATGACGATCAGGATTCTTTGTTGCGAGAGAAAGACGCCAAAGGCTTGAATCGAGTCTTCACTAAATGAATTGGAAACCACTTTTGGATTAGGTGAAAAAAGATATTGTGATAGATTTACTAATAAAACAGAAACGCCTAATGAACTGAGCATCATATTGAGCGGTTCACTTTTTCTTAACGGATGAAACGCTAGAATATGAATGACGAATCCAATTAATCCCGCAACTATAAGAGATAGAATCATAGCCATCAGGTAATTCATATGCATTTGCATGAAATAATAAGTGCCAAAAGCTCCTATCATGGCAAATTCACCTTGGGCAAAATTAGATAAATTCATAACCCCGTAAATTAATGTGAGGCCAAGAGCGATTAATGCGTAGAGTGCTCCGTTTGCCATGCCATTTACGATAATCTGGATTAACTCTGTCAATAAAATCCCTCCTATAGGCTTAGTATTTTTTCTATAGGGTTATCCGATGAGATGCCTTACGAGATCACATCTCATCGCCCAAAATTTCAATTATTCAGCATGATAAATTCCGACTTGTTTTCCATCTTGAATTTGGCTGATCCATACCCTTGTTGCTGCTTGTCCATTTTTGTCAAATGTAATATCACCCATCACTGTATGCTCATTTTTTAATTCATGTAGAACTTTATTTACTTTTTCAGGATCTGAGGTTCCTGCTTTTTTAACAGCATCAGCATAGAGATAGACTGCGTCATAAGTTGCTGCAGAGTAGTAACTATCTGGAATTTGCCCATATTTTTCATTGAAGTCATTAACGAATGATTGAGTTTTTTCATCCTTTGCTGTTGGTACGAAGTAATCTGTATGGATTAGATTATTAACAGCTGAACCACCAAGTTCCATCGGTTGTTTACCCATAAATCCACCGAAGCTGTACAATTGTTGATTAATTCCAAGTTGCTTTGCTTGTTTTGCAATCAAAGCACCCTCTGCAACTAACCCAGCGATTAATACCGAATCCGGCTTACTTGCCTTGATTTTAGTTAATTGGTTATTAAAATCTTTTTGTCCAACATTATAAAGTTCTTTATTTGTGATCTTACGTCCGCCTTTTTCAAATTGTTCCGAGAAGATCTTTACGATGTTTCGGCCATAATCTGTGTTCTCTGCAATGATGGCCATTTTTTTATGTGGTTGCTTTTTCAAAATGTAATTAACCATTTCCGTGATCTGCATGGAGTTTTTAGCAACGTTTCGATAAACATTATTTAACCCAGAGTCCGTGACATTATCGGCCACGGCAACAGGTACAAAACTTGGTATATCTTTTTTAGCTGTAATACCAATATCCGTAATGGTGTCTGAACTTTTCAATGTTCCGATCCAAGCATCGATATTTTCATCACTAACCATACGTTGCGTTACTTTTACTGATTCACTTGGATTAGCCTGATCATCTTCTGCTAAGAGTTTGAGCTTACGACCATCTACTCCACCTTTTTCGTTAATTTGATCAACAGCTAACTGAGCCCCTTGTTTCATCAGGTTGCCGTATAAAGCACCCCCACCAGATAATTGCGTAACTAACCCAACCTTTAGTGGGCCAGATGAATCTTTTTTACTGTCACTTTCACTGGCACCTTTTGGAGCACTACATCCTGCTAATAATACTGTCAGTATACTTAACAGGCTAACCATCATAAAAATCATCTTTTTAAATCTCTTCATCTCTAATCCCCCTATTTTTATATAAAATAAGTTCATGATGATGGGTCTTAGGTGATTGTTAAACTTTTGTTCATGAAACGGAAACATCTTGGTCATACAGTTCTCGGAGTAGACCACTTGCTTGGACAATAAAGGCTTTATTCAATTTTGGCATTAGTTTTTTGGTTAGACTGGTTAGACCAGTATAACCAAAATAATTTTGATTAAGTCCTATGGAACCTCCCCTCTACAGAATTAGAGTTTAAATATTCTGTTAAATCTTAATAGTTTTATAATACACAATATATGTCTTCTTGTACCGATATTTGTTAGATTTTCTTACAGATAATTTACTATTTCAACATCATTCTATTAAATTAAACTAATTTTGAGTCTCTTTTTTAAATAATATTTTTACCTTTTAATACTTCTATTTCATCCTTTATCATTTGCATGTGTTGTCTCATTACAATATCTGCTGTTTTTTCATCTTTTAACTCAATACATTCAATGAGTTTCCAATGTTGTACCTGCGCTTCTTCTATACTAGTGGGAGTAAAGTGGACCAATTTAAATAAAGCAATATCCGTTAGTTCAAAAAAAGAATTAATGAGCAAGAAGAAAATATTATTTTTGGTCAATTTAGCAAGCTGTAGATGGAAATTGGCATCTTCTTTGACATACTCACTTAGTGTCATAGTCGGATGGTCCATCTTTTTGCAGATCAACTTCAACTTTTCTATCCCTTCAGGTGAAGCTTTTGCTATAGCTTTTCTTATCATGGTATATTCCAATTCTTCTCTCACTTCTACGATATCTTCAATCTTTGTATCACTTGCCTGTATCACTCTATGCAGAGCATTAGTTACATTATCTCTGTTCGGCTTTGTCACATAGGCTCCTTTACCCGCCTTGACTGTGACCATGCCTTTTTCACTAAGTACTTTAATCGCCTCTCGAATCACTGTGCGACTTACTTGATAATGTAGTGACAGTTCTCTTTCTGACTGAAGCTTTTGATCTGGCAAATATGTACCATCAATTATTTTCTGTTCAATATCTGTGAGCACTTTAAAGTACAATAAATTATTCATATAAAACCTCCTCGTCACAAACTTTCCTCTTTAACTGTCATTTTAATATGAGTTTCCCTTTTGTCAATTTAATTTCCAGTTTAAGTTAATTGTAAATTGGCATTTTTTTATGTGGGTTATGTGTTTTAAGTGGTGTTACTCTGTGTGGGTTTTTGATCATAGATTGGCATGTTCGAATTTCTATTCTAAAGCGAAGATCTCATGGTCGAAATCAAGTGCCTCAATTATGAAGTTGGGCGGCTCAATTCCAGTCGGAGGTCCCTCAATTGTGACGTGAACTGCCTCAATTCAGGTCGGGGGCGCCTCAATTGTGATGTGAACTGCCTCAATTCAGATCGGTGGTGCCTCAATTACGATGTGAACTGCCTCAATTCAGGTCGGAGGTGCCTCAATTGTGATGTGAACTGCCTCAATTCAGATCGGTGGTGCCTCAATTACGATGTGAACTGCCTCAATTCAGGTCGGAGGTGCCTCAATTACGATGTGAACTGCCTCAATTCAGGTCGAAGGCGCCTCAATTCAGGTCGAAGGCGCCTCAATTACGATGTAGAGTGCCTCAATCCCGTTCCTCATTTAAGAAATAAAGCGGCCTCAATGCACTACCTCTAGCCCTTGATTTGCTCCACTTCCTACTTCTCACATCTAAAACGTCATCCAAAATCCCAATCAAAAAACCAGCCCCATCTAACCGAGGCTGGCTCTACTATTTTTTATTCAATTCCTTTTTGTACTTCATCGATCATGATGTTGAGTGATTCGAGTCCACCGCCGGCGAAGTACCAGACTTCTGGGTTGAGGTAGACGACGTGTTTTTCTTTGTAGGCATTGGTTTTTTGGACGAGTTCGTTTTCGATGACTTTTTTGGCTGATGGTTTTCCGTCGACGACAGCGCTTCGGTCAACGACGAAGAGGTAGTCTGGGTTTTTTTGACTGATGTATTCGTTTGAGACACTTTGTCCATGTGGTGAAGCCTCAATATGAGCATCTGCGGATTTGAATCCAAAGACGTCATAGATGAGTCCGTATCTCGACTCAGATCCGAATGCTGAGGCTTTGCCTTCATTAGCCATAATGGTTAAAACTTTTTTGTCTGTTGGAACGTTTGATTTCAATGTATCAATTTTTTTGTTTAGTTGGTCAACTTCTTTTTTTGCTTGATCTTCTTTACCAAAGATCGATGCGAGCTCGGTCATGTTGCTTTTAAATGAGTTTAAAAAGTCTTTGTCATTGACAGTGAATTGAACGGTTGGTGCGATTTTTTTCAGTTTGTCGTTTAGATTGGCCAATCGGTTAGAGCTGATAATGAGGTCTGGTGCCAAACTGTTAATTTTTTCGAGATCGACTTCATTTAGTCTACCTAGGTTGGTATATTTTTTGTCTTTAAATTGCTTTAAATAGGCCGGAACTGTTTGTTGCGGGATACCAACGATTTTGTCTGTTTCGCCAAGCTTGTCTAATGTATCGAGGACGCCATAGTCTAAGACGACGATTTTCTTTGGATTTTTTGGAACTTTTACCGTACCGTTCGTTGCTTTAACCGAGATGGTTTCTCCGTTGGGTGCTTGACTACTGTTCCCGCAAGCTGTCGCTACGATCATGATGATCGCTAAAAAGGCCATTGTGATAATTTTTTTCATGTCTCTACCCCTTCTCTATTCTTATACATTTTTAATTAATTTTTCCATTTAACTCGTGAACCATCCTTAAGTAGAATGGTTCCGTTTTATTTAAAATACAAGCAATATTTGCATTGATTAATTTCAGTAATGTCGAGATGCATGTCATAAATGTCTTTGAGCTTATCCGACGTCATGATTTCTTCTGTTGATCCTTGGGCAACAATCTCGCCGTTCTTGAGACCGACCATGTAGTCTGCGTAACAAGAGGCAAAGTTGATATCGTGAAGTACAAGGATAATGGTTTTGCCAAAGTCATCAACTAGGCGTCTAAGAGTCTTCATCATTTGCACGGCGTTTTTCATGTCGAGATTATTAAGCGGCTCATCGAGTAAAACATAATCCGTATCTTGCGCAATGATCATGGCAATGTAGGCACGTTGCTGCTGCCCGCCTGATAAGGCATCGAGATAATTTTTTCTGAGAGGTTCAAGTCCCATGTAAGCCAAAGCTTCGTCCACTTTTTCATGATCATCTTTTGTTAAACGACCTTGAGAGTATGGAAACCGGCCAAAGGAAACAAGATCTTCAACCGTTAATCGAGCCGTCATTTGATTATTTTGCTTTAAGATGGCTAGTTTTTTGGATAAAGCTTTGCTTTTCCATTCGTTAATATCCATGTCATCGATGAGAACCTCTCCACCCTCTTTTTTTAAAAGACGGCTGACGATGCCGAGCAACGTACTTTTTCCAGCTCCGTTCGCACCAATAAAAGCTGTGATTTGCTTTTCAGGGACTTCAAGGTCGATGGCATTCAAAACGGTTTTGTTTTGATATCTTTTCGTGATTTGTTTTGTCTCGATCATCCTCGACTCTCCTTTATTAATAAGTAAATGAAATAGGCGCCGCCAATAAAGTTGATAATGACGCTAAGTGTTGTATTGAAAGTAAAGATCCGTTCCACCATCCATTGGCCAAAGACAAGAGCGATTATGCTCAGTAAAATGGAGCCCGGAATAAGCACTTTGTGGCGGTATGTATCAAATAGTTGATACGTCACGTTAACAACCAAAAGTCCTAGAAATGTGACTGGGCCGACAAGAGCTGTTGCGACAGAGATCATGATGGAAACAATGATGAGCAGATGCCGGGCAAGCTTGAAATATGGAACACCTAAATTAATGGCCTGGTCTTTTCCTAGTCTTAGTACGTCAAGGTATTTGAACCAAAAAGCGAGATAAACAAGGGAAAGAATAAGGACAATACTGGCTACACCGAGCACCGTACCATTGACCGAATTGAAGCTCGCAAACATCTTTCCTTGTACAATTAAAAATTCATTTGGATCAATCAGCATTTGCATAAAAGACGATCCATTTTGAAATAATGTCCCAAAAACAATACCTAATAAGAGGAGGAAGTAAATGGAGACCCGTTCCCTCCGAAATAATAGGTGGTAGAGCATAAACGAAAAAGCAATCATTAAGATAAGCGTGGCGATAAAATTAATATTTTTATTTGCCATAAGCGGATTATTCGATCCAATGAAAAAGACGAGTAGTGTCTGGAATAACATGTAGAGCGAATCAAGCCCCATCACGCTTGGCGTTAGAATTCGATTTTGTGTTAAGGTTTGGAAGATCAACGTGGAAACTCCAATGGCTACGGCTGTTAGCCCGATAGCTGCGAGTTTGATCCCGCGTTCTTCTAAAGCAAAAGACCAACTTCCCCCAATTTTATAAAACATGAACAAAAGGCAAGATAAAATAGCGAAGGCCCCGAGTGCGCTCATTTGGATCGTCGATTTACGCGGCATATTTTTCCCTCCTTAATAGCAGGATGATGAATATACCACTTCCGAGGACACCAACCATTAAGCTAATCGATATTTCATATGGGAAAATGATAAGTCTTCCCAAGATGTCACAGGCTAAAACAAACGAAGCACCGAATAACGCCGTGAGCGGTAAGGTTTGCCTTAGATTGTCACCGACATAAATCGAAATGATATTTGGAACGATGAGCCCTAGAAACGGAATCGTGCCAACCGTCAATATGACGGATGAGGTCATGAGAGCAACTAAGGTTAAACCAATCGCCACAATCACTTTGTAATTAAGACCTAGATTAACTGCGAAACTTTCACCCATACCCACAACGGTAAAACGATTCGCATAGATGTAAGCTATGAGAAAGAGTGGAATCGTGATATATAGCATTTCATATCTTCCACGTAACACGGCCGAGAAATCCCCTTGGAGCCAGGCATTGATGTTTTGAACAAGATTGTTTTTATAAGCAAAAAAGGTTGTAATGGAGCTAATGATACTTCCAAACATCAATCCAACAAGTGGAATAAAAATGGTATCTTTAAATTTTATGCGATTAAGCAACTGAATAAAAATAAAAGTTCCCGCTACCGAAAAGACGAAGGCGATGAGCATTTTGGTGATTGTTGTCGCATGGGGGAAAACCATGATTGCAACTAAAACGCCTAGGCGAGCTGCATCCAACGTGCCGGCTGTTGTTGGAGAGACAAATCGATTGCGCGTAAGCTGCTGCATGATCAGACCACAAATACTCATTCCAGCCCCCGCAATGATAATACTCACTGTTCGCGGAAAACGAGAAATCATAAGAATATCCACTTGCTCTTTTGTTAGGTGAAGAGCGTCCGATAAAGGAACATTTTCCACTCCAACAAAGACAGACAAGATCGCTAATAAAATTGTCATAATGACGAAAATCCATTTTCTCATAGCTTAACTCCTAAGTTTTTAATGCTAAATGATAACTGTTATCAGTAATAAAAGTGTAACGTGAATGAGAATCATTGTCAACGAGTTTATTGAATTGATTGAACTAGGTAGTTTGATAGATTGAAATGAGCGATTCTAGGAGAGAAAAAGTAGCCTATTTATTTGGGTAGGTAGTATGGTTAACTTAAAGTCCAGCAGAAGATTTGTTTAATAGATAAAAAAAAGAGACTACACATTTGATGTGCACCCTATAAGTTAGATTTTTACGTCTAACTTTGGGATGCACCTCATTCAAGTAATCTCTTATACACCGTGCAATGAATCATATCGGCCAAACCAATGATACCTGTGAGTCGATACCCACATATAAAGTGGCGTGAAAATTTTCTTCATAAAAGGAAGATACAGGATTAAACTTAATGGGCTCGTTAGTGGGAGGGCCATAAGAATCCTCCTGATCGTTTCAAAACCAGCAAGTATCTTTCCAACCGATGTAACCATATGAATTTGATCGTACAGATCACGGCCCTCATCCTTCAAAAATTTGTATGGTGTATCTTCAATTCGTTGTACGGGAATCCACTCGATCCGATTTCGCCAATCTAACCATTTAACGACCTTTTTCGTATTCGCACATAACGGACACTGGGCATCAAAGAAAACGACATGCTGTTTCAATGAAATCACCTTTCTTTTTTGTAGCCTATACACTATCTTCCCCTCGCACAGTCGAAATAAACAAGGAAGATGTGAAGGATATTTGAAAAAAGTGAGGGTTCATACTGTGATTGAGCCACTTTCTTATGGGAGTGAGCGAGTTTGTTTTTGGAATTGAGGTACTTTTAAGCTTAATTGAGGTACTTTAAACATAATTGAGGCGTTTCAACACGTAATTGAGGCACTTTAAACATAATTGAGGTACTTTAAACATAATTGAGCTACTTGGAAACATAATTGAGCTGCTTCAATCGTAATTGAGCCACTTACAGGCTTAATTGAGGTACTTTAAACATAATTGAGCTACTTGGAAACATAATTGAGCTGCTTCAATCGTAATTGAGCCACTTACAGGCTTAATTGAGGTACTTTAAACATAATTGAGGCGTTTCAACACGTAATTGAGGCACTTTAAACATAATTGAGATACTTGGAAACATAATTGAGCTACTTCAAAACGTAATTGAGGTACTTCAGTTCGTATTTGACCAGCTTCAATACATTATTGAGCTACTTCAATATGTTATTGAGCCACTTCAACACGTAATTGAGCGACTTTAAACGTAATTGAGCCACTTCAATCATAATTGAGGTACTTCCAGGCTTAATTGAGGTACTTCCAAGCTTAATTGAGGTACTTCCAGGCTTAATTGAGCTACTTCCAAACTTAATTTAGCTACTTCAAAACGTAATTGAGCCACTTCACGGGGTTGCACCACTTCTTCCTACGCAAAAAAGCCGAGATAAATGTCTCGGCTAATTGTTCGTTCATTTTTTATAGAGTCAGTCAGTCTTCTTTCATTAGCTTAAATCCGCTAATGGCGTTTTGTAGATCTTCGGCCATTTTTGTTAGTTGCTCTGCGTTTCTTGACATTTCTTCCATGGATGCAAATTGTTCTTCTGTTGCAGCAGATACATTTTGAACACTGGCAGAGGCCTCTAATGCGACTTTGTTAATAACTTTAAAGGATTCTTGAGCATTTGTGGCGACTTCAGCTACCTCTACGACTCTTTCTGTTACATTTTCTATTTGATCGTTAACGTCTTTTGCAAATGACTGGATTTCATTAAAAGCATGCATCGAAGTGTTTACTGCGTCTAGTCCTTTATTAACTTCTTGGACGCCGACCTTCATTGATTTACTTACGTCATCCGTTTCGTTCGTAATGGTTGTCACCACATCTCGGACACGATGAGTTGCTTCTGAAGATTGTTCAGCGAGCTTTCGAATCTCAGCAGCAACAACACCAAATCCTTTTCCTTCTTCTCCAGCTCTTGCGGCTTCGATGGCCGCGTTTAGCGAAAGTAAATGTGTTTGGTTACTGATATCATCAATGTAATTCACAATTTCACTGATTTTTCCTGATTGTTCGGTCATCATTTCTACCGTTTCCGCTAGGTGTTGTATTGTTCTTTGTATCGTTTTCATTTGTTCAAAGGTTAGATGTAACGTCTTGTCTCCCTTTTCAATTTCATTTCCGGCTTTTTCAGATGTAGAGGTAAGATTTAGCGTACTTTGTTTAATCCATTTTAAGTTTGTCGCCGCTTTTTCGATGTCCTCCGTACTTTCTTCAATTCGTTCCGATTGCGTTTCCGTTCCTGAGGCGACCTCTTGGATGGAATTCGTAATTTCTTCTGAGGTTGCTCGACCTTCCTCTGCGCTTGCAGTTAATTCTTCTGAAGAAGCAGCGAGTGAAGACGCTTTTTCTTGAATAGAGAAGATTAATGTTTTCAAAGAATCTCGCATTTTTATAAAAGATGCACTTAGTTTCCCAATTTCATCTTGGGATTTTGCTTCAATGTTGACCGCTAGATCACCTTGACTTACCTTCTCTGCTGCATCCATTAATCGGCGAATGGGAATTAAAATCATTCGAATAATAAATCCAATGATGAGGAGGCCTAGAATAATAGATATCCCTACAATAATTGATGTCGTTGTTAATATAGACTGCGTTTCACTTGCCACTTCATCTAAATACAACGTACCCATTAACTTCCAGCCAGTTTCTCGGTTTGTTTGATATATGAGACGCTTTTCCTGGCCATCTAGATTATATTCGAAAGCTCCGGATTTATTTTTAAGTCGGTCGGCAATAAATTTTGATTCCGAAGTACCTGATTCTTTTTTAGGATGGGAAATAAATTTCATATGACTGTCAAGGATGACACTGTAACCTTTTTTCCCAATTTTATTTTCACTAAGTAATTTTTTAAACGTACCAGCATTCATGTCGATGGCAACAACACCATTACCATCATTCGTCGTTCTAGCCACCGTTACAACAAATTGGCGGTTGGTTAAAGAGGTGTATGGCTGAGATATAATAATTTCTCCGGGGTTAGACATGGCTGTTTTATACCAATCTCGTGTTCTCGGGTCAAAATCACTAGGTGTTTTAAACTTTTGTGGTTCATGAATAAAAGACCCTTTTTTGTTCCCTGCATAAACCATTAAGGCACTTGGATCTTCCTTTAACTGTTTCTTTAACAAATTTTGAATATCTGATTTATTATTTTTCATGTCAGCAAGCTGAGTATTATCGGCTAAAAAACCAACAGCTTGTTTTTGACCTAAGACAATTTCTGTTATTGCGCCATTTATTAAATTCACACTATTGTCGGCATTTTGTTCCATCTGATTTTGTATTTTTGTTTTTGCATTGTAATAAGAAAAGGCACCTACTAACAAACATGGAACGATTAAAATGATAAGAAATGAAGTCATCAGTTTCCCACGAAGTCCCATATTGAATAAATTCTTAAATCTTTGCTCCATAAAAACTCTCCCCCTTCTCCTTCTTCTGTCTGCAATTTAATATCGGTGCTTTTATATCCTCTTTGAACCGTTTTTCTTTGTTGAATATGACAAATTATTGAAGATTGGGGGGAGAAAATATACGTTATGCTGTATCTTTTTATTGGAACACCTTATAGAGGTTGTTCAAAAAGTTACCAATTGATAAGCTACGAATTTCGACGCCCGCTTGATTTTCCGGTCCTAATGTAGCGGATACAAGAGGTCTTCATCTAAAATCGCTCACGTCCTGTGGCTGTGCCTGAAGCTATCGCATCATGTGGAATGCCGGTCCTAAGGAAATGCGCCGCTCTTAGCCTTCTTGCTTCTAATTTGTCACCTTTTTGAATACGCACTTATAGCAAAGCCGAGACAAATGTCTCAGCTTATTTATTTGGATCGTTTAGTTGGGAAAATTAATTTAGCCGGGTGTATAACCCTGCTAGGATTGCACCACTTCTTCGTGGAATTGAGGCACTTTGCTTGGGGATTAAGTGGTTGCTCTGAGATTGAGCTACTTCGACCTGGAATTGAGCCTCACCCTCAGATTGCACTACTTCAACATTAAATGCACCGCTTCAACATTGGTTTGCACCGCTTCGCCTTTGGATTGCACCGCTTCGATTCGGATTACACCGCCTCACTTTCAGTTTACACCACTTCAGCCGGAGTAACTCTCTTTGGAACCGATCCACTCTAGTCTTTTTTCTACGCAAAAAAGCCGAGATAAATGTCTCGGCTAATTGTTCGTTCATTTTTTATAGAGTCAGTCTTCTTTCACTAATTTAAATCCGCTGATGGCTTCTTGTAAGTCTTCTGCCATTTGGGTCAGTTGTTCTGCACTGCGTGACATTTCTTCCATGGCTGCAAATTGTTCTTCTGTTGCGGCAGAGACATTTTGGACGCTGGCAGAGGCTTCTAGTCCCACTTTATTGATGACTTTAAATGCCTCCCTAGCATTGTTTGCGACTGCAGCTACTTCTACGACTTTTTCTGATACATTTTCTATTTGCTCATTCACAGCATTCGTAAATGCTTCAATTTCATTAAAGGCAATCAGTGAGTTATTGACGGCGTCAAGTCCTTTATCCACTTCTTGGACGCCCTCTTTCATTGATTTACTTACATCATCTGTTTCTGTGATGATGGTGGTCACGACGTCACGGACACGATCAGTGGCTGCTGAGGATTGTTCGGCCAGTTTTCTGATTTCAGCTGCGACAACGCCAAATCCTTTTCCTTCTTCACCTGCTCTTGCGGCTTCGATGGCTGCATTTAGTGAGAGAAGGTGCGTTTGGTTACTGATATCATCAATGTAATTCACAATTTCACTGATTTTTCCTGATTGTTCGGTCATCATTTCAACTGTTTTAGCCAGATGTTGTATCGTTCTTTGAATGGTCTTCATTTGATCGAATGTCAAATGTAATGTTTTGTCACCTTTTTCAATCTCTTTAGCTGCATTCTCAGACGTTGACGTGAGATGAAGCGTACTTTGTGTAATGGCTTCTAAGTGACTGGCCGCTTTGCTCATTTCCTCTGTACTTTCTTCAATTCGCCCAGATTGAGTCTCTGTACCAGTAGCAACTTCTTGGATGGAATTCGTAATTTCTTCAGATGTGGCACGTCCTTCTTCCGTACTGGCTGTCAATTGTTCAGAAGAAGCCGCAAGTGACGATGCCTTTTCCTGAATCGAATAGATCAATTCTTTTAAGGAATCTTGCATTTGATTAAAAGCTGCGCTTAGTTTACCTATTTCGTCTTGAGATTTTACCTCAATATCGATCGTTAAATCGCCTTGACTAATTTTCTCAGCCGCAAACATCAAACGACGAATGGGTTTAAGAATCATTTGAATGATGAATCCCATTAGTAAAAGACCTAATAAAACTGAAATTCCTACCACAATGGATGTTGTTATTAGAATAGATTTTGTTTCATTTTGAACTTCATCTAAATACAACGTACCAATTAATTTCCAACCGGTTTCGCTATTCGTATCGTAAATAAGGTGTTTCTCTTCGCCATTCAATTTATAATTGAATTCACCAGATCGATTGACAAGACGATCGGCGATGAATTTATCTTCTTTTGTTCCTGGTATTTCCTTAGGATGAGCGATGAATTTCATGTCACTATCAAGAAGAACACCGTATCCTTTTTTCCCAATTTTATTTTTACTCAGTATTTTTTGAAATCCTGCCGCATCAATATCAACACCTACAACGCCTTTTCCGTCATTCGTTGTTCTAGCTACTGTGACAAGATACTTATTATCTGCAGCAGAATAATAAGGCTGTGTAATCACGATATCCCCTGGATTTACCATGGCATCCTTGTACCAAGGTCGTGTTCTTGGATCATAATCACTCGGAATTTTCATATTACGCGGTTCATACATATACGATCCATCTTTGTTTCCCACAATGATCATAGCGGCATTCGGATTTTCTGTTTTTTGATTTTCTAACAATTCTTGGATGTCTGCTTTATTCTGTTCCATATGATTAAGCTTAAGTGTATCTGCCAAAAATCCGACCGCTTGTTTTTGGCCTGATAGGAGTTGGTTAATGGATTCATTAATTAACTCTACACTATTTTTTGCATTTTGCTCCATTTGATTTTGGATTTTAGTTTTAGAATTGTAATAGGAAATCATACCTACTAACAAACATGGAACGATTAATATGATGAGAAACGACGTGGTCAGTTTCCCTCGAAGCCCCATGTTTAATAATTTATTAAGCCTTTGAGACACAAAAATGCTCCCCCTTTATATTATCTATCCTTTATATCGGCCATTTAGGTCGCACTTTGAACTTTTTTTCGATAAAAAACGACATTTTATTAAAAGGGGGAGAACAATTAAAATTCAAGACAAGTCGTCTAGGCTATCATCGTCTCATTTACCTATTTCTTTAAGACAGTCATCAATGATGTCAATGGCCTCATCAACGTGCTCTTTTCGAATAATAACTGGCGGAATGAAGCGAATGACGTTTTTATCAACACCGCAGCTTAAGAGCAATAAACCTTTTTCGAGGGCTTTTTCTTGTAATTGATGAACTTTATAAGCGTTTGGTTTTCCTTCCTTTGTCATGAATTCCATGCCGATCATAAGGCCAAGACCACGTATGTCTTGGATGTCGGGATATTTTTTAGCTAATTCATGAAGTTTTTCGATAAAATACTCACCCACGAGGACGGCATTATCGAGACCGCCTTGCTCTAGGCATTCGATGACGCCGAGTCCAGCCGCACAGGATATCGGATTCCCGCCATAAGTCCCGCCATGGGCCCCGCTTGACCATTTATCCATGACTTCTCGTTTTCCAACGATGGCGCTTAACGGAAATCCGTTCGCGATGCCTTTGGCGAGTGACATGATATCGGGCTTTACACCAAAGTGTTCATGGGCAAACATTTTCCCTGTTCGGCCGAATCCGGTTTGGACTTCATCAAAGATAAGGAGGATTCCATGTTGATCACAAAGGTCTCGAACGGCTTGAACAAACTGAACGGGAGGGACAATATAGCCCCCTTCCCCTTGAACAGGCTCCATCAAGATGGCAGCGACTTTTTCTGGAGCAATCAAATAATGAAAAACGTCTTCAATTGATTGAAGGCAGCGCTCCGTCTCCGCTTCCGGCGTTAATCCGGTTCTGAACGTATAAGGGTACTCGGCAAAATAAACACTAGGCAACAACCCTTCGTATTCTTTTCGGTATTGGGAGTTTGACGCTGTCACAGTTGTTGCTCCCATCGTTCGTCCATGGAAGCTTCGTTTAAAAGCGATAATTCCAGGTCGTTTGGATGCCCATTTGGCAAGTTTGATCGCTCCTTCAACCGCTTCGGCCCCGCTGTTTGAAAAATAGAGTTTATGATCGCCGCCAGCAAGATGACAAATTTTTTCAGCCAGTTCAACATACGGTTTGTAATAGACGACGTTATGACAGCCATGGACCAGTTTTTCCATTTGTTCTTGGGCTTTTTGAACAATGTAGGGATGATTATGTCCGAGATTGGTGACACCGATGCCGCTTGAGAAATCAAGATACTTTTTTCCTTTCGTATCCCATAAGTAGGCTCCTCTGCCTTTTTCAATTTCAAGTTCCGTGATGCGTTTGGCAAGAGGCGGCATCACGGCATTGGCCCGTTCAGATAAAGACTTTTTCGACATATACTTTCCTCCTTAGCCGCACTATTTTTTTTACTACTATCCTTCTATTTTTAAAAAAGCAGACGTTAACCGCCGAGTTAGCTTTGGCAGTTTGTGAAAGGTGTAAGGTTTGTAGACCCGCTCCGTCCATTTATGGGCATCCATTCCATAGACGCCAAGATTAATCGAAGGAATATCCAATTTCCGAAGATGATCAAACGGTACTTGGCCTAGAGAGTCCCATTCAGGAAAGTTCTTGGTAAGGACTTCTAAACTATTTTTCAAATCGATGAGAGATAAATAACTGCTGTCAGATAAGTAAGGAAAGAAACGTTTGATCGAAAAAGTTTCCCCTGTTTCTTTTCCAAAACGTTCAGCCTCTTCGTGAATGATGTTTAAAATCTGTTTTTCACCTTCAATAAAGGTGTAGGGAACATAAGGTGGGCCAAAGAAGATGATGATACACGGCTGCATCGTTTGATCATGTTTTCTCAATTCATCCACAATATGATACGTTATGGTTCGGATGTCTTCCTTTTGATATTCCAGATGAATTTTTTCTGCTAAGGCTTTAACATTAACGCCTTGCCCTCCGAGTTTCTCGCAAAATTCTTCGTACGTGTAGACGGCCAGATCCCACGTGAGCATGCGACTCGGCAAACCATTTCGTTTAAGAAACGCCTCGTATTGCGCTTCGTAGTATTTTTTGGTCATATCTCGAACGTTATATGCGATGGTCTTTAATTGATTCATAATGTCTTCCGGCGGTCGTTCGTAGATCATGTAATTAAAGTAGATGAAGCTGGTGATCGGGGTTTGAACGTTATAATGATCTTTGATTTCACGATTTAGGAGTGTACAAGGCGGAAGAATCATCTCTCCCTCTAAGTTTTCAGCGAGGGACATATTGTTATTGATTTGACGGTTGAGCTCAGATGTAACGAAGGTGGGATCGAGCCCTTTTAATGTCTCGCCGACATGCGTTTCTCTTCCATAGACGTAAAAACTGGGCAAACATTTCCCAACAGCGCCTGTATAAATATACCGAGCTGGATCTCCTGGATAAAAAGCAGACGTGTAATCATTGTTAATCGCAGCCACATAATCGAGAGAGAGGGTCTCTTTTATCCGAAGAAGCTCCTCTGTTGCGGCAATAATCCCGCCGTGAGAGGTCTCTTCAATAGGGTTAACCATGAGTAAAATATTCCCTATTAATCTATCTGGATGCTCTGAATAATAGAGGAGATTGCTTAGATGAACCGCCAGCCCGCTTTTCATATCTAAAGCCCCGCGGCCAAACATCCAATCACCAGATAAAGCCTGCTCGCGAATGGTATCGTCCCCCGTGTATGTTTTAAAATAGTCCAATAACGCGGCAGGATCAAAAGCATGTTCTTCAAGTTTGCCAAAATCCTTGACCCCAACGGTATCCATGTGCGAATGAAAAATAACGGTCTGTTTTGTTTGCTTAGGTCCGCGAACTAAAGCAAACACATTTTTTCTATTGAGCGGATCATTTGGTATTTGATGAAGCCAGACTTGTGTTGGGTGATGAGTAAAGTAAGGAAACTGTTTGATTAAAGCAGCGATTTTATCTGCAATCTCGGCTTCATTCGGTGTACCGTTCACACTCGGCATATTCACAAGCCATGTGGTTAACTTCTCGATACGCTCTTCCTCTGTTAAATCCTTTGATAACAGATCCACACATTATCGCTCCTTTCCCATAGCCTATATCTCATTATGTATATTCGATTGCGGGCTATTTATACTAAAAAGGGGGACAAGACTGTTAAACAAACGTTTGATTAAGGGGGTTTTTGTGTAGATGGTGAAAAAGTTAATTATTTATCACCATTTTACGCTCCTTCTTGCGATTTATAGTGTGAGAAGGATTAGGAGTTGTGTTGGGATTGTGCTCTTTTTAATACCTTGTTGGTTTCCAGTTTTGTTTGGGTGAAAATTTTTTATTTTTTTCTAACCATTTCTCACTGGTCCCTACGACTTATAGTGTAGAGAGGTCGTGGGATGTTTGAGAAAATCTTGTTCGAGTTTAAGACCTTGTGATTACCGGATTTTATTTGGTGGTTAAAAATTTTTATAAATTTTATTTTTTTCTAACCATTTTACGCTCCTTCTTGCGATTTATAATATGAGAGAGTTATTGAGAGACTGAATTTTGCGAGGAATTTTGTGACATACAGTAAAAAAGACGCTTGGTAAGCCATAATGTTGACTTACTTTCGCGTCTTTTACTCTTGATCGATCCAATTATAATGTAACGTTTTGACGGCTCCTTGATGGTCTAACACAAGGCGCACCATTTTTTCTTTAAGTTGTTTCCCTTGGGCGTTGTCATCTAACTTGAAGTTGGTCTTTTTATCATACGTAATTTGGCCTTTTGGAACTTCAACGGTAATTCGACTGTCGTCTTCATATAAGAGACGACCAATTATGCAAGTGTCCCCTTTTTTTCGTTGTTCATAAGTTCCATTGAGATCTGCTAGCGTAATCGGAGCCGGTGTAAGTACCTTGATGTCTTGCTTGGTGCCTCCGATCACTGCGACAACTTTATATCCATTTAGCTTTTTACGAAAACCATTTAATTCATATTTAAATGACGGTGATTTTTTAATAGCGATGTGTTGATTGTCGACATCCAATAAAACAACATGTTTGGTTTCCTTAACATAGTCTCCTGTAATATGAAAATCTAGCTTAGATGTTGGACTCGCAATCGATTGATCTAGTGAAAAAGTTCTCAGATCCTCGACATGATATTTTTTTAAATAGGTTTGTTCAGTATTCACTTTCTCCTCTGTTTGTGGATTTGCTTTTGCATGTCCACCTTTAAATAAAGGTTGTATGGTACCTTGATTTGAAGAAATTAACCAAACTACAATCCCAAGAGTAAAAATTAAACCAACACCAATAGCGGGGATACCCCAACGTTTTTTTTCAACGCGCGGTTCGTTCATTCATTCGCAACTCCTCTATCCAGCATGATGTTGTAGTCAAAAACAATCGACAATCTTTAAAATTAACGTTCCCAAAAAATATGATCTTCATACTTAGATCATTCGAATAGATATTTAAAAATTGCTTGTCTTATTTAAGATATGTGATGTTTTAGATAATGATGTTGCGATGATTGTGAAATTAAGAGGCATAAATCGTAACTAAGCGGTAAATATTAGATTTAGTATTGGTTGTTTGTTTAATTGAAGAAGTTGTGTAATGAATTAGCTGGGTTGGCATGACATCAAAGCATGATTGCCCAACTTCCGGGCTGGATTAAGCGACTCCAACTCATAATTGAGGCACTTCAATATGTTATTGAGGCACTCCCAAACTTATTTGAGGCACTCCCAAACTTAATTGAGCTACTTTCAATCTTAATTGAGCTACTTTCAATCTTAATTGAGCTACTTTCAATCTTAATTGAGCCGCCTCAACCATAATTGAGCCACTTTAGCCATAAATGAGCTACTTCCAAACTTAATTGAGCAACTCCAATTCGTTATTGAGCCACTTCCAAACTTAATTGAGCTACTTCAAACGTTATTGAGCCACCTCTGCCATAATTGAGCCACTTCTAGACATAATTGAGCTACTTCAATGTGTTATTGCGCCACTTCCAAGCTTAATTGAGCCACTCCAACACATAATTGAGCTACTTATAAACAATGAAAAAAACTGCCGAAATGTCACGGCAGTTTGGTAGTACATTTTATTAAGTATTAGCTATTAGCACCTTCGTCATTTGTGCTTTGGTCTGTTTCAGATCCACTTTTTTTGTCTTGTTTAGTATCAGATTTGCCGTCTTTCTTTTGGCTAGGTTTTTGTTCTGGTTTTTGTTTTTTTGGTGTTTCTGTTGTTTCTTTAGCGCCAGCGTTTGTTGCTTCTGTAGATGGTTTTTTTACATTATTAAGTGCTGATAGACCTTTTGAAAAATATTTTTCTGGGTTTACAGCCATGTTATTTTTGCGAATTTCAAAGTGTAGGTGTGTACCTGCTGCACGGTTGAAGTCTTCTGTTCCCGCTTTACCAAGTTTTTCACCTTGAGCGACTTGTTGTCCTTTTTTCACATCTAAGGTTTGTAAACTATTATAAATGGTTTCAATACCTTTGCCGTGATTGATCGTTACAATGTAGCCAAGTAAGGCATCTTTTTCAGCTTTTGTAACTTTACCAGACATCGCTGCTGTTACCGTAAATGATTTATTGTCTTTTGTGCCAATGTTAACCCCTTTATTTTGCACAAAAGAATGATCATAGTTTACGAGAGCAGCTTCTTGATCCTCAGTAGATCCGTTAACATCATAGAATGGTTGAATAACACCCACAGCTTTTTTGTCAGTTACTGGCCAATTGAATACCTCTGTTGTTCCGTTAACTGGTGCAGAGTCCTTGTCACCGAATACGACATCATTTTTGTTACTTTGTAGTGATTGTTTGTCTGAGCGATCTGCTTGTACCCAAAGAACGCCGATCATGAGAATTGCTGCAACACCTAAATAGATAGAAGGTAAAAACCAACGCTTTTTTAAGAGAGCTCGCAAGTTTGATTTATTTTGGGATTCCTCGCTGAGTTTTCTCTTATCGTTATTATTATTGTCTGTCATTTCCATCACCTCTGCAATCATTGTGATCAGATTGCAAGTAATCTATACCTTGTTAAACAAAAAAACTGTTATTTTTTTTCGACAAATCTAGCAAAAGTTGTTATTTCAACAACAAAAGGGTTAGTTTACGCACTTTTTTGTGGAATATGCATATATGGTAAAATTTCTACTTTTCCATAATATGTGCTTTGTGTTTTAATAGAGGTAGGTATATCAGAAGGTAAGCTATCAATCTGACAAAAATTTTTTGGGGGCTAACAAGATGGAGACATCACAAGCATATTTATCAAAATTTTTAGAACTGCACAACGACGAATGGATTGCCTTTAGACGTGACTTGCATGCACATCCAGAACTTAGTGAACAAGAAAAAGAAACTTCCGAAAAAGTGGCCCAAGCCCTAACCAAACTTGGCATCCCTTTTAAGAAAAATATAGGTGGATACGGCATCATCGCTGAAATAACAGGATCGGAACCTGGACCTACCATAGCTCTACGTGCCGATATGGACGCTCTTCCAATTAAAGAAGAAACCAACCTCCCCTTCAAATCTGTCAATGATGGCGTCATGCATGCTTGTGGTCATGATATTCATACCACCATACTACTTGCCACTGCTCAAACATTATCCGAACACACCTCACAATTCAAAGGTACCGTCAGATTTATTTTTCAACCAGCCGAAGAAGTTAACGTCGGTGCTATAGCGATGATAAAAGAAGGCGTACTTGATAACGTTCAAGAAATCTATGGCTTACACAATGCACCTACCCTTCCAGTGGGTTCAATTGGGATCAAACCAGGTCCATTAATGGGCTCTGTTGACCGTATAGAACTTACGATCGAAGGAAAAGGCGGACATGGGGCTGCACCTGAAGCTTCTATTGACCCAATAGTTGCAGGTTCTTCTATCGTTATGGGGATCCAAACAGCCATCAGCCGAGAAATCTCTCCTATTGAACCCGCTGTCATCACGATTGGTTCTTTCCACGCTGGCCTTGCCAATAATATCATTCCATCTGAAGCCAAACTGACAGGCACAATTCGTACATTTTCTCCAAAAGTACAAGAACAAATCAAACAAATTTTACCACGTATCATTGAACAACAAGCTCTATCTTATCGTTGTACCGCTCATTTCAACTATATTGATCAATCTCCAGCCGTCATTAACTCAGAACGTCAAACCGACTATGTTAAAAAAGCAGCTGAAAAATGCCTTGGTGCTGACCATGTTACTCTATGTGAGCCAACGACGATAGGTGAAGACTTCGCGAATTACTTAAAAGATGTTCCAGGTGCCTTCTTCTGGCTTGGATCTGGACCCGAAACGAACGCTGAAAAAAGCTTTGGATTACACCATCCTAAATGCAGTCCAAGTGAAGGAGCCATTAAAGTTGGCGTTGATGTTTTGAGTCATTTGATCTTTGATCGGTTGGGGTAAATATGTTGTCTCAGAGAGGAACGAATGAATCGTCCTCTTTGAGGTTATAAAATTCTTTTTTTGATGTGGATATCTTATAGATTCAAAACCCTCTTTGTAAAAAATGCCTGTGCATAACCCCTCTTTTATCCTCAAATTGTGTGTATCTTTTCCTGAATTGTGGATTACTTTTCTGAAAAAAGTATAAAATTCAATAAATTGATTGTGGATAAATAGATTTTTTGTGTATTTTGTGAATAACTTCTTCGGAGTGGATGAATTGATCGATGACTTGGTTTCGGTTAGAATTTATCCCGAGTATAACGGCGAGTTTTGATTCCCACTTCAAAAACAAACATTCCTAGATGGGGGATAACTGCCCACATGAGTCTGATTGGTTTAGTTTTCCCAGTGGGTGATGGGAAAACCCCCATTGATTAAAGTATCACTTTTTCCACTGAATAAGCTTATCTTCCCTATCATCCATTTGTTTACCTGCCTCCTACCTATTATGAAAAAGTGACCAAAAATAGTCTTGTATTTTTGTTCAATTCGCTAATTGTCAAACTATTTAAATTTATATATACTATTAAATAATTCAAAAAAGATACAGGAGGCATTTGATGGCAGACATTCTATTGAAAAACATTGGTAAAAGGTACAAAAATAGTGACACTCTTTCTGTGAGTAACTTTAATTTGGACATTAAGCATAAAGAATTTATTGTCTTTGTAGGCCCCTCAGGTTGCGGTAAGTCTACTACACTACGAATGATTGCTGGTCTAGAAGAAATAACGGATGGGGAATTATTTATTGACAACAAACTTATGAATGATGTGGCTCCTAAAAATCGGGACATTGCCATGGTTTTTCAAAACTACGCCCTTTATCCACATATGACCGTCTATGATAATATGGCTTTTGGATTAAAAATTAAAAAAACACCCAAGGCAGAGATTGATGCTAGAGTAAAAGAAGCTGCCAAGATCCTTGGACTGGAAGATTACCTAAAACGTAAGCCAAAAGCATTATCCGGTGGTCAACGTCAGCGGGTGGCTTTGGGACGAGCCATGGTTCGTAATCCCAAAGTATTCCTCATGGATGAGCCTCTTTCTAACTTGGATGCCAAACTCAGACTACAAATGCGTGCTGAAATTTCGAAGCTGCACCGCCGTTTAGACACGACGACGATTTATGTCACACATGATCAAACAGAGGCTATGACAATGGCTTCACGGATTGTCATTATGAAAGACGGTGTTATTCAGCAAATTGGTACCCCTAAAGAAGTGTATAATCATCCTGTTAATGTTTTCGTTGCCGGTTTCATCGGTTCGCCTGCTATGAATTTCATACCTGTGACATGCTCTGACACCGAGCTAAGAATTGGAAATATTTCTTTCCCATTACCAAAAGACAAGTTGGAGGTTTTGCGCTCCAAAGGTTATATCAATAAGGAGTTTATATTAGGGATTCGACCAGAAGATATTAATCGAAATGAGCACTTAATTGAAGATACAATTGCAGGTCAATTTGATGCCTCAATTGATGTTTCAGAATTAATGGGATCAGAAAGTCTTCTTTACACCTCGATCAACGGAACAAACATTGTTGCTAAAGTCATTGATACTGATATCAAGAATGGCGATCAAATCAAACTTGCCTTTGATTTAGATAAAATTCATTTTTTTGATAAAGATACTGAGGAAGTCATTACATTGAATACAGAGGAAGCAATCGCATTATAAAAACATATAGCCCCATCCACTAGAATGGGTGGGGATTTTAGTTAATTACTCCTCTCTCATTCCAGATAACATTGACTCGACTCACACATCTCCTGTACTTTTCTTAATTTCAAACTAGTTTTGTACTACTTTGCGATGGGATTGCATCACCTCATGCTTGGATTGCACTACTTCAGGCATGGATTGCATCACTCCGCCGTTAATTGCACCACTTCAAACATTGATTGCACCACTTCGAACTTGGATTGCACCACTCTGACGTTAATTGCACCGCTTCGAACATGAATTGCACCACTCTGACGTTAATTGCACCGCTTCGAACATGAATTGCACCACTCTGACGTTAATTGCACCGCTTCGAACATGAATTGCATCACTCTGACGTTAATTGCACCGCTTCGAACATGAATTGCACCACTCCGGCCTCTAATTGCACCGCTCTAAACACGAATTACACCACTCTGATCCGATTGCACCGCTTCAAATGTGAATTGCACCACTCTGCCTTTTATTGCACCACTTCAAACTAGAGCCGCCCCTCCGTAACTCGGTGCGTACGATCTAAATTCGGGTACTTTTTCCATACTAATAGACCACAATCTCCTTGTGGTCTATTTATCACTCATTTATCTTCTAATCTTTTTGTGAATGGTTCCATGTTCTGAATTGAAGTTCCTTTATAGTAATGGCTAAGGATTTGTTTGTAGTTCGCGCCCTCTTTCGCCATGCCTTCTGCGCCGTATTGGCTCATTCCAACTCCATGGCCATAGCCTATGGTCTTAATGCTTACTTGATTGCCTTTTTTGGTCATAGAGAAGTCCGTTGATCTTAGGTTGAGTGCTTCACGAATTTCACGACCGGTGAATGTTTTATTCCCAATTTTGAAGGTTGCGATGCGTTTTCCTTCCGTTCTTTTGGTGACTTTACCGATGGGACCATCTGCACTGGGTAAAGTTATGTTTAATTTTTGTTCGACCGTACTGACTGATTGCTTTTCTGTGACTTTGTATTTTGGAGAGGCTTTATCCCATGGACTGGAAACGGACTGAAGATATGGTATATTACTGCTCCAGTAGTCCTTCGCATCCTCTGTATAGCCATTGCTTGTTGAGAAAAAAGAAGGAGTGGAGATGGGTTCTCCTTTATACATAATAATTTGGTCAGCTGTCTCTAGCACAGCCTGTCTGATTTTCTTGATTTTCCAGCTATAGTCTTTACCCCATATCTTTCGAAGTTCTTGATCATTCTTGTAGACTTGATTTTGCGTCGTATCGGTCACTTGTCCTCCATCAGGTAAGGAGGTTGAACCTAAGCCCAGAAGATGGCTGATAATATAGGTTCTTGCAGCCAAAGTTTGGGCTTTTAGCGCTTCCAAATCAAATTTGGCTGGCATTTCAGAACCTACGACTCCAACCAGATAATCATTAAACGGAACTTTTTGTGTTTTTTTGAGATTTTCTCTATAGACACTTACCGTAATATTGGGGGTTTTTACTTTACTTTTTTGTTTCTCTACATTTTGTTTACTTTTGTTCGGCATTTGATCTGCTTTCATGTCTTTGGCATGTGAAAACGGTAATACAATGACAGCTGGAATCAAGATGATGATAGCAACGAATAGTGTTAGGATGATGATGCCTTTCCTCATATATGTCCTCCCAATAAGTTGAATGTTCATCTTTATATTATGGGCGTAAACAAGCAATTAGAACGAAAAAATGGGATAAGATCACCCTATCACGAGGAGCTTTCGAAACTTATTTTTCACATTTTTATAGGTTATGTATGTATATTTAAAAACATTTTGGCATAGACTGTTGATGGGAAATGATATTCATTTGGCAAAAATATCAAATCTATCATCTTGACAAATAACTAAATATTCAAATTAGATTGTCAAAAAAAAGAAGCCAAGTATGGCTCCGTATATTATAACAAATTTAAGCAAATTTTGGTTTCATGTTTAATTTAGGCATTGAGACTTCTTGTTCAATGGCTCCTTCTTCGACGGTCACACGCTCAACGTTAGCACCAAGTGCGCGAAGTTTTCCTGCTAAGTCTACATATCCACGGTCTATATGTTTTAACTCACTTACGCGTGTGACTCCTTGAGAAATAAGACCAGCAATAACCAATGCAGCCCCGGCACGTAGGTCGGTCGCTGACACTTCTGCTCCTTGTAAATGACAAGGACCATTAATGATAGCTGAACGTCCTTCAATTTTGATATCCGCATTCATCCGTCTAAATTCTTCAACGTGCATAAAGCGATTTTCAAACACTGTTTCCGTAATAACAGAAGTGCCATGGGCTTTTAATAATAGAGCCATCATTTGAGCCTGTAAATCCGTTGGGAACCCTGGGTGTGGCATTGTTTTTACATCGACCGGTTTTAGAATATCTGGTCCTTTAACACGTAGACCATTGAATTCTTGTGTAATTCTGACACCCATTTCCTCCATTTTTGAGATGAGAGGACGTAAATGTTCCGCCCTAGCATCTTCAACGAGGACATTTCCGCCTGTTATGGCTGCTGCAACCATATAAGTACCGGCTTCGATTCGATCAGGGACAATTCTATGATGAGCAGCTTTTAATTCTTTTACACCTTGTATAGTAAGCGTTCCAGTGCCAGCTCCTTTGACTTTGGCTCCCATTGCATTTAAAAAATCGGCAAGATCTACAATTTCTGGTTCTCTGGCACAATTTTCAAGAATCGTTGTACCCTCAGCAAGTACAGCTGCCATCATAATGTTCTCTGTTGCGCCAACACTTGGCATATCGAGATAAATATTAGCTCCTTGGAGTTTGCCATTAACACTTGCCTCTATAAATCCATTACCAATATTGATTTTTGCACCCATGGCTTCGAAACCTTTGAGATGTTGATCAATCGGTCTTGAACCAATAGCACAACCGCCAGGAAGCGGAATTCTAGCCATTCCAACTCGTGCGAGCAAAGGTCCCATAACAAGAAAAGATGCACGCATTTTTCGAACATATTCAAATGGTGCTTCTGTTAATAATTCTTTTACTGCTTTTACCGTTATTATATTATTTTCATAATTCACGTCTGCGTTAAGATAACGCAAAACATTGTTAATCGTATACACATCTGCTAAAGCAGGAACGTTATAAATTTTACTTGTACCTTTATTAGCTAGCATCGAAGCCGCAATAACGGGAAGAACCGCATTTTTTGCTCCTTCTACTTTTACAGTCCCAAATAAACGCTTCCCGCCACGAACAATGATTTTCTCCAAGATATTCCCCTCCGCGTCCAATGTCATTTATCCGCTTTTCGCCTGGTTAACCAATATTGGCCTAACCATCCGCAACTCCTCTTACGGGGGAGGTAACAGACACGCCATCACATTGATGATTCTCTTCACGAAAACGAAAAATTCACTGATATATTCGCTTATTATATTTAGTATTCAGTCGTTATTATTGGTGTTCCTACTGTTATTGTTGTTTGACCATTTAATGTACGTAGTGCAACTTGTATATTCATTTTTTTCTCCCCAGTATAAATCGTGTCACGCCATGCTTTAGTATATGCAGATACAGACACAAAGGTTTTTTCATTTATTATTTCTACTGGTTGAGCTTGAAAATCATTCATTATTTTATTAGAAGTATTTAGTAGACCAGATTTTATTTTAGCATTAATTTTCGCTTTTACACAATAAAAATTTTTATACAAACCATGGAAAATTTTAACTTGTTCTTTTTTAGCTATCTTCTCTACTTTTCCCCATTTTTTTGAGTCCCATTGATCGCCCTTCAACTCATATATGATGTACGTTTGATATTTACTTTTGTGGGGGTAAGCAATAATTTTTATAGTTCCTGTGGTATGACGATCCATAGCATAGGTTCCGAGCCATTCATACTGGCCATTTTTTTTCATTTTTTTAACAAAGGTATATTTTGGCAATTTACGCAAATAGGATTCAGTAAATTGCTCTAGCTCGGAACGGCTTTTTAACGTGGTCTCCGATTGTCTAGAATATACAGACCACCCGGTCACCTTTGCCCCCTGTTTTTCCATACTTTGAGCTATTAAGGGAATCTCTTTATGAGTAGATATATTTGATTGACTTGTTTTTGCTTCAACTTGTGAATAAGCCCCTACGAAAAAAACCATAATAAAAAGTGCAATGATCCATTGATTCTTTGTTTTCATCTTGCGTTTCACCTCTCCTTAATCACATTGTTCACGATTAGGAGTAGGTTAATACATTTAACTTATCGTTAATAATCGGCAAGATTCTTCAAAAATAGACAACTTCTCTTTTTATATCTTGAAGCTAAAATTTACTGTTGATCATTGAGATTCATTCATACAATCTTCGGTTTCCGATACCATTAATTCATTAATAATAAGGAAGAACCGAGATAATCTAAGAAAAATTTAGCGACAAGGTAGCTTATAGCAAGTGAAAAAAGAACCATGAAGCATAAAGATTGTTTCCCTTTAGGCTTACGAAAAAAAAGCTCCCATTTAATTCCTTGAATAGCCCACCATGTCAAAATAAACGCTATCAGGTGGAGAACGATACTAAGTCCTGCTTGATAGCCAAAATTCATCACCTCTACACCCTTCCTGGCTCATATGTAACTGAATTGTTATATAATGATGAGGATTTTTAATACAAATGTAACATTTCGTTCTTATTTTAGCCCTTTTTTTAAAAAAGTGCTACCGTTTAAAAAAAATAAAATTTGACCATTACACATAATTACCCATAAACCTAATGAATTAATCATTCACATTAGGATAAAAAAAACCCTTACAACAGATTTTAAACCCGAAAACAATCAAAATCAATGCTTGTAATTTTATATATATTAGCTTTCATGAGATTTAAGGAGATAGACCTACCCCAATATGATTACCACTCTTTCTAACTAGGTGCAAAATACCTAACACCATTACAATCTTCTCTGGGGAATTTTTTAATAGGGGTGATTTCAGGAGCATGGGTTGGATTAGTTGTATTGTAGCATTACTGAGTTTAAATCGTTAAGTTTCTGTTTCTACCTAATGTTGTACAAATCTTTGTCGAGTTGTGTAAATCTTTGTCGAATTGTGCAAATCTATGTCGGGGTTCTTTGTTGAAGTTGTGCAATTCTATGTCGAGGTGGTGCAATTCTTTCTCTGAGTTGCTCTATCCTTTGTCATAGCGGGGCATTCTTTAACGGAGTTAGGCGATTATGAACCAAACTTGTGCTATAACACCCCCTTACTCGATGAAACTTTTAGGACCATGATATTGAATTGAGCCTGTATTAGATTAATCGAGGTACTTCGTCACTAATTGAGCCTTGTCAAGAGTAATTGAGGCACTTCGTCACTTAATTGAGCCTGTTCCAGATTAATTGAGGCGCTTCATCACTTAATTGAGCCTGTATTAGAGGAATTGAGGTACTTCGTTACTTAATTGAGCCTGTTCCAGATTAATTGAGGTACTTCGTCTCTAATTGAGCCTGGTCCAGATTAATTGAGGTACTTCGTCTCTAATTGAGCCTGGTCCAGATTAATTGAGGCGCTTCGTCACTTAATTGAGTCTGTTCCAAGTTAATTGAGGCGCTTCATCACTTAATTGAGCCTGGTCCAGATTAATTGAGGCACTTCGTTACTTAATTGAGCCTGGTCCAGATTAATTGAGGTACTTCATCACTTAATTAAGCCTGTTCCAAGTCAATTGAGGCGCTTCGTTACTTAATTGAGCCTGTTCCAGATTAATTGAGGTACTTCGTCACTAATTGAGCCTGTTCTAAATTAAATGAGGCGCTTCGTCACTTAATTGAGCCTGTTCTAAATTAAATGAGGCGCTTCGTCACTAAATGAGCCTGTTCCAAGTTAATTGAGGCGCTTCGTCACTTAATTGAGCCTGTTCCAGATTAATTGAGGCGCTTCACAACTTAATTGAGCCTGTGAACATATTAGAGAAATAATATTTGATAGAGTCTCTTTCTATCGGAGTTCAGTAATCTTTCAATTTTACTTCGAAAATTGGCCAAAAAAAGAGTACCAGTCGTTTTTAACTGGTACTCTTTCTATTAATTTACTCGATGCCGGATTTGGCAGTTTTTAGTCGGGCTTCTGCTCGTTTGAGCTCGTTTTTTGCGGTTTCGTAATCTAGCGTTCCGCTTTCGAGTTTGCCCAGCTTCCCTTCTGCCTCTGCTTTTGCTTTTTCCGCACGGGGTACATCAATATCTTCTTTCAACTCCGCAGATTCAGAAAGAATGGTGACATGTTCAGGATGAATTTGAATAAATCCACCATGAACAGCCACATATTGTGTACGATCATCGAGGTCAAGGCGAACACGATCAATTTCTAGTGGGGCAACAAGCGGCATGTGCCTAGGTAAAATACCTAACTCACCGGTGGTTGCTCTCACATTAATCATTTGAGCTTCGCCTTCAAAGATTTTTCCGTTCGGTGTTACGATTTCCGTATGCACCGTACTCATTTCGCAAAACCTCCTTTGGCAGATACATCTCTCATTACGTGAGGTTCAGTCATAACGGGCTTACGCCAATTCTTTTGCTTTTTCAACAACTGCTTCGATTGGTCCACAGTTACGGAAAGCATCTTCTGGTAGATCGTCATACTTTCCTTCAAGAATTTCCTTGAAGCCACGAACGGTGTCTTTTACAGGGACATAAGATCCTGCGATACCTGTAAATTGTTCAGCAACGTGGAAGTTTTGTGACAAGAAGAATTGAATACGACGGGCACGGTTAACCGTTTGTTTATCTTCATCAGATAATTCGTCCATCCCGAGGATAGCGATGATATCTTGCAATTCTTTATAACGTTGCAATGTTTCTTGGACTTGACGGGCCACATTGTAATGCTCTTCACCAACGATATCTGGTGATAAAGCACGTGATGTTGATGCCAATGGATCCACCGCTGGATAGATACCAATTTGCGTCAAAGCACGTTCAAGGTTGGTTGTTGCATCAAGGTGAGCAAATGTCGTTGCTGGCGCTGGGTCAGTATAGTCATCCGCTGGTACATAAACGGCTTGGATCGATGTAACAGATCCTTTTTTCGTTGAGGTAATACGCTCTTGAAGACGACCCATTTCAGTTGCGAGTGTTGGTTGATAACCAACGGCTGATGGCATACGTCCAAGAAGGGCAGATACTTCAGAACCAGCTTGTGTAAACCGGTAAATGTTATCGATAAAGAGCAGTACGTCTTGCCCTTGTTCATCACGGAAATATTCAGCCATTGTTAGACCTGACAAGGCAACACGCATACGAGCACCAGGTGGCTCGTTCATTTGTCCAAACACCATGGCTGTTTTTTTGATAACGCCAGAATCAGTCATTTCAAAGTAAAGGTCGTTACCTTCACGAGTACGTTCACCAACACCGGCAAATACCGAGATACCACCATGTTCTTGGGCGATGTTGTGAATCAATTCTTGGATAAGAACCGTTTTACCTACACCGGCACCACCGAAGAGACCGATTTTACCACCTTTAACGTATGGTGCGAGTAAGTCGATAACTTTAATCCCTGTTTCAAGTACTTCCGTTTTTGTTGTTAACTGATCAAACGATGGTGCCTCGCGGTGAATCGCATGACGAGGAACATCCTGACCAGGTTCGTCTTTTAAGTCGATCGCTTGACCAAGAACATTAAATACGCGACCGAGTGTAGCATCTCCAACTGGAACAGAGATAGGTTTACCTGTATCTATTACTTCCGTGCCACGTATAACACCATCGGTTGATGACATGGCAATGGTTCTAACCGTATCATTTCCCAAGTGAAGAGCCACTTCTAGAGTTAAACTGATACTTACTTCATTTTCGGATGTTGCATTAAATTCAATTTTAAGAGCATTGTGGATTTCAGGAAGTTGACCGCGTTCAAATCTAACGTCGATAACTGGTCCCGTTACCTGAGTGACATAACCCTTGTTCATGCCTTTTCCCTCCAATCACAAATAGTGAGAGTTTATTCTAATGCCGATGCTCCGCCAACGATCTCAGAAAGTTCCTGTGTAATCGCAGCTTGACGAGCACTGTTAAATGAAAGTGTTAATTTGTCAATGAGTTCCGTTGCGTTATCCGTTGAATTTCTCATCGCTGTCATACGTGCCGCATGTTCTGCTGCCCTTGCATCTAGTAAAGCTCCATAAATTAAACCTTCTGCATAAAGAGGTAGTAAATTCTTAAGAACCTCTTCGCTATCTGGCTCATATTCATAAGTTACTGAGTGCTCTTCGTGAGTTTCAATATCAGATAACGGTAATAGTTTCGTATCGGTCAACTGTTGATTAATTGCACTAACAAAGTGATTGTACACCATGTATAATTCATCAATTTCTTCGTACGCATATAAACCAACTGCTTCTCTAGCCAAAGACTTAACATCATCAAACTTAAAGCGTTCAGGTAAGTCTGTGGCTTGATGCGTTACATCTATATTACGGTTTTTAAAAAATTTCACTCCGACTTTACCGACAACAAAAACTTTATATTCATCGCTTGATTGATGACGTTCTTGTATGAGACCATACACATATTTTAAAACGCTGTTGTTGTATGCCCCTGCAAGTCCCATGTCAGCTGTTATGACAAGGTAGCCCGTTTTCTTTACAGGACGTGTTTGAAGCATCGGATGTTTGATACTTCCATTATTTCCTGCTGCGATACCCCCAACGACTTCACGAAGTTTATCCGTATAAGCTGTGTATGTTTTCGCATGCATTTGCGCACGATTCAATTTAGCAGCTGATACCATTTCCATCGCTTTCGTAATTTGGCGAGTTTTCTTCTTTGATCCAATACTTTCTTTTATATCACGCATTGAAGGCACTTCAATTCACCACCTTTTGAAGCGTATGGGATGAAACCATCCCATACATTATTTGCTTGTTGATGCAGCAAACGTATTTTTAAATGCTTTAATGACGCTTTGTAGTGTCTCTTCATCAGGAAGAGCACCTGTTTTACGGATTGTGTCGTAAATGGTGTTATGGTTTTGTTCAACAAACGCTAATAGTTCGGATTCAAAACGTCTAACATCTTCAAGTAAAACATCATCAATAAATCCACGTGATAATGCATAGAGACTCACCACTTGTTTTTCAACTGGGAACGGTTTATGAAGAGATTGTTTTAAGAGCTCAACCGTTTTTTGTCCACGTTCAAGACGTGCTTTTGTTGAAGGATCCAAATCAGATCCGAATTGTGAGAAAGCTTCAAGTTCACGATAAGCGGCAAGATCTAATTTCAAGGTTCCTGCTACTTTTTTCATGGCTTTAATTTGAGCAGCACCACCAACACGAGAAACTGATGTCCCCGCATCAACCGCTGGACGAACACCAGAACGGAAGAGACTGGATTCCAAGAATATTTGACCATCAGTAATCGAGATTACGTTGGTTGGAATGTAAGCTGAAATATCTCCAGCTTGCGTTTCAATAATAGGTAAGGCTGTGATTGAACCGCCACCTAATCGATCACTTAATTTTGCTGCACGTTCCAATAATCTTGAGTGAATGTAGAAAACATCCCCTGGATAAGCTTCACGGCCTGGCGGACGACGAAGAAGGAGGGAAAGTTCACGGTATGCTGCGGCTTGTTTTGATAAATCATCATAAATAATAAGCACGTGTTTCCCGTTGTACATAAATTCTTCACCCATTGATACTCCAGCATAAGGTGCCAAGTATAACAATGGTGCTGGATCTGAAGCACTTGCTGAGACGACAATGGTTCTATCGAGAACACCAAATTCACGAAGTGTTTCAACCACTCCGGCAACTGTTGATGCTTTCTGACCGATGGCTACATAAATACTGATTACGTCTTGATCTTTTTGATTGATAATCGTATCAATCGCGACGGCTGTTTTCCCTGTTTGACGGTCGCCGATAATTAATTCCCGTTGTCCACGACCAATTGGAATCATGGCATCAATCGATTTAATCCCTGTTTGCATGGGTTCCGTAACAGATTTACGTTCCATTACCCCAGGTGCTCGATTTTCGAGTGGTCGTGATTTTGTCGTATTAAGCGGTCCTTTTCCATCCAAAGGTTGGCCAAGTGGATTAACAACACGGCCAAGAAGTTCTTCCCCTACAGGAACTTCCATGATCCGACCTGTACGTTTTACTTCGTCCCCTTCGTGGATTCCTGTGAAAGGTCCAAGAATGATAATACCTACATTATTTTCTTCAAGGTTTTGTGCAAGTCCTATGACCCCATTTGAAAATTCAACAAGCTCACCTGACATGACGCTATCTAAACCGTGGACACGAGCAATTCCGTCACCAATTTCAATGACAGTACCGACCTCGCTGACTTGAACTTTAGATTGATAATTTTCAATCTGTTGTTTAATTAACGAGCTAATTTCTTCTGCCTTAATGCTCACGAAATGTTCACCCCTATCTACCTACTTTAATCTCCTGCCTAAATCTAGCCAGTTTTCCTGAAATCGTTCCATCGTACAATTTATCACCCACACGTAAGAGCAATCCTCCGATTAGAGAGTCATCGACTTTAGTATGCATACGTAATTTTTTGTTTACCGCTTTACTAAGTTTTTTAGAAAGAGCGCTCTGTCCTTTTTCATCAAGCGGTTTCGCCGTTGTCACTGTAACATCTAAGATGTCGCGCTCTTTGTCTGCTAAAACTTGGTAAGATGCCAAAATATCTAACACGATATTTTCACGGTCTCGATCAATTAATACATACAAAAGGTTAACAATTTCTTGACTAATCGCATCATTAAAAATGGATGCTACTAACGCTTTTTTATCGTCACGATCAATTTGTGGATGGTTAAGAACTTTATTAAGCTCATCGTTTTCTACAATAGTGGTATTAACTAATATTAAATCTTTTTCAAACGTATCGACTTCCCCGCGTTCTTTTGCTACTTCAAAGAGTGCACTCGCATAACGTTTGCTGACGACTTCACTCATAACCGTTCTCCTACTTCTTTAAGAACTTGGTTCATTTCTTTGTCGTATTGTTTGGCATCAATTTCTTTTTCAAGAATTTTTGTAGCAAGAAGAACAGAAAGATCAGCTACTTCATCACGAAGTGACGCTATGGCTAGGTCTTTTTCACGGGTTATTTCCACGCGGGCTTCAGCAACTAATCGATCAGCACGGTCTTTTGCAGCACTTATAATGCTATCGGCTTCAGATTCACCTTGTTTTTTCGCCCGTTCAATAATGCTATGTGCTTCTTGACGAACTTTATCCAATTCAGATTTTTGTTCAGCAAGAAACGCTTCTGCTTCTTTTCGACTCGTTTCGGCACTGTTAATTTGTTCATTAATAAAATTCTGTCTTTTTCTCATCATTTCAACTACCGGTTTTGTACCGATTTTTCCTATGATGATCATTAGGATAATGAAGACGACTAATTGAAACAGAATTGTTCCTAAATGAAATTCAAGCATGCTTTGCCACTCCTTTCATTGTGCTTTTACAAAAAAGCAACAGTTGGTCAATAAGGCATTTTAGTAGTGTCAAAACCAATATCTTGTTCGAGATAACAAAGGATGACTTACTACTTAAAATAAGTTGATACTATTTCACTTATTAACAAAGAAAGCGGGGTTGGTATCCGCTTTCTACTGGTCTTTTATTATCCAACGATACCAAACAATACAAGAATACCAAAGGCAATTGCAATGATTGGTAATGCTTCAACAAGACCTACTGCGATCATAGCTTGACCAAAGAGTTTACCTTGAGCTTCAGGTTGACGTGCGATACCTTCGAGATATTTACTAAAAAGTAATGCGTTACCGATCCCAGCTGCGATAGCTGCAAATGCGATCATAATTCCACCAGCAAGAATAGTCATAATAAAATTTCCTCCTTAAATGTACTTAAAATGTACTTAAATAATGTTTTTGATTAATGGTCACTTGCAATTTGTTGCGAAATGTAAACGATAGCAAGCACTGTAAAAATATAGGCTTGAATACATCCAACAAAGATTGAAAAGCCTAGCCAAGCAAAAAGTGGTAAGGCAGTTAAATACGGTGCACCACTTACTAAGATGGTAATCAAAACTTCACCTGCAAATATATTTGCCCATAACCGCGCTGCATGTGTGGTTGGTTTCGCTAATTCGTCAATGATGTGTAGTGGAAACATTGGCCAATACGGTTTAAAGTAATGAGCAACATAACCGCGCGGATTTTTTCGAATACCTGCAAAATGGGCATACAGGGAAATAGCAAATGCGAGTGCCACAGTGACATTAATATCTGAAGTCGGTGATTTGAACCAGCTCACTTCAGCATCACCAGTTAAACCAAAGGCTGGGACCGCTCCATGCGAGTTGATCATGACAATAACACCTAACATGTTGGCAACTAAAATAAATAAAAATGTCGTGATGGCAAAGCTTAAATATTTTGCTGCTTGCTTATCCTCCAACATCATATTTGTAATGCCGCGGATAAAATCAACAATCATTTCCATTATATTTTGTTTACCGGTTGGTCTCATAGTAAGTTTTCTTGTTAAGAAAAACACGAGTATGATCACAAGGAGTGCTGCAATAGTTGTCCCAATCATCACTGTCAAGTCAAACGTCATTCCTAGGAATGTCAGTTTTGGAGTTATTTCCAAAATTTATCCCCCCTTTCAAGTGATTGACGTTCACGTCTTCCATAATAAATATTGATTAAAACTAATAAAACGTAACCTATAGGTAATGAAAAAACAAAGACCCGAAAATCAAACCAAGTTGGGTAACGATAGATCAACAGTACTCCAAAAGCAACGGCCAAATATCGAGTGAAAGAATTCAACCCTCTGCGTTTACGGGACCCTTTAAGAACCTCCTTACTGGCTATCTGAGTTCTTAAAATGATTTGGAGAATGTTGTAAAAACTAATGCTCATCCCTAATGCAAAACCAGCAAGTAGAGACTTAATAGGCAACGCAATCCATAATAGACTTGTAAAAAGTAATAAACAGACATAAATAACAAGCATTACACGATAAGACCATGCCAACTCGTTGTCCATATGGCTCAGTCCTTTGTCATTGTTATTAATGAAAAAACAGCACTTACAAGGCCTAGTAGCAAACCACCGATTAAACAAACCGCCAGCCAGACGTGATTTGTACTGAAATGCGCATCTAAACGTTTGCCAAGCCATGCCCCACTCAAAATAAACGCGAAAATTTCAAAGCCAATTGTACTTGCGACACCTACCATTCGCCAAGGATCTGTCTGTTTTTGTTTCATGACATCATCCTTTTCAATTCGTCTATACTTCAGTGAAAATGTTAAAAGAAATTGGAGATTAGTGAGGAGAAAGTGTATCAAGATCCAATTTACTACATATCAACATCTTTCCCGAATACATCAGTAATTCAAACCTAGCTTTTAAGCTTAAAGATATGAATGTAGAAAACTCTATCTAATTTCATCCATCCAATTAATTCTCACTATTTTCCACCGAAAATATCAACTAATTTCAATTTTACGAAAGCGCTATCTTTCTGTCAACACAAACTAATCGACTTTAATTTTACGCCATGTTTATTTTATAAGTGGTTAGCTAATTTAAAGATATATCATAGCTACAATTAAATTTTAACCATTTTTGATCAAAATGGAAGTGGTCAAAACTGACGAATATGTGACAGTGATTGACCAAAAAACCCTTGTATTAAAGCGTTTTCTTCATTGCTATACCAAGAATGAAAGGGGTTAATTTTCCCCCTCTTTACTCGATATTTTTTTCATAAAATATGACGGTAATTGACATGATTATACAATTGTTAGAAATCACTTTTGAAGAAAGAACTTCTATTATTATGATCCAACATGTCTAGGTTCGATTACTTGGTACCAAATAAACGGTCACCTGCATCGCCTAAACCAGGCACTATGTAACCTTTTTCATTTAATTTCTCATCTAATGCTGCAAGGTAGATGTCGACGTCATCATGGTCTTGCTGGATTCGTTTGACTCCCTCAGGTGCACCAATGAGGCACATTAACTTAATGTTGATCGCCCCACGATCTTTCAATGACTGAATCGCAGCTGATGCCGATCCACCAGTAGCCAGCATGGGATCAACCACAATAAGTTCACGCTCATGAATATCACTTGGTAATTTGACATAATATTCGACAGGTTCAAGTGTCTTAGGATCTCTATACAGACCGACATGTCCTACTTTAGCCGCTGGAATCAGATTGAGAACACCATCCATCATGCCAAGGCCGGCACGGAGAATCGGTATAATGCCTAACTTTTTCCCTGCAAGACGATAGGCTTTAGCTGTCGTCACGGGTGTTTCAACATCAATTTCTTCTAATGGTAAATCCCGTGTAATTTCAAATGCCATTAATGTTCCTACTTCGTCAACCAGTTCACGAAAAGCTTTCGTGCCTGTCCGATAATCTCGTATCATCGTTAATTTGTGTTGAATCAATGGATGATCTAATACTTTTAGTTCTCCCATGTATGATTCCCCCTATCAATAGTCTCTCGACAAATTTTACATAAAAAAACCAATGAATTCAACCTCAGTCAGATTTACATTCAACGAGTTTCTTTTATATTCTTGTCCTATTATAATGGAAACTTTGCTAGAGGGCGACAGCAATTTGAAAAATTTAGCGTGATCATGATTTGACCACGCCAAGTTATCAACCTATCATTCCTAAATTAAACGATTGATTCTACTTACCATCAATGTGATTAGCATCCCGTAGTGATAAACATCTGAACCCTTATAGTGATGGGTACATTGGATATTTTTCAGTTAATAGTTTCACTCGATCTCTTGATTTTCCAAGAACGGCTTCATCTTCAGGATTTCTAAGTGTTTCTGCGATGATATCCGCAACTTCGACCAAGTCTTCTTCCTTGAATCCACGTGTGGTAACAGCTGCTGTTCCCATACGAACTCCACTTGTGACAAATGGGCTTGCTGGATCATAAGGAATGGTATTTTTGTTTGTTGTAATGCCGATTTCGTCTAGAGCATGCTCAGCGGCTTTTCCTGTAAGGCCAAGGTTACGAACATCGACAAGAACAAGATGATTATCCGTTCCACCTGAAATTAACGTTAATCCTTTTGCTTCGAGTGCTTCTGCAAAGGCTTTGGCGTTAGAGACGATTTGTTTCGCATAGTCTTTAAAAGAAGGTTCGAGAGCTTCACCAAGTGCCACAGCTTTTGCCGCGACAATATGCATTAATGGACCACCTTGAATGCCAGGGAAGATGGATTTATCGATTTTTTTCGCATATTTTTCTTTACACAAAATCATGCCACCACGAGGTCCGCGAAGTGTTTTGTGTGTTGTTGTTGTAACAAAATCACAGTAAGGGACTGGATTTTGATGAAGTCCTGCTGCGACAAGTCCAGCAATGTGGGCCATATCAACCATGAGATAGGCGCCAACTTCATCCGCAATTTCTCTAAATCGTTTAAAGTCGATCTCTCTTGGGTAAGCACTTGCCCCTGCCACAATCAGTTTTGGTTTATTGGCTAACGCTTTTTCTCTAACATCATCGTAATCAATGCGATGGGTGGTTTCGTCTACACCATATTCAATAAAATTATATAGAACCCCACTAAAGTTAACAGGACTACCATGAGTTAAGTGGCCACCATGAGATAGGTTCATACCTAAAACAGTGTCGCCTGCTTCAAGGATGCTAAAATAAACACCCATGTTAGCTTGTGCACCAGAGTGTGGTTGGACGTTAACATGTTCAGCACCGAACAACTTCTTAGCTCTTTCGCGGGCTAAATCTTCGACAATATCCACATATTCACAACCGCCGTAGTAGCGGTGAGCAGGATAACCTTCAGCATATTTATTTGTTAATACGGATCCAGCAGCATTCAATACTGCCTCACTTACAAAATTTTCTGAAGCAATTAATTCAATCTTGTCTCTTTGTCGTCCAAGTTCTTTCTGTATTGCTTCAAAAACTTCACGATCTTGTGTTTCTAAGGCCTTCATGAAAATGAGCAGCTCCTCTCAATTTGTCGATTCATCATCATATTATCACATTTTCGACACAAAAAAAAATTGATCTTAAAAAAAAATCAGATTCTTTTGTTCTCACTTACAAAGGAATCCATTTATAGAAATGTTTATTATAAGATAAACACGTCAAACTCCTTGTTCTTCAAACTGAGTGAGATTTTTATTGAGTCCAATGAGAACCAACCGATCGCCCTTTTGTAAAACAAGACGGGCAATGTCTGCTACCTTAAAATCATTCCCTCTTTTTATGGCAATCACATTACAGCCGTAATTGGCTCGTACGTCGATATCTAATATCGTTCGATTGATAAGTTTTTCAGTTACCTCAATTTCTATAATACTATGGTCATCCGACAATCCGATGTAATCGATAATTTTATGAGATGAAACAAGATGGGCCACCCTTGTTCCCATATCTCTTTCCGGGTGAATGATTCGATCTGCACCAACCTTTGATAATACTTTTGCATGATAGTCATTTTGAGCCTTCACCCAAACGCCGCTAACCCCTTCTTCTTTTAAAAGAAGTGTCGTCAGGATGCTTGCTTGAATATCCTCTCCAATGGCAACAATGACATGATCGAAGTTACGTATCCCAAGAGATTGAAGGGCCTTCTCGTCTGTTGAATCGGCTTGAACAGCTTGAGTGACAATGTCAGCAAAATCATTGACACGATTCATATCTTTGTCTATGGCTAAAACTTCACAGCCCATTTTCTGAAATTCTAAGCAGATGCTCCCCCCAAAACGTCCCAATCCGATCACTGCATATTGTTTATCCATTTATTTTCACCTTCTATCAAGTTTTTGTCCTTCTTCATTAGAAACAATCTACCAATTACATTAATCGTTTCCTCATTTTTCGTCAAACTTGGGCAATTTCATTAGGGTAGGTGATTTCGACTCACGGTCTTCCTTCGGGACTACATGAACAAGGTAAATAATGTGGTTAAAACGCCCGGAATTTATCAAAATGTGGCCATTCAATATAAAGTGAACTTCAATCTATGGGGGGTTCTTCAACCCCACTGAACCTAGAACCAGCCGGGCTCCGGGGCAGTTATCTCCCACCTAGGAGAACGCTCGTTTACACTCATTACCTTAAGTTGGGGTCAGCACCCGCTGTTAATGCGGGATAAAAAAAGATAGCCTCAAATCAAGGCCATCTTTTTTTATTGACATTCATGTTTTACAGAGACCTGTTCTTTAACTGGATACACCGCTCGTTCACCACCGATGAGCTTCGGCCTCGTTCGAGCCATCGTGAGGTGTGCCTGTCCGATACTTTTGATCGTACTTCGAACTGGAACAGCAACATGCTTTAAATGCATTCCAATGAATGTGTCCCCAATATCAATTCCCGCATCTGCCTTGATGAACTCAACAACCACGGGATTATCAATGTGTTGATATGCATAGGTTGCCATCGATCCGCCTGCTGTACGAACAGGGGTGACAGTCACTTGGTCAAACCGTTGTTCTTTGGCGATGGATTTTTCCATAACAAGGGCACGATTAAGATGTTCACAGCATTGAAAGGCGTAATGTACCCCTGTTTCTTTTTTAAATTCCATCAGTTCTTCATAGATCATTTCAGCCGCATCCAGGGTTCCGGCAGTCCCGATCCGTTCCCCTAATATCTCGCTTGTACTTGCACCTATGACTAAAAGATGATCACTATTTAATGGCATCGCTTTGTTTAAATCATGAAGTGCCTGTTTCAATTGGCTTTTAATTTGATTTTTCATATCAATCGACATTTTTATCCACCTTTATGCCCTTTCTATCAGGATAACGATCATTTTATATCAGTGTTCGTCAAAGCCATATGGTTTGAAGTAATATTCTGTCACATTTCCCGGGAAATTCGTGTCATGTCTTGTAGATTTCAACACTAAGTAATCCAACTTAAGACTTTAATCGACTAATCGACATGTTATGTGTCGTGTTTTTTAAAATATTCCACAAGTTGGTCTATTAGATCTTCTAATTGGCGACATGTTCGTTCATAATCTTCCTTTGAACCTCCATAAGGATCTGCAATGTTCAAATTAGGTAATTTTGTCCGATATTCCTGTATTTTTAATTCGTTCTCTGTAATTTCCTTACGATACCGCTCTTCTTTTTCTAATCGGTCACTAACCGAAAGATTTGGATTTTGTAACTCTTGGAGCCAAAGTGTTTTTTTAGACTCATGTTCACTAATCGCTTGAAGATATTGCTGCCAATGATCTTTTTGATCTAGTTCAAAGAGGACATACTCTTTCAATGTAAAGACTTTGCCCACCGTGTCAGGAAATTGAGTTAAGAGTCTCAGCTTATGTTCTTCTGTCATCGTCAGGATAAGATCGGCCCATTCGGTGAGTGATGATCCAATTTGCTTTGATTTATGATCCATGGAGATGGTTCGGTTTTTCAAAACGTCTTTTGCATGAGGATGAGCATCCGTTCCCGTCATGGCAAATAACCCAGCTGATTTCACCTGAAATAAATCTTTCCCTTTATTTTTCAACAAGGCTTCCGCCATTGGACTCCGACATGTATTTCCCGTACAAACAAAAAGAATATTTTTCAAGAATCAACACCCCCTTTTCTATATGATACAACAATTTATATTTGAAACCACTATTTCACTTTTTCTTTGCTGATTAGAGTTTAAAAACCCCCACGCCAAAGGACAGAAATTAAAAATACGAATCTTACGCTGTTCATAAGATTCGCTTTTCTCTCATATCAATTCGTGTTTTAGACGTGAAGAAGTAATTTAACGCCAAATATTAAAAGAATAAGTCCACCAAAGGCTTCACTGTAATGACCAACAAAATGTCTAAAATTTCTTCCAATGACTAGACCAACCCATGTTAAAACCATACTTGTTAAACCAAATAAAATAATCGTTAGGACGATTTTGGCACCATATATTCCTAGACTTAATCCGACTGAGAAACTATCTAAACTCACACTAAAGGCGAATACAAAAAGACCAAATCCAACGGGTCTAATGATGGGTTCATCGCCCCTTCCAAATGAAGAGAAGATCATTTGTCCACCTAAAAGAACTAAAAGAATACCACCTGCTATTTGAGACATTTCTCCAAAATGCTGAGATAATAATTCACCAATAGCAATCCCAATTAATGGCATAATCATATGGAATACGCCGATAACCAGTCCAATTTTAAAAATTTGTTTATATCTTAAAGTGAGCATTCCCATTCCTAATCCCACTGAAAGTGCATCCATCCCTAATGCGATCGCCATGATGACTAGTGTCATCACATGATTAAATAACTGGCTTGCATTTTCTACCATGTGGTCGATCTCCCTTCTTAAAAAACATGTGACTATGATACTCTATGCATGTCCTTTGGTTTTTAGAAGAAGGGATTGAACAAGCCTATCATTTCATGCAAAAAACCAGTCATCTTAAAACATCGAGGATGACTAGTTTCCTATATCCATTATTCAATTATTCTTCCTGCAGCAGCTTTTGATAGTCTATTCATAATCGCTTGGCCAATGCCTTCATCTGGGAAAGTTTCACTATAAATGACGTCGACATTTGCCTCATCAAATTCTCTTAATGTTTGATAAAGTTGATGGGCAACTGTTGATAATTGAGCCCGCTCTCCACAGGAAATCACCACATCTGCATTAAGGTAACGATGCACGTTTTCATCCGTCGTGAGGACGCCAACACGTTGGCCATGTTCTTTGTCATGATTAACAAGAGCTTGTATGGTTTCTTTTCCTTTAGGAACCATGTACATCAAAGCCTTTGGAGCATAGTGCTTATATTTCATTCCAGGTGCTTTCGGTGTTTGATCTGTTCGGGTGAGGGCGGGATCATCCGATACTAAACCAACCACGTCTATAAGTTGCTCTTTTGAAATACCACCTGGACGTAGGATGGTAAAAGGTGTCGTCGTGCAATCAAGAACCGTTGATTCCACGCCCACACCAGTTGCTCCACCATCTACGATACCTGCAATTTTGCCATTTAAATCCTCAATAACATGCTTGGCAAGCGTTGGGCTTGGTTTTCCGGATAAGTTAGCTGAAGGTGCCGCGATCGGAAGGTTGGCTACACTGATAATAGCTCTTGCAATCGGATCATTTGGCATCCGAACGGCAACTGTCGATAGACCCGCCGTTACCCGAGTGGATATGTCTCCGCGTTTCGGTAATACAAGTGTAAGTGGGCCTGGCCAAAAAGCATTCATTAATTTCCGAGCTAAAGGCGTAATATCCGTACAGATCGCGTCTACCTGATCCTTTGATGCTACATGAACGATGAGAGGATTATCACTTGGTCGTCCCTTGGCAGTGTAAATACGTTGTATCGCTTCATCAGATTTTGCATTTCCACCTAGGCCATAGACCGTTTCGGTTGGGAATGCCACGACGTCATTTTGCCTTAGAATTTCTGCAGCTTCAATAATCATTGGATTATTTTCTAAATGACGTTCTGTGCGATCAACTTGCCAAATTTTCGTCTCAACCATCTTTACTATCTCCTCTAAAATAAATTTCAAACCGTGTGTTTAGAAACATCCTTTATTATTATGGCAACATCCTTCGTTATTGTAAATGAATAACCACTGATCAAAGTCTAGCATAACCATCATTTAACCCATTCTCTCTTAAAAAATCGAGTTTTTAATATTTTCCAAAGCATCAAATAAGAAAAATTTCACTTTAACTTGTTTGTGAGTTTCTTGATGTTCAGGTTCTTGTGTCACGGTTTCACTTTGAGGCTGTACCTCGTTTTGAGTCTGTACTTCACTTTCCGTTTGTCTTCCATTTTGTGTTTCTGCTTCTTTTTGAGTTTTCGCCTTGCTCTCAGTTTGTGCATCTCTGTTCGTTTGTGCCTTACTTTGAGTCTGAGCTTCACTTTGGGTTTGCGTTTCACTTTGGGTTTGCGTTTCACTTTGAGTTTGTGTCTCTCTTTGAGTTTGCGACTCACTTTGGATTTGTGTCTCGTTTTGGGTTTGCGTTTCACTTTGGGTTTGCGTTTCACTTTGGGTTTGCGTCTCGCTTTGGGTTTGCGTTTTCTCTTTATTTGCTTCGTCTAATTGATTTCGAGTGCGTTTTTCTTTGATAATAGTTCCTTCTGATACAGACTCATTCGATGCTTTTTCAGCTGCTGAAGCAATATGATCGTCCGGTTTTATGGCATCTCCATTAGAGAAATCAAGATAACATAATGGAGGGAATAACACGCACCACCAATTTGCTCCCTCTCCTTGACCTAATCTCACAACGAGCGCTTGATATTGACCTGCAGGATAAACATAACCGCCATACATTTTAGTTGGAAAGTCTGCTTTCCCTAATTTAATCGTAAATGATTCATTCAAATGCATCTCTTTCAATTTTTTCGCAACAACTTTATTCAAATCATCCATATGTGAGAGTATGACGTCTTTTGCTTGTTCGGTCGTTTTTAAATCACGAACCCAACCTTCAATATTTTGATTGACTTCGTCACGAATTTGACGTTTAACGGCTTGGTCAGCTGCTGAATCACTATTTGCTAAGATACGAAGTCTAATGGCGTCTTTTGGAATACGAGTTTTATTATTTTGTGCGTTTGATAGATTTTGCTGAATTTGCATAAACGTGATTAATAGAATAAGAGATAAAATAGAAATAAGTGCTAGTCGTTTTTTCATTTCATCATCCCGCCCTTCTAAAAACAGTGTGGACGAAACGGACAAAAATCAAACCTAGAAATGTTCAACTTATTTCGACAAGGGAGATTTTTAAGAGATTCCATTCCTTTTTGTAAGGTGACGATTTAATAGATTTGTTAAAGAGGTTGTTCAAAAAGTCACCAAGTGATAGGATATGAATCTCAGTGTTGGCCAAGAGGAGCTTCAACTAAAATCGCTCACGTCCTGTGGCTGGCGCCTAAAGCCACCACATCCTGTGGAAGGCCAGTCCTCATGTAGCAAAAACCTACATTCCTCTTCAAATCAGCGCGCTCTTATCTTCTTACTCCTAATTTGTAACCTTTTTGAACACGCACTTAAATCATTCTATTTATTAATGCCATCCCTATATCTTTGAACATGTCAGGAAATCTGAAAAGGGAAGGCTGCTAATGTCTCTTACTAATTATTTGATAAAAGCAAGAGCAACACGATCATTTCCATTGATATCTTTCATCACTTCGAGCGCCTCAATCTGTTCATCAAACGTTTGTTTAATAAGATTTTGTATCGCTTCTCCCTGATCATAACCAATCTCAAACCCAATCAAGAGTTGATCTTTCATGATTTGGCGTACTTCTTTTAAGATGCATCGATAAGCATCTAACCCATCCTCTCCTCCACTAAGCGCCAAATGCGGTTCGTGATCCTTCACGACATCTTGAAGTGAGCGCATGCCTTCTTTTGAGATGTAAGGAGGATTGGATACTAAAATATCTACTTTTATATCATGATCAATAAGTGGCTGAAGAAAGCTGCCTTCGTAGAAATCAACCGAGGCATGTAGATTTTTTGCATTATCTTTGGCAACTTTAATAGCGTCAGCTGAAAGATCCACTGTCGATACGTGCCATTCTGGTTTTTCGAGTGCTAAGGTGATGGCTATTGCACCGCTACCCGTTCCGATATCACATACTGATAACTCTTTCTTATGGGGAAAATAACGACTAGCCCACTTCTTTACCCATTCAATTAATTCTTCTGTTTCAGGTCTTGGAATTAATACCGCTGGTGAGACATGAAACGTATGTCCAAAAAAACTTTCCGTACCGGTCATATATTGAACGGGTTCTCCTGTCTTAACATGGTGGATCACACAATTCTTGAACCATTTTTCATCCTCTTCAGTTAAAGGTTCCCGAATATCTACAAGAAGCTTAGTCCGAGTTATTCCTAGACGATGACAAAGAAGAATTTCTCCGATGTTGGCATCACGGTCATGTTTACTTAAAAAAGAAGAAGCCCAATTTAGGGCTTCGAAACGTTTTTGAGTCATTGTGCTTCCGCCTGTTCTATCTGTTTGGCTTGTTCGTCTAAGATAAGAGCATCAATAATCTCATCGAGTTTACCATCTAAAATTTGATCTAGTTTTTGGATGGTCAAACCAATTCGGTGATCGGTAACACGGCTCTGTGGAAAGTTGTAAGTTCGTATACGTTCCGAACGATCTCCTGTACCGACAGCTGATTTCCGCGTTGTATCGTATTCCGCTTGAGCTTCTTTTTGGAATTTATCATAGACACGGGCACGTAAAACTTTCATGGCCTTTTCTTTATTTTTAATTTGAGACTTTTCGTCTTGGCAAGAAACGACAATACCTGTTGGAATGTGTGTCAAACGAACCGCTGACATGGTCGTATTAACACTTTGCCCACCTGGTCCACTTGAGGCAAAACGGTCCACACGGATATCTTTTTCATTAATATCAACCTCAACTTCTTCTGCCTCGGGAAGGACAGCGACGGTTGCCGTTGATGTATGAATTCTGCCGCCTGATTCCGTCTCCGGTACTCGTTGAACACGGTGTGCTCCATTTTCATATTTGAGTTTCGAATAAGCCCCTTTACCCGTGATCATGAAGATCACTTCTTTATATCCACCGACTTCACTCGGACTTGATTCAATGACTTCCGTTTTCCAGCCTTGTGCTTCTGCATAGCGGGAGTACATTTTAAATAAGTTCCCAGCAAATAACGCTGCTTCATCGCCACCTGCTGCCCCGCGTATCTCAACAATTACGTTCTTCTCATCATTCGGGTCTTTCGGAATAAGTAATAATTTTAATTTTTCTTCAAGAGCCTCTTTTCTTTCTTCGAGTTCACTAATTTCTCCGCGAACCATTTCTTTCATTTCAGCATCCAATTTATCATCCAGCATGGCTTTTGCTTCTGTTAATTCTTCTTTAACCGTTTTGTATTCACGATAAGCGAGAACTGTTTCTTCGAGTTCAGATTGCTCAATGGAATACTCACGTAATTTATTTGAGTCACTGATGACCTCAGGATCGGAAAGTAATTGATTTAATTTATCATAACGATCTTCTAGCGACTGTAATCGATCAAACATGCCTTTTCACCCCTACTATTCCTTTTCACTCTAACCAACATCCGTGTATCTTATTCTATTTAAGATCATTAAGATAGGAAAAAATGGTTTAACTTTTTGCAAAAGTAAACATTCTACGTTCATTCTATTCACTTTATTATATTATACGTCCGTCCTAATCGTCAAAAATCCTTTGTTTTAAGTAAAAGAAAGCCATAATGATAGCCAAAGGTATAGGCTACCTTTGACTATCAATTGTTCATTTATTGACCTGTTCTTTCTTAAACCGATTTTCAGGCTTTCCTGGGACTTCATGACAATGACGACAGCGTGCTTCATACGATTCACTCGCACCAACAAGAATAATAGGGTCATTATAAGAGGCTGGCCTGTGGTCAATGAGTCGCTGAGTCCGACTCGCTGGTGAACCACATACCATACACACAGCATTAAGTTTTGTTACCTCTTCACTAATGGCCATGATCGATGGCACAGGCTCAAACGGCTCTCCTCTAAAATCCATATCAAGACCCGCCACAATAACGCGCAGGCCTCGATCAGCAAGTTCTTGAATAGCTTGTACAATATCCTCGTCGAAAAATTGAATCTCATCTATTGCAACAACTTGCGTATCTGGAAGAATCGCATCCATGATATCTTTTGACGTTTTTACCGGTATGGCCATTACGGTGGTCCCTGTATGTGAAACAACGGCTTCATCACTGTATCGATTATCTATAGCAGGCTTAAAAACTTGAATTTTTTGTTTTCCAAAGCTGGCTCTTCTAACACGTCTTATCAGTTCTTCTGATTTTCCCGAAAACATACTTCCACAAATACATTCTACCCAGCCCGTTTGGGTTGTCCATTGCATGGACGTTCACAACCTTTCCTTCATTCTCTTTGGCATCGTCCTATGCGCAAATTTATATATGATTAAAAATTATATCACGATCATGGCAAAAGAATAAGGGTGGTATTTTATATTAGTGTGTGCTTTGTTGCTTATTTTTTCAAGTCATTGATTTTGAGCATGTTGGGAGATGTACTGGCAAGTTGTGAGCCGCTTCGATAGGGAATTGAGGCGATTTGCTATGGAATTGAGGCGCCTCGGAACGGGATTGAGCTGCTTCATGGCATAATTGAGCTACTTCGAAGCAGTATTGAGGCGCTTCGACATGGAATTGAGCTACTCTATGAAGGAATTGAGCCGCTTCACTGCTTAATTGAGCTTTGCTGCTTTGCGATGAATTGAGCCACTTTGGATATGGATTGCGCCACTTCCGGCCGGGTTTGCACCACTTCCGAACGGGATTGCACCGCTTCCGGCCGGGAATGCACCACATCCGAACGGGATTGCACCACTTCAAGATGGAATTGCACTACTTCAAGACGGAATTGCACAACTTCAAGGCGGGATTGCACAACTTCAAGGCGGGATTGCACAACTTCAAAACGGAAATGCGCCACCTCAAAACGGAATTGAGCCCCTTCACGACATAATTGAGCTACTTCGAAATGGAATTGAGCTACCCCGAGACGGAATTGAGGCGCTTCAACATGGGATTGAGCTGCTCTGAGATGGAATTGAGCCGCTTCATAAAAGAATTGAGCTACTCTTCCTGTTATTAGCCTTCTGCGAGAAAGACCAGCGTAACTTTACAAGGAATGGCTCAAGCTCAAATGCCACTACTTGATAGCATAAAAGAAATCCTGTGTCTATGGTTAGGATAGTTAAAATAAATTAAAAAGTATGATCCTGATTAGAACCATACTTTTAATAACCACTTATTTAAATAGTTTAGCTAATTTCTTTTAACTTTGGTTTATTATCTAAGTCTTGATGGTAAAGAACTTTTTTAGCTTGTGATATGTCAAGCAGGTTTTCCCATCGTGCGATAATGAAAGTTGCAACAGCATAGCCAATAATATTCACCGTTGTTCGATAATTTCCCATAAATCGGTCTGGTGCAAGCATGAGTGCTACGGCTGCAACTGGAATAGAGTTCGTTGCAGCAGCTGTTGCAGATAAGGCAACAAATGCTGAACCAGGAATTCCTGCCATCCCTTTTGATGTAAGTAATAGGACACCGAGAATGAGAATCTGTTCACCGATACTTAAGTCAATACCTACAGACTGCGACAGAAATACAACTGATAGAGAAAGATAAATGGATGCTCCATCTAAATTAAAAGAGTAGCCAGTTGGTACAACTAGACCGACCACCGCCTTATTGCACCCTGCGTGCTCAAACTTGTCCATTAATTGCGGCATGACCGCCTCTGTTGAACCAGTAGCAAAAGCAAGCATGATCTCTTCACGAATATATAAGATGACTTTCCATAGACTGAGTTTTAAGAATATCCTTAATATCACTGCCAATAGAAGGATAAATCCAAGGCATGCGATCGTCATAGCAATAAAGAGTTTACCAAATGAGGAGAGTGTAGTTAAACCATATTGACTAACTGCAAAGGCCATCGCACTAAATGTTGCAAGAGCTGTTAAATGAATTATGTATTCCATAATTTTAAACAGGACCTTATTTAGTTGATCTAACGTATCCAGAACAACTTCGGACGTGCGCCCGCCTATTTGAAGAAGAGCGATACCAAACATACAAGAAAACAGGAGAACTTGTAGCATCGAGTTATTGGCAAAAGCCCCAACCACACTGTCTGGAATCATATTTAAGAAAAAGTCACCTTCGCTCGGAAGATGTGATCCACCTGTCTTTGCATCGACTTCACCTGAACTTAAACTTGAAGGATCAATATTCAATCCTGTTCCTGGATTCATTAAATTGGCTACTACAAGACCAATGATTAATGCAAAGGTCGTTACGATTTCAAAATAAAGTAACGTTTTTCCACCAATTCGGCCGACCGTTTTAATATTACCTACTTTTGCAATACCTACAACGACAACGCCAAAAACGAGAGGTGATATGATCATTTTTATGAGTTTGATGAACCCATCACCAATGGGTTTAAGAGCATTACCGACGCTTGGCCATAAATAACCGACTAAAATACCTACAACAATCGCTAACATAATCTGAAAAAACAGATTTTTAAAAAGCGGCTTACGCTTAATTTCGGTTTCAGATATTTTCATCGTCTAATATCCCTTCTCAAGATGTCATTTGAATTTTCTAACTATTGTTTATAATAATACACTAAGCAAGGCAACCTTGTCATTGTTATATTTGTATAAATTATTATATGTATTTTGTTTATTTTGTACATGCGTTATATGTGTTCGAGGAGGATGTCATTTGTTTCAGGCGAGATTGTACTTTATTGATCGGAAATGCAAAAAGTTTGGGGTATGTTGATTTACTAACTTTGCGTGGGATCACACTCTCTCAGGTAGGATTGCATTACTTCGTGATGGGATTGAACCGCTTCGACTTGGAATTGAGCTACTCTGAGACGGGATTGAGCCGCTTCGATATGGAATTGAGCTACTCTGATACGGGATTGAGCCGCTTCGATATGGAATTGAGGTGCTCCGAGACAGAATTGAGCCGCTTCATAAAGGGATTGAGCCACTCCGAGACAGAATTGAGCCACTTCATAAAGGGATTGAGCTGCTTCGAGACGGGATTGAGCCACTTCGAGACGGAATTGAGCCGCTTCCAGCTTGGATTGCACTAATTCAAGTCCAGATTGCACCACTTCCAGCCAAGATTGCACCACTTCAAATCCGGATTGCACCACCTCTAGCTAAGATTGCACCACTTCAAATCCGTATTGCACCACCTCTAGCTAAGATTGCACCACTTCAAATCTGGATTGCACCACCTCTAGCCAAAATTGCACCACTTCCAGCCAGGATTGCATCACTTCCAGCCAGGATTGCACCACCTCCGCAGAATGGCATCCCTTCAAATCCAGATTGCATCAAAACGCCAAAAAGCCACAGGGTTCCCTTCCCCTGCGGCCAAGTTGAAAAGTCTATTTTTAAGCATAAAAAAACAGGCAAGGTAACCCTGCCTATTATTTAAGATTGTATTTTTGTTTAAAGCGATCAACACGTCCGCCTTTTTCAGCAAATTTTTGACGACCAGTGTAGAATGGGTGAGAGTCAGAAGTTACCTCAAGACGGATTAATGGATATTCATTGCCATCTTCCCAAACGATCGTTTCATTTGATTTTTTTGTTGATCCACTCAAGAATTTGAATTCAGTACTTGAATCCATAAATACAACTTTATGGTAATCTGGATGGATTTCAGGTTTCATATGTTTCATCTCCTTTATGCCCTAATTTTATCTCAAATTAGAGTTTTATTGCACAGCGTTTATTATAACAAGCCCACGTATGTTTGGCAAGTTAATCTTTTTATGGTCTTTATGCTCAAACTTTTGCGAGGCCACTTTTTTCTTTGTCAAAGATGTCAAAGAATTCTTGGTTGTTTTTCGTTGTTTTCAAACGTTTATAGAAACGTTCCACAAAGTCTTGTGACTCATCCATTGTCTTACGCATCGACCATAATTTTTCTAAATGGTCCTTTTCTACAAGAAGTTCTTCTTTACGTGTACCAGATCTCCGGATGTCAATAGCCGGGAAGATGCGTCTTTCTGCTAATTTCCGATCTAGATGGAGCTCCATATTACCTGTTCCTTTGAACTCTTCATAGATAACATCGTCCATACGTGATCCCGTATCCACTAATGCAGTTGCAAGAATGGTCAAACTTCCGCCTTCCTCGATGTTTCTTGCCGCACCAAAAAATCGTTTTGGACGGTGGAAAGCTGCTGGATCAATCCCACCAGAAAGAGTACGTCCACTTGGTGGAATAACCAAGTTATAGGCTCTTGCAAGACGTGTAATACTATCCATCAAAATGACAACATCTTTTTTATGCTCTACAAGTCTCATTGCTCTTTCTAACACTAATTCAGCTACTTTGATATGGTTTTCAGGCACTTCATCAAATGTTGAACTGACCACATCGCCTTTAACTGAACGTTCAATATCTGTCACTTCCTCAGGACGTTCATCAACTAAGAGCACAATTAATTCAGCATCCGGATGATTGATAGTAATACTATTGGCAATTTCTTTAAGTAGAGTTGTTTTACCAGCTTTTGGAGGAGCAACAATTAACCCACGTTGTCCGTATCCTACGGGAGAAACGAGATCGATAATACGTGTTGAAAAATTCTCTTTCGTTGTTTCTAGTGTCATCTTACGTTGCGGATATAAGGGTGTTAGTGCTGGGAAGTGGACGCGTTCTTTCGCTGTATCAGGGGCTTCACCATTGACTGCCTCAACATGTAACAAACCATAATAACGTTCATTTTCTTTGGGTGGTCTTACTTTACCCGATACTTTGTCCCCATTTCTTAAATCAAATCGTCTAATTTGGGAAGCTGAGATATAAATATCTTCTGAGCTTGGAGAAAAATTAATTGGTCTTAAGAATCCAAAACCTTCTGTTGGAATAACTTCAAGAATACCTTCCATAAAGGATAATCCGTCTTTTTCAGCTTGTGCTTTAAGTATTGAAAAGATAAGTTCACGCTTATTTAACTTACTATAATAAGAAACCTTATAGTTTTTCGCATGTTGATATAAATCTTTTAGTTTCATATTTTCTAATTCTGCTAATGTAACTGTCATTATCACACCACACTTCTATTTATTCATTCACTGAAATTAATCTAACTTATTTGAAGGTCAATTCCTCTGGAGCGTTCATAAGGTCTAGAAAAAATAGCATGTAACCCTATTTATTCTTCTACATGGACAACACTCTACTTTGAAGGCATTAAGGAGTTTCCTGAAAGAAAAATGTTTTGCGTAAGATGAGGAGTTAAGCATATGATTATGATCATTCTCTACTTATAAAAATAACTTTATATTAAATCACTTTAAGATGAGACGTGGATGATTCATGTCTGTTTCTTAAAGTTACGTTTTTTCTGATTAATGGACATTAACTGGGTGTATGCATACCAGTTAGTATGGCCATCTTTTTTAATGTCGATAAGTATAAATTTAAACATAAGTATTTTTAATATAATAGAGGGATTATCTGTGTTACTCTTTTCTTCTTTATATTCTAGAAGATCTTTAATTAAACGATCCACTAATTATCTTTATATACCCTTGTCATAAGGCAGCATGTATCATTTTTGATGTTTTTGCAATGATAATAAATTGATTATACGCCTAATCGTCATATTTTACAAGTGATTTGTATGCGGTTACTTTTATTTAATTTCTTTTTGCATTCATCATCAAGTGAGGAGGGTATGCCTCACTTGATCTAATCTGCCTCTACGGAATCATGAAGAGGATTTGTTCCGTATTAACGGCGTGTATTGACCTCAACCTCAAGGCAGTGAGTGTTAACGAGCATTCCTAGGTAGGGATGAGGAACCCTCACTGATTGATGATTCACGTTTTTTAATATCTTACCATCTATTTCGATAAAATACGTTGTTCTTCCATATCCATGTTTTCACGCCAAATGTGAGCCCCTAGTTGTTGTAGTTTTTCAACTAAATGACTATATCCTCGATCAATATGCTCGAGTCCTTGAATTTCTGTTACTCCATCTGCTAAGAGTCCAGCTATCACTAGGGACGCACCTGCTCTTAAATCGGTGGCTTTAACCTTAGCTCCTTGAAGATGAGTTGGACCTAATATTATAGACGACCGTCCTTCAACTTTAACATCTGCACCCATTCGACGTAGTTCATCGATATGTTTGAAACGAGAGCTATAAATGGTGTCTGTCACGATACTGGTTCCATGGACTTGAGTTAACAAACTCGTTAAAGGTTGTTGCAAATCCGTTGGAAAGCCAGGGTATACCAGTGTTTTAATATCCACTTTTTTCAGTGGTTCTTCTGATCGTGATACAATAACTTGGTCATCATCTATTTCAACATTAATACCCATCTCTCTAAGTTTTGCTATTAAAGACTCCAAGTGTTGCGGAATGACGTTGTCAACCGTCACTCTTTCACCTACAGCAGCCGCAATGACCATAAATGTCCCTGCTTCAATGCGATCTGGAATAATGGAATGACGGCAGCCATTTAACTCAGATACGCCTTCAATCCGGATAACATCTGTTCCAGCCCCTTTTATTTTAGCGCCCATACTTGTTAATAACGTGGCTACATCAATAATTTCAGGTTCTTTAGCCGCATTCTCAATAATCGTTTGTCCTTTTGCTTTGACAGCTGCGAGCATTATATTAATGGTGGCACCGACACTGACAACATCCAAATAAATTCTTGCTCCACGAAGTTCTTCAGCTCGTAAGTAGATAGCGCCTCTTTCATTTGTGACTTTTGCGCCCAATGCTTCAAAGCCTTTAATATGTTGATCAATAGGACGTGGTCCAAGATTGCATCCTCCTGGAAGTCCAATAACCGCTCTTTTAAATCGACCCAACATGGCACCCATCAGATAATAAGAAGCACGTAATTTTTTTACACTACCATTTGGAAGAGGCATATCAATCATATTTTCAGGATTAACAGTTAATGTATTATTCTTGAAACTGACATCTCCGCCAATTTCCATAAGTAATTCGCAAAGATTCCTGACGTCTGATATGTCTGGGAGTTGTTCAATTGTGACTTTTGAATTAGCTAATATAGCAGCTGGAATAAGCGCAACTGCACTATTTTTAGCGCCACTAACTTGTACAGTTCCTGTTAGACGATGACCGCCTTCTATCATTAATTTCTCCATGATTTACTCCTTTTCTGAACGGTGGATTTTTATGAATGACGAGTTTAAATAAAGATGTCAAAAACCCAATTCAGGTGTTAAGCTCGCTTAGTTTCATAATAATGAAACGTTCATCAGGGGCTTGTTACTCGTTTGGAAACTATGAATGAGTATCAAGAAGATTAAAAGGGGTTGTTCTCGTGGCCCACTGATCTGGTAAAAATTCGAGCTAATAGATCTTTATTTTTATCACTCACTAAAATCACATTCTTATGTATGAGTTGGATTGATTTAAAAAAGAGGAAACCTTAAATCACATAAAGGTTTCCTAAAGAGTTGACCTTCTTTGTGGATTAATGGTTTTTGTATTTTTCCCAATCTGCTAGAAAGTTACTCAAACCTTTATCCGTTAATGGATGCTGAAGAGCTTGATTAAATACTTTATATGGGATTGTTGCGATATGTGCACCATTTTCTGCCGCTTGAGTTAAATGTATCGTATGGCGAACAGAAGCTGCAATGATTTGTGTATCAAGATCATGTAATTTAAACAATTTAGATATTTGGGCAATTAATCCAATTCCATCTCGACCAATATCATCTAATCTTCCTACAAAAGGAGATACATAGGTCGCTCCTGCACGTGCTGCAAGAAGAGCTTGGTTAGCAGAAAAGATCAATGTTACGTTTGTTTTTATTCCAGCTTCACTAAAAGCATGGACAGCCTTTAAACCTTCTGATGTGATAGGCACTTTAACCGTAATATTGGGTGCAATCGCTGCCAATTCTTTACCTTCTGGAATCATTTCCTCTGCTGTAGTCGAGACAACCTCAGCGCTTACAGAGCCTTTAACGATAGATGTGATTTCACGTAAACGTTCATGAAAATCAACACCTTCTTTTGCAACGAGTGATGGGTTTGTTGTTACACCTGATAGAACGCCAAGATTATTGATTTCCTTAATTTCATCAATGTTAGCTGTATCAATGAAAAACTTCATAACACATCCTCCTCTATGATTAACTGCCTCTTTCTCTTTCCCTCTTATTATACTTGAGAATTTCTCGAATAGTATATTTTCTGCTTGGAAAATGAGATGAAGCATAGTGAGAATTTTTGAAATTTTTCATTACTAGAGAACTTGAAGGCTAACCATTCTTGCTCTTATATAGACAGATAGGCATAAAACCGATCTTATGAAAGTTTATTTACCTTCATTTGATGATCTTATGCCTTGTCTTTTTAAACATTTATACATCCTAAATCATACTAAAAATGAATTAAGCTTTACCGTTTGAACCAAATTCTTCAATTTTAGCTTTAACTGTATTAACGATAGCTGCTTTACCAGGTCCGATGACTTTACGTGGATCGTAAACTTTGCTGTCGTTGTTTAATTTTTCACGTACAGCAGCTGTCCAAACTTGTTGACATTCAGTGTTTACATTGATTTTGCTGTGACCTAGTTCAATTGCTTTTTTGATTTGATGTTCAGGGATACCTGAACCACCGTGTAATACGAGAGGAGCACCTGTTAACTCAGAAATTTCTTTCATTTCGTCGAAACCAAGTTTTGGCTCGCCGTCGTAGTCGCCGTGTACAGATCCAAGAGCTGCAGCTAGGCAATCGATTTCTGCTTCTTTAACAATACGCAAACATTCTTGTGGGTCAGCATATGTAACACCACCGACAACGCCGTCTTCTTTTCCGCCTACAGTACCAACTTCGGCTTCTACAGAAACGCCTTTTTCGTGTGCATATTTAACGACTTCTTGAGTCATAGCGATGTTTTCATCGATTGGATGATGTGATCCATCGATCATAACAGAAGTAAATCCTGCATCAATCGCAGCTTTACAATTTTCGAAGCTTTGTCCATGGTCTAAGTGAATGGCTACAGGAACAGTAATGTTCATTGTTTTTACAAGAGCATTAACCATAGCTGTTACCACTGGGAATCCACCCATGTATTTTGCAGCACCTTCAGAAACCCCTAAAATCACTGGAGATTTTTCTTCTTCTGCTGCTTGTAGAATAGCTTGTGTCCATTCTAGGTTATTGATATTAAATTGACCAACTGCATATTTACCGTCTTTTGCTTTATTTAGCATTTCTGTCATAGAAGCGAGAGCCATAAATCTTCATCCTCCTTAAATATATCGGCACGTCCTAAAACGTTTAACATATTCTTTGTTCGTATTTTTTAGGTCATGCTACTTTTTTCGACTACTAGTATAGCATAACATACTATAAGAATAAATCATTACAAAAACAAGAAAATTGTGTGTCAAGATTTTTCAATATGTGGCGATTCAGTCTCAATTGTATTCTTTGCAAACTTTTACAATCTATACTTGCTTAATTAAAAAATTTTTGATAAAATAAATTGAGAACATATATTCTCAATTCAGGTTGTTTATATACCATTATTCTTATGTAATGAGCTGACCACATTTTTTCTTGTCTTGATTCACACAGTGGTGTGGTGATCCTTATTTATTTTGATTTTAGTGGAAGCTCTTTTTTTACAGCATTGAGTACATCATCAATGTCAAATGGTTTTGCAAAATGTGTAATAGCTCCACTTTCTATCGCTTGTTTTATTTTTTCGAGTTCTCCATAAGCTGTCATAATAATGACTTTAATATCTGATTCTTTTTCTTTTATTCGCTTTAATATTTCTAAACCATCCATTCCAGGAATCTTCATGTCTAATATAACGAGATCCGGATGATATTCTTGGACAATTTCTAGCGCCTGTACTCCATTTGATGCCGTGTAGGTTTGATATCCTTCTTTTTGAAAGATTTCATTTAATAAGATGCGTATACCAAATTGGTCATCTACTATTAATATGGCCGGCTCTTGATGTTGATCAAATTTCATATTTTTCACTCCTCTATTCAATAAAAGTCGGATCATATCGTTGTTTTTTTATTTAAATTACCATTTCAAACTTGATAATGACAACTTTCGCTAAATTACCCCTCTAAAGAACATGATATTCTCTATTGTTGTGGCATATTCCTGCAATTTTTTCTAATATGTTGAGTTTCTCTAATGAAATTGTAAAATAGAGAGAGGTATGAAGGAAGGATTGAATCTTAATGTTAAAAATATTTACAACACAATTGATGGGTATTTTTCAAAATATACAAAAAGAAAATGATTGGAATCTTGAGGAAGGTTCTAGATTAGTCTGTCAAACCATCGTCTCAGATGGACATGTCTATGTTTATGGTTCTGAGTCCCTTCTATCAACCATTCTTACAGAAGCCCTTTCAGGAGCGAATTCTCTACCAAAATCTCGTCCTTTATTAGATGACCATCATGGGATTCACACACTCTCTTCATTCGACACTGTTTTGCTGTTTAACGAAGAGCTTGATGAGTCTTTGTTTGATTTGTATTCAAAAATTAAGCTATCAGGATGTAATATTATCGTCATATCGAATCAAACGGACAAAAAACCTTCTTGGATCAATGATGTTGATTGTTTCCTTAATTTAGATGTTAAGGGGCCGCTCGTTCCAACTGATAACGGTAAAAAAATCGGAAATCCTCTTATATTTGCTGCACTATACATATACATGGCGCTTTATTTAAATATCATGGACATTTTAGAAGAACAGGACTTCTTTCAGTCAATGGAATAAAGTGAAAGTTCCATCAGTGCTGCCTATTCCGTCGTTTAACGGGGTAGGCTTTTTTATTGATTATTGGGCACCTACTCCGCCTTCGTTTGCACCACTTTATTGATTATTGCACCTACTCCTCCTTCGTTTGCACCACTTTCTGTTTTATTGCACCTACTCCTCCTTCGTTTGTACCACTTTCTGTTTTATTACACCTGTTCCTCCGTTTGCACTACTTTCTGTTTTATTACACCTGTTCCTCCTTCGTTTGCACTACTTTCTGTTTATTGCACCTACTCCGCCTCTTTTCGCACAACCTTACGGGTTTTACTCTTCTAACGAGGAATAAAGAATTTGTAAAATGAAAAGAGGTCGAAAAGCAATAGCCCCTTTTCGACCTCTTTTATTATTTATGATTAATGGCTGCTCCAACAAACTCTCTAAATAATGGTTGTGGTCTTGTTGGACGAGATGTAAATTCTGGATGGAATTGGGAAGCCAAAAACCATGGATGATTTTTCAGTTCGATGATTTCAACGAGACGGTTATCCGGGCTAAGGCCTGAGAAGATAAATCCTTCTGCTTCCATTTCTTTACGATATTCATTATTGAATTCATAACGATGGCGATGACGTTCATAGATGATTTCGTCTTGATAAGCTTCATAGGCAATGGTACCTTCTTCAATTCTTGTCGGGAAGAGACCAAGACGAAGTGTTCCTCCAATATCCTCAATATCCTTTTGTTCAGGAAGTAAATCGATAATCGCATGTGATGTTTCTGGGTCAATTTCAGCTGAGTTAGCATCTTTGATCCCAAGCACATGTCTCGCAAATTCGATGGATGCAAGTTGCATACCTAGACAGATTCCAAAGAATGGAACCTTGTTTTCTCTTGCATATTGAATGGCAAGAATTTTACCTTTTACTCCGCGGTCACCGAACCCACCTGGAACAAGGATACCGTTCACATCACTTAGTTGTTCTTCTAGATTTTCCTTCGTCAATTCCGTTGCATTAACCCATTTTACGTGAACATCTGCATCATAACCATATCCTGCATGTTTTAATGATTCAACAACGGAAATATAAGCATCTTGTAATTCAACATATTTACCAACAAGGGCAATATTGACTGTGTTTTTTAAGTTAAGCACTCTTTCAACCAATTCACTCCACTCTTGCATATCCGCTTCACCGCATTTTAGTTTCAAATGTTTACATACGATGTCATCAAGATGTTGTTCTTGGAGGTGTAATGGGACTTGATATAATGTTTCTGCATCAGGTGCTTCAATGACCGCTTCAGTATCAATATCACAGAACAACGCAATTTTTCGTTTCATGTCTTCAGGAACAGGCAATTCTGTTCTAACAACGATCACATTTGGTTGAATGCCAAGACTTCTAAGCTCTTTAACGCTGTGTTGTGTCGGCTTTGTTTTCATTTCCCCTGCTGCTTTTAAATAAGGAATGAGAGTACAGTGAATGTACATGACATTTTCAATACCAACATCACTTTTAATTTGACGAATCGCTTCAAGGAATGGAAGACTTTCAATATCACCTACAGTACCGCCTATTTCGGTAATAACGACTTCGGCACCTGTTTCCTTACCTGCACGGAACACCCGATTTTTAATTTCATTCGTGATATGTGGAATAACTTGAACCGTTGAACCATTATAATCACCACGACGTTCTTTTTTTAATACGGTTGAATATATTTTACCTGTAGTGACGTTACTGTTTTGATTAAGATTAATATCAATAAACCGTTCGTAGTGACCTAAGTCAAGGTCTGTTTCGGCACCATCTTCCGTTACAAACACTTCACCATGTTGATATGGACTCATTGTACCAGGATCTAAGTTAATGTACGGGTCAAACTTTTGGATCGTCACACTAACTCCTCTATTTTTCAATAATCTACCTAAAGACGCCGCAGTTATCCCTTTACCTAGAGATGACACGACTCCACCTGTTACAAAAATATATTTTGTCATTCGGGTATTTCCCCCTTTTTAAGGATAGTATTTAACAAAATTACAATATAAAAAAGCAAAAGTGCTTATTCCCCAACAGGAGGCACACTTTTGCTTTGACGTGTATTACTCAAAATAGCCCAATGTTATTTTAACAAATTTGTTATAGGGTATCAAGTACGTTTTACATCTTGGCGTAATCCACATTTTGGCTATTGGTAACCTTTTGAAGATCTATATATTTCACCCTATTTAATTATTGAAAAAAGGACCTCGATGGTCCTTTTTTTATTCCTCATCGTCTAAATCAATATGATGCCCTTTGATTTGTTTGATGGTATCATCATCCGTGTCTTCAGTATCATCATCTAAATTTGTGAAATCATCGAAGTCATTTTCTTCTTCGTCAGCTTCATCGTCATCATAATCTTCATCGAGTTTTTCCAAATCTTCATCGAGTTCTTCATCTTCATAGTCATCGTAATCGTCGAATCCATCATTAGCCGTCTTGGTTTTCCTACTTGGAGCAAGGGTTTTCGCAACATCTTCTTCTCGTTGTTCAATTGGATACCAACTACGAAGACCCCAGAAATTATTTCCTAGACTCAAGAATCGACCATCCAAATTCATATTAGTATAAAGGCGCGCAAGCATTTCTCCACTATCGCGTTCTACCTCTTGTTTTGTAAAAACATTATGAGCCAACTCATAGAAAGTACGAGGCGTTTTATTTCCATCTTTCAACAAATCAAATACTTGGTCCAACTTTGGCTTCTCTTCTGTTACGTTATTAGTCACAAAAAAACACCCTTTCTATCCATCATATCCAACCATTTTATCAAACTACAGATAAAAGCAACAGACAATCTGCCCATTCGCTTTATTTGAAAAAACACGATCATCCATCCTATTTTCTAAAACCATCCTCGCCTATATATGAAATCTTTATACCTATTTAACTTTATTACCTCAAAACCTTTAAATGAATAGGTACGTTAAACCTGGTTACTCCTTATTATATAGCCAAGGTTCTAGAAATCGAGAATGTTCATGGTACAGCCCGTTTTATAATAAAATCTCTTATTACAGTATACAGTATAAACAAAAAACTTTCTCAATACTACCACAAAACAGTCTTAAAAACATCTACTTAGCAACTAATTTTATAAAAATACTTTTTAAAAAGACCATTTAACGATCGTTCGGCTATTTTCCGATACTCGATAGACATTAGCTCTACATCAATCATTTTTAATCTTCAGCTTTACTTTACATTTTTAACTGTACCTATACAGATCAGTGATTGGGGAATGGATAAGGTCTCTATCTCTAGGTTATGCTATATTGAAAGAATGAACGCCATACTTGGGAGGAGAAACATGCTCTGGATTTGGATTGGTCTTATTTTACTCTTTATGATTTTCTTGATTTTGGCTATTGCACTTGATATTTTTCTAGGGTATCGACTGAAGCAAAAAACACGGGCTCAACCCCAAGAATATCAAGGCTATGATACGGTTCATTTTTTTGCAGATGGCACGGAACTTTTCTCTGACCTTATACGAGAAATAGAATCTGCCAAGGACTATATTCATTTATCATTTTTCATTTTCGCTTATGATGCCATTGGCAAGAAATTGATCAAGCTATTAAGGGAAAAAGCGAAGGACGGAGTTACCGTACGGTTATTGGTTGATACCGTTGGGGGATTTCCACTTCGGAAACATCGAAAAAAAATTAAAGAAGCAGGTATCCATCTTTCTTTTGCTGCTCCCATCCGTTTTCCTTTTTTATTTTATTACCTTAATAGGCGCTATCATCGAAAAATAGCTGTGATTGATGGAAAGGTTGGTTATTTTGGTGGTTTTAATGTGGGTGACGAGTATTTAGGGAGGAATCCCGAACGCGGCGATTGGCAGGACTGCCATCTTAAATTGAAAGGCGACGGAGTCAACCACTTACAACAACAATTCAGTCAAGATTGGCTTCAAGCATCAGGGGAATCGCTAAATATTAAAGGCATCGACGTTGGATTAGAAAAAGAAAATATAAGCATTAAATTACTTGCAACAAATGGATCCCATTTGGAAAAGGCTCTTATTGAACACCTCGAACAAGCTAAACACTCGATTTTCATTGGATCTCCTTATTTCATTCCTAGTAAAAAATTAATGCAGGTTTTAATCCATTGTTTGGATCGAGGGGTGAAACTCACGATTTTATTACCAACAAGAAAAGACCACCCGTTTGTTAAGCCTGCCTCATGTCACTATTTAAAACCTCTATTAAAAAGAGGATGTGAACTATATTACTTTTATCAAGGATTCTATCACTCTAAAACAATTGTCGTGGATGAGGAGGCATGTTGTATCGGTACAGCAAATTTTGACTGGCGCAGTTTCTTTTGGAACGACGAATTATCTGCTTTTATTCATGATAAATCTTTTGTAAAAGTCGTCCTTGAACAAACTTATCGTGACATTCATCTTGGCTCCGAATTGATGACATTGGAAGGTTTTAAAAATCGCCCGCTATGGGAAAAAATTAAGACGCCGCTATGTAGGATGCTTTATCCACTGCTCTAAAAAACAAAAAAATGAGATAATCAAATAAAGCCCCCAGCTATGATCTGGTGGGCTGATTTGATTTAACTGACACGTTTATTTTCTTGAGGATGATACTGACCTTCCCATTTTGAAACGACAACCGTTGCAAGAGCATTTCCAACAATATTGACCGCTGTTCTTGCCATATCAAGGATTCTTTCAATACCAGCAATAAAAGCGATACCTTCAAGAGGAATTCCTACGGTTCCAAGAGTTGCAAGTAATACAACAAACGAGGCACCCGGTACACCTGCAATGCCTTTTGATGTTAACATGAGCATGAGTACAAGCATAATTTGACTTGAAATAGACATATGCATTCCGTACATCTGGGCAATAAAAATAGCAGTAATCGATTGATAAAGGGTCGAACCGTCTAAGTTAAACGTATAACCCGTTGGAATAACAAAGGACACGATGGATTTTGAACATCCATAATTCTCTAGTTTTTGCATTAACCGGGGCATTACAGATTCAGAACTTGCAGTTGAATAGGCTAATATAATTTCATCCTTAAGCAAACGCAGTAATGAGAAGTATTTTATTTTCGCTATAAAGGCAACGATAAGGAATACGACCAAAACAAGGAAGACCATACTACCATAAACAACAATGGTTAACTTACCTAGCGCTACCAACGATGATAAACCAAATTTAGAAACCGTTATACCAATGAGGGCAAATACCCCAAATGGAGCGAGCTTCATTACTTGGTTGGTGACCCAAAACATGGTGTCTCCTACCCCTTGAAAAAAATGAAGGACTGGCTTTCCTCGTTCTCCTACAAAGGTGAGACCAGTGCCGAAAATGACAGCAAAAAAGACAATCGCCAGCATGTCACCATTCGCCAAAGATTCAAAAATATTTGTCGGTACGATATTCACAAAAGTATCGACCGCACTGTGCTGTTCCACTTCTTTTTCTGTTTGCATATAGGAACTAATATCCGCTTTTTCTAATTGATGACGATCTACACCTGCTCCTGGTTGAAAAATATTAGCAAAGAGCAAACCAATAACAATGGCAATTGCTGAAATAATTTCAAAGTAAACGATTGTTTTAAGCCCTAATTTTCCGACTTTTTTTAAATCACCAACACTCGCCACGCCAACAATAATTGACGCTAGTACGATTGGAACAACAATCATTTTTATAGCTCGTAAAAATATATCAGCTATAGGCTGCAAGAATGTGGAAATTTCTGGCTGTCCATAAAAGATCGTTCCAACAATAATACCTAAAATAAGTCCTATGACGATTTGCACCGCTAAACTTAATCTCAATTTCTTCACTTACAAAACCCCTCTGTTTCTGTAAACTATCCTTATTTTCTGTTTTTTTGGATAGTAATGATTTCTCTATTTTTATTACTTATGGTTTATCTCTCTATTTATTATATATGGGTCTCAATAAAAATCAGTAAAAAGCTGACTGTAAAAGCTAATTGGATGCTTTAACAGCCAGCCGACTTTTTTATCTTACATACTCACTGGAGCATTGACGCCTATAAGATCCATCGCATTTTTCAAGGTGATTTTGACTGCTTTCATTAAGGCGACACGAGCGCGACTTAATTCCTTGTTCTCTGGATCAAGAACTTTCTCCGCATTGTAGAAACTATGCAAGGTTGAAGCAAGGTCAAAAAGATACGTTGTCATCCGTTGAATAGCCAGTTGCTCGGCACTATCCGCGATGACTTCAGGGAATTCTCCGACTTTCTTTAATAAATCAATTTCTTTTTCACTGGTTAAAAGCGATAAGTCCACTTCTTCAAGGGATGCTGTTTCATAGCTTTCCGCCCGTTTGAGCATACTGCATATTCTAGCATGGGCATATTGCACATAGAAGACCGGGTTCTCATTTGATCTAGAAACAGCGAGGTCTATATCGAAGTCTAAGTGACTGTCTGAGCTTCTCATCGCAAAGAAATAACGCATGGCGTCGGTCCCTACTTCTTCCATCAACTCTCTTAAAGTCACCGCTTTACCCGTACGCTTACTCATTTTCACTTTTTCACCGTCTTTGAATAAGTTCACGAGTTGAATAATTTGAACTTCAAGACGATTTGGATCATAACCAAGTGCTTCCATCGCTGCCTTCATTCTAGGAATGTAGCCATGATGATCAGCTCCCCATACGTTAATAAGTTGATCAAATCCACGTAAGAATTTATTTAAATGGTAAGCAATATCGGGTGTTAAATACGTATAAGATCCATCACTTTTGATCAGCACTCTGTCTTTGTCGTCACCAAATTTTGTTGATGCAAACCACAAGGCACCGTCTTGTTCATACGTATGACCACGTTCTTTGAGTTTTTCTAATACGGATGTAATCTCGCCTGATTCATATAAAGATGTCTCAGAGAACCAAACATCAAAATGGACGCCGAAATCACTTAAGTCTTTTTTAATCTTAGCCATTAAGTGTTCGACTCCAAAGTTACGGAGAAATTGATTCCGCTCTTTATCTGATTTATGAACGTATTCATCTCCATACTTTTCGGCCAATTGTTGACCCAATTTGACAATGTCTTGACCTTGATATCCGTCTTCAGGCATCTCTTTTTCAATGCCTAAAGCCTGAAAATAGCGCGCTTCTAGTGAAGTGGTGAGGTTACCAATTTGATTTCCTGCATCATTAATATAGTACTCAGGACTCGCCTCGTAGCCCGCTTTTCTTAGAATGCGAATTAATGTATCTCCAACCGCTGCTCCCCTGGCATGACCAAGATGCAAGCTGCCTGTAGGGTTAGCTGAAACATATTCAATTTGAATTTTCTTTCCGCTACCTTTTGTCGATTGACCGTAGTCATCGCCTTCTTCTAGGATGGTAGGAATTAATCTAGTCAAGTAGCTATTGTCTAAGAAAAAGTTAATGAACCCAGGTCCAGCTATTTCGATTTCACGAATATGACCTTTTTTCTTATCAAAGTTTTCAACCAAAGCTTCGGCAATTTTTCTTGGTGCTTGTTTTGCAATACGTGCAAGCTGCATGGCCATATTCGTCGCAAAATCACCATGCGCCTTATCCTTAGGTGTTTCTAATACAACATCAGGTATCTGCTCTCCAGTAGCAAGCCCTGCTTTCAACACAGCTTGTATTATCTCGTCCTTTAATTGTTGTTTGACTTGTTCAACAACTGTCATTTTCATCCTCCTAAAAATGCTAAAAGCTAATGCTTTAGCGTAGGTCTTGCTGCCCCATCACACGGAATAAAGTAAATCCTCCATCAGTAGGGAGGGGCTTTTCCACTGATCATTGGATGAACCAATGGTATTTAAGCTCTCAAGCCGCCTTACTATCTATTAGTAGGGGCTTATTTGATAGGTTAAATCAAAATGTCCAACATATTGTCCTTGTACATGTAGTTCGTAGTTTAATTGGATCCAGCCTTGTTTTAGATGGCTATCCCACAACGCCTTGATTTTATGAGTTTTAGCCGATGTATTCATTTCACCATAAGGACCTGAATAACTGCCAGCCATTTCCTCATTTTTTACTAAGGGCTGATTCATTGAAACATGACCCTTTCTTTGAATGAGTGCTTTTCCATTCGACACTTTTATCAAAGTATGTACTGTTCCATGTTCATCTATTTCATCAAACTTCACGTATAATGCGTCGTTTTTCATATAAAAGTAACCATTATCCGTTTTCGGAGTGGTTTTTGTCACTTTTTCTGTCTCATCAATGGCTTTTGATATTAATAAAACGTTAACAGCAAGTTTATCGATTGGTCTCACTCCACATCAAAAAAAATAGAGACTTTTACTATTCTATCATAAAAAAGGTCTCTCTTTCACTATTATAGACAAAACAAGCATTAGTTCAACATTTTCAAGCTTTTTTTCAATGAATGTTTCATAATGTTATAAAATTAGACATATTTCCTTTCTTTTTTAAACACCGTGTCAAAGAAGGAGTGTTAGTATTTGTGTATCTAACAATCAGTAGATTTCGCAATTGAATTCGATAAGTTAAAAGTCACAGTAAAAAATCTATTTTGATTCATAAAAAAAACCGACCAATCTGTCGTTAATCAATCAGATCGGCCAGCTTATTCTTCTATTTAAAATTATTTAAGGCTCGTTTCTTCATAATATTCACTCAACCTAACAATCATTTGACCCATTTTTTGATTTTCTGGTTGAATTAATTCCTCGATTCCTTGTTCTTCTAGCACACCTGCTGTCACTTTACCTACAGCCACAGCCAAGACTCGGTCGTTAAACGCTTTGACCAGTGCCTCTTTTCGATCCACTTGGCTAAACAAGTTACGAACTTGCGTTTTACTTGTGAAAACGACAGCATCGAGTGATTGCTCTATAATTTGCTCCGTTAACAATTTTAACGCTTGAGGATCTGGTTGTTTATAAGAATAAGGCTTTGATAAATAGGGGTCAAATCCTAGACTTTCAAATTGTTGCTTGAGTTCTACATCATCCTGATCATAGAGCTGTAAATAGACTCTTTTGCCTTTCTCATTCTCCCGCTCCTGCTTAAACATAGATATCAAATGTTCCATTGTGCCATCTTCAGAAACACGCTCAGGGACGAGATTGTGCCCTTTTAACCATTTGAGCGTTTTACTGCCGCGAATGGCAAGTGGGGTCTTTTGCAAGCTTTGCAGAAAACGATCCTTCTCATTTAGTTTTTCAGCAGCCTCTTCTAACGTTCTTGCTCCAATTCCTGTTGTCAGAACAACCCAATCAAAAGATCCATTGACTAAAGTTTTGACGTCGTTCTTGCATATCTCATCGTTTAAAAGCCATTGACCTTGAATGGAATGAATTGTAGGCGATCCGCCATGTTTTGTCACTAACGTTGCGATTGTCTCAGCTTGACGTTCGGCTGCAATCCCAATTCTCTTATTGACTAGACCTTTCATTATTTCGCCTCCCTCATTTCTTAGCTTTCAACGTTTCAACTAAGTTCCTTCGTTTCTCTTTGTTCTTGAATTCATCATCGAGAAGTTTTCTTAAAAAATCAATTTTTTCACTTTTAGATAAGGATGAGCCTTTAATGAGCTTTCGACAATCATACAAAAAGTCGAGATACTCCTCGTATTGTTCATCATCAAATAATGTCTGTAACTTTTGATTAATCATTTTAGCTAAGGACGGGCTTGCTCCGCCTGTTGACGTACTAACGGTTAGGCGCCCTTTTCGAAAAAAAGAGGGGAATGTCATATTTCCCCTCTCGGCATCTTCCGTATCATTAATGAGTGCATGGCAGGGGGCTCCCTCAACGACCTGCTGGTTAATCTCTGAATCATTTGTTGCAACAATAATAACATCTGCATCCGCGATATCTTGTTTTTCAAATTGTTTTGGCTTCCAAATAAAATCGCCATTTTTTTGTAACGACTGAAGTGCCGCCTCAATGGATGGACTCACAATCGTTATACGTGCACCTGTTTCTTTGAGTAACTTCATCTTACGCGTGGCTATTTTCCCTCCACCAACAATGACCACATGGCGCCTATTTAAATCAACCATGACAGGGATCAAAGACATTCAGTGTTCCTCCCATTCACCTTAACCTTATACTAACTAAAATCTAGTTTCGAACGGGTAACGGGTGTTGATAAAATGGCTTCTTTGACCCGATCACTTAGAGCGTCTGCCATATTAGGGTGCAACCCAAGATATTGGCATAAAACAAGTTTATTTGTTGTGTTGAGTGATTCTATCTTTTTTTCCATTGATTTAATTAATAGTCCTGTAAACCATAAATAAGGAAGAATAATGACGGTTTCATTTTCCAGTTTATCTAGATGATTTAGAACATCATTAAATGAAGGTTTTAACACGGCCAAGTAACATACATCCACTGTTTTAACTTGACTGCGTTCTTTCAGCATGCTAGCTATCTTTTCGATATCCCTTCGAGTTTCTGGATTGCGGCTACCTCTACCAACGAGTAAGAGTCTAGCCTTTGATAAATGAGGAATTTCAGCTTCCTTGAGTCTATCGACAAGAACATCGATCAAACGATCTTGGACGCCAAGAGGCTTGCCATAAGTTAACGTCACGAATGGATATTGACACTTTATATCTTCGATCGCCTTTGGTATGTCTTTATAGTAATGCCCCGCACTCAATAAAAGAACTGGAACTATGGCAACCCTTGTGGCTCCTCTTTTTACAAGTTTCTCCATACCTTCAAAAATGTCAGGCTTTGAAATCTCTAAATAACAAATTTCTTGCAGGGGGACTTGGACTTGTTTTTGCGCCATTTTGATACATTGTTCTGCTTCACGAAGTGCTTCTTTGTCTCGGCTTCCATGACTGACATATAATACACCTTGTTTATCCATGGCACTTTTAACCCATAATTGCCTGCATGGTTTTATCGGTGGATAAGGATTCAAACCAATTTAATTGATCTCTTAATTGAACAACTTCCCCAATAATGATTAACGAAGGATTTTTCACAGTGGCGGCTTTCTCACAAATGTTCGTTAACGTACCAGAGATTGTGATTTGTCGCTCTGTCGTTCCCCAATGAATGAGAGCGATCGGCGTTTGTGGATCTTTTCCGTGTTTGATTAGCTGGTTACAAATAACCGGCAAATTTTTGACGCCCATGTAAATACATAAGGTATCAATACCGATAAACTTAGACCAATACTTGTCCACGTTATCTTCATGTTGGGTCATCCCAGCAATAAAGGCGACTGATGAGCTGAAATTTCGGTGGGTTAATGGGATGCCGGCATAGGCTGGAGCAGCAGAACCAGACGTAATCCCTGGTACAATTTCAAAGGGGATTTGCTTTTTAACCAGTTCTTCGGCCTCTTCCCCACCTCTACCAAAGATAAAAGGATCTCCACCTTTTAATCTCGTCACAATCTTTCCTTGATTAGCAAATTTACAAAGAAGATGATTGATACTCTCTTGACTCAACGCATGATGATCGGGACGTTTCCCGCAATAGATCAACTCAGCCTCTTTCTTTGCATAATTTAGAAGTTCGGGATTCACAAGACGGTCATACAAAATGGTATCCGCTTGTTGAATCGCCTTTAACCCTTTAACTGTAATAAGATCAGGATCCCCAGGTCCAGCACCGACTAAATAAACTTTTCTCATCATTCCACCTCATTCTTTTGGATTAACCACAGCACTTACTCCCTCGTTACGAGTTACTCTTCTTTAGTTCACTATACATCATCAAAGACTGCTCAAGCTATACTTTTTTATTTCCTATTTATGGCGAATAAAAGCTCCCACCTCATGGTCAACAAGCATTCCTAGGTAGGGGATAACGGCCCACATGAGCCCGATTGGTTCAGGCTTAAACTCCGTGGAGATGAAGAAAACCCCACGGAGTGACATTTCACTTTAAAGTATTATCCTTTGGTTATCCATTGTTTTTGGATTAAGAGATCGATTAACTCATCCGCACAAGCCTCAGCCTCTTTTTGGCCAGAATGTAATGTTATTTCTGGGGATAATGGGGCTTCATAAGGTGAGTCTATTCCCGTAAACGATTTTATTTCTCCACTTCGCGCCTTTTTATACAGCCCTTTTGGATCACGTTCCTCGCATTCTTCCAATGGACAGTCAACGTAAACTTCTAAAAACTCGCCATCTTCGAGATTTTCTCGAACTCGATCACGATCTGTGCGAAAAGGAGAGATAAACGCGACGATCGCTATTGACCCGCTATCAACAAATAGTTTGGCCACTTCGCCAACCCGTCTGATATTCTCTTGTCTGTCTTCCTCACTAAATCCAAGACCTTTATTCAATCCATGACGGACATTATCACCGTCTAACAAATAAGAGTTTACATTTAGAGCATATAGTTTTTGGTTTAAAATATTGGCAATCGTGGACTTTCCTGCTCCTGAAAGACCGGTTAACCAAATCACGCCGCTATAATGACCATTCTTTTTGCGATAATCCTGCTTTGTAATCGTTTGATTGTGCCAAACAATATTTGTATCCACGTTTACATTCTCCCCCTTTTTGTTGATTTTTTGACTCATTAAGATTTAATGCCTTCTGCCTTTTTTAAACCAGCAATAAGGACATCAACCACTTCAGGACGACTAAACGTAGCTGGTGGTCTTTGACCGCTTCGCAAGAGCTCTCTTACTTTTGTTCCTGATAGAATCACGTGTTGATCGTCATCATGTGGGCATGTTTTATGTGAAGCCATTCCTTCGCAAGCCTTGCAGTAGAAACTATGTTCAAAGAACATCGGCGTAATGCCTAATTCACCATCTTTAAATTTACTAAAGATTTTTTGAGCATCATAGGTGCCATAATAATTGCCAACACCTGCATGATCGCGGCCGACGATGAAATGAGAGCAGCCAAAATTTTTCCGAACGATTGCATGGAAGATTGCCTCTCTAGGACCTGCATACCTCATGGCCGCAGCAAATACCGCTAAGAAAACATGGTTTTTTGGATAATAATGTTTGAGTAAAACTTGGTAGCTTTCCATCCGGACATCACCTGGGATGTCATCGCTTTTTGTCTCACCAACTAGTGGATTGATAAAGAGGCCATCAACGGTTTCTAATGCTGTTTTCTGAATGTACTCATGAGCGCGGTGGATCGGATTGCGTGTTTGAAAACCAACCACTTTGTTCCAGCCAAGTTGTTCAAATCGAGCGCGTGTTTCTTTAGGATCTAAAAAGAATGATTCACTATGCGCACGCTTAGGTCTTTTAACCAGTTTGATTTCGCCACTAACATAGTGGTCTGGTCTTGAGAAAAGTTTTTTCACACCAGGATGCGCAAGTTCCGTTGTTTGATAGACAAGCTGGGCTTCTTTTTCTTTATCTGGTTGATAAATATCTTCAATTTGGATATAACCGTATGTCTCGTTTTCTTTTACGAGTGCAGCTGTGTCGCCCTTTTTCAATCGTTTTGAGGTCTCTTCCTCGACTGGCAATGTAATAGGAATGCTCCATGGCTCACCAGAAACTAGATGCATCGTTTCGACAACAGATTGATAGTCTGCTTGATTCATAAACCCTTTTAATGGACTATAGGCACCATTTGCGATTAATTCTAAATCACTCAATGCCATCGCATCGATATTGATTTGTAAGTCCGTTTCAGGTTGATAAGATTCCGATTCAATTTGATTTACTAAATGACCACCGTGTGGTTTGATTAAAGTCATTTACAAAACCTCCTCTTTTTTATGTGTTATGACGGTTACAGATGTTTGTTCTGGTTTTTTTTCGTTAAATAATTCTTTGATATGTTTTGTTTTTAATAGGCTTGATGTACATAAAGTTGCGAGGATCACACATAAAATAATGATCACCGAATAAAAGTTAAAGCGAACGCAAGCCTGAATTAATAGATAAGCCACAATCATCGATAATGCAGGGGAGACTAACCAAACTTTAATAATTAATTTAATAATGGGTTGTTTCCAAACGGCTTGCCTGTTTTTTGAGGCACTAACGCCAGCAATCGCTGATGTTGTGACCTGTGTAATAGGAATAGGCAGTCCGTATACAGAAGCCAGAGTCACAAGGATACCTGACACGCCTGAGACGGCAATACCATTAGGTATCGACAGTTTCACGATTCGTTTTGCGCTCGTTTCGATAACCCGACTGCCAAGCGATAATACTCCGATGACCATAAATACCGCACCCGTCAAAATACCAATATGTACTGGAACAAGACCAGCCCCTACTAGAGGTCCAATGGCATTTCCTACATTATTCATTCCTGCGGCATAAGCTTCTAAGCATCCTGTCAAAATTAATATGATGCTCCCAATTTTCTTCCACTTAGCATTAAAATGTCTTTTACCCGAATAGAAGCGGTCACCTCCCTTCACAAGGAGATAGGTCGCCACCATAGCCACAATAGGAACAACGATCCAAAACGAAAAAATGATAAGTAATTTGTTTATATTTAGGGATTGAAAGGCGATCCCAGCACCGACAATAGCGCCTACCGTCACCTCGCTTGTCGATAAGGGGATACTAAGCAAATTAGATATAAACAAAGTTCCAGCCGAAGCAGCCAAAATAATGACAACAATTTCTGGAGTTAAGAAATGTGATGGAATAATTGAGTGACTCAATGTTTTTACAACAGGGCCACTGCCAAGAACAGCACCTAGCATTAGAGCTATTGAACAAATGATAAGCGCCCATTTCTTTTGAGGTATAGCTCCTGCACCATAAGATACGCTCATCGCTGCGGCAGACCCGCTGGCACCGATGTTAAACGCAAAAAAGTAAGCCAGAATAAAAGAAAGGATAACGAGTTCCATGTTTTAATGGCCTCCTTTTTCAACCGTATGCAAACCGCATTCGGTTTTCTGTAAACCCACCCATCTTCCTTCACGAGAATCTCCATTATTGTTAACAGCTTGGGTGCATGGGAAGCATCCAATACTCGGATAGCCGTGATCATGCAATTCATTGTAAGCTAAATTGTTCTGTTTGATGTAATCCCAAACATTATCCCAAGTCCAGTAGATCAATGGGCATATTTTTATCGAATGAAAACGATCATCTTTATTGACAAAATTCGTCTTGCTTCTTGACGGCGATTGATCTCTTCTTAAGCCCGATAGCCAACTGACAGCCCCACTTAATGTATCTTCTAGCGGTTTAATTTTACGTAGATAACAGCATTGATCAGGTTGTCTCTTCCAGAGGGCTGATCCATATTTTTCGGCTTGTTCATCAACTGTCAAATCAGGCTTTTTCATGTGAATCCTTAGGTCTGGATAGTTCCTTTTTACTTTGTCAATTAATTCATATGTTTGGGGGAAATGTAGGCCTGTGTCTAAGAAAACCACGGTGGCATCTTTTTTGATTTTAGAAATCATATCAATTAAAACGATGCCCTCTGCACCAAAACTGCAAGCATAAATCATCGAGTCGCCATACATATCATAAGCCCATTCTAATATCGATTCAGCTCCTTTGGTTGCATCATTTGGTTCAAAGTCTATAAACGGATCCTCAACAAATGTGTCATACGTAATCTGAGGTTTCACTCCATTGTCCCCTTTTCTTATTAGTTTACTCAGGATTAGATTTTATTATAGATGGTGATTTTGGTCAATCATGTCACATTATTTATAAAATGTAATGTTTGATTTAAACTTTCATTTTAATCCCCAGTATTTTTATAGGATTGTTACCCATTTTATACCACACTTTAGTTAGAGTCAACAGAAATTTGTAATAAATAAACAAGTTTCTTACAATTAATTTGTTATATTCCTAGATGTTTACTTTGATTTACTTTTTTTCACTAAAAATGATCTCTGAAATGGTCAAATTCAAGTAATCGTGGTGTTGCTTTTCGTCTTTGTATTTAGGCAAATCACTCAAGGTAAGTTTTAATTCATATTACTCAAATTGTGATGTTTTGACACCCATTTTTTAAAAAATCAAGATAAAAAAAGAGCCTGACACGAAGTCAGACCCATCCGAGCAGGATTTCCCTTACAAATTTACTTGCTGCAATAGATGTTTGTTCTGTTGGATCATAAGCTGGTGCTACTTCAACAATATCCGCTCCAACGACATTCAATTCGGATTCTGCAATGAGCTGAATAGCTTGAAGAAGTTCTTTTGATGTAATACCGCCTGCTTCTGCCGTCCCGGTTCCTGGAGCAAAGGCTGGATCTAATACATCAATATCAATCGTGACATAAACCGGGCGTCCTGCCAGTTTAGGCAAATACTTTTGCAGAGGTTCAGCGACATCAAACTTCTCAAGAACCATCCCAGATTCTTTTGCAAAAGCAAACTCTTCTCTCATACCTGAACGAATACCAAATGAATAGACGTTGTTCGCACCAATTAACCCACACACTTTTCTCACAGGTGTGGAATGGGAGAGAACTTCTCCTTCATACTCCTCACGTAAATCAGCATGGGCATCAATGTGAATCAAAGCCAAATCCGGATACTTTTTGGCCATGGCTTTAATAACAGGCCATGTCACGAGGTGTTCGCCACCAAGTCCAAGCGGAAATTTACCATCATTAAGTAATTTATCAACGTATCCTTCAATAAGTCCCAAGCTTTTTTCGGCATTACCGAATGGAAATAGGATATCACCTGCATCGAAATAGTTCACTTCTTCCAAGTGTTTATCCATATACGGCGAATATTCTTCTAATCCAATCGAGGCTTCTCTTATTCTTCCTGGGCCAAATCGTGATCCCGGCCTAAAGCTGACCGTATAATCCATCGGCATACCATAAATAACGGCTTCAGCAGAATCATAGTCCTTTCGACTCATTATAAATACTTTCCCAGAATAAGCTTCATCAAAAATCATGTCGATACTCCTTTTCTATATATTAATATATAAAACGGTTGTCCCTTCTATTATGTAGATGGTAACGTCCTCTTTCTTCTATATTATTCAGTAAGTATACCCTAAACTTAACGGCCATGCTCGTCAATTTCTGAATGTGGCACTTAAAATGACTCATCATTTTCTATCCATTAAAATACGTGTTCAAAAAGGCGACAAATTAGAAGCAAGAAGGTCAAGGCGGCGCCGTTTTGAGGACCGGAATGTAGGTTCTTTCTACATGAGGACCGGCCTTCCACAGGATGTGGTGGCTTCAACGTCAGCCACAGGACGTGAGCGATTTTAGTTGAAGATCCTCTTGGACATCGCCCGAGATTCGCAGCTTATCATTTGGTGGATTTTTGAACATCCTCTTTAAGTACGTGTTCAAAAAGGCGACAGATTAGAAGCAAGAAGGTCAAGGCGGCGCCGTTTTGAGGACCGGAATGTAGGTTCTTTCTACATGAGGACCGGAAAAACAAGCCAACGCCGAGATTCGCAGCTTATCATTTGGTGGATTTTTGAACATCCTCTTAAAACATGTTTAATCCTAGTCTCTTTATACCATACTACTAACACAACTTACAGACTAGAATAACTTCCCTCTAGTCTTAGATTTTTACATCTTGGGGGTGTATTTGTGAAGTTCCTAACCAATCGAAAGCGATATCGAGGTGGATTAAGATGGGTTTTTCGCTTAAACCTCTTTTTCCTCCTATTATTCCTGATAGGGATTGCTGGACTTTGGATTGTTGCTAAAATAGCTGGTCCACCGCCTCTTAATGTTCCAAAAGCCATTAGTTATTATGACAGCCATGGAAATATTTTCAATAAAGCAACGGATTCAGCTTTAAGTTCTAGTTCAGAATGGACGAAGCTTGACCATATATCCAAACCACTGATTCAAGCCACCCTTTCCATCGAAGATAAACACTTTTATAAACATCATGGTTTTGATCTTCGTCGACTTGCAGGTGCCCTATTTGCAGATGTAAAAAGTTTTTCAAAGGCCCAAGGGGCGAGTACCATTACCATGCAATATGCAAAAAATAGTTTTCTATCTAATGACAAAACATGGACGAGAAAATTAGCCGAGGCTTTTTATACCATGCGGCTCGAGATGAATTATTCAAAGGACCAAATTTTAGAAGGGTATTTGAATACGATCTATTACGGCCATGGTGCTTACGGTATACAAGCTGCATCAAAATATTATTTTAATAAAAATGCATCCGATCTTTCTTTAAGTGAAGCGAGCATGCTGGCTGGTATTCCTAAAGGACCGTCTCTTTATGCTCCAGATGTCCATTATGAACGTGCAAAAGAGCGACAAAAAATAGTTTTACAATCGATGGTGAAAAACGGAACCATTTCTAAACAATTAGCCCATTCGGCAAGTAATCACTCTCTTAAGCTTGTTAAAGAACGACCAAAAAAAGAGCGATTAGCACCTTACTTTCAACAAGCCGTGCGAGATGAGTTGAAGAACAAATTACATTTAACAGATGACCAATTGATTAATGGTGGTTTAAACGTTTACACAACCTTGGACCCTAAAATTCAGAAGAAGGCAGAGTATTGGATAAAGGATACAATTGACCCAAAATCAGATATCCAATCAGCCCTCGTTTCAATGAATCCGAAAACAGGTGCGGTGCTCGCGCTTATCGGCGGCCGAGATTATGATAAAAGTGCGTTTAACCGGGCCACGCAATCCAGAAGATCACCTGGTTCATCATTCAAACCATTTTTATATTATGCGGCCCTACAAGACGGTTTCACGCCTTCGACTTTATTGAAAAGTGCACCAACATCCTTTCAATATGACGATGACAGAGCCACCTATTCACCTAGTAATTTTGGAAATTACTATGCCAACAAAAAAATAACCATGGCTGAAGCTTTAGCCGTGTCAGATAATATCTATGCGGTCAAGACACATATGTCGATTGGCATGGATGAACTGGTTAAAACAGCCAAAGAAGTCGGTATTCGCAGTCCTCTTGCCCCGATCCCGTCACTCGCACTTGGATCAAAACCCGTGAGCATGCTGGAAATCACGAGAGGATACAGTGCGATCGCAAACGGTGGGTATCGGGTACAACCCCACTTTGTCAAAAAAGTAACCGACAAAGATGGGAATGTTCTATATGAATGGAAACCTAAAAATAAAAAAGTATTAAATAAGAAAGCGGCGTTTGTCTTATCCCAAATGATGACGGGTATCTTTGACAAACATCTTAATGGCTATACGACCGTCACAGGTAGTAAAGTTGCCAATATCCTCACGCACAAAGTGGCTGCGAAAACAGGTTCAACGGCGACAGATAGCTGGATGGTAGGCTTTACGCCCAAACTCGCTATGGCCGTGTGGGTTGGCTATGATCAAGGAGAAACCATTAGCGTCTATCCTGATTCTGGTTATGCTAAAAAAATATGGGCCCATAGCATGGAGTCCGCTCTATCAGGCAAATCAAAAAATAGTTTTAAACCACCTAAGGGCGTTGTCGCTGTTAACATTGATCCGAAAACTGGACTTCGTGCAACAGATACATGTCCCGGAAGAGAAACGTATTTCATTAAAGGAACGGCGCCAAAAGCTTATTGTGACGGAACCAAAGTCGTTTCACATCCTAAACATAAAAAGAAAACCCAATCCCATGGTTTATTCGATTGGATCTTCCACCTTGGCGAGAAAAAATAATAAAAACCTCAAATGATCGATTCACACATCATTTGAGGTTTTTTTGGTTATTCACCCAACTGTTTTTTTAATTCTGGATTGGCTCGTTCCCACATCTCAGCACTGTGTCCGACTAGAAAATCTTTCAACACTTTTTTCGATGCCTCATCCATGTGGTCAACGAGAACTTTGCCTTTTAGTGCTTTATCCATTTTATTGACATGGTCTGGTAAGACTTTATACCCTCTCCTGATTTCACGATTAATGATCATATCAGCCGCACCTGCTCCAGCATAAAATGGTCCTTCTTCTCCCACTTCCGTGTTCATCCAAACAAGCCAGTAAAGTTTACCCCCACCTTCAACGTTGGCCTTGTCTGGTGAAAAGCGGATGCGTCTTTCAATTTGACTCCGTGCATGTAGGGCTCCCATATCCACTTCTGCCGTTCCCTCTTCAACATCAATAATAATTGGGGAAATGTTATCTAAATTGATGGAACCCACCCCATAACCGCCATGGCCTGAGGTTGAGTCGCCACTCACAATATTGAAACTTGATTTCTTTTTATTTTGATCTTCTTGAGTCATTAATCATCATCCTCCTCATACGAGCTGTTCAAAAGCCGGGGAATATAACCCGTTATTATTCTCATGATAACCCTAGTTTATCATATCAACTTTCCATATAGAAGTTGTTCAAAAAGTCACCAAATGATAAGCTACGAATCTCGGCGTTGGCTTGTTTTTCCGGTCCTCATGTAGTAAACACAAGAGGATCTTCAACTAAAATCGCTCACGTCCTATGAGCAACGTTGAAGCTACCACATCATGTGGAATGCCGGTCCTCAAAACGGCGCCGCCTTGACCTTCTTGCTTCTAATTTGTCACCTTTTTGAACACGCATTTAATATCCAAGCTTAACCATTGCAAAAACGTCCCATTCATATTATCTTTATCTTTATGCGTAATCGAATTAATGGAGGGTCACATGATTTTAGTTAGATGTATTAGAAATGTCTTTGAGCGGTCATTAGATTTACCAATTGAATGGACAGATCGCTGTCTTTTTAAGAAGGATTACTTTTATATGGTTGAAGAAGATGAAGAAGGTAAATGGCTGACGAGAGACGAAGAAAACGAACTTCATATTATTGCAGACGGGCATAATACTTTAGATCTTGACGATTGGTTTCACGAACATTTTATTTTATTGTAGGTTATTCGCCATAGTATTAAACCCTGTTCAGGTATAAATAAAGTGAAACTTCCATCAGTGGGGGGGTGTCTTCATCCCCCACTGATGGTTAGTTGAACCAATCGGACCTTTACGGGCAGTTGATCCACCACCTATCTTCCTTGAATACTCAAAATAAGGTGGGGGTCTTACTGCCCGTTAAGGCGGGATAAATGATAAAAAGTGCAAGGATTTCAACAGAACTATGTAAGGATCAGTGGGAAAAGCCCCACTGATTGATGTTTCTCTATTCTTCAATATCTAAACTTTGGATTTTGTTCGCTTCAACCACAATAACGCCGTCATTATTGAAATAGGCTAGATTCCTGCTTCTATCATAGTTAACGAAGGTGACATCTTCATAGTCGATTCCTAATAGGACTAATCGGTTAATTGTTGTTCCTGGTGTTAAGGTGCGTAATAATGATTCAATACCAGTATAGTTTGGATAATTATTTGAGTTATAGTTTGAATAATTGTATGAATCGTGTCTTTTGCAGTTACTATTGTCACGCCACATTAAATCATCCCACATGCTGTTCCCTCCTTTCGCTTTCTTTATATTCTATGAGTCTTTCTTTCTAACTGATTGGATAAATTCTATCATTTATTCGCACATTTCTTCTTTTTTATAGATTCGAACCTAGTATTTCCTTAAAGAAATGATAGACGTTTTCATCGACTATATTCGACTAAATGGGATAATTTAACTGAAACCTTTGATAGTGAATAATAATACTGTTACTAATCAAATATTAACCTTTTCTTCATATTGCATTCTTTAATGTTTATTTAATTAAACATCATGTTTTAGAACTACAAGTGGAGTGACTTTTATGTATAAAAGATTTATAAAGTCTTATGACAGTATCCATTGGCCATTAGTATTTTTGATGATTTTTCTCACGGTGGTTGTTATATTTAAGCTTGATGTTAGAATCGCTTTGTCGTTATATATACTAATTTCTTTGATTGATTTCTTCGTATTACTTTCCAAAAAAGAAGAAAATGATAAGAAAGGAATGTTTCTTGATATTTTAGCTGTTATTGTTTTGATATTTTTAATAATACTGGTGTGAATTTCCGCATGAACTTGTATTACCGTGTCTTGGATTTGGTTTTTTAGTCTGGCCCTTTGTGGAAAACTGTTAGGTGAAATGGACTCAAATGGAAAGTGGTTGACGTTCATAAACCGAGTGTCTGCCATTATTATTTGGATAGTAGCAATCTATATTGGCTTCTTTTTCATCCAAACAGAAAAATAAAGATCGTAGCAATCATCAGTGGGAGGTTTATCCCACTGATGGGTTGCTACGACGGTGAAAGAGATAAATTTTATCCGTTAAGGTCATAAGATACTAGATTGGGATACTTTCTTTTATACCAATCAGATTGTAATAATCCATACAAATCATGGTCAACATAACGGCCGTGAAGCCACTCAGCAGAACGGATGTGACCTTCATGTATGAATCCAAGCCTTCTGGCGACAGCCTTACTGCTATCATTTTGAGATGCCGCCCGAATTTCTATTCGGTTTAATCCCAAAACATTGAAACCATAGTCAATGAGTGCACGACAACAGGTTGTCATAATGCCTTTACCTCGAGCGCTACTTACCAGCCAATACCCCATACTCGTTGATTTATTTCTCCAATCGTACTTATGAAATTCAACCATTCCAACAAACTTATTTTTATAAAAGATGCCCATTTGCATCCCCATATTCATTTTAAATTGCTCATTCCAGATTTCAATAATCGGGTAAAAATCTGATTCACTCTGAAAGTGATCAATCCAAGGAACGTACTCGCGTAATTCATTTCTTTCGTTATTGATGACTGTAAATAATGTGGGAACGTCATTCATCTCAAGCATTTTTAGGTCAATGTTTTCATTTATTCGAAACTGAAACATCTTGTACACCCTCTTCCAAAGGCTATCCGTACCATTATCTTATGCCACTACAGTATGGGATTCTACACTCTAGATGATGTCGTTTTTTTATGAAGAGGAAAAAGAAAAAAATGAACTAATAAGATCATTAGCTCACTTTTGTGTTCAGACGTTTTATGGATGTGATAAAAGAAAAAGCTTCTTCGATATCGTCCAAAGAATAGTTTTGTTTTTTCTTTACCACTTGTACTTTTTCAATAATTTCTTCATGAGAGAGGTCATCAAAATATAAAATCGTAGATACGAGTTCTAGAAACTTCGAATTCTGGTTATTTAACTCCTGGATGAGAGGTTCAATCGTCTCCATATGAATATCGAAGTGAGAAAGAAATTCTTTTGATGTCTCAGTTGAAGTATACCGATATTGATAATAGCCGCCTTTTGTTTCTTTTACTTCATTGACAAATCCTAAGTTACATAATTCTTCTATTCGGAGGGACAGTTCTTCAGAATAAGGGCCAAAAAAATGAAAATGATATTTTTCTTGGAACGGAATATCACATTTTTTTAATATGTAGATGATTTTTTGTAATTTTTTTCGACCGACGACTTCGCCTGCTTGCTCTAGCAACGAGACAATTTTCGCATGATCCTCAAGCACTTGAACTCCTCCTTATCTTCTTTTTTCATTTATATTGATAGTAATGATCTCAGTTTCTTCTTTGCTTTGGAATGACTCGGCAGTGCCATTATGGCATCCAATGGATAATAAAGTTTATGGTCTGTTCGCTTCTTCCCTGTGATGGAATCCACAACATCCGATTCTCTGGACAGTTCACGCAATTGAGAATCTGGCATCACCAAATAGATGGGCAATTTCTCTTCTTCTTCCCCAGGACGATAGAGATCGTATGGGCAATCAGATGACGAATCGACAACAAGATAGTAATCCGGATCTAAGCCTGCATCTAAAAATGTCTCACGAAGTTCATCATATAAACTTAAATCCATGGGCGTAAACTCAATGTATTTAAATAACTTACGATTCATAAAACGATAACAAAGATCTTTCAGAATCTGATCTTCTTCCTCCTGCCAAACTTGGAAGTAATATAAAATTAAAGCCTCATCTAGTTTGAGATAATCTTCGACTGTGACTTGTCCATCAAAAAGGCTCATAAGCTGCGTTGGTACATATTTGAACTTAAATCCGTTGTGATAAAGAGTTTTTGCCCGATGCAGGATTTTTGTTAAAATAACTTCCGCACTTCTCGTGACTGGATGAAAGTAGATTTGCCAATACATTTGATAACGGCTCATAATATAGTCTTCTACGGCGTGCATGCCGCTTTTTTTAATCACAACTTGGTCTTCACGTGGACGCATGACTCGCCAAAGACGTTCTAGATCAAAATTCCCATAACTTACCCCTGTATAATAGGCGTCCCGAAGCAAGTAATCCATTCGATCAGCATCAATCTGACTTGAAATCATGCTTACGACCAATTTATTTTCATACGTTTTCCCAATCACATCGGATACCTTCCGTGGAAAATCATCACTTATTTTCCTTAGTACAGCATTAATCTCTGTTTGCCCGAGAATCATTTCCCTTGTAAAATGCTCATGATCCGTCTGAAATACTTTTTCAAAGGAATGAGAAAAAGGTCCATGGCCAATATCGTGGAGAAGGGCTGCACAAAGACAGAGGAGACGATCATTCGGATCCCATTCTGGTTCTTTTTCGAAAACGTTAATCAGTTTTCTCGTAATCTCATAGACTCCTAGAGAATGACCAAAACGGCTATGTTCAGCTCCGTGAAAGGTTAAGTAACTCGTTCCAAGCTGCTTAATCCGCCTTAACCTTTGAAATTCACTTGTTCCAATAAGCTCCCATATTAATCGATCTCGAACGTGAATATAGCGATGAACGGGATCTTTAAACACTTTTTCTTCACTAAGTTTCGTCATACGTTGGGCCATTTTCTTCACCCCAATTCTGTCATGTTATTATTATAGCTTGTCCCTATTAAAAATGGAATGAAGAGTTATTTTGTCGAACAAGTAAGATTAATCTTCACTCTCGTCTTGTTCAAATTTGATATAATGAAGTCACCTTTTAGTTCAATACTTTAATATGTAAAGAGGAAAATTCTATGACATCACTTCTCTATCAACCTACGTGGCGTTGGATTGATCAATCAACTCTTGGCCCTTCATTTAATGGCATGCAGTCGTTTGCCATGGATGATACATTGTGCCATTCTGTTGGATCCGGAGAATCGGCTCCTGTGATTCGTACTTGGGTCCATCATCAAACCGTTATTCTTGGTATACAAGACATGCGTCTCCCTCATTTGCAAGACGGTATTCATGCGATTCAACAGCAGGGTTACCATTGTGTCACACGAAATTCAGGTGGTCTTGCGGTTGTTCTAGATGAAGGCGTGTTAAATATTTCCCTTATTTTTTCTGAGCAAACCCGGAGTTTATCGATTGATGAAAGTTTCGAGGCTATGGTCGATTTCATCAAAATGTGTCTTGAACCCATCCATGTTTCCTTTGAAGCAAAGGAAATCGTCGGTTCCTATTGTCCTGGCCGTTATGATTTAAGTGTAAATGGAAAAAAATTTGCGGGGATATCGCAAAGACGGATTCGAAAAGGCGTCGCAGTTCAAATTTATCTTTGTCTTACAGGCAGTGGATCGAAGCGGGCGGAACTCATTAAGTCGTTTTATGATCGTGGTCTAAGAGGAGAACAGACGAAATTTGTTTATCCAAAAATTGTTCCAGAAAAAATGGCCTCTTTAGAGGAAATTTCCGGTTCATCTTTAACGGTTCAAAGTTTTATCGTCACTCTTCTTCAAGTGATTCAACAATTTGGAGAGATTTCATCTCCATTATTATCGTCTTCTGAACAAAACTTATTCAGGGGATATTATCAAAGAATTAGAGAAAGAAATGATCCATTAAATAAGATGACTCGTCGCTGATAAGACACCAGCTTCGAGTCATTTTTACTTAAATTCTTTATTATCCAAAACAGTGAGCTTTGCTGATGTTGTTTTGCCTACATATTTGGTATGTTCAACCACTCTAAGGATGTCGTGACAGCATTGTTTAGCCCCTAGCACAAGCAAAGGAACTCCAATAAAATCAATATGTAGTCTTCTTGAGAAAAGTCCTCCAAAGGTCATCGTGATGGGAACGGTTGGAGAGGTATTTGAGAGAACGACTTTTTCCGTTCCGTTATATTTTTCTTGTAAAAGTTCCGTTAGACTTTTAAGGAGTCGTTTCATTTGTTTCGCAGCCCCGCGACCAACGGTATAAACGGAATTCCCATCCGAGTCAATCCCATGAAAAAATAGAACGCCCATATCACTAGTCTTTAGTTTGTTAAAAAATGGTGTTTCTAATATTTGTTCTTTTGTGAGCTTACCCTCTTTTGGAAGTTTGTTTAGGTGATAAGCTGCCGCTAATGCCGTTGTATGTGTACCGCCATAATCGTTATAAATATAAATCATTATCATCCACCTCGGGGATCGACTTTTCTTTTATTATGGCCGAATTCGTCCTAAAATATCAGGGAAGATTGGCTTATCCTTATTCAAATAGGATATAATGTTTGTCATAACCTAACTACATGGAGGAACTATGCTTACTTTCGAACAAAAATTAGAGATTATTGAATCTTTTCCAGAATTAGAACGTCGTGATGTTTCGCTTGGACGCGTGAATTTCCAATATAATGACAGTGTGAAAGAAAAGAAAAATGTCGTTTATCATCTCCATCCTAATGGAAATGGGTATGTCTATGCGGGAGAATTAGAAGGCTATCCCACCGATGACAAAGGCTTTGTCAATATACGGGATTTCAATGAAGCAGAGCTTCACTCAATTGTGGAAAATGCCATTTTTTCTCTTTCTGAAGAAGGACAACCAAAACCAGAAGAGGAAACGTGGATTAATCGTGAAAAACAAACGCTACAGTTGATTCATGAAGATGAGGCGTGGACCATCTACGCTGGAAATAATTTAGTCGATTCTTTCGGCTCCCATGAGGACGCTGCTCTTTACTTAAAAGATGAAGGCTTTCGTCTTCAAAGAAACTAAAAAAAACGGATCATCCGCTACCCACTCGGATGATCCGTTTTTAATTATGACGTTAATTTATTGTTCGTGTTCGGCCTCTTCTTGGCAGATTGTTCTTTCCTTCTAGTCGCGATAATAATTCCTACTAGAATAAAACAGCCCCCTATATAAAAAGAATAGGACAATGTCTCCTTTAACCACAACCAGCCGAGGATGGCTCCAACAATTGGTTGAAGAAAAAGAAATAATGAACCAATCCCTGCATCCATAAGTTCTAACCCTTTATTCCATAGAAAGAACGCTCCTGCAGTTGATACCGTTCCTAAATACAAGATACCTAAAATGATGGGTGTTTGATTTATTGTCATAGGCTCATTCATTTGTTCTACTATCATAAATGGTGTTGAAAACAAGAGGGCAAAAATCATTGAGTACGTCGTTATCATGAGTGATGAGAACTTTCTAGATGCTTTCTTAACATAGACTGACAAGAGTGCCCAAGTCACAGCAGCCCCTACTAAAATGATATTACCTAAAGCGTAAGTCCCGACTCTTGGTGAACCTCCAATGCAAATCACCACACCGATCGTTGCCACGATAAGAGAAAGGAGCTTGCGAGCGGTGATCCTCTCTTTCAAGACAAACCAAGCAAAGATGACAATAAAAGCGGGTGTTGATGACGTTATCAAAGCCCCGGTATGAGCATCTGATAACTTTGTTCCAATAAACTGGAAGGCTATGGAGATAAAATAACCGATAAAACCAATCCACATAAATAATAACCCGTCTCTTTTGGAAAGCAGCTTCATCTTTTTTCCCTTGCGGCTAGCCGCCATAACAGCGAATAGTAAAAGACAAGCGATCACATAACGAAACCAAAGTAATGTGATGGGTGGAACATACATTAAAATATATTTACTAATGACATACATACTACCCCATATGCTTGCAGCTAATGTTAGGCAACATGCCCCTATGATTGATTCTTTCATCCTGGCCCATTCCTCTCTTCATGGGATATTCAAATCGATTCCCGCTAAGAAAGGCATGATCAAATTGATATCATCCCTGTTCTTAGGAATGAAGGGCTGGTTGATCATTTTCAAAAAGATCAAAATAAAGTCTTCTCACTGTCCACACCACCTTAAAATCGTTCTATCTATGAATTCGAAGACTAATGATGTATTCCTGCTAAACCGGTCATTTTACTTTATTTTTTTTAGATGAGTCCATGACAGATTGCATGGCCGTAATGATCGCCAGTTTGTAGACATCTTCTGTATTGCAGCCTCTTGATAAATCATTCACAGGTTGATTTAGACCTTGCAAGATAGGTCCTATGGCTTCATATCCGCCAAGACGTTGGGCAATCTTATAGCCGATATTTCCGGCTTCAAGACTTGGAAAGACAAAAACATTCGCTTTGCCTTTAAGCGGTGAGTCAGGGGCCTTTGTCTGAGCCACCTCTGGCACATAAGCCGCATCAAATTGGAATTCTCCATCTATGAATAAATCCGGACGTTTCTCTTTAACTAACTTTGTAGCTTTCATCACTTTGTCTGTTTCAGGAGCCTTCGCTGAACCTTTTGTTGAAAAACTGAGCATGGCAATCTTAGGGTCCATGCCGAATGCCTTAGCTGTATTAGCACTTTCTATAGCAATGTCTGCTAATACTTCACTATCAGGGGCTATGTTAATCGCACAATCTGCAAACAGTAATTGTTCCTCCCCTTTTAGCATGATAAAAGAACCAGATGTCCGCTGTACTCCTGGTTTTGTTTTAATAATTTGCAAGGCAGGTCTGACCGTATCTGCAGTTGAATGTGTTGCGCCACTGACAAGTCCTGCTGCTTGATCGGTGTAAACTAGCATCGTTCCATAATAATTTTCATCTTGCAGCCATTTTTCCGCTTCTTCTTTTGTTAACTTTCCTTTTCTGCGTTCAGCCAGTTTATCTGCTAACTGATCCAAATTCTGATCCTCTTCTGGATGTTTAATGAAAAGCTTACCTTTCTTTTCGAGATCCTGTATGTATGCCGGACATTCATCCCGTTTCGCAATTAAAATAGGAAAAAGAATGTCTTCTTCCGCGAGTCTTTGAACTGCTTCACAGATACGACCGTCATGGCCTTCTGGAAAGACCAGTCTGGGTTGTTCTTTTTTTACCTGAATCTTCATTTGATCAAAAAGTGTGCTCATATCGATCTCCTCCATTCAAAATATTCTTGCCTTTTGTGTCTTTATATCCCGGATTTATCGAGTAAATAAATACCTACATGGGAGAAACCTTGCTCAAATCGTCATAAGTGGAGTAACGTCATGGACATCGTCAATGTTGAAAGTTTCATGATCCTCTACTCTTATTATATCGAATTATATAGGAAAAGAACTCCTTTTGAAATTATGACAATTTAGTGAACTCAAATTCATCCACTTCGCATTGATTATTATGATTATGCTATAGTTAAAGTTGTCAATAATGATAAGATCATTATTTTAATAATTGGACAAGCCTTTTTTTGACTATTTCGTCCGAACAGGAGTGATATAAAACATGAGTGAAGCAGCTCAAACTTTAGATGGTTGGTATTGTTTACATGATTTCAGATTTATTGATTGGAAAGCATGGAAAAGTCTATCCAGTGATGAACGTGAATCAGCGCTTCAAGAATTTTATGCTTTTCTAAATGAATGGGATCTTATTCAGAAAGAAAAGAAAGGAAGCTATGCATTCTATTCGATTATTGGTCAAAAAGCTGATTTTGTCTTTATGTGGCTTAGACCAACCTTGGATGATTTAAATGCCCTTGAAACAGCCTTTAATAAAACAAAACTTGCTGAAGTGACCATTCCTGCCCATTCCTATGTTTCAGTGGTTGAATTAAGTAATTATTTAGGGCAAAGCGATGAGGATCCGATGGAAAATCCACGTATTAAATCGCGCCTTTTCCCTATTTTGCCAAGAACACAGTATCTTTGTTTCTATCCTATGGATAAGCGCCGGGATGGCGAAGACAATTGGTATATGCTCCCTATGTCAGAAAGACGTGAGCTAATGAAAAGCCATGGTTTAATTGGCCGCTCTTATGCAGGGAAAATCAAACAAATTATTACGGGTTCTGTTGGTTTTGATGATTGGGAGTGGGGCGTCACCTTATTTGGCGATGATGCGCTTCAATTCAAAAAACTCGTCTATGAAATGAGATTTGACGAAGTCAGTGCCCGTTACGGCGAGTTTGGTTCGTTCTTTGTAGGGACCTTGCTATCTAAGGAACGTTTTAGCCAAATGATGGCTTTGTAATTTGATCTTAAGAAAAACCGAGTCCATAAGGCTCGGTTTTTCTAATGCTTCTATAATTATTCGGAGTCTACTGCTCAATTTTTGATAAAGAGAATTTTATTTTTAGACGTTCTAGCTGCCTAAGCGGATTAAAGACCTAATTCGTTAGTAAATTTATAAGCACCTTATCACAACTTCTATATATAATGATATGAAAATAGGGTCATGACATATTTTATTTGTCATGAATTTATCTACTTCTTCATAAATTAGGTGTTAGAGTGCGGTCCATAACTGGGGGTGAACGAATGGCAGTTATTCAACACACTGAAAACGATGTTTCTTTATTAGCAAGGCTCATGCGGGCGGAAGCTGAAGGTGATGGATTACTGGGCATGCAATTGGTTGGAAATGTGGGTGTTAATCGTGTCCGAGGTAATTGTTTGGATTTCAGAGATGTTCGAAACATAAGGCAAATGGTCTTCCAAAGCCCTGGTGGATTTGAAGCAACACAAAAAGGCTATTTCTATCAAGCCGCCAGGGAACAAGATAAACGTTTGGCAAGAAAAGTCTTAAATGGTGCTAGATTTCATCCTGCTTCAAATGCATTGTGGTTTTTTCAACCGCCTGCTTCATGCCCAGCTCAGTGGTACAATCAATGGAATTCGGGCAGATATAAAGCTCATTGTTTTTATCAGCCGACTGAGTCTGCTTGTCCTGAAGTATATTAAGAACCTGTCTTTACTAGCTTATAAAAATGTACTGTCAACACTAGTAGAAAATAGCGCTTAATTTAGGATCAATTCATTTTACGTTTTGTCACTGGTACATTTAGCCAACTAAAGGAGTGAAATGATATGAGTTATTATTCATCTTTTCCAGAAGATCAGCAACGTCAATCATCAGGTATACCGCAACAAGGAGGCATGCAACAACAAGGTATGCAACAAGACATGCAGCCACAAATAACTGGATCTCCGACAACCATTTTTCCAGGACAATCAAGTATCATGCCTGGAACGCAACAACAACCTACCTTTCAACAACAACAACCAGCCTTTCCGTTTCCATCGTTTACGACGCAGCCATCAACCCCTCAATTACCATTATTTGAACAATCCTACATTGAAAATATTCTTCGATTAAATTTAGATAAACCTGTCACTGTCTATGCGACATTTGAAAATAATAATCAATGGAATGCAAAAATTTTCAGAGGAGAACTTGAAGCCGCTGGACGTGACCATGTTATCATAAGTGAATCGCCAACTGGCACACGCTATATCATTCCTATGGTATTTGTTAATTACGTTACATTTGAAGGACCTATTAGTTACTCTTATCCGTTTGGTCCTCAGACAACAAGAGAATAGCCTTCAGAAACTCTGAAGGCTTTTTTTAATCGCTATGTTAACTATCTATGTTGGTTTTTAACGTATTCGTGTATTGTCATACTCTACACAAATGAGTCAATAATAGTGTTTATCAACGTAACAAGAAAAACGCTTTTAAGCTATCAACTAACCGAAATCCGTTTTCCCCTTACTGCTGCTCGGTACGCTTAACGCTTTTAGAGGGAGATCTCTTTCTTAAATACATCAACTTTCTAAGGTAACCTTATTACGCTCGTAAAAAAGCAAGGATAACAAGGAACCAGCTAATTAAAAATAAGACACCACCGATTGGCGTAATCGCTCCGAGAATACCGATCCCTGTCGTACTCAGTACGTATAAACTTCCTGAAAACACGACAATGCCTAAAGCCATTAAAATGCCCGCCCAGTGAAGAGATTGAGAAGGTCCATTGATGACTTTACTTGCCAAAATTCCTATTAGAATAAGACCAAGAGCATGCATCATTTGATATTGCACACCCGTTTGAAAGATTGATAGAGCGTGTTCAGACAGTTTTTCTTTAAGAATATGAGCCCCAAAAGCCCCAAAAGCGACCGATAAAAATGAAAAAATCGCACCTAGCACGATAAATAATTTATCCAACTGATCCACCATCCTCATGGTTAATGTGATGTATTGTCAGCTTTTTTAAAAGCCGTGAGTAAACGGCTTGCAACCACCTTTTATTCATTCCAAAATCCGCTATTCCCACTCTCGAAACAGAACGAAATTGAAGAATCTTCTTATCTTCATCAAAATAAAATTCCGCATCATGAGGCAGATTTAGAATGGGTGTTTTATATTCAACGTGTACATAATGACCATCATTGACTTTTATTGTTGTCTTAGGAATGGTTGATAACACGTCTTGTAAATAGCTATTTGCCGTATCCATTGACACTTCTTTGTAGGACAACGGCACCATTCGCCGATTTGGATCTCTATGATCCGTCGAAACCCCGTTAGGCCATTTAGAGCAGGGTAATAGTTGTCCATTATTTACTCCAAAATCAACCTGTCCGTTTTCTTTCATCTTATCATCTCCGTTGGTGTATCTTTCGTTATCTACTCAATGTTTGATGTTCATTCACATGTTTTTTTTTACTTTTCTTATTGTTATTGATAAGATAGCCGGCTAAGACAACTAAAAGGGCAAACAGAACAGCTATCCCTTTATTTATTAAATCGGTTTGAAACCATTGATCAATCAATTGGTCTTTAAAGATCATTTCTCCCGCCGTATAGCCCAATATAGCCGCACCAATGGTTACAATGACTGGGAATCTTTCCATCAATTTCATTAATAGCTGACTTCCCCAAATAATAAGAGGCATACTTATGGCTAGGCCAATAATAATTAGAAGAACATTGTTATGTGCAGCACCAGCAATAGCCACAACGTTATCTAAGCTCATGACAAAATCAGCGATAATAATGGTACGGACAGCGCCAAATAAGGTTGAACTACTTTTCAAGTCGGGATTTTCATTACTCGTTAATAAATGAATCGCAATATAGAGTAATAGAACGCCCCCAATCATATTTAACAATGGGAGTTCAAGAAGCCAGAACGCAATGAACGTTAGAATAATTCTTAGCAAAATGGCTCCGCCACTTCCTATTAATATGGCTGGCCGTTGCTTTTCTTTAGGTAAATTCCGACAAGCAAGGGCAATAACAACCGCATTATCGCCACTGAGCACTATATCAATGATAATAATACTTAATAATCCAATTAAAAAAGTCATTATATTTTACATCTCCAGTACATCTTCATTAGGTCATATATAAAGTATACCTTCATTTATCCTTCTACTCAATGGTTATGCGTGGTCGGACATGCAGATTTATCCTTTATCTCATTTTCCACCTTACAAACTCCGAGAAAAATGAGATGTTGATGTTTGGATGGATTGCTTGCAGCAGCCAGATTGATTTAGGTTAACTATATTAGCGGAAAAACCAATGATTGAAGTTTTGCTTATATGAAAAAAGGAATTCAGGTATAATTAGGGAGTTGATTAAGAAGGACGCTTAGTCCTATTTATAAAGTTTATCCCGCATGAGTCCGATTCATTCAGACTTACAACCAGTGAGAGATGAAAAAAAACCCACTGATTAAGTTTCACTTTATTAATACTTAGTTAGACCGTTTAAGTATTTTACAAGATCGATAATGAAGGAAAAAAGGTGACCATAAATGGATTTTCAAATCGATTTTTTATCATTTTTTGTGATACAAGTCAATGGTAAAGAGGATCAACTCAATAAAAGCTTTAAACATTATCAAACTCTGGATCGAAGTGACTATGATACAAGTCGTCTTAAAGACTTCTTAGATGGTGAATTAGCAAAAATTGTGAAACGAAAAGTGGACAAGCATCCAAAATCAGATCAAGTGTCAACAAAGCTCGGTTATTTTATTGTTGAACCGGGCCATGAGCTAACTTCGAATCCTAACTATAACTTATTTCATCGAACTCTCATAGCTGACACGAAGGAAGACTTTAGAACCCACAGTGAAGAACTTATTCGCCTTTATTTAGATACCAGTGCAGTCCGAGGCGGCGCCTTCCTTGTAGCTACAGCCGTTCCAAGAAAATATTTTGATGACCGGTTTCTCTTTATTATGAAATGCGATTTTGAACCAAAAGTGGCTTCCATCACAGACGAAGACTCGCTTATTCATAAAGTTGAAATGGCGATTACAACAAAGAATATGAAATCGATCCAATACCCCTACATGCCTGAAGAAGGCATGATCGAGGAAACTGAAATTAAGATCCATCAGGCTTCCCATGCTCGTTACTTCGAAGACTTTTTAAAATTCGTGGATTATGAAGAATCCATGCCAATGATCATGAAAGAACAAGTCAAAACGATGGTACAGGAGCATTTTCATGAGGAGCTACCTGAAGAGAGTCAAGAACGTCAGCAATTTGAAGAAGCAATGGAAATATGGGAATCAAGTGAAACACGTGACATACAAGAACGTCTCACAACGGAACAAGTCGTTGAAGCTACTGCTCAAATTGTTGAACATACACCCGATGCTGAATTGCAGATGAAAGTCGGCAATACGTCGGTCAAAGGGCTGCTCGCTGATTTTGGTGAAAACCTGCATCTTGCGAAAGTAAACGGCCGGTATGTCCTCGTTGTGGAAGCAGAATCCATACAGTTTGAAAAAGGCTTTTCACCTATTGAATTTCATAAGCCAGATGATTTGCACCGATTGGTTGAAAGAATTGGGAAGAAAGCTGGATTTTAGAGGCAAATGAAAAATGAATTCGGTTAAAACAATTTACGAGTCGTAGGATCTCTATCTACAGTATCAAGGAGTTTTTTTCATAAAAAATCGTGGCAATAAAAAAGTTTGCCACGGTCATTTTATCCTGGATTAACGCGAACATTGACCCCACCTCAAGGTAATGAATGAAAACTCGCATTCCTAGGCGGGAGATAACTACCCGCATAAGTCCGATTAGTTCAGGCATTCAACCACTGGGAGGCCAGTTTCGTTGATGATAACTTTGTTCAAGGTCAATATTTCATGTATTTATATTCTAAAAGATCATTTAACACAGATATTTGTTCCAGTAATTTCCTTCCAACATTAGTTTCTAATATTTTCTTTCTTCTGAGCTCTCGATCAACGAGCCTTTTGACAGATAAAATATCGGCACCGTTCTGAAGAACATCTTCTTTTGATGTAAAAGGTTTATGGGCAACTAGCTGCATACCGTATGAATTGTATAATAACGTATAACCAGCTATGCCTGTCTTCGGTTGATAGGCTTTTGAGAACCCTCCATCAATGACGATCATTTTGCCATTTGCCTTAATTGGATTTTCCCCATTAATTTCTTCAACTGGCGTGTGACCATTGATAATATGCCCTTGCTCAGGATCTAAATCAAATTCTTCTAAGATTTTTTTACATGTATCTTCTTGTTCACGCAATTGATAATATGGGTTTTTTTGCTCAATATGGGTTTCTTTTTCTTTAATAAAATATCTTTCAAACGTTGTCATATCTTTTTTGCCAAAGAGTGATGAATTTTCCCCTGTCCATAAATACCAAATCATATCGGTTGCAAGGTCATCGGTTTCTTCTGGGTGTGCAAAACTATAGCGTAAGTAGTGTTCAAACGTATCAAGTAAGTTTTTCCCAGAGTATTCTTTTCCTTCTATCGTCATATTCTTCATCGTTCCATCTTCATTTAAAGGGATACACCCGTGTATGAGTAGATTTCCGTTGTATTTTAAATAAAGACTCCCTTTCCTGACGAGAAAATTCATATGTCTCGAAAGTTTTTCTGAGTGCTGAATCGCAAACAATAGTTTTTCAATCACTTGTTCCTCTTCTTTTAAAAGCTGCTCAGGATGTTCCGGGTTAATCGTCGCAAAGCATGTATTTTGTAATGGATAGGTTTTACCATGGAGCGTAATCGTCTTATGATCATAATCAATCTTGTTCAGCAATAATCGATGGTCCATTTCAAAATCCGGACGCCTCTGTATAATGGGCATTTCTAGCTTAAATTGAATCATTGAAATCGCTTGATGGATTTTTGTAATTTGTAAAATTTCATCTTCAGAAATATCTTTGTCACTGGAACTCAATCTTGGCCTGAAAGCTGGATTATCACCGTAATATTTCTCCGCTAGATTGAGGAGAGGTCTCAAATTTATTCCATAAACATCTTCAATAATATCTAAATTATCATACCTCGCACAGATCCGAATAATATTGGCTAGGCACACTTTCGACCCTGCATACGCACCGACCCATAATATATCATGATTCCCCCATTGAATATCAACAGAGTGATACTTCATTAATGTATTCATGATTCTGGCTGGATCAGGACCACGATCGTAAATATCTCCCACAACATGTAGATGATCCACGACCAATCTCTGAATGGTGTAGGCGAGTCCAGTAATCAATTTATCCGCTTGACCGAGAGACATAATACGTTGAATAATTTTTGTGTAGTAGCTTTTTTTATCCGTAAATTCATCCGTTTTGTATAACAGTTCTTCAATAATATAGACAAATTGTTCAGGCAACGCTTTACGAACTTTGGAACGCGTGTATTTCGATGAGGCAAAAGAAACTAATTTAATCATGCATTCAATGGTTTTTGCATACCAATGGTTGAGTCTCTCGCTATCCTCAAGCAAGTTTTTCATAAGTAAAATCTTTTCTTCAGGATAGTAAACGAGTGTCGCAAACTCATCGACCTCTTTTTTTGAAAGTTCGTCTTTAAAAAGGTCTTTGATTTTTTCTTTAACATTTCCAGATCCATTTCTTAATACATGTTGAAACGCTTTATACTCTCCGTGTAAGTCACTGACAAAATGCTCCGTTCCTTTTGGTAAGTTTAAGATAGCTTCTAGATTGATAATCTCGGTGACTACTTTTTCTTCACAATCATATTTTTCAGCGAGTAAATCTAAATATTTTGTATCCATCTGCATCCCCTCATATTATGTATATATTTCGGCAATAAAGAATGTAGGAGATCTCAAAATAGTAAGATGAAACGTCCTTATTCTATTATACAAGGAATTGACGAAAAACTCCTGAAATTTGGTTCATTTAAGATGATAAAAGCAAATCTGCTATTATGGTAGACTAAGATAACCTCATATCATCTAGTAAATCCAATTCATTATAAAGTGAGTTGTTAATTCACTCATCCCGACGATCACTTACCTAACTCGTTAGATGGTTAAAAAGCTTAAAGGAGCGTAAGGTAATGAAAACAAGAAAAGACTTTCCATCCGAAGATGACTACAAAAAATACGTGCAATCTAGTGAATTTCTTTTCAATTACTCATGGGAAGGGAAATCAAAGGAGCAAATCATTTTGGATATGGCTTTATCTGAAATGGAACAATCTGTATTGGATCATGCTCTTGAAACATTTGAAAGGTACAACACGGAATTCAATAGAAATTTACCTAAAATCGCTTATGAATTAGACAAACTCATTACCCAAAAACTTGAAGAACAAGAGGTAGATGAGGAATAAAATGAAGGAGGTATAGAGTTTATAGTGAGGGATGAGTAACATCCCCTCACAATTAAATATTGCAATAAAGGTTGAAGGAGATCTTGAGGCGTCCTTATTTTATTCTAGGAATTGACTGAAAACTCCTTACCTTTGGTTCGTTTAAGAGATGTACTATAGTATGGAAGATGTTGAAAGGGGGGAGTTGTTCTGCCACTTGATAGTGAACGTGATAAACTGATATAGTCATATATCATGGGAGAGGGCCCCTTCCCTTTAGCGGCTAAATAATTTGGTGGAGGCTTCTGCTCATATTTGTTTTAAGCTCGCTCTAAACTTGGCTTAATAACCAGCTGTTTGATTATTTTAAAGTTTGCTAGAGCCACACCACAAATGATAATCCCCCCACCAACAATTGACATCCATGATAGTTGTTCATGGTAGATTATCGCCCCCACAAACAAAGCAAGAATTGGCGAGATATATAGCCATGTGGACGGAAATAATGGATTGGTATTCATCACAAGCCAGTAATAAAGAGAATGCCCAATCATTGAGCCTAGAATGATCAGATATAAGAGGGCCATCATCGCATGACTATTTTGGAATAAAAGGGATTGATGATCTTCTGTCAAAAATGACAAAATTAATAACATGAAACTTCCGTGCATCATCTGTGCACCATTAATTGCAACAGAAGATGTTCCCTCCAATACTTTCATTACTTTTTTGCTGTAGAGGGTGGCTGATGCAAAAAATATTTGCGAAACCAAAACAGCTAGACAGCCCATAAACCAATAGATTGATGCATTAGCAGTAATGTTTGGCCATAAGAGAACCAAAACACCCATAAAAGCAATACTGCAACCTAGTTTAGATAAGGATGGTACTCTCTCTTTTAATACTATTATTTGCACCAAAATAATGAGAATAGGTGCCATTGCAGACAAAACAGCAACAATGCCAGAAGCGACATATTGTTCTGCCCAGTAGGATGCCGCAAAGACAGAAAAAGTTAGTCCCATCCCTGTTAGAAATATTTCCTTTTTTAGTAATAGCGAAAATGAGATTTGTTTTCTACTCTTCATCCATAATAAGATAATAAGACCTGCGACAAAGAACCGAACACCCGCTGAAAAAAATGGTGGTGCACCCGTGTCGACTCCTATTTTAATAGCTAAAAACGTTGTTCCAAATATTATGCACATAATGGTGTAATTAACGATGACCATTGCTATGTACCTCCTTTTTCTACATTATAAAAGGAAGCAAGTAGAACAGTTTTTATTCTATAGAACAGATGAAGTCTACTATGTTAGAATAATGAAAAAAAGGATAGATCATTTCTTTGGGCGGTGATTTCTGATGGCGATAATTAAACAAACTCTTCCACTCTATCAGCAAGTTTATCAAGATATTCTAAGCCGAATACAATCTGCGGAATGGAAGTCGGGAGACAAACTGCCTTCTGTTCGGACACTTGCACGTGAGAGAGGCATTCATCGTTTAACAGTGTTAAAGGCATACCAATTATTAATGAATGATGACTGGGTCTATGTCAAAGACAAATCAGGTTATTATGTAGGTAGCCAAAGGCAATATCATTTCACCGATCATTCAAATCCCATTGTCCACTCCTTGGTTCAAAAAAACCATTTGTCAGAAATACATCAAGCCGATGTTACGTTTCAATTTTCAAAAGCATTAATTGATCCAGCTCTATTACCAAATCAATTTTTTTCTAACTATGTAAAAGATATATTTGATAAATATCCTAAGGTGTTAAGTACTTACGCCCCACTCGAAGGTGATTTTGAATTATGTACGTATTTAGCCCAATTCTTTCATGAAAAGCATACACTTCCGGTTAATCCTGAACAAATTCTGATCACTTCAGGTGCTCAGCAAGCCATTCATTTAATCGCTGAAGCCTTTATTTCATCAAAAGACGTTATCTTGATGGAACGACCGTGTTACGGTGCGGCCATGGGAGCCTTTAGACAACAAGGGGCGTCGATTATTCCTGTAGACATTTTTCAATCTGGATATGATCTTTCGCAGATAGAATCTTATATGAAAGAGTACAAACCAAAGTTATTTTATTGTAACCCAACCTTTCACAATCCGGCGGGATACACCATTCCTGACGAACAACGAAAGCAGCTTGTTGATTTAGCTAAAGACTACCAATGTTTCATCGTAGAAGATGATGCGTTTTATGATATGTATTTTGATGAGGAGCCCCCTCATCCAATTTATAAATATGACACAGATGGTTACGTTATCTACATTCGAGGTTTTAGTAAATATATAGCTCCAGGACTGCGAATTGCCGCCATAACATGCCACCCAAATATAAAAAAAGATTTATTATCGATCAGGTCACTGATCGATAATGGAAGTCCCTTATTGACACAGAAAATATTCCTTCATTATTTTCAATCTGAACGCATGCGGCAGCACATTGAAAAATTACGTATTGCTTTGCAAATTAGAAAAGAAACAATGGAGTTTGAGTTAAGAAAAACATCATGGAAATGGGTTAGCCCGAGTGGCGGTTTCAACTTGTGGGTGGAATGCCCTTCCTCCATTTCGATTGAAAAGTTGTTAAAAGAGTGTCTGGATGCCTCTATTTCTTTTGTACCCGGAAGCGTCTGTGACCCTAAAAATGAGATGAATCATTATCTAAGATTAAGTTACTCGTATAACAACGAAGGGCAGATTCATGAGGGAATGAAACGTTTGATTAGTATAGCTGAAGGGATGAGCTGAATCTGGTTGGGAAGTGACTATTGTGGTTGTGCAATGTTGGTCTGAGTTGGTGTGATCTTATTACGATGTGGCGCAATTCTCTTTCGAAGTGCCGCAATTCTCCTTCGATGTGCCGCAATTCTCCTTCGAAGTGGCGCAATCCTCCTTCGATGTGCCGCAATCCTCCTTCGAAGTGACGCAATTCTCTTTCGAAGTGACGCAATTCTCTTTCGAAGTGACGCAATTCTCTTTCGAAGTGACGCAATCCTCCTCATAAGTGGCGCAATTCTTCTCCGAAGTGCCGCAATCATAAAAGTAAAATGCACCAGGCGTGAGCTGCCCGGTGCATTGTTACATGTTATTTTTTAAAAAGAGGTTTAGCCTTACCTGCAACATAGTGACTTCCATGGCGATCCTTCACATCTTGGATCATCATACTAATGAGTAAGTTTTGGTTTTTATAGTCAAAACCGACAAACCAGCCATTTTCGGTTCCTTTTTTATCTTCTTTTGATTTTTTTAATTCAGCCGTTCCTGTTTTTCCTGCCACTGTGATGCCCTTAACGACGGGATCATGGGCTGAACCATTTGGTGATTCGATGACACCTTTTAATCCTTTAGTGATCGCATCCGCTTCACTCTGGGACATGACTTGTCTATGCCAGAAGGACGGTGTTGTTTCGTCATCCTTCATTAATTTTGGCTTTACGAGATTTCCATTATTTAATAAAGGTGTATAGCTTACAGCTAAATGTAAGGGTGACATTTCAATTTGACCTTGACCATATCCAGAGTCTGCAAGTAGTATATCTGAGTCGATTTTTCCATTATTTGAAATGGAAGATTCCTGTGTTGGAAATTCAAATGGGACTTTTTCAGCAAAGCCAAATTGTTTTAAACCTTGAGTAAATTGCTTCGCTCCTGTGTCGAGAGCTGTTTGGGCAAAGTAAATATTATCGGACGTGATAAGGGCATTATTCAGATCGACTTCAGATAGACGACTGGAAACCCGCGTGACTGAATAATTTCCCCAACTCTTATCTTTTTGCCACTCTTTACCTGATATTTTTTTCTTTCCATCAACCGTTATACTCCCATTTTCGAGTCCAATAGCGGCTGTAATCGGCTTGATTGTCGAGCCTGGTGCATAAATTTTATTAAACTTCGCTGAAAATGGTCGGTTTGGATCATCATTTAATTTCTTCCAAGTCTTATCATTCCATCCAAATACAAAACCGTTCGGATCGTAGGATGGCGAGCTAACAAGAGCAAGGGCTTCACCTGTTTTAGGGTTGAGCGCAACAGAGGCACCTGAGTCTCCTTTTAACTGTTTATAAATCTTTTTTTGTAAGTTAACATCAATGGTGGTTTTTACATCTTTGCCGTTTTCAACGTCTTTTTTCGCAATAATCGTTTTTGTTTCACGAACTAAAATGGTCCACCCTGTCTGACCACGCAATTGATTTTCGTAGACATTTTCGAGTCCTGCAACACCAATGGAATCTGTGCTACTGTAATTTTTATTTTCAGGTTTCTTCAGATCTTCAGCTGTTACAGGACGTATATAACCTGTGACATGAGCCGCTGCTTCTCCATATGGATAAAAACGCGAATCCACATCTCGTTTACTGATGCCTTTCTGACTTGTGAGTTTCTTCACGAGATCCATTTGGTCAGGTTTGACTTTTTTAATAGGAACAATTGAATCATCCGTGACCCAGCTTGCCGAAAGTTGTTTATCAATCTCATCTCTCGTCATGTCTAATTTTTTCGCTGTATGATCTAGAACCTTATCTTTGTCTTTACCTAACTGGCCAGGTACAACACCTATTTCAGGAACACTCTCAGTAATAGCGAGGGCATTTCCGTTCCGATCTAATATATTACCACGAACCGCATCTGCTTCGAGAACCTGAATGGTCTGTCCTTTTTTTAATTGAGAAAAGATAAAGGATGGATTCCAATTAATTTTCCAGTCCTCATGGTCATTTGATTTTTCTTTGACGAGAGTCGCTTTTCCATTAAAAGATACCTCACCCGCTTTTGTATCCATCGTGACTTTGTATGGAATATGCTGTGTTTTCTTGTTACCTGAATCCTTTTCCGATTGTTTGCCAACTGTCACCTTTAAATTGGTCGCACCTACTTGATCGTAAATATTTTTATAACGATCAACGAATGCCTTCTTTGAGACCGATTTTTTTGCGCCATTTGAAAGTTGTGCATACATGGATGAAAAGTTTTGTTTATTCCACTTGCTTACGTATTCATTCATTCGATCCTTAGCCGTAGGTTCATTGGAACAACCTACAAGTACGAGAAACATGATACTTAATAAAAAACCGATCTTAATCTTAATTGTAGAGCCCTCCAATTATGTCGAATTCCTACGTTTATTATAATTGAAAAATATCGATATTCAAAATCAAAGTCATATGCTCGGACATTCTAGAAGCCTGAAAAGTACGATGCTAGGATATTAATTTTGGGGCCTCACTTAGCATCATGAAATTCAGTTTTAGTAGCTGACTCATTATAATGGTTACATGCTGCTTGGCGTACCAGATTAATTATTTAAATAAAACATAACCACCAGGTCCTGTAAACGCGATGCCTACAACGATCGCGATAAGGACTAAATTATATTCAAATCCATTGTTTACCGCCCAAAAACCATTAGGTCCATGTACCGTTAAAATGGCATCAAGCATGATAAGTCCTATTAAACTCGCACCAACAGGAATCCAAAAACCAATTAAAAATAAAATACCTCCAACGAGCTCAAAAGTGCCTGCTACAATGGCCCAAATTTTCCCTCCAGGTTTGATTCCAATCGATTCTAACCATTCTCCTGTCCCAGTCAAACCAGGCCCGCCGAACCAACCGAATAATTTTTGTGCTCCATGACCGACAAATGTAAGACCTATGACTAGACGGATAAGCAATAATCCTATATCCTCCATTGACTAAGTTACCTCCTTGTTTTAATGTACTAACTTTTATCCCGCATTAACAGCGAGTATTGACCACCGTCTCAAGGTATGCGAGTAAACGAGCATTCCTAGGCGGGGGGGTACCTGTCCGCATGAGATCGATTGGTTCAGGCTTTCAATCATTCTACTGATCTGATTGATATTTTACTCCATCTTGTCCTTTTTTAAAGAAAACTTGCCGATTGGCCAGCCTATAAGGCACAGACAGAGCTCTAGTGTGAAAAAAACGTCCGCCCCGTCATCCATAGGGTCCAAAGATAAGGTAAGGGTGCGGTTAAGAATTGAATGTATAAGGACCATGACGGAAACCATAAAGAAAGTAGAGCACCCAGACAACCTAATAAACTAGCTCCTATTCCAACTAGTTTGACATAACCATGATATGAACAGGCCCATATCAAAATGCCAACGTACACTAAAATCATCGCTAAATATCCCGCAAATAGTCCCCATGTAAATAGAGCTCCCCATAGGGGATATAATGATGTCTGCCCATGGATAATTTTATTCAGATGTTGAGGTAAGACGGCAATCTCAGCAGAAACAATGAGACACCATAAACCAAGAGATGTGATAAAAAGAGATGCGGGAATCCTGTTTACTTGCATAGGTGAATATTTCATAAAAAAGATTAACCCAAGCAACCATACAAACAGACCAAGTAAAAATAACCAATGATCTAAGATCCAGTGATGATGCGTCGCCACTTCTTTGAATGCAAAACCAACATCCCATGGATTCGTTAGTAAGGGGTGAAAGGCTGTCGCGATTCCAAATAATAATGCACCAATAATAGAAATAAGAGCCGATAGTTTTTGCTTTTTCATCGATATCCCTCAGATTCGTCTTTTTCTTTCAATATAGGCAAATATACTAATCTATAAACATGATTAAGGAAATCGAACAAACAATAAGAGCTATTCTTGCTTATATAACCTTCCTCTTAAATGGAGAATTCCCCTTATGGTGGTTAAAAATCTGAACCGATGGTATATATTACTATGCATAAAAAGTACAAAAGTCTTGCATTACCTGTTCGACTTTTGTACTATAGACAAGGTTTGTATTTTTGGGAGTTTTTGACATTATATTCTCATAATTCTAACACTTCAAGGAGATGACAACATGAGCCAGAAAAAGAGTGAGAAATTCACTCCATATGTACCAGCTTCAAAATCATTACCCGAGTTAACGGTCACGGCCGTTATATTAGGTATTATTTTAGCTATTTTATTTGGTGCCGCTAATGCCTATTTGGGCTTATTAGTCGGTTTGACCGTATCTGCGTCTATTCCTGCAGCCGTTATATCCATGGGGATTTTGCGTGGAATCTTTAAACGCGACTCCATTTTAGAAAATAATATTGTACAAACCATGACAACAGCGGGTGAAGCTTTAGGAGCTGGAGCTGTATTCACCTTGCCTGCCCTTTTTTTACTTAATATTAAGATCTCACAAATTCTTCTTATTTTCATTGTCCTAACAGGTGGATTTCTAGGTGTCTTTATGATGGTGCCTCTGCGTAGAATGCTCATTGTTAAAGAGCATGAAATCCTACCTTACCCGGAAGGCACAGCTTGTGCAGAAGTTTTAAAAAGTGGTGAAACAGGTGGCCAAAATGCCAAATTGGTGTTATCCGGCTTTTTAGTCGGTGGCGTTTTAAAATTAATCGTTGATGCGGTTAAGTTGGTAAAATCGGACTTGAATATCGGTATCTGGCGTTTTAAAAATGCTTTTGTCGGTATGGAAGTCTACCCTGCTCTACTTGGTGTGGGTTACATTATTGGGCCAAGTATTGCTGCTCAGATGGCAGCCGGTGGGTTATTTGCTTCGATCGTCCTTGTTCCGATGATTGGATTTTTCGGTGGAGGTAACTCGGCCGTTATATTCCCTGCAACCGAAGCCTTAACGCAATTGGATGCTGCAGCTATTTGGGACAACTATATTCGTTATATCGGAGCAGGTGCCGTTGCGGCTGGTGGTCTGATTACTTTATTAAAAACTCTTCCAACCCTTGTTAGAACCATCGCTGAAACAGTTCAATCAATCCAAAATACGGATGGTAGGAAACAGTCACTCGAGCGTACAGATCACGATATGCCAATGAAATATGTTCTTCTTGGCATTATCTTACTTATTCTCATCATTGCCTTTGTTCCTTTAACTGAGGTTGGCCTTATTGGTGCGATTGCCATCGCGATATTTGGATTCTTATTTGTTACAGTAGCCTCTCGAATAGTCGGGGTTGTGGGAAGTTCATCTTCTCCGGTCTCAGGTATGACCATCGCAACGCTGCTTATTGTCGCCTTAGTTTTCAAACTATTTGGCCAACACGGTGCAAGTGGTATTCTTGCAACATTAACGGTTGCCGCTATCGTATGTACGGCTCTTGCCGTTGCAGGCGATATATCACAAGATTTAAAAACAGGTTATCTTGTTGGTGGTACGCCATGGAAACAACAAGTAGCCATGCTTATAGGTGTTGCAGTTAGTGGTCTCGTTATGGGCTTTATGCTCGTCCTTTTCAATAACGTCTATGGATTTGGTACACAAGCCATGCCAGCACCAAAAGCCGTATTAATGAAAATTTTAGTACAAGGTATCTTCGATGGTAATTTGCCTTGGACCTTAATTATTATTGGTGCAGCGATTGCGGTTGCTGTTGAATTTATGGGAGTTAATTCACTTGTCTTTGCTGTTGGATTATACTTGCCTGTCAATATCAGTATGACCGTCTTCTTTGGTGGCATCGTTCGCTATTTCGTCAATCGTTTTTCAAAATCAGATCAAGAAAGAGAAGCTAGTGTGGAACGAGGAACGTTGTATGCAGCAGGCTTAATTGCTGGGGAATCCCTTATTGGGGTTATCGTTGCCGTCCTTATCTGGGTTAAAGTTCCACTTCCTGCGAATGTCTTGATCCAAAATCAATGGCTTCCATTTGTTCTCTTCTTAATTGTATGTTGGTTATTGTATCGCGTGAGCATGAAGAAACGAAAAGCTTAATTGATTTATTAGATGATAACTTCCTTCCTGTGTTTGGAAGGAAGTTTTTTAATATACGAGGAGGTTCTAACTATGAAGAAAAAAGATAACATGCTTTTTTTATCTCCCATGTTAAGAGAAGGGATTCAAGTCGTGGATGGTCAAGACGCTTTCTTACTCATTCCACGTCAAAATTGGCTGGAACGCCTATCGATTCGTTTTTTTAAGCAACCCGCATTTCGAAAGGTTAAACTAGATGCGCTTGGTGAGTTTGTTGTAGGTCAAATTGACGGAAAACAAACCGTCCTTGATATCGAAAAACGCTTTGTCGAAAAATTTGGGAATGACGATGACATGGCATTAGCCCGTTTAGTTAAATTCTTGCAAATTTTAGAAGCAAATCAATGGATCAAGTGGAATAAATGATGGTTATGTAAGGCAAGAAAAGACTCCCATCTGACCTGCTTCCAACTGTCGAGATGTCAAACAGTTGAGTTGCAGTTTCAATCGGAGTCTTTTTCATTTGTGATTATTTGTATCTTTTATAAATGGCTTGTGTCCCACTATTTTCTTCACCGGAAGCGGCGAGTTCTTCGTAAAGTTTTTCTGATAGTGATAGACCTGGTGTATCTAGTTTTAATGATTCAGCTGAAGAAAGGGCAATTTTCATATCTTTGATCAAGTGTTTGACATAGAATCCAGGTTCAAAATCACCTTTTAACATTCTAGGTCCGAGATTAGACAGAGACCAACTTCCGGCTGCCCCTTGTGAAATACTACTTAAGACTGTTTCAGGATCAAGTCCAGCATGTTCAGCATAGGCAAGGGCTTCAGCAACACCTAACATACCCGAAGCAATCGCAATTTGGTTGGCTGCTTTCGTATGTTGACCTGCGCCTGCTTTGCCTTGATAGACGATATTTTTACCCATGGCTTCGAAAACAGGTTGAACCACTTCAAAGTCTTCTTTATCTCCGCCTACCATGATGGATAAAGTGCCGTTTTTCGCCCCAACATCGCCACCCGAAACTGGCGCATCTAATGCATGGATACCCCGTTTCGCTGCTTCTTCATATATTTTTTCAGCGAGCTGTGGTGATGACGTGGTCATATCGATCACATAAGCCCCTTTTTTGGCATGAGCCAAAATTCCATCTTCGAGATAAACAGACTCGACATCTTTTGGATAACCGACTATGGTAATGATGACATCTGACGCTGCTGCAATCTCAGCTGGAGAGTCATACCAAGTGGCGCCTTCTTTGACAAGTGCATCTGCTTTTTCTTTTGTTCGGTTATAGACATTCACATTGTAATCGGCTTTAAACAAATTGCGTACCATTCCTTGACCCATAACGCCCGTTCCAATAAAACCAATGATGGGTTTTGACATCCTCTTCACTCACTTTCGATGAACTCATGTTTTTCACATCATAAAGCAATGTGGTCTCGTTACTAACATAACATGTCTTACCGAATCCATCAAAAGATTAGAGGACGTAATTGACCTCCTTACCCTTGAGCTTCGCGCTTCACAGGCTTGTGGAAGAGGAGTTTTTTCTAAAATCTGTTAAACTTTTCGAATTTGAAAAACGCGTGTCAAAACGTAAGGTGCTTGTGGGAAGCTTAAGTTTAATTGCCATGCCCCGATCCCACCCACGCGATACCTTTTGGCAAGCAAAGCTTTAGCAAAAAGGCTTCGTGTATCGTCGAACCAAACCGTATGGTACTGTCCGTTTTCATCCGTGTAATTAAAAAAGGCCGTTTGGTCTCTCGTAGAATATTGAATAGGGACTTGGTACCGCATCGCTAAATTCGTTGCTGCTAGGCTAGATATGGCTGAGCCTGGATTTTGAGGGGTGACAGGAACAACCCAGTTATAACCATAGTATGGAACACCTAGAAAGATCTTTTCTCTAGGCATCTGACTAATGGCATATTGTACCGTTTGTTCCACATTAGGTAGAGGAGCTGTTGGTCCTGGCTGGCTACCAATATAATGCCAGTCATACGCCATAAGAAAGACGCCATCTACAGCAGCACCAATAGCGGCATAATCATAGCCCCGGGTCCATGGTGCTGTGTCATCCGTTTTTGCAGGCACCGCGACAGTTAACGATGTTCCTTGTGGCATTCGACTTTTTAACTCCTGTAAGAAACTCGCATAAACGACACGGTCTGCTCCTCGAACACCTTCAAAATCAATATTCACACCACCATAACCATGAGACGTCATATAATTAATAATGTTTCTGATAAGGTTTTCTCTAACGGTCGTTCCATTTAGAGCACGAGTCGCAAGGTCAGGGCTAAAACCACTTGCTGTTAAGTTCGTCACAGTAATAATGGGCCTCACTCGACGTTGCCAAGCTGCTGTCACTGCTTGTGTATCATCTAATGTACTAAGATCCCCATTCCAGTTAAAATGTATTTCGAACAACGCAACGTATGTTAAGTATGGTGCGAAGTTATTTACTAATGCTGTATCAATGGAAGGTATCCGTAATTGCGTATAGCTTAAATTTGAGATAACCGTCTTTGGCGGAGTCGGTAAGTTGAGTACTTGACCAACCCTCAGTTGATTTGAATTGACTCCCGGATTTGCTCTTTGCATGTCTTCAATGGTTACATAGGCCGTTCTTGCTATTGTAAAAAAGCTATCTCCAGGCTGCACAACATATTGATCCGTTGTAATTAAAAGTGCCTGACCCGGCACCACTTGAAGAAATTGCTCCAGGCCATTTACTGCACGTAGTGTATCAAAATTTATATTGAATTTTTGGCTAATGCTATATAAGGAATCTCCTGATTTTACAGTATAGACAAACAAGGTCTCCCACCCTTTCCACTGCCATTTTATTTGACAAAAAATTCATTCACTATTTCCACATCTATCCCTATGGTATTCATCTAGTTCTTAGATGTTCGAAAAGTTTTTTCATGAAGGTAGTGGCCAAATGAGTCAACAAACCATCTCTAATAGAAAAAGGGATCTTCTTGTGGTAATGTAAGACCAACTATAAGATGAGGTGATGACATGTCTTTGTTTTTAGTCAAGCCAACGGTCGAGTACGAAAAAGAGTATTTAGACTTTTATCATGAATGGAAGCAAAGTGGCGAAACAATGATCCCATGGGTTATAGAAAAAGATCCTTCAGATTTTCCTCGTATGGTGCAAAGTCTTCTAGATAGCGAAAAAGGGATCGGTTTACCTGATTCATGGGTTCCTGATTCAACTTACTGGTTAATGGATGTAAATCACCGTATCCTGGGTGTTTCAAATATACGCCATCGTTTAACTGAACAACTTCTTAATTGTGGAGGTCACATAGGCTATGGCATTCGGCCTACTGAACGACGCAAAGGCTTTGCTACAAAACTATTAAACTTATCGATTGAGAAGGCTAAACAACTGGGAATTGATAGGATATTGGTGGTTTGCGATGCGAGTAACCTCGGTTCTAAGAAAATCATTTTGAAAAATGGTGGAGTAGAAGACTTTGATTTTGTGGAAGAGGATGGAAACGTAGTTAAAAGGTATTGGATTGACTAGATCTTCTAAAATAACATACATAACAAAAATGTAGTCCCTTTCTAAAAAGGACTACATTTTTTTAAAACTGTATCACCCGGTACCCCATAAGCAAGATCACAATAAAATCAATACCAAATAGAATCCATAGAACCGTTGTCGATTGACCACGACGGATTCTAGCAGGAATCATTTCCATAAAGCCGATTAAGATGAGACTTAGAAACAATTTTATGATTGGTGTTATAGGAAAATGGTAAAGTATCAACATCCATACACCCGTAATAATCATCACTAAGTAAAAAAGACGCAAAATCATGGCGGTTAACTTTTGGCGACTAAAAAGACATGTTAATAAGAATAAAACAGCTAAAATCATCCAAGAATACCCATGAATCGTTAGTAAGGTATCTTTCACTTTCACCCCTCCATTCATTCATTTAAACTTTTAGAATGTTACTATGTATCGTTTGACCTTGCTCTTATTTTATCACAATCATAAGGTGATCATAAATTCTAAACTTGTTCATACTCTGTACATATTGAACATGTGTCATGACTCTATTTATGTGTTTGTAAAAAATTTGTTTAATATTTTTTTGAGAGGTATAATCAATTTTATGTCCTTATTTAAAAAGAAACACATTCACATGGCCATCCTTCGTTAAAAATAACGATAAATGAGTATCACATAAATAAAGGAGAGAAAAAATGGAAATAAAAAGCAGTCATTTAAAATTTGTTATTACTGGACTCCTACTCGGAATGTTAATGGCGGCGATGGACAATACGATAGTGGCCACTGCTATGGGAACCATCGTATCGGATCTCGGGGGTCTCGATAAATTTATTTGGGTTACCGCAGCCTATATGATTACGGTCATGGCTGGTATGCCGATATTCGGTAAACTTTCAGATATGTTTGGTAGAAAGCGTTTCTTTTTATTTGGTCTTATCGTTTTCTTAATTGGATCAGCCTTATGCGGCATCGCCCAAACGATGGTCCAGCTTAGCCTCTTTAGAGCTCTTCAAGGAATTGGCGGTGGAGCTTTAATGCCGATTGCCTTTACGATTGTGTTTGATATTTTCCCACCTGAAAAGCGTGGAAAAATGACAGGTCTCTTTGGTGCCGTCTTTGGTTTAGCCAGTGTTCTTGGACCGCTTCTTGGTGCCTATATCACTGATTATTTAAGTTGGCATTGGGTCTTTTATGTGAATGTTCCTATCGGTATTGTTTCATTCGCCTTAATCACGGCGTTTTATAAAGAATCTACTAAACACCATAAACAAGTGATTGATTGGACAGGAGCCATTACTCTTGTGATTTCTGTTATCAGTCTCATGTTTGCTCTCGAACTTGGTGGCCATGAATATGCATGGAAGTCTTGGCAAATTCTAAGTCTATTCGCTAGTTTCGCCGTCTTCTTTGTCATCTTTTTCTTTACTGAGTTAAAAGCAAAAGAACCCATTTTACCATTTTGGTTATTTAAACGGCGCTTATTTGCCGCGTCACAAATCCTTGCTTTCTTATACGGTTGTTCTTTCATTATATTAACGGTCTATATTCCTATTTTTGTACAGGCTGTTTATGGTGGATCCGCCACAAATGCAGGATTTATTTTAACGCCAATGATGCTCGGTTCAGTTCTTGGCAGCTCCATCGGAGGTATTTTTCAATCAAAAACGAGTTTTCGTAACTTAATGTTTATTTCTTTTATCGCCTTCTTTGTTGGTATGTTGTTCCTTGCTAATATGTCACCGTCCACACCGCATGCGTTACTGATTCTTTATATGGGAATTGCAGGTTTTGGAGTTGGATTTTCATTTTCATTATTACCCATGGCATCGATTCACAACCTAGAGCCTCAATATCGTGGAACAGCCAATTCAACCAATACGTTCTTACGTTCACTTGGAATGACCATTGGGATTGCCGTATTTGGCTCAATTCAGAATAATATTTTTGCAGATAAAATGAAAGAGGCCATGAAAAGCATTCAGCAACACTTGGCAGGTCAAGGTGAACAAGCAGGCGGAAATCCTCTCGCCAAGATAGATAATGTTAATCAAATTTTTCAACCCGAATATCGTTCTAAGATACCTTCATTTATATTAGACAAAATCATCCATGCGATGTCTGATTCCATTACACATACTTTTCTGTTTGCGTTAATTCCGATTGTCATGACATTAATTTTTATTTTCCTCATGGGAAATGCAAGAAGTGTCGATTCTAACAAATCTAAAGAAAAAGTATCTTGACAATAAAAAAAGCATTCCACACATGGATGAGTGGAATGCTTTTTTTTATTACTTATCATTCACATATTGGTGACGCGTCAGATCACATTTTTCCAAAGGGATGAGTTTTGTTTTGTTTTTCCATTTGTATCCGAGCCATATGATCAAGAAAAACGGAATCCCAATGTATGCCGTTAACACACCAGCCCAATCGATTTTGCCACCGGTAAAAGCTTGATAATTTTGACCGATCGCTACAATCGCACAAATGATAACAGCTAGGATCGGGCCAAATGGAAACCACTTAGCTCGATAAGGAAGATCCGACAGGTTGCCGCCTTGAACCTTGTAAGCACGTCTAAAGCGATAATGACTGATGGAAATGCCAAGCCATGCAATGAAACCAGACATTCCTGATGCATTAAGCAGCCAGGTATACACAACGCCATCTCCAAAGAAAGAGGCAATAAAAGCAACCGCTCCTATCGCTGCAGTAACAAGAAGGGCATATATTGGAATCCCGCGTTGATTCACTTTGGCTAAAAATCTTGGTGCTTTCCCTTCAGCTGCCAAGGCATATAGCATACGTGTTGACGCATAAAGACCCGAATTTCCGGCAGATATAACAGCCGTTAAGATGACCGCATTCATCACAGAGGCCGCTACAGCAAGTCCTGCTTTTTTGAAAACAAGTGTGAAAGGACTGACCATCACACTATCTGATGAAAGTCTTGGATCTGCATAGGGAAGGATCATCCCAATAACAAAAATGGCCACAATGTAAAATAAAATAATACGCCAGAAGATACTTTTCATCGCTTTTGGGACGTTTTTCTCTGGATGTTCACTTTCTCCAGCCCCGACGCCAAGAAGTTCTGTTCCTTGGAATGAGTACCCTGCCAAGAGAAGAACACTAAACATCGCTAAAAAACCACCGTGAAACGGTGCATCGCCTTTAGTGAAATTTGAAAATCCTGCCGTGTGACCTTTCATAATACCTAAGATCATCAAAAGACCAATGATAATAAAAATGATGACGGTCACGACTTTTATTAATGAAAACCAGTATTCAGATTCACCGTATCCTTTTACTGATAAGATATTAAGCAAGACAATGAGTAATAGAAATAGACCACTCCACAAAAAGGATGAACTGTGTGGAAACCAATATTTCATGATAATGGTTGCTGCAGAGAGTTCCGCTGCAATCGTAATGGCCCAGTTGTACCAATAATTCCAGCCTAAAGCAAAGCCAAAGGCAGGATCAACAAAACGCGTACCATACGTACTAAAAGAACCACTATGTGGCATGTAAGCCGCAAGTTCTCCTAAGCTAGTCATTAAAAAGTACACCATAAGACCAATAATGGCATAAGCAAGAAGTGCGCCTCCAGGTCCTGCGGTGTAAATCGAATTCCCACTTGCTAGAAATAAACCTGTACCAATGGCGCCTCCTAGCGCAATCATCGTTAAATGACGTGATTTTAAACCACGTTTGAGACCTGTTGTCTCATTTGACTGAATCGACATGATGCTTTATTACCTCCAAAAGTTTTGAAGAGAAAGGGCATAAGCTTGCCAACCGGCAAACCGCTTATTACGTAGACAAACAACGTCCACCATACTTAAATAAATAACACTTATTTTCTTTAAGCACAAAAAAACCGCATAGATGTTGTGTATCCAAGCGGAAAAAATACCCTCTATATCTTCCATTTGATAGCACACCACATTACCTTTGTAATGTGACAGTTCTGCTCCTATTCGACAGCAGCCCCAACGAAGTGAGCTAGGAATCTCAGTTTCGTTTCGGCGATATATCCTTTCAAACAGATTCATAGATCTTCCTATGTCTCCTCTGTCTTACTCATAGATACCGCGACCTCTACCCCACCGTACGATGATGAGGATGTTGATATGCAATTATGATGACGTCCTATAGTGTACAGGAATAAGGAAGCATGATCAAGAGGTTAAACTGTGGCAATATCATCCAACCTGCAACTTTTCACTTTTTTGTCATAATTACACGATAGCAACAGCAATTTTTTCTTTTGACACGTTTAAACCAACGTATTTTGGGCTATCCTTATCATATAACTAGCTCCTTTCGTAATGTAGCTCTGATTTGGTTTCTTTTTTGTAGTCATTCAGTTTAACAAATTAACCTACGAAATTACGAGTAAGGGGCTAGGTTTCGTTCATGAATACTTTATCTGCTCTTTTAACCGGTTAATCGCTGAAACTCGGTTGTTCGTACATTGATCCGCTTAAAGTTAACCTGACTACATTTCTGGAAGTGCTCCATCATATGATCAACTAAAGTGATGCCTCTTTTTTTTCTTGATATTCTGCAATGGCACGTAAAAAGGCTTCGCCATATCTTTCTAGTTTTTGCTGACCAACACCTTTGATCATCAAAAATTCCATATCAGATGATGGGAGTTTCGCACACATATCACGCAATGATTGATCAGAGAAAACAACATACGGTGGCACCATTTCTTTAGCCGCTAGCTGTTTTCGAATGGCCCGCAGATTTTCAAATAACGCGTCATCCACAGTTACTTTAACAGCTTTGATATTTTCTTTTTTAAAGACTTGACGTTCACCTTTAAGCACACTGATCGCTTTTTGAGACAGCGAAAGCGTCGGATACGTTCCTCCAGAGGGAATCAGGTATTGGTCTGCCGTTAGAAAGTCTATAAAACTACTGACATCTTTCTGCGTCCGATCACGCATAATCGCATACGTCGATAATTGGTCAAATCCAAAATCTTTAATGCGTTGATTCGTCGCCCCCGTTAAGATTTGCGCCACAAATGTTTTACCAAAGCGCTCACGAATACGCTTGATACAGGAAAGAACCATTTGTGCCTCACGCGTAACGTCTTGCCGTTTGCGTTCATCCTTACAGTTCCCACAGCGTTCACACCGTTCAGACGATTGATCGCCAAAGTAGTCGAGTATATAAGATTGTAGGCAGTCTTCCGTATGGCAATAACTAATCATACGCTCCAATTTGTGATATTCGTCTTTTTTTAACACATCATCCATTTCAGATTGATCAATAAAGAATTTTTGCAATTGAATATCTTCTGGAGCAAATAGCAGGATGCAGTCCCCCCGTTCACCATCACGGCCCGCACGCCCTGCTTCTTGATAGTAGGCTTCAATGTTTCTAGGCATATTATAATGCATCACGTAACGTACGTTTGATTTATTAATCCCCATACCAAAGGCATTCGTAGCCACAAGCACGGTCACATCATCATAGAGAAATTGCTCTTGATTCTTCTGCCGATCCTCTTCAGACATCCCTGCATGATATTTTCCGACTTGAATGCCTTCTTTTTTTAAAAAATGATGAAGGTTGTCCACTTCTTTTCGAGTGGCTGCATAGATAATGCCGGGTTGATCTTTATTTTTTCTCACATATTCATTTATAAAAACACGTCTGCTCTGCCCTTTAATGACTTGAAAGTACAAATTATCCCGTGCAAAGCCTGTTAGAATAACTTCTTTTCTTCCGATCTGTAATAGGTCACAGATATCCGCTGTCACCCTTGGTGTTGCGGTTGCCGTCAAAGCGACAACGGTTGGACGCACGGTGCAGCTTTGAATCATATTAATGATTAACCGATAGCTCGGCCTAAAGTCGTGACCCCATTGAGAAATACAATGCGCTTCATCTATCGCAACTAAGGAAATATTAAGTTGAAGGAGGCGATTTAAAAAAGAAGGAACCTCTAATCTCTCGGGGGCGACATATAATAATTTATACCGTCCCGCCGATACATCCCTCAGACGTTTCCAAGCCTCATCACCTGAGAGAGAACTATTTATAAACGTCGCCGATACCCCTTGTTTTTCAAGTGCATCGACTTGATCTTTCATAAGTGAGATGAGTGGAGAAATCACTAATGTAATTCCAGGCAACATTAATGCTGGAATTTGATAACAAACGGATTTCCCACCACCCGTTGGCATAATTCCGACCGTGTCTTGCTGATTAAGTAAGCGACTGATGATTTCCGTTTGCCCACTGCGAAATGAATCATAACCAAAATATTTTTTTAATAAACCTTGCGCTTCTTGAAGCATGCATGGGTCATCCTTCCCTACCGTAAGTCTATCTATGTTTACTCGATCTTTTCTATTCGATAGTCTTATCTTAACGCAGGAGTTGACTTTATTTCTACCATTTTATTAAAAAAGGTGGATAGGAACGGAAGCCTAGAATAGACATGAACCGTTAATTTTCATATAAAGTCTGTTCTTTTTTATTAAAGGCCTCTTTCTTTATTTTTTTAAGATTTAACTCATTCTGGGGAGATATGTTCGCTTTCAAAACATTTTTCATCATTTTTAAAGCATAATCATTGTCTTCTTTGACATTTGAAGCACAGCAATCTTGGGGGACAAAAAGCTTATAATCTCGCATATAAGCATCATTAGCTGTAAACAACACGCAGATATTTCCGGCTACACCCATGAGGATCAATGAACCGACTCCCAAATGCTTAAGTAATGATTCAAGCGGTGTCGCAAAAAAACCGGAATGTTTTGGCTTGAAAACAAAATAATTATCATCATCTGGAATCAATGTCTTGATCATATCTTTGGCCTTTCCCTTCATAGCCTTAGATACAATGGCATGAACATCCGATTTCCAAAGATCATAATGGTCATTGATATAAATGACAGGAATGTGTTCTTGTTTACAACGCTGTTTTAATTCAACCATATTATGTAGTTTATATTTGAGCTCCTGAATAAGAAGATCCGCTTCCGGAAAATCCATCGTATTCATCATATCAATGATTAAAAGAGCTACGGATTGATCTAATTGTTCATCTTTCATCATGATTCATCATCTCTATCATTCCTTCTTATAATACGTGTTCAAAAAGGTGGCAAATTAGAAGCAAGAAGATAAGAGCGCGCAGTTCCTGAGGACCGGCATTCCACAGGATGTGGTAGCTTCAACGCCAGCCACAGGACGTGAGCAATTTTAGTTGAAGATCCTCTTGTTTTTACTACATGAGGACCGGAAAAACAAGCGGGCGTCCGAGATTCGTAGCTTATCATTTGGTGACTTTTTGAACAACCAATTATAACTCTTAATAGCTATACCCTTATCTCACTAGTCTGATTCGTTTTTAAAAAAATTTGGGAACTGCACGATGACAATGTCTTATAAGTCTGTTTCATAAAAGGTTAGTTTTAGCATACATTTAGTGGTAAATAAAGCCTATAGTCTTTTTCACTTTATTTTCTAGTTTAAATGTATTAGAATAGTTTTTACCAACTAATTTTATAGGAATAAGAGGTGTAATACATGTCTTCATCATCAGCTTCTACTGCTTTGTCAAAAGACAATGTAAATAAAAAAGTCAAATCACAAATCGTACCTCTTGGTTCTCCTCAACCTTGGCTTGTTATAAGTGCTGTGATTATAGCTATCATTCTAAGTATTGCCAGTATTTCGATTGGGGGAATCAAGCAAGGTATCCTTTTGTGGATAGGATTATTGTTAGGTGTCACTCTTTTTCACGCAAGATTCGGTTTTACATCAGCGTTCAGACGATTCACATCTGTCGGAAATGGGGAAGCCATACGAGCTCATATGCTGATGCTTGCGGTTGCTAGTACCTTATTTGCTATTATTTTTTCTTTTAATACCACTCTATTTGGAGCAAAACCGACACCAAACTTAGATCCTGTCGGCACAAGTCTTATTGTTGGATCTTTTCTTTTTGGTATTGGGATGCAGCTTGGCGGTGGTTGTGCGTCAGGTACATTGTACGCTGTCGGTGGCGGCCGTACGGAAATGTTCTTTACTCTTATCGCTTTTATTATTGGTTCCGTCATTGGGGCTTGGCACTTTGACTTCTGGGTCAATCAAATGCCATCATTCAAACCCTTTTCACTAGCAACAAGTACGGGACTCGGCTGGTTAGGTGGTTGGGTGCTTCAAATGATCATTTTTGGTGTCATTACCTGGATGACGTTTGTCGTTGAGAAAAAAAGGAAAGCACCAAAAATGGCGTCACTACCTACAACTACAGGCTGGAAGCGGATCTTCAGAGGGTCATGGCCTCTTTTAACGGCTGCTGTTGTTCTTGCAGTACTCAATGCAGCTACATTATTTGTCAAAGGAAGTCCATGGGGCATCACATCTGGCTTTGCCTTATGGGGTTCTAAAGCCGCTAGTGCCTTAGGGATTAATGTGGAAGATTGGGCGTATTGGTCAGGACCTAAAGCTGCTGCCCTCCATCAATCTGTTTTCACCGATGGAACCAGCGTGATGGACTTTGGCTTGATCATCGGTGCCTTTGTTGCCTCTACTCTCGGTGGATTGTTCGTACTCAAAAAAATCCCGGCTAAACGATTGGCCGCTGCCATTATTGGTGGATTATTGATGGGATACGGTGCACGTCTTGCCTTCGGATGTAATATCGGTGCCTATTTCAGCGGCATCGCTTCATTCAGTCTTCATGGATACGTTTGGGCGATCATGGCCATGCTTGGAACTTACGTAGCCTTATATTTGCGTCCATTGTTTGGCATGTCCGTCCCTAAATCAAGTGACCATTTTTGTTAAAATTATGAAATGTAAGAGCTATACCTTCTGTTAATGAAGGTATAGCTCTTTTTATGTTCACTGAGGGGAGCACATTGCGCGACTTTATAAAGGATTTGGCACCTATCCGGTATATGTATGCGCTTAGCTGGACCTTATTGAGCTGCTTTGGGTCTTAATGGAGGTATTTCTAGCAAGAATTGTGGAATATTAAATGAGAACAGCGCCTCTCCGAAGAGGAATTGCGCTGCTCAAAAACGGAATTGCACCACTTCAGATGTGAATTGCACCGCTCTGAACCTGAATTGAGCCACTTCGAAGAGGAATTGCGCCACTTCGGACGTGAATTGCGCCGCTCTAAAACGGAATTGCACCACTTCAGATGTGAATTGCGCCGCTCTAAAAGGGAATTGCACCACTTCAGACATGAATTGCACCGCTCTATAACGGAATTGCACCACATCTGACATGAATTGCACCACTCCAGACCTGAATTGCGCCGCTCTGAACCTGAATTGCACCACTACAAAGAGGAGTCGCGCCGCTCTGAATCCGGCTTAATTGTATCACTTCCTAATAAAGCCGTTTAGTTGACGCTCGACTCCTCTTTATGCCATTCTAAATATAGCTTCACTAAATTTAATTACATATGAGGTGATATCGTGGAAAATTTCACATTTTACAATCCAACAAAATTGATTTTTGGCAAAGGTCAAGTTGAACAATTAAAAAACCTCATTCCAAATTACGGGAAGAAAGTCTTGCTCGTTTATGGTGGGGGAAGTATTAAGAGATCAGGACTCTACGATCAAGTCATCGGTTTATTAAATAGTATAGATGTTGAGCTTTTTGAACTTTCTGGTGTTGAACCTAATCCAAGGTTAACTACAGTAAAGCGTGGAGTAGAAATTTGTAAAAAAGAAGGCATTGAATTTTTGCTAGCTGTAGGTGGTGGTAGTGTTATTGACTGTACTAAAGCAATCGCTGCTGGTGCGAAGTATGACGGAGACCCGTGGGATTTTGTTACGAAAAAACATCAAGTAACGGAAGCCTTACCATTTGGTACCATTCTCACTCTTGCGGCAACAGGATCTGAAATGAACGCTGGTTCTGTTATTACCAATTGGGAAACCAATGAAAAGTATGGTTGGGGTAGCCCTGTGACTTATCCTCAATTCTCCATTTTAGACCCAGTTAATACGTTCACTGTACCTAAAAATCAAACAATCTACGGTATTGTGGATATGATGTCCCACGTCTTTGAACACTATTTCCACCCAGCAAAACATACCCCGCTTCAAGATCGTTTCTGCGAGTCCATTTTAAGAACCGTGATGGAAGAAGGACCTAAACTTGTGAATGATCTTGAGAATTACGACTTACGTGAAACCATTCTTTATTGCGGAACAATGGCGCTTAACGGTATGGTATCCATGGGTTACCAAGGTGATTGGGCAACTCATAATATTGAACACTCCGTTTCAGCCGTCTATGACATTCCACATGGCGGTGGACTTGCGATCATCTTCCCAAATTGGATGAAACACAACTTAGACGTGAATGTGGATCGATTCAAGCAGCTCGCTGTACGCGTATTTGATGTTGATCCTTCAGGAAAATCCGATCGTGATGTTGCTCTTGAAGGAATTGCAAAGCTTCGTGAATTTTGGAATAGCATCGGTGCTCCGAACTCGCTTAAAGATTATGAAATTGGTGATGATAAAGTTGATCTCATGGCGGATAAGTCCGTCATTAACGGTGAATTTGGTCAATTTAAAAAGTTAAATAAAGAGGATGTTGTCTCGATTCTAACAGCATCTCTATAAAAGGGTAGCGGCTGTCCGCTGCCTTTTTTTACATTAGAAAAGCCACAAATCCAATTTACGTAATTGGTTTGTGGCTTTAAATATTAATGTTACCTTCCAGCTTTACTCGTGACTTTCACATTCTTTTCAAAGCAAACAAAGGGATGTTCTTTTCCTAAGTCCATTTCTCCACGCAATTCATAGCCTGTTTTTTCATAAAGCTTTACAGCTCCGACATTGATTTTGTATGTATCTAATCGAATTTGGTTGTATCCATGTTCGCGTGCAAAATCTTCGGCAAAGGCTAAGAGTTTTTTTGCAAGTCCTTTCCCTCTCGCTTCGGGATGAACAACAAGCCGGTGAATAATTAATGAGGGACCATCTGTATAGTGCCATGGGATCTGTTTCGTTTCCTCATCATGATCTTCATTTAATACGATCGCAGCCAAGTACTTATCATCCTCAGTATAAACGTATAGTTCTTCATTCTCTATATCTTCAATTAATTGATCATGACTTGGATATTTTTCATCCCATTGATCAATTCCTTGGTCTTTCATGATTTTTACAGCTTGTTCATACATGGAAAAGATCGCTTCTGATTCTGATAATTTAGCTTTATGCATTGTCATTTCTTTATTGACCCTCCATTTTAAATATAAGATAAGATTGTGATAACTATCACAAAACAACGAAAATTTATCATAACATAAGGTCATATCGCTCACAAATATTATGATTAGTTTGTCACACTTTTTCTAAGAACATACAACCTTATGCGTATTTGTACCCTTTTATTTCGATGTTTAACCCCCTCTTATCATTGTTTCTTTACAACCAATGATTCATCCATTTATTTCTTCTTTTTGTCTTAATCATTTTTTGCTTATCTTGCATAAACGGCTCAAGGTAATGAGGGTAAACGAGCATTCCTGGGTGGGGACCGCATGAAGTATTGGTTCATGCTTTCAAACAGTGGGAGATTAAGAAAACCACATTACAATTTTAGTGTCACAAGCTTCAAAAGAAACTCATAAATTAATAGTGGGGCGGGCTATGTGAGTCCGAGCACTATTTTTAAAAAGGAGATAGGATCATGGATGAACAAAATAAAGAACCTGAAAATAAATTAAGGAAACTTCCACCAAAACCATTCCATTTTAGTCAAGGTCTCCTTGGCCGGATGGATGAGTTCTTTAAGAGTGAGCCTTATCGTGGTATTTTGGATTCCATTGATTCATTTTTTCAAGGTTCTTCTTTGAAATGGACTTCTTTTCCTGTAGATGTTTATGAGACGGAGTCTGAGTGGGTGGTTGATGCCGATCTTCCAGGTGTCGATCGTCAGAATATCCATATTGAAATGTTAGGAGATCGTCTTCGAATTACGGTTATACAAAAAGAAGAAACAAACGCCAATCACGATGCCGAGCATTATTATTATCATGAAAGACGGATGCAACAATCTTCTCGAACAATTTATTTACCTTATACCATTGTTAAACAACGGACGAAAGCGACGTTTAGAAATGGAAAACTTCAAATTAGAGGACCGAAATATCCAAAAACGAATAATACATTAACGATTGAAGACTAGAGGGAATTAGATATTTTACCTAATCCCCTCTTTTTTCATTTCTTTAATGTTTGAATAAATCGTTCGAGTCGATCCAACCCTTCTTGTAGCTTTTCTAGTGAATAAGCATATGAGATACGGATATAACCTTCTCCAAGTGGGGAAAAGGCATCGCCAGGGATCACACCGACATGTTCTTTTTCAAGTAACTGGTGAGCAAAATCAAATGAGGTCAAATTGAACTTTTTAATTGAAGGAAAAACATAAAAGGCCCCTTGTGGACGAACGGTGTCGATACCCATATTTTTCAATCGTTCAAGTACATAGTCTAATCTTTTTTCATATGATTGCCGCATAGGTTCGGCATCATTAATTCCATTTGTTAAAGCTTCAATAGCGGCATACTGCGTAATACTTGAAATACATGTCACCGCGTATTGATGCGATTTAATGATGTGTTTAATTAAGTCTTTATCAGATAAAATATACCCCATTCGCCAGCCAGTCATGGCATGGGATTTTGATAAGCCGTTTATCACGACTGTTTTCTTTTTCATGACTGGGTATTCTGCAATTGACAGATGTTTTATCCCATATGTAAGTTCACTATAAATTTCATCAGAGAGAACAATCACATCTTCATCTTTTAAGACACTCACAAGATCATCGAGTTCTTCTTTTGTTAAAACACATCCTGTGGGATTACATGGATATGGAATGACCACCATTTTCGTCCGGTTAGATAGATGTTTTTTTATTTGTTCACTTGTAATTTTAAAATCTGTCTGAGTTGTATCTACATAAATAGGAACCCCGCCACATAATTCAATCGGTCCCGCATAGCCTGGATAAGCCGGTGCAGGAATAATCACTTCATCTCCAGGACTTAAAAAAGTACGAAACGTGATATCTAGCGCTTCAGTTGCCCCAATCGTTGCTATGATTTCTGATTCCGGATCATAATGAAGATGGTATTTCTTTAAGGCAAACTGTGAGATCGCTTCGCGAAGTTCTGGCACGCCTTCCATGGCGGTGTAAGCTGTATGGTTATGATCGATGGCTGCTTTGGCCGCTTCTTTGACATGTTCTGGTGTTTTAAAATCAGGTTGTCCAATCGTAAGAGATAGGACATCTGGATATTTAGCCATGAGCTGAGTAAATCGTCTAATACCACTAACTTGAACTGCTTTAACATTTTCATTCACGAGGTGTTCCAATATGATCATCCTTTGCCCTTTTCTCTTCTGTTTCTTTTCTATATTATTTACCTTTATTTTATCATGACTTCATCTTGCAGTGGTGTTGTCTTTTAAAAAAATGTAACCCTATCTATGCATCCATTGAGGTTACCTCAAGGTCATAGATAGGGTTATTTTCTTATATGGATGGGATCTACTTGTATGATGATCTTACTTTATTTTATTGTTGCTAACTCTTCAACATCAGTAGTCCAACCAAACTCATCTTTTATTTTACCGCTTTGAATACCTGTAATGGCATCGTAGAGTTTTTGAGAGATCGGTCCAATCTCACCATTATTCACGTTCATCACATGGTCTTCCCATTTCAACTCGCCAACCGGTGAGATAACGGCCGCTGTTCCTGTTCCAAAAACTTCTTCAAGTTTGCCAGCTTTAGATGCTTCGTAGATGTCTTCGATGGCAATTTTCTTCTCTGAAACTGGAACACCCCAATGTTTCAATAAGTTAATAACGGAGTCACGTGTCACACCCGCAAGAATACTTCCGTTCAACGCAGGAGTAACGACTTCACCATCAATTTTAAAGAAGATGTTCATGCTGCCCACTTCTTCAACATATTTTTTCTCAACACCGTCTAGCCAGAGAACTTGGGCATAGCCGACTTTTTCTGCTTCTGTTTGAGCTTTCAAACTGGCAGCGTAGTTCCCTGAGGTTTTGGTAAAACCAACGCCGCCTTTGACTGAGCGAACATAGTCATCCTCAACGTAGATTTTAACGGGTTTTAATTGGTCTCCATAATAAGATCCTACAGGAGATAAGATCACAATCAATTTATATTCAGAGGAAGGTCTGACTCCTAAATAAGGTTCTGTAGCAATGATGAATGGTCTAATGTAAAGAGACTGTCCTTCTGCTGTTGGAACCCATTCTTTGTCGACCGTAATTAATTTCTTAATGGCATCGATCACAAACGCTTCATCGACGGCTGGTATGTCTAATCGTTCGTTTGATGTGTTTAGGCGACTAAGGTTTTTATCAGGACGGAATAATAGAACTTGGCCTTTCTCCGTGCGATAAGCCTTCATACCTTCAAATACAGCTTGACCATAGTGAAATACCATGGAGGATGGGCTTAAGGAAATTGGCTCATAAGGGACAATTCGTGGATCGTACCACCCTTTATCCGTATGATAATCCATCACAAACATGTGATCCGTAAAGTATCTGCCAAATCCTAGTTTGTTATAGTCTGGTTTATCTTTCTTTTGTGTCGTCAAAGTGATCTCTATTTTTTTACTCATCATGACATCTCCTTAGGTCTTCAATGTTTAACATACATTATAGCAAGACCAGTAAAAAACTTCTAGTGATCTTTCGAATATTGTCACTATTTTGTGAAGAAATTGTAGAGTTTTGGCAATGAAGCGTTTTCCAATAAGTTTGTAGGTTTGTTTCCAATTTGAACCGCCATGCCTAATGCCTAAAAAAACACGCTTATGAACACAAGCTTTATTCATAAACGTGCGTCTAAACAATTAGGGGTTATAAGATTTCTACATAATTTGTATTCGCAGTGAGAAAGTTGCCACTTTTGAGCTTATACATTTTGGATCCGTTGACCCTTAAGGTCTTAACTACCGTAAATACTTCATCTTTATGAACTAGTCCTACTTTTGCCTTCCAATCAGGTTTATTGTAATAATAAAGATCTTGTACTTTCACACGAACTCTAAAGGATCTGTCGTTTGAATTCCTTGACGAAGTCCTTGCCGAAGCTTTTCCTTTATTTGCTCCCTTTTTTCTAGAAAGATGAAAAGCTTTAACGAGACCATTGACATGACCTCGGGCGATTTTTTCAATAAAGTCAGATTGTTTAAGTTTATTTGCATCGGAGTCACGATCAATAAAACCGTTCTCTGTCAGGAGGGCTGGCATGTATGATTCACGCAAGACATGATAATTGGCGGTTTTCTTTCCTCTATCTTTAAATCGTGTGGAGCCTATCACGGCTTGATGAATAATATTTTGGTAAGTTGTGGTTGGACTTCCTGTCCCAGGATAAACGTAGTCTTCATAACCTGTTCCTCCACCAGCATTAACATGGATGCTTAGAAAGAACGTGGCTCCCCAGCTATTGGCTTCATTCGTACGCTGGCTAAGTGCCCTATACGTATCTGTTGTTCGACTCATTTTTATAGAATGTCCCGTATACTCATTCTTCAGGATGTCTCGTATACGAAGCGCAATTTGTAGAGTTAAGTCTTTTTCTTGTAATCCATTGCCACTAGCACCCAAGTCCTTTCCGCCGTGGCCAGGATCTAAATATAATTTTAATACCATCGACATATCCTCTCCTCTTGGGAATAGTTTGTCTTACTATTAGTTTATGAATTGAATTCAATATCGCTTGTGTTAATGTGCTAGAGGATGAAATAAAAACGGTGATAAATTAGAAGCAAGAAGTTCAAGGCGGCACAGTTTTGAAACAAACAAATCGCGGTTTTCTACACTTTAACATAATCGCACCCGAATGCAGAGGTATGGGTCGCAGGATTCACTTTATAGCCATATTAGGGTGAATAGTTTGTTAAATAATAAAGATCTCTAACCATTTTTGATTTTTATTGTAAAGTGAAACTTCAACAGAGGGTGTTTTCTTCATCCCACCTAGAAACACTCATTTGCACTCATTACCTTGAGGTGGGGGGCAATACTCGCCGTTATTACAATCCTCCTTCGAAGTGGCGCAATCTTCCTTCGAAGTGCCGCCATCCTCCTTTGAAGTGGCGCAATTCTTCCTTGAAGTGCCGCAATCTCCTTTGATTTAGCGCAATTCCCCTTCGAAGTGGCGCAATCCTCCTTTGATGTGGCGGGATACATTTTTACTCATGCATGCAAAAATACTAGGAATTCAAGTGTTCATCATCCCGATGTCTTTTATGTCTTCTATAGGCATACACGATGGCAAATCCCCAACCGACCAATAAAACGATATAAACCCCAAGTATTAACATCTCATCGACTTTCCAAGTCCCTAATAATGTCCAAACGTTCGTTAAAATGATGAGTCCACCTACAAGAACACCAAGCAAATAAGATGGTAATTTTCGTACTAACCAAGCCGCGATAGGAGCAGCGATTAGTCCACCTAACATAAGAGCGAGGACCCATTTCCAATCCACTTCCTTCCAACCGAGTGAAATTAGAAACCCAACCGTAGCCGCAACCGAAACAGCAAATTCACTTGTATCGACGGTACCTACTACCTTTCTAACGGATGTTCCCTTCTTAGATAATAGAATGGGCGTGGTTAGTGGTCCCCATCCCCCTCCACCTGTGGCATCGGCGAATCCAGCAATGAACCCAATGGAGATGGATTGTTTCTTATTTAAATTAATCGATTCTTTCTCTTGTTTCTTTTTTTGATAAAAAATAAACCGAAAGAGAACATATAAGCCGAGGACTATTAAAAATAGAGATACGTAAGGTTTAATCATGTGGCCAGGTAAACCGCTTAGAAAACATGCACCAATAAAAGCTCCGATCGCACCTGGTATGGTCAATTTCAGAACGGTTTGTCGATCCACATTCCCAAATCTAATATGAGAAATTCCTGATGCGGCCGTTGTCACAACTTCTGCCATGTGGATAGAAGTCGAAGCCACTGCTGGCGCTATGCCAAAGGCTAGTAAAAGGGAGGTTGATGAAACACCATAGGCCATACCTAATGATCCGTCAATCAGTTGTGCAATTAATCCAATAAAAGCAAAAATGATGATCTTTTGCATTTTTACCTCCAAGATAAGTAAATTAGCCATCCTGTTTCTTCTCTTTAAAAAAGGAAGATTAAAAGAAAAATCCTCTCCTAAAGATAGGAGGGGATTGATCTTTTACACTATTATGCAGCTTGTGGAAAGCTTATAATGCTAACCGCTGAAATAGAAATGTTAACGGCAACACCAGGACCGTAAGTTGAGACTTCGATCACTGTTAATAAATCGCCTACCACTGTCGACAAAATGCCCTCTATGACGGTTTCATCATCAAGTGTAATTTCAACTCTAGAACCTACGCGATCAGCTAATTCTGCTGCTAAAGTACTATCAAACATATTCTATGACCTCCTTATAGTTCTCTTACGGTTTGAATTTTCGAGAGAGGGACTAAGTTTAAGGTTCCGTCAGCTTGAACGACAACAACATAATCGGTTTGAACGGAAATTAATGTCCCCGAAACTGTACCGCCTGGGGTTGATAATACGACTTGTTCATTAACCAAAGTTGCTAATAGAGCTGGTATTGTGGATGGTGTTGAAGGAGTAGAACCACCACCGAGACCTGGAATATTTAAATCAAAGTTCAAATCAAATATTGGAGTGTCTATTGATAATCCCGCCCCAGAGCTACTCGTCGTATTTCCAATAGACTGAGATAACCGAAGAAGTCTTTGCAATAACTCTAATCTTTGTTCTCTTGTTAGAGCCACTTGAATCGTCCTTTCCGTAAAAAATTTATTTTGTCCTTACACTTTAAAATATGATGCAGAATCTCTTAGCGTACATGACACTTGAATTAATTTACTATAAATATGCGAACGTCCTTTGTATAACAGATTGATAGTTTTAAATATGAGAGGTTAGGTTTAACCCTATTAAGATTGTAAATGACGCTGGACTAGCTTTAAATTCTGCAAATCAACAGGCGTGTACTCTTCTTTATTCTTTAGTCCTCCTATACCATTGGCTATGCCAATCAATTGACGAGGAAAATTAACGTTATCCACAACAATGTCTCCTTCGCTGCCTATGACACCGCCAGAAACAACTGGAATCGTTTCAATCATTGACTTTCCTTGTACACTTTTAAAGAAATCTCGAATATATGGACTTAGAGGTAATAGGGAATAAAGAAACCCTATTCGAACATCTAATCGATAACAGTGTAATAGTTTTGTGAATGATTGTTGGTAAAATTGGGGGGTAAAATTATTGATGCCACCATCCAAAACTAAAGCGTTTTTTTTCAATAGGTTTATCATCTCTTCACCGACTACTTGTTCAGCTGATACAAATGAAATCAACCCATCAAAAAAGTTAGACTGATCGTCTATTTTTTTCATTGCCTCAATTTTATTTGGCGAGTATTTTGGAAGTAGCAAGTTTAAAGCATGAGTCACATAGTCACATTTTTCACCATTTCTTGAATACAAGGATACTTTTGCTCCACGTTCAGCCAAACGTAAGGCTAACTTCCCGCCGATATTTCCCGCACCGTAGATGAGTAACTTTTTATTTTTAACAGAATGCCCGAAATAGTATAATAAGAACTGATCACACGCTTCTAAGGTCACATCATTTGGTTTATATGGGACGATTGTGGACTGCTTTATAACTCTGTATGCTAAGCTCTCAAGATCGAGATTTTTCTTTGCTTCGACATCAACAAAGATGTAGTTCACTTTATTATCAAGATAGTTCATACATTGTACAGCTGCTTGCTCATTCGAAACTAAGACATTGATAAATTCAAATCCACACGCCTGACGCCTAGGCAATACTGTAAAATGGGCTGATGGCCTTGAGGTCATTCCTATCGTAGCTACGGTTTTAACGCCTTTATCTGATAGACTTGCTAGTTCACGAGCTAGTTCTTTGTCTATCATACTCTTTTGTCACCTTCTTTTTCTTAGAATAAAACTTAGACCAACGGCAGGCTCAAAATGTCTACTGGCCTGCCTTCTCGACAATTGAGATTAACATGTCATGCAATTGCTCAGGTGAATCGAGTAGGCAGGCTCTTATCGATTCCAATGCCTCGTCTATATTCAACGATTTATTTTTATTAGGAATAGCAATCACAACATGGGGATGATCCGTCTTTTTAATCTTTTCTGTCTCATAGAACAAAACCTCATTTAACTTTTCTCCTGGCCTTATACCTGTAAACGCCATCTTTATATCCTTATCTAGTCTGTATCCTGATTGTTCAATCAGATTTTTAGCAAGATCCACAATTTTAACCGGTTTCCCCATATCTAAAACAAACACTTCTCCGCCTTTAGACAAGGCTCCCGCTTCTAGGACGAGTAGTACCGCCTCCGGAATCGTCATAAAATATCTCACCATATCAGGGTGCGTTACGGTTACTGGACCTCCAGAGGCGATTTGTTGTTTGAATATCGGAATAACACTCCCTCGACTTTCCAAGACGTTACCAAACCTTACGACAGAAAATTTTGTCTTGCTTCTCTCTGCCATTGTTTGAACCAATAACTCGCCGATCCGCTTTGTCAAACCCATTGTATTAACGGGGTACACGGCTTTATCAGTCGATATGAAGACAAACCGTTCAACGTGATATTTTGCGGCTATCTTTACTAAGTTATCTGTACCAAAGATATTATTACGAACAGCAGCACCTATATTCATTTCCATCAAAGGGACATGTTTGTGAGCAGCCGCATGAAAGACAATCTCCGGTTTGTATTGTTGAAAAATGTAATCTAGGTGTGGTTTATCTTGAATATCTGCGATGACATAGTGGAATTTAATTTGAGGATACTTTTGATCAAGTGTCTGTTTAATATTAAAAATACTATTTTCACCATGACCAAGCAAAACAACACATTTAGGGGTGAAACTGGCAACTTGTTTAACCAACTCACTACCAATGGAACCACCTGCGCCAGTAATAAGGATGGTCTTATTCGTCAGATAATCATTAATCCTCTGTGTTGGTTTGATCATGGCTCTTCCTAACAATTTATTCATATCCAGTTCAACATCACCTGAATTTTTACCTTTTGTTTGTAGACGAGTCGGATGACGTCCTAGCCTCGATAAAAGTAAGGATAACAAACCGCTACCGGTCAACAGAGTCTTATCTAAGATAGAAAATCGTGCCCGGTTTTTCATTAACGTAAAAACCTTCTTTCAAATTAGTAGAATAGATAAATTTTAGAAATCTATTACTCTTATTCTATGTTCTATACCAGATATTTGTAGCTTATAAATGTCTTGGGATATTTAATTGTTTTTTAAAGGTTTGATTGTGGATGGCTTTAGTGCGTGTTCAAAAAGGTAACAAATTAGAAGCAAGAAGAGCTACGCAGTTCCTGAGGACCGGCCTTCCAAAGGATGTGGTGGCTTTAGGCGCCAGCCGAAGGACGTGAGCGATTTTAGTTGAAGATCCTCTTGGACAACGTCCGGGATAGGTAGCCCTTTTTTGAACAATAGCTACTTTTTAACACTGAACTTCTTGCCAGAGCATAAAAATAGAATAAAAGAGTGTTTTGAAAGGAGATCACGGATGACATATCCCGTCATTTTTATCCACTATGGCAATCCAGATTGGTTAAAGTCGACTTTATACCAAGCGAAAATTTACAATCCAAAAGTCATATTACTAGGTGATGAAACAAATAATAAGTATCCCTTTGTTGAGCACTATAACCTCTCTGAGTTTTCTGATACGGCACTCGAATTCAGGAAAGTTTATCAACATTTGAGTAAAAGAGACGCTAAGTATGAATTATTTTGCATTGAACGATGGTTTATACTTGAAAGTTTTATGAGGAAAAAGGCTATAAAGCAATGTTTCTATCAAGATTCAGACAATATGTTATATCTTAATGTTGGTGATTTCGCTCTTAAAAACTATGCCGATGTTCAATTTGCCTCCTTCCTAGGAACGGGTTGTGACTTTTTTATTAATCGTTACGACATTCTAAAAAAGCTTTGTCTATTTTTGAAAAATTGTTACGTGGATGCTGATTTGTTTAAAAAAATACAGATAAAAAATACTGAACTATTACAGCAAAACCGAGCAGGAATTAGTGATATGGATCTTCTTAGTCTTTTTATCATGCAAAATTTATCGAGTTATCGAAATATTGGTGTGCCAGATCATGGGTCCTTTTTTTGTGCCAATATAAAGGGATCTCAAGGCTTTGAAATGCATCAACAATTCAAAAAGGTTTATTGTTTAAACCACCAACTATATTGTAAACAAGAGGAAACAAACACATTCTTTAGATGTAATACACTTCAATTCCAAGGAGACTCCAAAAAGTATATCCCTTATTTCTCAAGTCTTTTATCGAATCAACTCATGGGGCCTTACTATTTTAATTATGAAACTTGTAAATGGCTCTCAGTCTAACTAAAGATGCGATTCCTTTAATTCCACTCCTGTGGGATTCTTTTTGTTTTCTGATTGCAAAAACCCGTTTTCCTCATTGTTCCTCACAAATAAAGAGATAAGAAAATATGATGATAAGAAGGGAGTATCAAGATGAACCGACAAACAGTTATCATTACAGGTGTTGGGGGGTTCCTAGGCTATCATCTAGCAAACTATTTAGATAATCTAGGTTATAACGTCATTGGTGTTGGACGAATAAAGATGCGAACAATCAATGAAGTATACAATGTATCTTTACCAGACCAGAAACTCGTTGACATTTTAAAAATAGCTCAACCCGATGTCGTCATCCATTGTGCCGGCAGTTCGTCTGTACCTGACTCTATCATCGAACCCTATTATGATTTTCAAAAAAATGTGGATGTCTGCGGATTTATTCTAGAGTCTATCAGAAAATACTCAAGGTCTTGCCAATTTATCTATCTATCAAGTGCGGCAGTCTATGGAAATCCAGCATCTATTCCCATAAAAGAAAGCGATCGTTGTCAGCCCATTTCACCTTATGGCTATCATAAATTGATGTGTGAAATGCTGATCAAAGAGTATCAGGAGATCTATAACCTCCAATCAACGATATTTAGAATTTTTTCTGCTTACGGGGAAGGGCTAAAAAAACAAGTCGTTTATGATTTGTGTCAAAAGTTAACCAGTCAAGATAAAGTTATCGAAGTATATGGAAATGGATCTGAAAGTCGTGATTTCATTCATGTTTCTGATATTTGCCGTGCGATCGAACTTGTCATAAAAAAAGAGATCACAGGAACATTTAATTTAGCTACTAGCGAAGAAGTGTCTATTTCGACTTTAGTGACTCTGTTAAAAACGTATCTTCGAAGTTCTGCCGATATTCAATATATCGGTAAAACGAGAAAAGGAGATCCAAGTCAGTGGAAAGCAGATACAACCAAACTAAAGGACTATGGATTTAAACCTCGAATGACACTCGAACAAGGCTTGAAGAAGTATTGTAAATGGTATTTAGGAGGGACTCACATTTGAACGAGGTAAAAATTGGTCTTCCAATCATTGGGGGAGAGGATTGGATGGGTGGTGTTTCTTATATTGAATTACTTACCCGTGCCATCTCTACTCTACCAAATAAAGAATCTATTAAATTGTATCTTATCGTCACGCCTAATTCGCTAACTTCCTATCATTTTCACAAACCTTTTATATCTTTATTTCATGATGTGATCTTTCTCGGTCAAGAAACGCCAAACGTTCGTCAAACTCTTGATCACTTTATTTCTTGTCAAACGACGAATGACTTGTTTCATATTATCGATTTTTACTTTCCTGCCTTTATCCCAATGTCTGATTGTCACGCTGCATGGATTCCTGATTTTCAGCATCGCCATTTACCGGACCTTTTTTCTAAAGAAATGTACCTAGCAAGAGATCAAATGTATTCTGATCTGGCCTATAAATCAAAGGTGGTTGTACTAAGCAGTCACGACGCTTTGAAGGATTTCAAAACCTTTTATCCCGACAGTAATGCAGAGACGAAGGTCTTGCATTTTCACACACTACCGAATGATGCATGGTATAAAACAAACCCGATTGATATTCAAAAGCAATACAATTTGCCAGATCACTATATCATTTGTTGCAATCAATTTTGGAAACATAAAAATCATGAGCTGTTATTTAAGGCTATCGGAAGCTTAAAAGCATCTGGAAAGCCCATTAACCTTGTCTGTACAGGAGCGACGTCAGATTATCGGTTTAAAGACTATTTTTCAACCCTTCAAACATTAATAAAAGATAATCAAATTGAAGATCAGGTTTTTATACTAGGACGTATTCCAAGAGATGACCAAATCCAGCTCATTCGAAGAAGTCAATTTGTCGTTCAACCTTCTCTATTTGAAGGGTGGAGCACTGTTGTGGAAGATGCCCGTGCTTTAGGTAAACCCCTGCTTCTCTCCGATTTAGATGTTAATAAGGAACAACATCCAAAACATAGTGTTTTTTTTAAAAGACATCATCTCCAAGATCTAGTCGAAAAAATAAGCCATCTTTCCCTAAGTACGAGTCCAGGACCAGATAAACCAAAAGAAGAACGAGCCAAACAGGAATCGCGCGCACTCATCGAACAATATGCCCATACCTTTCTAGACATTGCAACTGATTCAATACAACGATATAAACATCACAACACTGCTCCGCTAGTTAGTATTATTACACCTTCCTTTAATCAGAATCGATTTATTCAAGAAACCATACAAAGTGTCCTCAGCCAAAACTATACGAATATCGAACATATTGTGGTGGACGGTGGTTCAACTGATGGAACTTTAGACGTTTTAAAAGAGTGGAGCGAAAAAGATACACGATTTCGTTTTATCTCTGAGCCCGACCGAGGTCAGTCAGAAGCAATTAATAAAGGTCTCAAGATGGCGAGAGGTGAAATCATTGGATGGTTGAATTCTGATGATACTTATTTACCAAAAGCGATTGATCGCATGGTTAAAGCTTTTAACCAACATAGGGAACTTGATATGATCTACGGGAACGCCTATATTACAAACGAAAAAAATACCATTATCCGCCCTTATCCGACAAAAAAGATGGATCTAACTACATTGTTTGATACCTGTCCGATCTCTCAGCCTTCCGCCTTTATTAAAAAATCGGTTTTTGATGCGGTTAACGGCGTGGATGAAAGTCTGCAATTTTGTATGGATTACGACTTATGGATCAGGCTTGCAAAAAACGGCTATCAAATCGGCTCAATCGATTCCTTTATCGCAAATTCCAGATGGTATAGCGCTAGTAAAACAGGAAGCCAGTTCGTTCACGTTGGATTCCCTGAGATCATAAAAACAAGCTTGAAACATTATGGAAAAGTCTCAAAGATATGGCTTAATCATTTTATAGAACATTATAGAGATCCTGGTGTTTTTTGGTTTTTAAAACTGTTCAAGGATTATGCCTTATTTGATAATACACCCACTATTCAGGATGACAATCGTTATTCAGATCATTGGGCTCCGCCTAACTTCCACATCAATCTAACCATACACCCACAAAATCCATTACATGCCTTGATCCTAAAAGGGAAGAATCTATCATTCGATCAATTAAACATAAATGTCTATAGTAGTGGTCAACTCATCAAAACATTCACTCATTCACATGGAGATTTAGTTATGGAAATTCCTATTAACTCGGATCATTCTTCATTTTCTGTTGACATTGTTACCAAAGAAAGGATGGTGCCTGCTCATAGGCGAAATAGCTCCGATACACGAGAATTAAGTTTCATCGCTGATGAGTGCTTAGCTTTATCCTACCCGGAATTTCAATTTTATAAGGCGTTTAATAAAGGTTCAAAGCATGCTATAAAATGGATCAATGATCATTTCTAAATTTATACGTATTAACGGGTAGGAAAGGCCCCATGATTTAAACAATCGAGAGAGGAACGAAATTATGATCAATTTTTCATTTTCAAAGGATTATGACATTATTATTGACGGTTTTCCAAGATCCGCTAATACCTTTTCTGTTTGTGCATTTGAAGAAGCTCAAATTAAACAGGTGGACGTTGGACACCACAGTCATGATCCAAATTTCATTATTTTTGGTGTTCAAAACCATATGCCTGTCATGTTACTCATTCGAAGGCCAGAGGATGCTATCCTATCATTCGCTATTTATGCTAATATCCCCGTTGAGAGAGCTTTAGATATGTATATTGATTTTTATTCAACGGTCAAACCTCATTTATCTGGTTGCGTGGTTGCGCCTTTTGAAACAGTAACAACTGATTTTGGTGAATGCATCGATCTTGTAAATAAAAAATTCAACACCGGTTTTATGACATTTAACCATACGAAAGAGAATACAGATCGAATTTTTCATATCATGGATCAACAAATGGAAATTCTTGAAACTGACCATCAATTAATCGAACAGAAACGCCCCATGCCAACCCAATCCAGAAGTAAATTAAAAGAGTCATTAAGCTCTGAACTCCATACTCCCCAACTAGAGGAAAAAATGAAATTAGCCAATCAACTCTATGAAGAGATCATCACTAGTTGAGGAAAAAGCAAAATCAATCAGAAGGGCTGTTGTATCTCCCTCTGATTGATTTTTACACTAAATGACGTATACTGCTGAATAAAGAAACAGATGATGTAGAAAAGGGCTATCCAAAAAGTCAGGTAACGGATTTTTTGGATAGCCCCTCTTATTTTTTTGTTAGTTAAATAAATCTGTTTATAATAGGCAATGGCCGACTTCCCACCTTATCTTCAAACGACTAGATAACCTTTGGCGAGACGTTTCTGTTAAGATATAGCCATTGACAAACCTGCTTGGGTCCTCTATGAAAGGCTTTATAAAATTCATATTCAAATTGAGACATGGGCACCACATTCAACGCTCTATAACTTAGTGTTCGAGTATCTGAATTAAGACCCGTTTTGGCTGGTATAGTTCGTTGCCTGCATTTTATATCAATGACAGCGGGTTGATCCGTTTCAATCGGAAATAGTAGATGAAACGCTTTATTTTTCATTTTAAATTTCCCTGTTAATTTCTTATTGATATAAACGGTAAAATCTAGCTCATTAAAAATGATATTTTCTCCGTCAATAGAAATATACTTTAATAGATTAGCTTTATCCGTGTGTGTCGTTGTTAATTGAAGCTCGGGGCCTGTCCAACGATCTTTGAATATGTCACTCGCTGTTATATTTTTTGGGCTTTCTCCCAAAAGATCATATTGCTTAAATAGTTTTAAATACCAGTTCACTCCGACATCACGATGATGCGTCAGATAATGGTATAACCAATTGTTTGAGACTGTTCCAAAATGTTTTTGGCTCACACGAAGGATTTCAGGTAATCCTTTATCTAGAGAATCAGCGATCGTTTTTGCTTCCGGATGTAATCTAGAGTTGGCCAAATCGTAATTAATATATGTCATTGGATATTTTTGAGCTATTCTTATCCATAAGTCATAGTCCAGTGTAAAGTAAAGGTCTTCATCTATTCCTGATACATCCTGAAAAGCCTTTTTTCGAAAAAAGGCTGCAGGTTGACAAATAATATTAAAATCAAAAAAGTCTTCTAGTTTGCGAAATTTTTTGACTGGATAACGATTGATGATCTTGTTATTTTCATCAATGTGATGAGCTTTACCATAAACCACCCCAACATGGGGATCCTTCAGAAACTCACTCACAACTCGTTGAATCGCTCCTGGTAAGTAGGTATCATCTGAATTTAGCCAGCCAATAATTTTCCCCTTAACCATACTCATCCCTTTATTTAGCGCATTTCCCTGGCCTCGGTCAGGCTCGGAAATAAATCTGAACCGTGGCTCACTTGCTTCGTATTTCTTCAATATTTCTATGGTATTGTCCGTCGATCCACCATCGACAACGATATATTCAATATTTGGGTAATCTTGCTCAATAACACTTTTTATCGTTTCTTCAATAAATGAACCTTGATTATATGACGGGGTAATTATGCTGACTAATGGATTCTTGTCATCAACCATTGTGTTCCCTCCCCACAAAATTGAATTCGATGCATGACTAACCTTATACATCCATGTTCATTTATTTAAGTCAATCTTCGTTTCATCTAAGTACCATTTCAACGTTTTTTGTAAGCCGACTAATAAATTTGTTTTGGCCGTAAATCCAAAGGCCTCTTTTGCTTTCTGAACATCTAATCGACGTTTGGGCTGTCCATCTGGTTTACTCGTATCCCAAACCACATCACCTTCAAAACCGGTTAAAACCTGAATGGTCTCTGCCAATTTTTTAATCGATGTATCGTGTCCTGAACCAATATTGATTGGGTCAGACTGATTGTAATATTTCGTAGCTAGTACGATACTGTCTGCTGCATCTTCTACATAGAGAAATTCACGGGTTGCCTGGCCGCTTCCCCATAAGGTAACTTTTGACTCTCCATTTTGTTTTGCTTCAACAAACTTTCGAATCATGGCCGGAATAACGTGAGACGTCTCTAAATCAAAATTATCACCTGGTCCGTATAAGTTCACAGGTAGAAGAAAAATAGAATTGAATCCATATTGATCACGGTAGGCTTGAGATTGAACAAGCATCATTTTTTTAGCTAATCCATAGGGGGCATTGGTTTCTTCGGGATATCCTTCCCACAAATTTTCTTCTAAAAATGGCACAGGGGTGAATTTTGGATAGGAGCAAATGGTACCAATAGCCACAAACTTTTCTACCCCATAGACTCGTGATAATTCCATTAATTGTGCTCCCATGATTAAATTCTCGTAGAAAAATTTACCGGGATTTTTTTGATTTGCACCAATGCCTCCAACGACAGCTGCAAGATGAATAACAATATCAGGATCAAAGGTATGGAGCATCCGGATAATTTCTGCCTCTTTCGTTAGATTAAAATCTTTGCTTCTTGGCACAAAAATAAACTTGCACCCTTCATCTTTTAAACGTTTAACGACATGTTTCCCTAAAAAGCCTGCTCCACCTGTGACCACGATTCTTTTACTTTTTATATCCATATCTGTGGCACCCTTCTTTTTATCATCGATCTCATATGAGATATCATGACGTTTTTTTCAATTTCTTTAACTCGCTGTCCACCATCATGTGTATAAGTTGTTCAAACGAGACTTCCGGTTTCCATCCAAGTTGTTCTTTTGCCTTTTTGGGATCTCCTAGCAATATATCCACTTCTGCTGGGCGAAATAAAGCGGGATCTTGAACAACATAGTTTTTCCAATCGAGTCCAACGTAACGAAAGGCAATCTCAACAAGTTCCCTCACTGAATGTGTTTCTCCAGTAGCCACAACAAAGTCATCTGGCTTTTCTTGCTGCAACATCAACCACATCGCCTTTACGTAATCTCCCGCAAATCCCCAGTCCCGTTTCGCATCAAGGTTCCCTAGTTTAAGTTCATCCTGCAATCCTAATTTAATTTTTGCAACCGCGTTAGTTACTTTTCTAGTCACGAACTCCATCCCTCGTCGTGGGGATTCATGGTTAAAAAGAATCCCAGAACAAGCAAACATGTGATAACTTTCTCGGTAATTGACGGTAATCCAATGACCATAGACCTTCGCTGCGGCATAGGGACTACGAGGGTAAAATGGGGTCGTTTCTTTTTGAGGTATTTCAACGACTTTACCAAACATTTCGCTGCTTGATGCTTGGTAGAAACGAATATCTGGTTTGGTTAAACGAATGGCTTCAAGCATATTTATAACTCCCAAGCCCGTCGCCTTACTTGTATAGATCGCCTCTGGCCATGATTCAGCAACAAAGGATTGTGCAGCTAAATTATAGACTTCATCTGGATTGGCTAGTTTTATAGCTTGAATTAATGAGGATAAATCGAGGAGATCTCCGGGAATTAATGTCACTTTATCTATAATATGATGAATATTTTCTAGATTGGGGATGGCACTTCTTCTCTTTAATCCGTATACTTTATAACCTTTTTCGAGAAGAAATTCTGCCAAATAGGAACCATCTTGTCCTGTTATACCTGTTATAAGCGCTGATTTCACACAACCATCTCCATTGTTTTTATTTCAATAGACATAGTTTATGATATGCATAAATTAAAGAAGTGACAGGACGGATAACCGATATCGTGAAAGTCTCAAATTTTTTTAATAGTCTTTTCACTAACCTTTGATATTCATCCATTAGTTAAGGATACTCCATTTAGGATCGCATTCCATGTCGTATCGTCAAATGGGATATCAGGAACATTAACAGCACAAATACCGTTTAATCCCCAATCTACCTCTTCAATTCCTTGTAAGCCATCAACCGGATTAAGAATAAGAATAGTGAACTGTCCCTTTACAATTTCAGAGAGAACAGATTGTAATTCAAGGCTATTCTCATAACTTCCTTTCCACCGGATAAACAAGACCTTTTCGCTTCTCTCAAGCTTATTAAATAACCGATTTATTCGCCTATCCAATTTTTCTTTAAAAGCAGGATAGGTGGCATACCACTCTTGATTTGGAAGGATCGGAAAATCGTGTACAGAAATAACGTGATAATAGGTATCTTCTACGTAATACGTTTTAATAGGTTTGAACGTCCCTTCATCTAATAAAATATGATTAGACCCCTCCATTAAACGCATGTTTTCAAGTTTCATATAATCTTTAAATCTACTTTTAAATAACCTGCTAACATCATGTAAGTCATGTGACACACACCAATCCAACGGGCTGGAAAAGGTTCGCAAGTTGTGTTCTCTTAATTTCATAGCAGGGTTACAAGCAAATCCTAAACTTACAATGACATCATAAGATCCTTTAATATCATTTAATTTCAATGACCATTCCACCTTTTTTAGTTATCCCGCATTATAGCTAGTAAAGACTCTACTGATTGAACCGATAAAACACTATCTCTTTGAAAACGTCATGACCCGTAAAAATGGATAGGTCGGACCCATACGGAATGACCGCCTTCACTGATGAAAGTTTCACGCAAGTAACACCTATTCACTTTGATCTTCTTTTCCTTTAGACATTTCTTTTATTATTTCTTTTATTTTCTGTTCTTGTGATTTATGGCAGATAAGCAACCCTTCATCCGTCGAAGCGATAATCAAATCTTCCACGCCAATAACGATTGTTTTCTGCTTTTCTGATTTAATACTGCAATTCTTCGTCGATTGTAAATAAACATCACCTGATACCACATTACCTAGCTCAGACTTTTGATGATGTCGCTCCCATGCACTCCAATTACCAACATCATCCCATTTAAAATGCGATGGAATGGTATAGACACTCGCTGCCTTTTCTAATATGGCATAGTCAATCGACGTTTTTCTTATTTTTGAATAAGCCTGTTCCAAGTCATCCATATGATGTGATAATATTTGCCACATTTTGGGTTGGAATTTTTTCATATAATAGATAATGGTTGAGGGCTTCCAGATAAAAATCCCGCTATTCCAATAGACACGATTTGACTTTAATAATTCTCTTGCCTTCTTTTTATTTGGTTTTTCTATAAACTTTTTGACGGGTAGTACTTTGCTTTGGTAGTCTCCTTCCTCAACTTGTAGGTAACCGTAACCAGGCTCTGGTCGTGTTGGTTCGATTCCAAGAGTGACGATAGACCGTCCTTTTTCGGCTACTTCCTCTGCTAATTGAAATAATTTTGGTAAGCTGGACTCTTCGGGTATATAGTGATCTGCAGGGACTGCAGCAAATGGTTCATCATTTTCTTCTAAGAGACGTAAGGCCGTTAATGCCAAACAAGGCCCCGTATCCCGAGAGAGGGGTTCAACGATCATTTGGCTTTTATATAAATTAGGAAGCTGGTCTTCAACTAGAGGAACATATTCCTTTGAAGTAACGATATAAATTTTGTCTAGGGGTAACCAGTTTTGAAAACGTTGATAGGTTTGTTGTAACATGGTCTCTTCGGATATGAGCGGCAAGAATTGTTTTGGTCTATCTTTGACACTCCAGGGCCAAAATCTCGTACCCATACCACCTGCCATTATGACAACTTTCAATATTTTACACCTCGCAAATTATTCCATTTCTGATGCTATACCTTCATATATATGCATGCGGATGATATGTCGCATAGAGTCTTAACTAGTTTAGTTAAATTTAGTTAAATTTAGTTATATATCTAATAGAGGTAGAGGTCGTTCAAAAAGCACCAAATGATATGGCCACCACATCCTGTGGAAGGCTGGTCCTCATAGAACCTTTCTCTATAAATAACATATAAATGAAATAGGAATTATCCATTATTTTTCAGCTCTGAGGGGGAAATTTCATGGATCCTAAGTTTATGCCTCTGGTTACGATCATTACACCCTCTTATAACCAAGGCGAATTTATTCAAGAAACGATAGAGAGTGTCTTAAATCAAGACTATCCATATATTGAACATATTGTTGTTGATGGAGGATCAACGGATTCAACATTAACCATTTTAAAAAGTTATCGGGATGATCCACGCTTTCATTTCATTTCTGAACCAGATCAAGGACAATCTCATGCGATTAATAAAGGGTTAAAAATAGCGAAAGGAGACATTATAGGTTGGTTAAATTCGGATGATACGTACTTACCGGGAGCTATTTCTAAAGGGGTTCAATCGCTAGTCCAACATCAAGAGTGGGCCATGGTTTATGGAAAAGCGTATGCCACAAATCAAAATAATGACATTCTCCATGACTATCCTGTAGAGTGTTATTCACCTCAACGTTTATTTGAACGATGCATCATCTGTCAGCCTGCGACTTTTATTAGAAGGAAAGCCTTTAAGGATGTTGGCGGGGTTGATGAAAATTTCTTTTTTTGCATGGATTATGACCTATGGATCAGACTGGCTAAAAAATATCCTATTGGTTATCTAAATGATTATCTTGCCAATGCGAGAATCCATGATCATTCGAAAAGCGCCTTGTATTGGGAAAAGATTGGTGTAGTTGAATGCATTGAAGCAGGTTTAAAAAATTATGGAAAAATCTCTAATACAATGATTGCCGATTTTATTAAAGTTAATAGTAATAAAGAAGAAATTTGGTGGATAGAACAGATGAAGAAATATGGTTTTTTTCCCTCTTCTTTGTCAGAATCCGACATTTTATGTAAAGAGATAGATATAAACAACCACCATTATGACCTTTCTGTAAATTCTAATCTCTCTGCCTTGGGTATTAAAGGGACTTTACTTCAATCAGGTGACAGTCACCTCAAGATATATTTTAAGGGCGAATTAGTTGAGAGTTATTCTATAACAAAGGATTCATTTATTCTCACTCTCCCATCAAAAGTAATGCAGAAATCTTCTAACATTCAACCCCTTTCGATAAAATTAGATCCTTCAACATATCATTTAGATCATATATATCCTCTATCCGTTCAAGAATATGCATTCTTACAACAAGTGAACCAGAGTCATCGACAAGTGAAAGCATGGTTAAAACAAAATAGACCTATTTAAACTTTCATCCAAAATCTGCTAAACAAGCTTAGATAAGTCGGTTTGGCCTAACTCAAGAGGAAACTTGACTTCATTTAAAAAACACGTATAATTTTCACCAAGTCACTTGTTGAGAACTGTTTTTAGCAATTAGGGTGATACCATCATATCTATCGTCCTTACTGAAAATTCAGTAAGGTTTTATTTTTATTTTTCAATGAAGGTCGTTTCAATTCTTTCCCGACACATAGTGGAAAAGATTTTTTTATCTGAGAGGAAGGTTTATTAAGGTGAAAAAAGAAAGAAAAGATGAGAACTTAAAAAAAGGTCTCTTGCCCCGTCATATCCAACTGATGGCCCTTGGTGGAATGATTGGCACGGGGATTTTTAAAGGAACGGGAGATACGTTAAACATTGCAGGTCCCGGAGTTATCCTCGCCTACTTACTTGGTGGATTACTATTATTTATCGTAATGGTGGCATTAGCTGAAATGGCGGTGGTCTATCCTGAGCTTAATATTCAGCACTTGATTCATAAAGCCTTTGGTTTTAGGGCATCGATTATCGTGGGTTACCTCTATTGGATCAACTGGATTATTGTAACCGTTGTTGAGATTCTCGCAGCAGGACTGTTTCTGCAATATTGGTTCCCGGCTGTACCACTTTGGGGGCTCTCGCTCATTTGCGCCCTAGCTATACTTCTCGTTAATGTTTTTAATGTTAAATATTATGGTGAGTTTGAATTCTGGTTTGCTGGAATTAAAATTTTTGCTATTATAGCTTTTATTATTTTTGGATTAGCGATTCTTTTTGGGATTGTACCTGCTCACCATATTCATCCTTCATCTAATTATTTTGATCACGGCGGGTTCTTCCCACATGGATTCAGCGGCGTTATGAATGCTTTTTTGGTTGTCATGTTCTCTTATGGTGGTTCAGAGCTCATCGGTTTGACAATTACGGAAGCCAAAGATGCCGAACGAATCTTACCAAAAGTCATCAAGGGAGTTATTGGACGGATTCTAATCTTTTACATTGTTCCAATTATCATTATTTGTGGACTTATTCCATGGGACAAGGTATCTAGCTTAGAGAGCAGCCCGTTTGTTCAAGTTTTCAATCTTATTGGTATTCCAGGTGTGTCCCATATTATGAATTTCGTCATGATTACAGCGGTTCTTTCTGCAGCCAACTCGGGTGTCTATGCGACATCACGAACACTTTTTTCCATGGCACAAAGAGGTGAAGCTCCTGCTTTCCTTTTGAAAATTTCAAAACACGGTGTACCGATTGGGGCTATTATACTTAATTCAGTCTTCTTAATTGTTGGTGTTTACCTTGCTTATCTATACAATGGCCCTATTATTAATGAATTAATGAGTATCCCTGGTTTCACTATCATGATTGTGTGGATGGCCATTTGCTTAGCACAGATGAAATTGCGTCCCTCTTATCCGGTTCGCCCTTATTTTAGAATGTGGTTCTTCCCTGTAACAACCGTGATTGGGTTTCTTGCCCTATTAGGCATTTTTATCTCATTTGTTATGAATAAAGCCAATTTTGTCGGATCAATCACTTGTTTGATCGTTATGGTTATTCTTGTACTCCTTTCGTTTTTTATAAAAAGTTCAAGGGCGTGAGACAGAGTTAAGAGTCGGAGACCAACTTATAAAATAACTGGTTCTCTCAATGCTGGATATATCAGTATAAGAAGTACTATTAGGCTACGTTAACCAAAGATATTCATGTGAAGATGGAACCAATTTAATTGAAGGGGTATTAAAAATATGGATATAACTATATCTCCTTTTTATTTTATCTTTGGAGTAATTAAGTTAATTCTATTTATCGGATCTATACCTGCAATTATTTATGCATTGTACTTATTGCGTAAGATTGCAAAGAAATGAATTTCTTAATCCAAAGAATCGATAAGAGGATAAAAAGAACGGTCCTGATTATTTAGAAAGGACCGTTCTTTCCTTTACAAAAGGATATATATAATTCAATCCTTTGATAAAAAGAAAGAACTATCGTAATTTCCAAGGATTGTTTCAATATTTAAAGAAATGAAATAAATATTTTTTTAATTCGGATTTAACTTATTTCTTGGTGGATTTCATACTATCTTTTATATAGTGAATCAATTTCCTCATCACGTTTATTTAAGCCTATTCTATTTGTTCCTATCATGCTGAGCCTAGGGCTTGTCGTCGGAATTCTAGGACAGTCTTCTTTAAAACCTTTTCTAGGATTCTTTTAGTTACTGTGGGACTTTTTTGGGCGTTTTTTAATTTTTTAGAATTAAGGGCTATTTTGGACTTTTTCAATCTTTTTTTCAATCAAACCCCATAAGTTTTGAAACGATCACAACGAACCTAATTTTAATGGCAAAAGTTCTTGAAAAATATATTAAATTATAAAAATAGGAGGCGTCATTCATGTCATTTCTGCTAGAAATTCAGGACTTACAAAAGGTTTACAAGAATAAAAAAGCGCTTGACGGTGTGTCCTTTTCTGTTAAAGAAGGGAGCTGCTTTGGCCTTCTTGGACCAAATGGTGCGGGGAAGTCAACCACGATGAAGATTCTAACGGGTGTGCTAGCCTCTGATGGTGGCAATATTTCTATGTTTGGAAAAGATGCTCTCAAACATAGAAAAGCAATCCTTCAACACATCGGATATGTACCACAAGATATTGTTCTATATGAGAAATTAAGTGCCTATGACAATCTCTCTTTTTTCGGTAAATGCTACGGGCTTGATGGAGATGTACTTAAAAAACGCATAGATGATGTTTTGAAACAAACAGGATTAACTGACCGTGCGAAAGACACCGTTAAAAGCTATTCAGGCGGGATGAAACGACGCATTAATATTGCTGCTGCCCTCCTCCACAACCCTAAGCTGCTCATACTAGATGAACCGACTGTTGGGATTGATCCCCAATCTCGTAATCACATATTTGATATGATTCGTTCGCTAAAGGAACAAGGGACAACAGTTATTTACTCTACTCACTACATGGAAGAAGTTGAAGCTCTATGTGATGAGATTGCCATTATTGATAAAGGAGAAGTTGTCACCCAAGGGACACTAGACTACTTGTTTACGGAGTATGGACGTAAAGCAATCTATATGGAAAGTGAAACAAGCTTCCCAACAGAAAAACTTACTGGCATAGAAGCTGTTCATTCTCACCATCAAGGACTTATTATCGAAACAGCTGCTCCGATTGATTTAATGGAACAAATTATTCACATATCAAAAGAAAAAAAGATACTCTTGCACCGTTTGGAAATCGAAAAGCCATCACTTGAAGCTGTATTTTTATCATTAACAGGAAAAACACTACGAGATTAATAGAAAGGGGGATACGATAAATGAAAAACATATTATTAAAAGAAATGAAATTAATGTTTAAAGAAAAAGCAAACTTGATTTATCTCATTGTTATGCCACTTGCTTTTATCATCATTTTTGGAACTATTTTTAACCAAGCGGGAGATTCTACCGTTACAGTAAATGTGACAGATAACGATCATTCAGCTGCTTCAAAAACATTTATTTCCCAAATGGAAAAAATTAAAGGTTTTGATGTTGAGCTAAATAATAAAGATGTGAATCAACAGATTTCGCAAATTAAAGAAGGCAAGTTGAACTCACTCATTGTGATTCCAGAAGGATTTAATCAGCAGCTTACATCAGGACAAAATAAGGCTAAAATCAGTTTCTATCAAGACGCTGCCGTCAGCAACGAAACGGCATCAATCGAAGCCATTTTAAAAAATCTTTCCAATCAATACCGTGAGAATCAAATTGTGAGTACTTTAGCCAAAGATGGGAAAACAGACGATCAAATTAAAAGCATTATGAAGTCACCGGTTAATATTGATTCTGTTAAAGAAAATTCCCATAACGTCGATATGATGAGCCAAATGGTTCCAGGATACACCGTGATGTTTGCTTTCTACATCTTTATTAGTGTCATCAAGCGATTTTTTACAGAAAAAGAGTCCGGTATGATAAGCCGATTGCAAAGCACAGGTGTGAATCCACTCAGTTATTTACTCGGAATGTGGATACCCCATTTCTTAACCATCATGATCCAATGTATTGTGCTTATTGGTTTCGGTCACTATGTATACGGCATGCACATTGGAAGTTTTGTCGGTATCTTCTTGCTGATCGTGTCTCTTGCGGTATGCGGCTCAAGTCTCGGCGTCGCCCTTTCCTTTATTGTGAAAAATGAGAATCAGGGCATTGGCATGACACAATTCATCGCTTTAGGTGGCGCGATGCTTGGAGGATTATGGTTCCCATCCAATATGCTACCAAGTTTTGCTCAAGTCATTGGCAAATTTACGCCCCAATATTGGGCTCAACAAGGTTTCCTTGATGTCATCGTACGAGATATCCCTGTAACTGGATTATGGAAATCATTTGCTGCTTTAATTGCCTTTGGTATCATAGGAATTATCGTTGCTCTAACAAGGTATAAGGCATTTTTACGCTCAGCTGTAAAATAGTCCATTGTATGTAAGATCCTTGTCCGTTTTTGGGTAAGGATCTTTTTCAACATACTGTGTTGAACTTGAATTGCACGTCTTCTAGACTGAATTGCGCCACTTCAACACTGAATTGCGTCACTTCGACATGGGATTGCGCCACTTCGACATGGAATTGCGCCACTCCGAAATGGAATTGAGCCACTCCGAAACCGAATTGAGCCACTTCGAAATGGAATTGCGCCACTTCGAAATGGAATTGCGCCACTCCAACACCGAATTGAGCCACTTCGAAACCGAATTGCGCCGCTTCGAAACGGAATTGCGCCGCTTCGAAATGGAATTGCGCCACTTCGAAATGGAATTGCGCCACCCCGAAACGGAATTGCGCCACTTCAGCACTGAATTGCGCCGCTTCGAGACCTAATTGCGCCACTTCGCTTCAACACTGGATTGCTTCTCCTCAGCCTACAAAAGAAGACTTACCCCCTTAGGTAAGTCCTTACAGTTCTACCTCATCGGACAGTCTCCAATTTATTGGTTCTTCTCCAACTGATTCTAGAAATTGATTGGTTTTCGAAAATGGGTGGCTACCAAAGAAACCGCGATGTGCTGAAAAAGGACTTGGATGTGGTGAGGCAATGATATGATGAGCTTTGTTTGTTATTAATCCTCGTTTATTTTGCGCATGGCGGCCCCATAAAATAAATACAATGGGTTTTTCTCTTTTATTTAGACTTTGAATCACATGATCGGTAAATTGTTCCCACCCTAAATTTTTGTGTGAATTGGGCTCGCCTTTTCTTACAGATAAAACCGTATTTAAAAGCAATACGCCTCTTTTAGCCCATTCGATAAGGCAACCATGTTCTGGGATAGGGTACCCCAAGTCATCATGCAGTTCTTTAAAAACATTTTGCAATGACGGCGGCTTCCGCACACCTGGTTTAACTGAAAAACTTAGACCATGAGCTTGATTTGGACCATGATAAGGATCTTGGCCCAAAATAACAACTTTGACTTTATCATAAGGTGTCTCATTGAGCGCATTAAACAAATCATACATATCTGGGTAAATAATTTTTGTTTCATATTCCTCTTTTAGTTTGGTTCTTAAATCTTTATAATAAGGCTTTTCGAACTCACTATTCAGCTCTTCTGCCCAGTCATTTTTTAAAATTGTTTGCATGCCTAAACATCCTTTGATTCCTAGCATTAATAAGTTATTTTTTAGTAGACAACTTTCCAATTATGATTAACAGTCGCTTTGACCACTTTTCTATCTAAAATATAATTGGCGATAAGTTCGGATACATCAATTGGAATATCCTTTATGACCGGTTTTCCTTTATACATCGGATAATCCCCCGCTCCGCCAGAACGGTAATTGTTCATGACAACATCAAATTGACCCGACAAATCTATTGGAGCTCCTTTATACTCTAGTTTTGTGATTCGTTCACCGACAGGTTTTGAAATATCGATAATATAATCTATTCCTTCCCACATATCATAGTTATAATGTTGCGGTTTCGGGGTTGTAAAGGTTTGACTTACCTCTATTTCCTTCCCGTTATATGTTTTAAAATAACTAGCCGAGCGTTCCAAACCATCTTTAATATCTTGACCTGATATGCGGATGACTTTTAACGTATTCGGATAAATATAATTGGATACGACATCTCTCATGGTGACAAACTGACCGAATCCAGGAGATTTATTATCAAAGAGGGCGGTATTAGATATATCGACACCCGCAGCTTCCATTTGGACGCGGTTAAGGAACTCAATTAAAGGGTTATCTTGAATTCTTATTTCCATGGGATCCTTTACTGTCATGTCCCCTTCAATTTTCCCAATCGGTTGGTCTAGCCACTTTTGGGTTTCTGATTCATATTCACTAACACTTTCAAGTAACTTCTGATCCTCTTTAACTTCAACAACGGGTAGTAATTCGGATTCTTTTGATAAAATACGAACGCCATCGGATGTTTTTTCAAGTTCAAGTGTGACTTTGGCTAAATGAGTTCCATTACATCCGGGTTGAACAACCACTACACCATTAACTTTCTTATTTTCAATTTGTCTGTGTTGATGTCCCGTTAATAATACATCAATGCCGTTTACTTCGGTGCATAATCGGTAACCTTGATTTTCTCCTGTCAACGTCTCGGTTGGTCGACCCGAATCAAGATCTGCCTCAAAACCTCCGTGATAAGAGACGACCACTACATCTACATGCAATTGATTTTTTAAGTAAGCAACCCATTTTTTCGCCGAAACAATGACATCTTCGAATTCTATATTATTGAGATGCTCAGGTTTTTCCCAGTTAGGAATATAGTGAGTAGTCAAACCTAAAATACCAATATTAATATTTTCATATTTTTTAATAATATAAGGTGTTCCATAATAAGGCTCTTTCGTTTCCTGGTTCAATATATTAGCAGAAAGCCACGGAAAGTGAGATTCATCGACTGCTTTTTGCAGTAGCTGCTGTCCATAATTAAACTCATGATTACCAAAAACCGCAGCGTCATATTGAAGTTTATTTGCTAGTACAATCATCGGATTTGGTTTTTCATGATTTAAGCGCACATAGTGATAGGTTAACGGAGTCCCTTGTATTAGATCCCCGTTATCAATAAGAAGAACATGATTATTCTCTTCTCTTTGTTCCCTAATTAAACTGGCTATCTTACCTAACCCAGAATGCTCATAATCATTATTGGCGTATTGAATGGGAAAAATATGTCCATGAATATCACTTGTCTCAAGAATGACTAATTTCATTTGCGTCACGATCCATTCCTCATCTCTCGTTTTAGGGGATGTGCAAGCATTCTGTCTTTTCTCTCTATCTTCAACCTGCTTGCTAGATTTCCTCACCTTATTTATTTCCAATTAAGTTTCTATTTCTTCTAATTTTTATTTTAGCATAAGTTTTTATTTGATAATAATATCCCCCGATTTCCTTATAATCATATTATCAATTTAGTAGATATCCTACTGATATAAAGAGGGGAATTTTTTCTAAAAACAAAATTTTTTGTAAAATACTACACTTTAGCATTTATTTCCTTAAAAAGATATATTATGATAGATTAGTATTCTATTTAAAAAAACAATTTTTCGGGGGGTTAAAAAGAATATGGTTAAAAAGATTGTCTTATTATTTGCTGCTTTAGGCCTGATTATCGGTGTCCTTTCTGGATGCGGTAGTAGTAAATCTTCTGGAGGCTCTAAAGATTATACTCCTAAGAAGCTTCTAATTGGATTTGTTCCATCTTCAAATGCAGATACACTTGAAGCTAGAGCAAAACCTCTCGCAAAACTTTTACAAAAACGTTTAGGTATCCCTGTTAAGGTAACCGTAACAACAGACTATAACAGCATTGTAGAAGCAATGGGCCATAACAAAATGGATATTGGTTTCTTACCACCTACAGATTATGTCTTGGCTCATGACAAAGGCTATGCAGATGTTCTTCTCCAAGCTGAACGTTTTGGTGTAAATCCAAAAGACGGTAAATCGACCAATGAAAAAGTTGATTATTACTACTCAGGTATGTTAGTAAGAAACGACTCAGGAATAAAATCGATTAAAGATCTAAAAGGTAAAAAAATTGGTTGGCAAGATACAACATCAACTGCAGGTTATGTATTCCCAGCTGTAACCATGAAAGAAGCTGGAATTGATCCTCAAAAAGATGTGACTGGTGTCACCTTGCAAGGTCATGATAAAGGGGTCTTAGGCGTACTAAATAAAGATGTAGATGCAGCACCGGTCTTTATTGATGCCCGAAACATCGTGGCTGCTGAATATCCTGACGTATTTAAAGATACACACTTTGTTTTCCAAACGGCTAAAATTCCAAATGACACAATCAGCGTTCGCCCTGACATGTCAAGCAAATGGAAAAAGAAAATCTCTGATGCATTCGTAGATATTGGTAATGATCCTGAAGGAAACAAAATTATCATGTCCATCTATACTCACTCTGGATACGCTAAATCCAAAGACTCTAACTTTGATACAGTACGTGACTACAATAAAAAAATCCAAGAAGTTGGAAAATAAAGTGAAGCTTCCATCAGTGGGGATTTTCTTCATCCCCCACTGATGGTTAGCTGAACCAATCGGGCCTTTACGGGCAGTTGATCCCTCACCTATCTTCTTTGAACACGCAAAATCTTGAGGTGGGGGTCTTTACTTGCCGTTAAGGCGGGATAAACGTTAAAGCACATAGGGGGCGCTCGAATTTGAGCGGCCCCTTATTTTATATCAGTGTTGATCCCTCATCTATTAAAAAAATCAGATGCAACGACGCCCTCCGGATTCATATATCCGGAGGGCGTCTCTACTTAAAGTAACATTAAAGTCTATAAATTATACAATTCTTTTTCTAATCGTTGATGAGATATAATCAATGATCGTTACCATTACGATAATACCAATTAGAATCATACCGACACGATCCCATTTATGCCCTTGCAGTGCAAAGATAAGTGGTGCACCAATACCGCCTGCTCCAACAATCCCGAGAATTGTCGCTGCCCGGACACTTAATTCAAACCTGTAAAGCGTAAAGGAGACAAAAGAAGGCATCACTTGTGGGACGATGGCAAACCAAAGCGTTTGAATTTTATTTGCACCACAAGATTTCAAAGCTTCAGAGCTACTAAAATCCATATCCTCTATCGATTCTCCAAAGAGTTTTCCAAGCATTCCGATAGAATGAAACCCTAGAGCTAAAATACCGGCAAAAGGACCTGTACCGACTGCTGCAATAAATAATAGGGCTAATATTAATTCAGGGAATACACGGATGACACTCAGTACAAACTTACCACTACTTGAAATAAATCGATATTTGTTCATGTTACGAGCAGCCCAGAAAGCAAAGGGAACACAGAGAATAGAGGATATAAAGGTTCCTAAAATGGCAATGCAAAGTGTTTCAAGTAACGTTCTTAATAAATCCTCTCCCTCAGGATCATAAAAGTAATCCCAATCTGGATGTATTAGACCTGAGAAAATGGCTTTTATCGCCTGAACAGCAGACGGTTTAAACTCCATCTTGGGCATACCACTAAATGCCCAGATATAGATAAGAGCAACAATGACCACACTCGTCCAAATCTTAATTCGCCGAATAGTTTGTTTTTTTCTAATGGTCTCATTCATATCAATTTCTCCCTACACTTATTACTAATCATATCAATGATGACGACGACAATTAATGTGTAAATGATAATCGTTGATACTCTTTGGTATTGAAATAATTTGAGCGTATTATTTAAATATAAGCCAATTCCGCCTGCTCCAACATAACCTAATATGGCGGCAGCACGCACATTGATTTCAAAACAATATAATGTATAGGATACAAATGATGCGATAACTTGTGGTACTACACCGTAGAAAATCCATTGAATTTTATTAGCTCCGACCGCCGTCATGGCCTCTAATGGACCATTATCAATCGCTTCAATAGATTCATAAGCGAGCTTAGCGATAACACCGAACGAGAACACGGATAACGCCATAATACCTGCATTGTCTCCGATACCTAGAACAGGAACAAATAGAGCGGCTAAAAGTAATTCAGGAATTGTACGGATGAGATTCATAACAAACCGAAAAGGAAAGTAAATCACAGGCCACTTCACGACGTTTCTCGATGATAGCAAGGCAAAAGGAATAGCGACAATGGCTCCATATGTTGTACCAATAACCGCCATACGAATTGTTTCTAACATGGGTTCAGTCACATAGCTAAAGTAACTCCAATCAGGTGGAAGCATTTCTAAAAACAAACTCCCCATTCCAGGTAATCCATCCATTAAACTACTTATTGATACTTCAGTCCCTAAGCTACTGGCCCATAAGATGACGATGATAAAAATAAGTGTCACAAGACGTTTCATCAAGGATAATCTTCGTTTCTTAAGTGCATCCATTAGACTTTCGCCCCTAACATTTCATCTTGCTTAACAGGACGCCCATAGATACTTGAAAATACGTCGTCTGTTGCTTCTTCAACAGGACCGTCAAACACAATTTCCCCTGCACGGACGCCTACAATACGTGTCGCATATTGTCTTGCTAAGTCGACAAAATGGAGATTAACGATAGTTGTAATCCCTAGATCCTTATTGATTCGCTTCAAATCATCCATGACTTGTTTTGTTGTTAATGGATCTAGTGAAGCAACAGGCTCATCGGCAAGTATAAATTTAGCCTCTTGAGCAAGAGCCCGGGCAATGGACACTCTTTGTTGTTGTCCCCCCGATAATTCGTCCGCCCTCGAATACGCTTTTTCTTCTAGATTCACACGTTTTAAAGCATTTAAGGCAATGTTGATATCTTCCTTAGGAAACAAACCAAGTAAAGTTCGGATTGTTGAATGATATCCGACCCGTCCAGAAAGTACATTACGAAGAACCGTCGACCGTTTTACTAGATTAAAATTCTGAAAGATCATGCCAATATCACGTCGACATCTCAATAAGGCTTTTCCTCTCGCTTTCGTAATCGATTTCCCATCTATGATAATCTCGCCAGATGTAATTTCATGAAGTCGATTAATTGATCTCAACATGGTGGATTTACCTGCTCCAGAAAGACCTACAATCACAACAAATTCGCCTTTATTAATTTTAATATTTACATTATTCAGACCTTTTGTTCCATTAGGGTAGATCTTTAATACATCCTTGAACTCTATCATATATGCTCTCCGCTCCTTTTCATGACGACTACAAAATAACCTACCTTAAATTTACCAATGGATAGAAAAAGTTACAAGGAAAATCTGCCATTTTACAATTAAAATTGACTTATTCTTTTATCAATTTACATTTTTATAAAAAATAATAAAAAACCCTTCTCCACTTGGAAAAGGGTTTTCAGATCAAAGATTAGCTTAAGTGAGTTTTTACATAATCGATAACTTCATCGACTGTATCTAAGTTTAAGAATGCTTCTTTATGTTTAGAAAGTTCTTCTTTAGAAAGTTTCGCTAGCTGGCTACGCGCTGGTAAGATGGATGTTGCACTCATACTAAACTCGTCAAGCCCAAGAGCTAATAATAATGGAATAGCTGTTTCGTCTCCAGCCATTTCTCCACACATACCCGCCCATTTACCTTCTTTGTGTGCAGCTGTAATCACGTTGTTGATTAATCGAAGAATCGATGGGTTGTATGGTTGATATAAGTAAGACACTCGTTCGTTCATACGGTCCGCTGCCATCGTATATTGAATAAGGTCATTTGTTCCGATACTGAAGAAGTCGACTTCTTTTGCAAAACGATCAGCGAGAACGGCTGTTGATGGAATTTCAACCATCATACCAATTTCAATATTATCGGAAACAGAAGTTCCTTCAGATACAAGCTTTTCTTTTTCTTCAAGTAAGATGCCTTTAGCTTCGCGAAATTCGTTAAGCGTTGCGATCATCGGGAACATGACTTTCAATTGGCCATAAGAACTTGCTCTAAGCAAAGCACGTAATTGTGTTCTAAAGATATCCTGTTGTTCTAAACAAAGGCGGATAGCTCTAAATCCAAGGAATGGATTCATTTCTTTAGGTAGATCTAAATATGGAAGTTCTTTATCGCCACCGATATCTAATGTACGGATGACAACTGGTTTTCCTTCCATTTTTTCTAAAACAGCCTTATAAGCTTCAAATTGTTCATCTTCAGTTGGTAATTTATCACGGCCCATATACAAGAATTCCGTACGATATAAACCGACAGCTTCACCGCCGTTATTAAGTACGCCTTCAATATCTCCTGGATTACCAATGTTCGCAGCTAATTCTACATGATGATCATCGGCTGTTTTCGTCGATTCATTCACAAGTTTTTTCCACTCTTCTTGTTGAGCTTGGAAATCGGCTTGTTTCTTTTTATATTTATCAACTTCTTCCGGTGTTGGATCTAGGATAACTTCACCTGAAAGACCATCAACAATTGCAAGAACGCCTTGTTCAGCTTTTTCCATAATTGTTTTTGTTCCTACAACGGCTGGGATTTCCATTGAACGGCTCATAATAGCAGAGTGTGACGTTCTTCCACCAATGTCTGTTGCAAAACCTTTAACATATTTACGATTTAACTGAGCTGTATCTGATGGCGTAAGATCTTCAGCAACAACAATCGTTTCTTCTGTAATGCTTGCAGGGGATGCAAATTGAAGATTTAATAAGTGGCTAATCACACGTTTGGATACATCACGAATATCTGCAGCACGCTCTTTCATATAATCGTTGTCCATATTTTCAAACATCGATATAAACATCGATGATACATCATCTAAAGCGGCTTCAGCACTAAGACTGTCTGACTCAATCTTGCTTTTCACGGCACCAACAAGTTCTGGGTCACTGAGAACAAGCAAATGAGCATCAAAAATGGCTGCTTTATCTTCTCCGAGGTCCACTTTAGCCTTATCACGAATAATTTCTAGTTCAGATTTAGATGTAGCTAAGGCCTTTTCAAGACGCTCAACTTCACCTGCTTTATCAGAAACAGTTTTACGTTCAATCACGATTTCAGGATTGGCTAAAACAAAGACTTTTGCAATGGCAATTCCTGATGATGCTGCAATACCCGTAATTTTTTCAGACATTTTATTCACCTAACCCTTCAGATTTCATCGTTTCTTCAATTGCTTTAATTGCTTCACTTTCGTCTGATCCTTGTGCTGTAATTTTTATTTCTGCACCTTGTTGAATGCCCATAGCCATGACACCCATTATGGATTTCAAATTGGCTTTTCTACCATTATATTCAATATTTAAGTCGGAATTAAACTGACTTGCTTTATTAACGAGCGATGTGGCAGGTCTAGCATGAATACCAGCACTACTAGTCACCTTAAAAATCTTTTCAACCATGTTGTTAACTCCTTTATCTATTACTCACTTCTCCATTATATCAGTGATGCTTGTTCTTTTGAATACGCTTTAAAAAAGTATATAAAATTGTCAAATTTAGCTGTATATTTTAAAAATTAAGCTGTATTTCTCAAGTGAATACACACTTGAAAAATGACAGCCTACATTTTATTATGCTTGCTCTATAGGTTTTTTCCAAGCACCATAGACAAAACCAGTGATTAAAGCACCAATAATAATAGATAAAATATACAAGAATGGATTTCCATTTACGAAGAACGCGACAAAGATACCACCATGAGGGGCTTGTAATCCAATCTTGAAGAATAAAGCAAGTCCCCCAGTTACTGCCGCACCAATTACACTAGAGACAATAACACGAAGTGGATCCGCTGCAGCAAACGGAATAGCCCCTTCAGTGACAAAGGTAGCGCCAAGAACGTAAGCTGTCAAACCGGTATCTCTTTGTTGCTTTGTAAATTTATTTTTAAAGAATGTTGTCGCTATACCCATACCAAGTGGTGCAACCATTCCACCTGCCATGATAGCAGCTTGAGCATAATAGAAATGTGCATCAATCATAGCAATACCGAATGTAAATGCAGCTTTATTAATGGGACCACCCATGTCAATAACCGTCATCGCACCCAAAATCATTCCAAGTAGAACAAGATTTCCCGTTCCAAGAGATTGTAGCCAATCTGTCAATGCATTCATGATCCAGCGAATTGGTGAGTTGACAACATACATAATGAGACCTGTAATAAGCACACCTAATACCGGGAAGATCAAGACTGGTTTTAATCCAGCTAATGCTTGTGGTAGGTTGGCAAAGGCTTTTTTAATTAAGACAACAACATAACCAGCAAGGAAACCTGCGATTAAGCCTCCCAAGAAGCCTGCACCGCTGTGGACAGCCATCATCCCACCGACCATACCAGGCATGAGCCCAGGACGTTCCGCAATACTATAGGCAATAAAACCAGCTAGAATAGGTACCATTAAGAAAATAGCGTTATCTGCACCAATCATATGGAGAGCAGCAGCAAAAGGATTATACTGCAGCGAACTTGGATCGCTTGAATTTATTCCAAATAAGAATGAAATAGCAATGAGAATACCGCCACCCACAACGAATGGAAGCATATGAGATACACCATTCATTAAGTGTTTGTAAAAAGGATTCTGTTTTGAACCGCTACTACTTTCCTTATTCTCACTTTTCGCTCCATCACCATTATAGATAGGCGCTTCTTCTTTTACAATTTGGTTAATCAGACCTTCTGGATTTCGAATACCAGCGGTAACAGGTACTTGAAGAACTGGTTTCCCTTTAAACGGTTCTAGATCAACTTTTGTATCAGCCGCAACAATAATTCCTTTAGCGTGTTTAATATCTTCTGGAGTTAAGTGATTTTGAATACCTGTAGAGCCGTTTGTTTGAACTTTAATATCATAGCCCATGTCTTTTGCTTTAGCTTTTAGAGAATCAGCTGCAATATAAGTATGAGCAATACCTGTTGGACATGCTGTAACAGCAAGGATTCTCACAGCATCAGGGTCTATTGGTTCTTCCTTTTTTGGTTCTTTTGCGGCTTCTTCAGCTGCTTTTTTCTCTGCCTCTTCGGCTTCTTCTTTTTCTTCAAAAACGCGAATAATATCTTCTGGTGTTTCCGCTTTAAACAATTGTTCACGGAAATCAGGTTGAATTAAGTAAGTTGAAAGTTTTGATAAAGTTTGCAAGTGAGTTTGATTGGCTCCCTCAGTTGCGGCAATCATGAAAAATAAGTGAGCAGGTTTTCCGTCTAATGAAGCATAGTCTAACCCTTCAACTGAACGACCAAAGGCAATCGAAGGTACTTTAACAGCAGCTGTTTTAGCGTGTGGAATGGCAATACCTTCTCCAATTCCTGTTGTACTTTCCGATTCCCGTTTTGCAATGGCAGCACGATAATCTTTAAGATCGTTCAATTTACCAGCATCGTATAAGACCTGAGCCATTTCATCGAGTACATCTTCTTTTTTCGTACTCTTTAAGTTTAAATTAACCGTTTCGACAGTTAATAATTCAGTTACTTTCATTTTGAAAGACCCTCCTTTATATCTTAGTTAGCTTTACTTCAGGTAATAAAGCTAATACCTCTTCTTTTGTACATAAATCAACGGAGAAAGCCGTTGCACTGCCTGATGCAGCACCATTATGAAAAGCCTTAACAATATCCCCGCTGACGGAGTATTCCGCTAAGAATCCGCCGACAACAGAGTCTCCCGCTCCCACTGAATTCTTTACTTGTCCTTTAGGTGCAGATGCAAAGAAAGCTTCTTCTTTTCCTACTAAGAGGGCTCCTTTACCACCCATAGATACAATGACATGTTCCACACCAAGGTCGATCAATTTTCTCGCATATGAAATAATATCCTCTACATTAGATAGTTCAACGCCAAAGTAGTCACCGAGTTCGAGATGATTTGGTTTGATAAGAAAAGGCTTCATTGTCACGACTTCATTAAAAGCTGGTCCACTTGTATCAACGATCACTTTGACATTATTCTTGCTAACAACTTCCATCATGTCTTTATAAATTGTTTTTGGTAAAGATTCAGGGACACTTCCAGATAAAACTAGAATATCTTGATCTGTTAACTCTTTTAGTTGACTAAAAAGTTGGTCTATATTTTCCTTCGTTATATCAGGCGCATGTCCATTAATTTCTGTTTCTGTATCACTTTTCACTTTTACGTTGATACGAGAATCTCCATTAACTTCAATGAAATTGGTCCGAATTTCTTCCTTTTTTAAGGCTTGTTTAATAAAGTCCCCTGTGAATCCACCAATAAACCCTAAAGTTTCTGAGCTAACACCTAAACGTTTGAGAACAATGGAAACATTAATTCCCTTACCACCAGGCATTTTTTTATCCGTTTTTACACGATTGATTTGTCCTGTTCGAAACTCATTTACATCTAAAAAGTAATCGATTGAAGGATTTAGTGTGCATGTATAAATCATAACTCGACCGCCTCAATTCTTGTTATTTGTTGATATTTCAATAACTTTTTGCTGTTCTTTCTATGATTGGTTATTATGACTGCTTTGTTTAACGGATTAACTGAGCTAAATGTGACTTGATCAAATTTCGATTGATCGGCTAAAACATAGCAGGCATCAGACAAAGACATGACCTTTTGCTTGATTAAACCTTCATCTGGATCAGGTGTTGTGAAACCATAGGTCAAATCTATACCATTCATACCCATAAAGCATTTATCAAAATGATAATGTGTTAGACCATCAAGTGCCCCTTTACCAACAAAAGCACTGGTGAGTTTTTTAATCCTGCCGCCAATACTATAAGTAGGAATCCCTACATCGACACATCGTTCAATAATAGACAATCCATTTGTTACCACAATTATATTATGTCTTAAAAACTCAACCATATTAATAACGGTTGTCCCAGAATCTAAAAAGATACAGTCTCCAGGTTCTACTAAATCTGCTGCAAATTTTGCAATCGCTTTCTTCTGTTCAGCATTACAAACTTTTCTTGCTCCTATAGAGGTTTCAACATTCGGAGAAAGAATGGATTCAGCACCACCATGAAAACGTTTAAGTTTATTTTCTTTTTCTAGGTAACTTAAATCTCTTCTGATTGTTGCCTCTGAGCATTGCGTCCACTCGGCTAATTCTTTTATTGTAACCAATGTTTTTTCATTGATTAGGCTCAATATAAGATGACGTCTTGATGGAGTCAACACCTAAATCACCTCACCATTGACCATTATAGATGAATGCCCTTTCTCAATCAATCAAAAAAACACAATTTCGCTCACAAATAATCATACGTTAACAAAATTTTAATAAATTTTGACACATATTTTGTAGAATTTACTCGAATGTCCAATTAATTTGTTACTTTGATTGCTTATTATTTAGTTTTATGATTATTTCTGATCATTTTTTTTTACTATACCCTTATTTAGATTGTCCTAACGTCATTCCTGTCATTTAGTTTTTTATCAGTGATGTGAAGATTAACCATCAAAACATGGAAGTATTCTTTTACACAAAAAATAACCATAAGAAAAACCAATCGGATTGATTTTTCTTATGGTTATGAGTATTACTTTGTTTTTTCTTATATCAGACTGTAAACCACATAATCCAAAGTGAGCCATAAACAACGACCACTGCGATATAAAAACCAAAGGCAATGGCTAATATTCTGTAACCTCGACCATGATTCTCATTAATGTGCATGAACATTAACAATTGAATAAAGGCTTGGCAAACCGCTAATAAAACGATAATGGTTAATGTTGCTACTGTAGGAAGCGATAATGAAACGACAACCCACAAAGCAATTAACGTCAAAATAAGTGATAAAGCTAACCCAATGACATGTTTCCACGGAAATTTATTAAGTTCATGGTTATTTGAGCTCATTATAACACCAACCCTGTCAAATAAACTGCTGTGAAAATGAAGATCCATACAACATCAAGAAAGTGCCAATACAAACCGATAATGAAAGCTTTACGAGCTGTAACAGGTGTTACGCCTCGTCTAAGAAGTTGAATAATCACGCAAATCATCCAGACAATCCCAAAGCTAACGTGTGCACCGTGAGTACCAACAAGGACAAAGAAACCTGATAGAAAGGCACTTGTTTGAAGGGTCGCATGTTCGACAGTGACATAGGTAATAAATTCATTAAGTTCCATGCCTATAAATCCAAGACCTAGGAGTAATGTAACGACAAGCCAAGCGACAAGTCCTTTGACATTGTGTCTCCTAAGCTCGATGGTTCCTAAACCACATGTAAAACTACTGATCAATAATAGAAAAGTCTCTATCATAAATTCTTTGACTTCAAACAAGTCTTTTGATGTCGGACCACCTGCTGTGTGGCTGTGCAAGACAAGGTAGACTGAAAATAGAGCCGAAAACAATACAATTTCAGCACCTAGAAACACCCAGAAACCAAGAATTTTGTTACTGCCTTCTTCTGTAGAGTATTCAATCGGTGTATGATTTGTTGTCTCCATTATGATAACCTCCCTGCTGCACGTTCTGTTTGTTCCACTTCTTCAGCTGGTATATGATGATGGTCCTCATGATCTTTAAATGAACGTACTATCATAGATACAATGATACCTATTGTTCCTGGTATAGCCATCCAGTACCATTCAAAAACAAGACCAAAACCTGCTATGAAAAAGAATACAGATAAGATAAATGGTATTCCAGTATCATTTGGCATATGAATCGCTTGGAACGGTGCTTTGTATATGTTGCCTGCTGTTCCCTTCTCTTTCATATGTGCAAAGGCATCAACTGTTTCTACCTGTGGAATATGAGCAAAGTTATATTCAGGAGCAGGTGATGATGTCGCCCATTCTAAAGTTCGGCCGTTCCACGGATCTCCTGTTGTATCTCTTTTTCCATATTTCGCACTGTACACAATCATCCAAACCATAATCAGGAACCCTACACCCATACCGAAGGCTCCCAGTGTAATAACAAGGTTTAACGGTTCCCAACCTAAGCCTGAAGGGAAGGTATACATTCTACGCGTCATTCCCATTAAACCAATAAAATACATTGGCAAGAAACAGATATTATAGGAAATCATAAATACCCAGAATGCCCATTTTCCTAATCGCTCATTGAGAACATGACCAAACATTTTTGGCCACCAATAATGTAATCCAGCAAACACACCAAAAACAGTACCTGCAATAAGCACATTGTGGAAGTGAGCAATAAGGAAATAACTATTATGGTATTGATAATCGGCTGGAGCAAGCGAAAGCATTACACCTGTAATACCACCAATGGTAAAGTTAGGGATAAACGCTAATGCCCATAACATCGCTGTAGTAAATTCAATTCGTCCTTTATTTAACGTAAACAGCCAGTTAAATATTTTTACACCCGTTGGTATTGCAATAATCATCGTTGAGACGGAGAAAAATGAATTAACCCACGCTGTATTACCCATTGTAAAGAAGTGGTGAAGCCATGTTGTAAAACTCAAAACCGAAATAGCAATCATAGACCAAACCATCGCTTTATAACCGAAAAGCGTTTTATGTGCAAAGGTTGAAATAACCTCTGAGAAAATCCCCAATACGGGAATAAGAACAATATAAACCTCAGGATGTCCCCATATCCAGAAAAGGTTAGCCCACATCATCGGTGAACCGCCAGCTTCTATTGTAAAGAAATGGGCACCGAATAAACGATCAATTGACATAAGTGCTAAGGCAATCGTTAGTACGGGAAAAGCAAATATAATAATTATGGAAGTAACTAGTGTAGACCAAGTAAACATTGGCATCTTAAACAATGTCATGCCTGGAGCTCTCATTTTAAAAATGGTAACTAAGAAGTTAACACCAGTGGCTAGGGTTCCGATCCCTGAAATTTGTAAGGCCACGAGATAATAGTTTTCTCCGACACCTGGATCCAGTTTCAATCCTGCGAGTGGGGCATAACTAGTCCAACCTGCGTCAGGTGAACCCCCAATAACGAATGAAATGTTAAATAACATAGCTGCTAGGAAAAACAACCAGAAACTAACCGCATTAAGAAACGGAAAGGCAACATCTCGTGCACCAATTTGAAGGGGTATGGCAATGTTCATCAACCCAAAGATAAACGGCATGGCCATAAAGAAAATCATGATTGTTCCATGCGTTGTAAATATCTCATTATAATGCTGAGATGTTAAAAATGTATTGTTTGGGATAATGAGTTGCGCACGCATAAGAAGTGCATCTACGCCGCCCCTGAACAACATCAATATAGCAGCAATAATATACATGATACCAATTTTTTTATGATCAACAGTGGTTAACCACTCATCCCATAGCCATTTCCATTTTTTGAAATAGGTTAAATAAAACACAATCCCTATGGTTGCTAAAGCAATGGACGCATCTGCACCATAAATCATGGGATCTCCTGTAACAAAAAAGGAGCCTAAGAACGATTTTATGTTTTCGATCAACTTATTTTCCTCCTTTCATGCTGTCATTTGACATATCCATTCCACCCATGTCATTATCTTTTGAATTTAAATCCAAATGATTTTCAGGAATATCCATATGTTCCATATGTTTCATTTTTTTCATAGCTTTTTTATCTTTATCATCTAATTCCTTTGGATACGACGAAAATGCCATCGTTTTTACATTGCTTGGTTTCAATAGATCCTCATATGTAGACATCGTCAAAGCTGGTTTCGTGTCTTTAATAGTTTGAATCCAAGCTTTATAATCTGCATCTGTCTTTGATAAGACATGGAATTGCATCCCTGCAAAACCTCTACCAGAGAAATTGGCACTTCTTCCCAAGTAATCGCCAACATGATCCGCTTGTAGCCAAAGTTTCATTGGCATATCAGGCATTGTATATTGTTGGCCACCTAGTTCAGGCACCCAAAATGAGTTCATCGCTGAATCAGCAAATAAATTAAATTTGACCGGCGTATCTTCTGGAATAACGACATAATTGACCGTTTGAATACCGTCTTTAGGGTATCTGAAAATCCACTTCCAGTCTGCTGACGTTACATTAATAGTGATAGGTTCTTTCTTTGATAGACCCTCTGTAGGTTTAGGTGGGCCTTCTAAAGCGAACAATGTTTTTATTGTTGGTACAGCTAATAAAATACAAATAACTACAGGGATGAGTGTCCATGTAATTTCAAGTTTTGTATTCCCATGATTATTTGGATCGTATCCGGCATGATTATTTTTTCGTCCAAATTTCACAAGTACATAAATAAAAATGATGAGCACGACTGCAAAGATAAAAGCTGTCAAAATAACTGACCAGATAATCAAGTGATATTGTTGCCGAGCTACCGGTCCTTGTGGATTAAGCACAGCAATCCTATTTGTACAGCCCGTTAAAAATAACAATAATAAAGAACATGATCCGATTAATTTCATAGCAAATTTTTTCATAATTGCTTAAATTCCTCCCTTCTTTCCGTATACATTTTTCTCTAAATAGAATTCGCCTTACACGCAATCATTATTATAGCATAATTTTTCATTATAACCTCATTAAATGAATTTATACTATACTAATGTTTACAACAAATATAAGTGTCTAAATTTATTCGGTTTTTAGATATAATATCGACACGGTTTGTTCCCATCTCATGCGAATATCTAGTATTCATTCTACCATGTAATACCACTTTTCTTAGTCTATTCAAACATAACTTTTGGCATACAACAAAATTTGATGCTAGTACAACTCAATTTTTGATTTAATATAGTATAAAACTTTCAGGGAAGATATATCTGAAAAGTGGAACCTCTCATGCGAGCTATCCCTCATCTAGGAATGATCGTTTACACTCATAGCCTTGAGGTGGGAGTCTTACTCGCCGTTAATACAGGATAATTGAATAAAAGGACTATGAAACGTTAAAAAGTTGCATAGCGATGGCTATGCAACTCATATATTTAGTCTTATATAATTTTTACTGAGGAATCGAAAGGGTTTGACCAGGGTATATAATAATGGAACTTAAATGATTGGCTTTCATTAATTTATTGACTGTCACATCGTGAAGTGTAGCTATTTCCCATAGACTATCACCGCTCTTTACTTTGTAAGTGCCAGAATTTGATGATGCCGATGTCGATGTTACTTCATTTACTTGCGCTTTCACCGAGCCATTCACTTTTAAGGATTGGCCTGGGTAAATCAAATCAGATTTTAACCTATTAATACTTTTTAAAGTTGAGATAGCCGTCTTATACTTGTTGGCAATTTTCCAAAGTGAATCGCCTGATTTTACTTTATATACGCCTGTTGTAGAACGAGTAGATGAACTAGTTGACGTGGCTGTTGGTTTTTGCTTACTCGTACTTGATTGTTGCCCCTTTTGTCCGTTTCCAGAAATAGTCAATTTTTGACCAATATGTATTAAATCTGATGTTAGATGATTAAGAGATTTAAGTGTAGAAACGGATACACCATATTGTTGACTAATTTTCCAGAGAGAATCTCCGCTTTTTACCGTATACGAACCTTTTGTAGATGAACTAGTAGATGAGTTTGAACTTGTGTTTGAATTTTGTGGATGATAGGTCATATTGGAAGGAGCACTAGAATTTGCATTCAGAACTCTTCTTGCTGAAACATAGGCTTTTGACCAATATGGTGAAAATGCATTCGTTACGTGAACACCATACGTTTCTTCCGCATCGATCATTTTTCCATTTCCTGCGTAAATGCCGACATGATTAATACTGCCATTATGGTCAGTATCAAAAAATATCAAATCACCAACTTGTAAATTACTTTTACTTACAGGTTGTCCAACTAAAGCCTGTTGTGATGATACCCTTGGCAAATTTACTCCGAAATTAGCAAAGACCGTTTTAGTGAATGAAGAGCAGTCAAATGAATTCGTTACACCAACTAACGCTCCATATGCATAAGGTGTCCCTAGAAATTTCTGACCAAACTGGATGATTTCTTGTCCCGATGCTGCAAATGATTGGCTATTACCAGCCAGTATAATTCCGCCAGCCAATACTGCAGGAATAATTACTTTTTTCATCATATCCCCCCATGGATGTATTACGTTATGTTTTTATTTAGTAGATTTTATTTATCAGAGTCATTAAAGCGGTTGTTCAAAAAGTCACCAAGTCAAGTAACAAGTAATAAAGATAGACTAACATCCATTTATACCAAAATCATCAGACTTTCCTATCAATTGAATATTAATTTAAAATATTAATAGACTACTATCTGATATTCATTATTATATGCTTATTTTACTATTAAGCAACCCAAAATTTTGCAAATAATGTCGTATTTTACCTAATAATAGCCCTTTTCTTGCGTTTAAAAATAAACTAATTTTCATCTGAGAATTTCGCTTGATACATCGCCAAATCTGCTCTCTGAAGGAGCGTTAGAATATCAGATCCATCTTCTGGAAAGATACTAGTACCAATACTTGCCGAAATGGATATTTCATGGTTAATAAAATAATACCTTCTTGAGAGTTCTTTCTTTATGGTCCGACTTATATCGTTAATTTTTTCTAAACGTCTATTCACTAATACTAAAAATTCATCGCCCCCATATCGGTAGGCGTGAAAGTTTAATTGACTTTTTAACTTTTCAAGTCGATACCCTATCTCCTTTAATAACTGGTCACCCATGTTATGACCATAGGTATCATTTACTTCTTTAAAGCCGTTAATGTCTATAAATAAAATACCAAATCGTTGATGACTTTCTAAACATTCAACAACTTTTTCGTTAAATGAAATTCTGTTTGGCAAATCGGTTAGTGAATCGAAATAAGCCAATCGGTGAATCATAGCTTGATTGGCTTTTTGTGTTGTAATATCTTTTATGACGTGACCAAAGAGACATTCTCTTTTTGTTTTAATAATATAAGTCGTCATTTCTAACCAGATCATCGTACCATCTCGCTGTTTTGCCTTAAATTCAATGACATGGTCCGTATGTACAGGGTTCTCACATAACTGTTTTAGTTTATGTATTGATTGATCATTTTTATTTATAATGTCCGTGAGTTTCTTGCCAACCATATCGACTTTTTTATAGCCAAACAAGCGTTTAGCTACTTTGTTAACAAATTGAATTGTTAATTTTTGATTTGAAATAATGATAGCATCTTTTACAGTCTTAAATAGGTCATGATAAACTTTGACCATATCTATTCTGTTACGTTTACTTAAGCTTCTTTTAATTTCTCTTTTTAACCAATCGACGATAAATTTCATCATTCCTTGATTGATAAAATGAGAATCAATAGTGAATTTTTCATTTGAATAGAGAAGCAACACTGATAAACCATTCTTATCTGTGATTAATTTCTTCCCTATAATGTCATATTTTCCAAAGTCAAATCTATAATGATCCATATCCTTGCTCAAATCAAAGTAATCTGTAAATGGCTGATTAAGCCGGTCCCCTGATTTTAACCATGGTCCGACTGCATTTTCCACTATTCCTTCTCTGTCATATGAAAATGAAACAATCGCTCCACCTGATCCACCTGACAGTTGGCAGCTTAATAGAATTAGATCGTTCATCTTTTTAGATAAACTAGTCGATTTACACACGATATCGGTAAAAAGCTGATAATAATCGTTATTTTTTTTAAAAATCGTTTTTTTAAATACAGAGGCCATCCATTTTATATAGATGTCTAATGTTTGTTGATCATGCTTTGAAAAATGACTTGGCCGAGGATCCGCCAAAAGTAAATGACCGAGCAGTCTTCCCTTCATATCTTTTATAGGTTCACTAATTACAAAAGGTAAATCATGACTGTCAATGTCTAAATCGATTTCTCGGAGTTTATTTTTTGGAATTCCATAGGTTGAGAGGACATAGGGACGATCGTTTTCTAAAATGATTAAAATAACAATGGACTTCTTAAGAGTTTGAGCTACTTCATACAAAATAGGATCAAGATTCTCTCTAAGTTCAAAGACAGAGGGCTTTAAGGGAAAGGTGGTTTCAAGATCCTGATTTGTATTTTCAATTTTAATTATTTTATTGAGGAAGCTATCATGAAAATTCATATATCTCACTCTTCCAACTTATCATTTTATAACACTTTAAAAAAATTGATCATGTGCATTATGCATTTTTAAGACTTATGAACTATAAATAATGAATGCCATGAGTAGATTACCTATATTTAGGTAGATATATGATCACATAGATGGAGGATATAGGTATTATTAACCATTATATATAAGAATATTACTTAATTGCAAGAATTAAATAAATTATTATACAACGTGTAAAAAAAGACATAAGAATCTTAACAACTATAAAAAGCGCAATCCTAGAAACTGCGCTTTTCAAATAGCTAATGTTTACTTTATTTAACAGGTCAATTAACATTTCATTGTTATCCTACCGTCTTCATCAGCCCAATCAATAGTCCCCATTTTACAATAAGTAAAAACTAAAGAAACTTAAAATAAGGAGACATACTCCCCGTATCCTTCTTTAACAAGATCTTTCTTAGGTATAAACCGAAGAGCAGCAGAATTAATACAATACCGAAGTCCCGTTGAATCCGGTCCATCATGAAACACGTGACCCAAGTGTGAATCAGCGTACTTACTTCTAACCTCTGTTCTAATCATACCGTGACTTAAATCGGTATGTTCTTCAATATGAGCAGATTGAATTGGTTTTGTAAAACTTGGCCATCCACATCCAGCATCATATTTGTCTTTTGAGCTGAATAGAGGTTCGCCCGATACAACATCGACATAAATGCCTTCTTCCTCACTTGCATAATACTCATTTTCAAAAGGACGCTCCGTTGCATTTCGTTGAGTGACATTGAATTGAATATCCGTTAATTTCTTCCTCAATTCTTGTTCATCCTTTTTGACTCCCCAATGTTTTTTAATAAAAGCATCCCGGCCTGATCCTGTAAAATAGCGTTTATAGTGATATGGATTTTTTTTATAATAAGCTTGGTGATCATCCTCCGCAGGATAAAAAGTTTCCGCCGGTAAAATAGGCGTCACAATGGGTTTCTTAAAGATACCGCTCTCTTGTAATCTCTTTTTCGATTTTTCTGCTGCCGATTTTTGTTCTTCATTGTGATAATAGATGGCCGTGCGATAGGAAGATCCTTTATCAAAAAATTGCCCATCAGGATCAGTTGGATCAATTTGCTGCCAAAAGATCTCAAGTAATTTCTCATATGGGAAAACAGTTTCATCATAGGTTATCTGAACAGCTTCAACATGCCCTGTTAAGCCGGTTGTAACCTCTTCATAGCTCGGATTGATCGTATGTCCGCCTGTGTAGCCAGAAATGACGCTTTTAATCCCAGGTAGCTCGTCAAAAGGTTTTACCATACACCAAAAGCATCCCCCTGCAAAAGTCGCCCGTTGATAATGATGGTTATCTTGATTCATACGATTTTCTCTCCTTCTCTTTTACCATGTTATGTCTAATTTACCCGTAATAACTAGGTTATAGCCACAAATTTGCTTATCGTGTTCAAAATAGGCTATCATTTTCTCATCATCTTATGGATACATCATAATTTCGTCCGTTAGGGAATTCTGATAAACTGTTAAGATAAGATCAAAAGATGAAAATACCCTAATTAAAAGTCTATCGGTAACCGATGTCGTTAGGAGGAATTCGTGATGAAGCCTATAGAGCGTCATCTTGTTCAACCCCTTATTGAAAAGTTCAAGAATAAAAAGATTTATGTCCATCTTGAAACAACAAATGGGGCGTATGCAACACATACAGATCAAACTTTCCATTCAGCAGGTGCATTTATCCGGAATGCACGGGTTGAATTTTCACAAGGGAAACTCACAGGGAAAGGTCCATACCGTGTTGGTTTAAAAATGGAGCTAGGCTGGATCTATGCCGAAGGTCTCACCGATTTTGAAATGGATGAAAAAGGACGCTTGCTCCTCGCAGGGCATAATCATGAAGGTAAATTAGCTGTAGCACTCGAATTAAGCGAGCACCCTTTTTAAGAAAGAGGAGGTCATTAACTTGAATCAAAAACCCGTCCTTGTCATTTTTCCACATCCTGATGATGAGTCATTCGGAGTTGCTGGAAGCCTGATACAGTGGTCAAATCAAGGGATCCCGATTACTTATTTATGTTTAACACTCGGAGAAATGGGACGTAATATGGGCTCTCCTATATTCGCCACAAGGGAAACCCTGCCAGACTATCGAAAGAAGGAGCTCCAAGAAGCCAGTCGCCTTGCTGGAATTAAGGATCTTAGAATGATGGGCTATCATGATAAGACGATTGAATTTGAAGATAAAGACGCACTCGCCGATGTATTTATTCACGTTATTCATGAATTAAATCCTCAATTAGTTATTACATTCTATCCTGGATACAGTGTGCATCCAGATCATGATGCTTGTGGTGCAGCCGTTGTAAGAGCACTTGAAAAACTCCCAAGCCAAGACCGTCCACTACTACATTGTGTAGGATTCTCACATAATATTGTAGATGACCTTGGAAAGCCAGATGTCGTCCGTGATGTGACAGACGTTATCGATCAAAAGTTAGCCGTCTTAGCAGCTCACATGTCGCAGACAGCACCCATTATTCAAGAGATGAAACAAAATCCAAGTCTGCAAGAACGATTTAAGACAGAGGAATTTTGGACTTATTCATTTGATGAAAAATAATGAGTCTGATTTTGAAATTTGATATCTTTATAGCTTAGTGCTTATACTTTTAAATAAGATCTAAAGTAAGGAGTAGGTATTTATGACAACACATTACAAAGCTCTTACTGTTGCTGGTTCTGATAGCAGTGGTGGCGCAGGACTACAAGCCGATTTGAAAACCTTTCAGGAACTAGGCGTATATGGGATGAGTGCCATTACCACAATTGTCGCTATGGATCCGTATAATAGCTGGGCTCACCAAGTCTTTCCTATTAGTGTAGATATTTTGAAACCTCAATTAGACACCATTGTTGTTGGTGCTGGTGTAGACGCCATGAAAACAGGTATGCTTGGGTCTCCAGAGATCATTGAGTTAACGGCAAAAACAATTAAAGAACAAGGAATAAAGAACGTGGTGATTGACCCTGTCATGGTATGTAAAGGGGCTGATGAAGAACTTCAACCAGAGAATACAACCAGTTTACGTGAACTTCTAGTACCCTTAGCGACTGTAACGACACCAAATTTATTTGAAGCTGCAAAATTAGCTCAGCTTCCACCAATCACGACGGTCGATCAAATGAAACAAGCTGCTGCCATTATTCATGATCTTGGTAGTAACTATGTCATTGTTAAAGGTGGCAGCAAACTTAACACAGAAAAGGCTACGGATGTTCTTTATGATGGTCAAGATTTTGAATTAATTGAATCTGAAAAAATTGATACTCCATACATTCATGGCGCAGGCTGCTCCTATTCAGCTGCCATCACAGCCGAACTAGCCAAGGGCCGTTCAGTTAAAGAAGCAATCCAAACAGCGAAAGACTTCATCACCGAAGCGATTCGTCATTCATTTAAATTAAATCAATATGTTGGTCCAACAGACCATAGTGCGTATAAAAAGAGCTTAACTGCAACGAAAAATTAAGAATACTTAAGAACCTATCCATTAAAGATAGGTTCTATTTTTGTCCTAATAAAAAGTTACCTATGATTTTTTACACTAAGAGCCTCCCTTGCTGCAGCTTGTCCCGCCGCATGGCCAGTTACAAAAGCAGATGTGATATTATAACCTCCCGTATAGCCATGAAGATCCATAATTTCTCCACTAAAATAAAGACCTGACATTTTTTTTGACGCCATTGTTTTAGGATTTATTTCTTTTAAAGAGACCCCTCCACCTGTGATAAACGCTTTTTCAATGGGCAAGGTTCCCGAAACCCGCACCGGGAATGCTTTAAGCACACGAGCCATGTCACGACCTTTTTCATGGGGTAGTTCATGATAATTTATCGTTGGTGACACGTTAATCTGATCGAGAAGAAACAACAAGTATCTTTCTGGAACGATTCCTTTCCAAACCGATTTTAAAGCTTTTTTAGGACTCTCTTTAGCCAAACGTAGGAGTGATTGAAAAACCTCTTCTTCATTTCGATCCGGCATCGTATCAATTTGAACTTCCAAATAAGGTACTTTAAACTTTTTCAACGCTTTAACCACAAATTGGCTTAACCTAAGTATAGCTGGACCCGATAGACCAAAATGGGTAAATAGAACGTCCCAGCGATGTGTTTGAATTGATTTTCCCTTTGGATTCACAAGGGTTACGGCCACATCTCGTAAAGATAGTCCTTGCAGTACTTTCTGTTTAATAAAAGGTTCATCTGATAGCAACGGGACTTCCGTTGGATATAAATCAGTTATGGTATGTCCACAGGCCTTAGCCCACGCATACCCATCCCCTGTCGACCCGGTTTGAGGAACTGACTTTCCACCAACTGCAACAATCACCGTTAAGGCCATGATTTTTTCATTTGAAACCAGTTTTACCCCCTGCACTGAACCTTCTTTATTAAGAATAGCTTGGACAGGTTGATTAACACGTATCTCAACGTTAAGTGACTTCACCTTCTTTAACAAAGCATCAACGACAGATTTGGCATTATTGGACACAGGAAACATTCTTCCATGGTCCTCTTCTTTTAAAGCAATTCCAAGTTTTTCAAAAAAATTCATAATATCTTGATTATTAAAGGCCGATAAAGCACTATAAAGAAAACGACCATTCCCTGGAATATGACGAATTAAATCATCAATAGGCATCGCATTGGTGACATTACATCTCCCTCCGCCAGAAATAGCCAGTTTTCGCCCTAGTTTATCACCCTTGTCTAATAATAAAACAGATGCCCCATTCTCTGCGGCGGAAACAGCGGCCATTAATCCCGCTGGACCTCCGCCAATGACAATAACATCATATATCATTACAACACACCTCTATCATTATTTATCCCACCTTAACGGCAAGTAAGACCCCCATCTCAAGATTCTGAGTAGTCAAAGAAGATAGGTGAGGGATCAACTGCCCGTAAAGGTCCGATTGGTTCAGCTAACCATCAGTGGGGGATGAGGAAACCCCCCCACTGATGGAAGCTTCACTTTATCCCGCCTTAACGGGCATGAAGAACCCCCACTGATGGAAGCTTCACTTGTGACATAAATAGACTTATTAGAACATCATATAAAAAAATTCGATAAAAAAACCGACTTTTTTTTAAAAAGTACTTAGTTATCCTGAAAAACTAAGTTATTATTATAAGTAAATGAGACTTCAAATTTTGGGAGATTTATTCATTTCACTGTTTGATAGGTTAAATTATTGGGATTTTGCACAACATCGAATCGGTCGAAGATAGTCTATATTATTCCTCAATAATCTCATAAATAGAAGTTTTCGTTTAAAATAGATAGAACATCATGTTATGATTCCACATTAATTTAAGAAGGTGTCGACTTTGGAGTTTATTAAAAGATTTATGTCCTATATTAAGCATAAAAAAGCAAAAAGAGATCAAAATCGAACGGTTCAAACATTAGAGCCTGCTTTTTTTATCCTTGATTCGAACCTTCATTTTAGTTATTTGAATCATAAAGCGGAACGATTATTTAATAAAAAATTGAACCACCTTATTGGAAAATCCATAATACGGATTTTCCCCTCTTTAACTTACTTAATTGAAAGATGCCGATCATCTTATAAACGTCAAATGGTACAAAATTTTCATTACTTACTACCAATGATAGATAATTGGGTTAATGTATTTATCTATCCATCGAAACATCATATTTGTATTTTCATACAAACAACCACACCGAATGAACACCTGTACATACCCGACACGAAAGTCTATCGTCATATTTTTGATCATTACCCGGAAGCCATTTCTACTTTGGATATGGATGGTTTTATTGGTACCGTTAATCATGCTTGGGAGAATCTCTTAGGAATATGTGAAAAGACTATCCATGGCCGACCTCTTAGTAACATTATATCTAAACGTGATAAACATACGGTTATTCAAGAAATAAAGAATGTATCGAAAGGGCAAACTGTGCAAATCCGCGTCAATGCTTTATACCGTTTCAAAAAAGAGTTTGATGTCCATATCACGATGATGCCTATTATGATACAGCAACAAGTGGTTAGAATTTTTATTACATTAAAAAAAGAGCCTCAGCTCCCTACCCATACAAAGAAGATGAAAAAGAATGAAATACAACAATCCTTGTTTCATAAGATGAATGAGATAATTGGTTGGAACTGGGATTATAACCTTGATCAATTGACTTGGTTCCCACTTAATCTAGATCTCTTTGGTATCAAAAGCGAAGAACAAATCAATTCACATAAAAAATACACCATGTTAGTCCATCCCGATGATCGTGATCAATTTATTGATAATATTAATCAGGCAAAGATAAAACAAGACGAACCTTCTTCTCTCTCTTATCGTATTATTCGTCCAAATGATCAAGAGATTCGTTATATACAAAGTTTGGTGCAACCAAATCACAACCATCATCAGTTAACGGGCGTTATCAAAGATACCACAGATATCATTCAAGAACAAAATAAATTAAAAAGAATAGAAAAGCTCTACCAACTCATTACTGAAAACTCCTTAGATGTTATTGCTTACTCTACGCCCGATGGAAGGTATGAATATGTTTCATCTGCTGCACGGAGGTATGGATACGAACCAAAAGAATTAATCGGCCATCACATTTCAAATTATTTGCATCCTGATGACTTATATAAATTAGATTCACCTGATTATACCAATGTTTTAATTTTCCGTTTTCGTCACAAAGAGGGACACTATGTTTGGTTTGAACAATCACTTCAATATATAAAAAACGATCAGAACCAAGTTGTAAAAGTACTTTCTATAAGTCGAGATATTAGTGAAAGAATTGAAACAGAAAACCTGATGAAACGTTCCGAAAAGCTGACAATGGCTGGAGAGCTTGCTGCAGGAATTGCACACGAGATAAGAAACCCTCTGACTTCTCTAAAAGGTTTCTTACAAATGATGCAATATGGTTATTCCGTCAAACAGCAATATTATAACGTCATGGAATCAGAGCTCAACCGCATCGAAATGATTTTAAATGAATTGTTATTACTGGCCAAACCAACCGTTAACAAGTTCCAAAAAGAAAATGTCATGACACTCATTAACCATGTGACAACCTTGCTTGGAAGCGTGGCTAATATGAGTAATGTTGAACTCATCATTCATCCTCCAAAGAAAGAACTTTGCATTAATTGTGATGAAAGTCAAATAAAACAAGTGTTAATAAATTTAATCAAAAATGCGATCGAGGTTATGCCAAATGGAGGTAAAGTCACGATCGACGTTAAGCTTCTTGAAGGATTTGTTATGATAAGTGTCACCGATGAAGGACCAGGTATACCTGAGGCAAAAATAAAAAACATCGGTCAGCCCTTTTTCACTACAAAAGAACAAGGAACGGGTCTAGGCCTAGCTGTTAGTTTTAACATCATAGAGAATCACAATGGTAAAGTATCTATAGAAAGTGAAATCAATAAAGGGACAACCTTCAAAATAAGTTTCCCAATAGTGGAGTGAGGAGCCTACTTATCTAAAGCCAGGTAAATCATCATCTGGCTTTAGATCTTATTAAGATACCGATATTCGTACTACTCCCTAATGACTCGAAACCCATTCGTCTCTGCAGGACCCCTTGAAATAATCGATTGTAATTTAGAAGCTAAACTATCTGGATCGAGCGGCATATCTTCCTTAATCCACCACTCAAGTACACCAAGAATGCCCGATGACACAAACGTTACCGTTACTTCTAAATTTACAGGATCTACAGAATTCGTGAAATGCGGATTTTCTTTTACCTTTCCTACCATAGCCCTTTTTAGTTGTTGCCGAAATCCAACAACACCCTCATTTAAAAACATCACTTTAAAAAACAAATGGTGGTCGCGTATGTGTTTTAAAATTTTTGTTATGTATTCAATGACGAGCTTTTCTTTTAATCTACCGTAGTTTAGTGCTTTCTCCGGTTCAAGATTTTTCAATAATAATTGTATCTCTTCTTTTATGATTTGGCTTAAGAGATCATATTTATCTTTATAGTGCAAATAAAATGTCCCTCTACCGATAAGGGCCTTTTCTGTAATATCCTTGATCGTGATGTGTGTAAAATTTTTTTCCGACAATAATTTGATAAACTGCTCTTTTATGGCGTGTTTTGTTTTTTTAACACGTAAATCCACTGAAGGTTCATCCATCTTTCTCACTCCTATTGAACATTTCTATATTATTTGTTCATTAGCCAACATTTCATCAACCATTGCATATTGTTTTATAAGCATTCCCATCTTAACATAATTACTGTACACAGTGTTCAATATTGAATATAAGTTCACTAACGTCTTACATGAAAGGATGCGACCAAATTGATTATTCAACTTAGTGGTCACCATTTAACTAAGAAGTTTAAACAACAAACCATTTTAAGTGATGTCAATCTATCATTAGCCTCTGGAGAAATTTACGGTCTGCTCGGACCTTCTGGATCTGGTAAAACAACTTTAGTTAAAATATTACTTGGACTCGAAAAGTGCGATCAAGGTAAAGTGGAACTTTTTAATCAAAAACCGAGTATTTCATCCTTCCGTCATTTAGGGTATATGGCCCAATCAGATGCGTTGTATGAAGAGCTCACAGCCTATGAAAATTTAGACTTTTTTGGTTCCATTCAAGGTTTGAGAAAAAAAGAAAGAAAGCAACGAATCGAGGAAGTTGCTGAAATCGTTCACTTAAGGAACGACTTATCAAAGAAAGTACTGCAATACTCAGGTGGGATGAAACGCCGGTTATCATTAGCCTGCGCCCTTATTCATAAGCCGAAACTTTATCTACTCGATGAACCAACCGTTGGGCTAGATCCATTGTTACGACAATCGATTTGGAAACTCTTTCAAAAGTTAAAAGAAGATGAGGCAACTCTGATTGTAACCACCCATGTGATGGATGAAGTGAATCGCTGTGATCGGGTCGGTCTATTAAAGGATGGGAAAATTCTGGCTACTGGATCTCCAGCTGATCTATTAAAAACCTATCAAGTCGATTCTATCGAAGATATTTTTTTAAAAGGGGTGAGCCACTAATGCAAAATATCTTAGCCTTAACGAACCGAATTTCGAGACAGTTTATCCGAGATAAACGCACGCTTGCTTTATTAATTGTTGCACCTATTCTTATCCTAACCCTTGTATGGGTCGTATTTGGAGCAAAAACGGATGAACCAAAACTCGCTGTTGTCGGTGATTCAAAGCTGCCCATGGTGAAGCAATTTACACTGCAAGACATTAAGAGCCTTAATCTGAAACAAGCCAAATCTGAGTTAAAAAATCAGGAAATTGATGCTTATATCGAAATTAAAGAGCCGCTTTCTGTTCATCTCGAAGGCAGCGATCCGCCTACGAATCAAAGAGCCCTAAAAAAGATTCAAGATACCCTTGGTCAGGCTCAAAATCAAGGTCAACAAAAACTCTCTATACATTACCTTTATGGTAATAAAGACATGAAAATGTTTGATTCGTTCGGACCTGTTCTACTTGGTTTATTCGTCTTTTTCTTTATTTTCCTCTTAAGCGGCGTCTCTTTCTTAAGAGAAAGAACAACCGGAACTCTTGATCGACTTATGGCCTCGCCTATAAAAAATATTGAAATTATTCTAGGCTATCTTTCAGGGTTTGGACTATTTGCGATGATTCAATCTATTATTTTAACGTTTTATAGCATTTATGTACTCCAAATGAATATTGAAGGCTCGATTTTTTATGTCCTTCTAACGATCTTCATTCTGTCATTAAGTGCCCTGACTCTCGGGATGCTACTATCAACATTTGCACGAAATGAATTACAAATTGTTCAGTTCATTCCAATTGTCATTGTCCCACAAATCTTCTTTTCTGGGTTATTCAAGCTTGATAACTTGCCATTATGGGGACAAATCATAGGTAAATTCACCCCACTTTATTATGCTGCTGATGCATTAAAAGACATCATGATCCGCGGAGCTCAGTTCTCCGATTGGTGGGGCGATCTTGCTCTATTATTAGGTTTCTCTCTTCTGTTTATCATTTTGCATATGGTTACGTTAAGAAGCTACCGAAAAGCATGATGTTAGCGAGAAATGATCAAACTTTTGTATAACAAAAGAACTATGATAACGATCCACGTTGATTTTGCAATAAAAAAAAGAAAAACGTATGCCCTTGTCTATAGGGGCATACATTACATAGGGATCAAGATTTTTGTTTTTCTATTTCTTCTATCAGGAGAGATAACGCTTCCCAACGCTCCATGGCTTGCTCTAATGCTACTTCGGTTTCTTGTTGTTCATGAAACAACTCCTGAACCTTTCCAGCATCGCTACCCGCTTCAATAATAGCATTTTGTAAATCTTCTAATCTTTGTTCTAAATGGGTGATTTTATCTTCTAAACCATTCCATTCTTGCTGCTCTTTATAGGATAACTTTACCTTTTTCTTAGCTGAAGAACGATGGTTTTTTTCAGTCACTTTCTTATTATCATCGGTTTGCTTTACCCGTTGTTCCGCTTCTTTTTCTTCTTTACGTACTTGAAGGTAGTCTGTATAATCTCCTTCAAATCTTCGGATCACGCCATTTTTTTCAAAGGCAATCAAGTGATTTACGACGCGATCAAGAAAATAGCGATCGTGGGAAACAGTGATCACCACTCCCGGAAATTGCTCCAAGTAGTCTTCTAAAACAGTGAGGGTCTCGGTGTCTAAGTCATTGGTCGGCTCATCAAGAAAGAGCACATTCGGCTCTTCCATTAAGACACGCAAAAGATAGAGGCGCTTTCTCTCTCCTCCAGACAGTTTCCGTATATACGTATACTGCATACTTCTAGGGAATAAAAACCGTTCAAGCATCTGTTCAACTGTCACCGTTTGACCATCCGCCGTCGTCATGATTTGCGCTTGCTCTTTGATATAGTCAATAATACGCAGGTTTTCATCCATTTCAACAGGTTCCTGCGTATAATAACCCAATTTTACCGTTTGCCCGATCTCAATTTCACCAGAATCGGGTTGAATGCGCCTCGCCATCATATTTAAAAGCGTTGTTTTACCACTACCATTCGCACCGATAATACCAACTCGTTCACGAGGGACGACAAGATAACTAAAATGATCGATTAATGGTTTTCCACCAAATCCCTTTGATACATCCTTCACTTCAATCACTTCTTTACCTAAACGAGTCGAGCCAATCGCTAAATCGACATCCTGATGTTGGACAAATTCCTTTTTTTCTTTCATTTCATGGACTCGATCGACCCTGGCTTTTTGTTTGGTTGATCTCGCTTTGGCCCCTCTTCTTAGCCAGGCGAGTTCTCGGCGAAGTTGATTACGATGTTTTGCATCATCCGCTATAGCTTGTTCCTCTCGTTCCGCCTTCTTCTCCAAAAAGATTTCATAGTTTCCATCATAGATGTAAAGCTTCCCTTTATCTAATTCATAGATACGATTCGTTACTCGATTCAGAAAATACCGATCATGGGTAACCACAAGCAGAGCACCCGGATAAGTTGATAGATACTCTTCTAGCCATTCTATCGTTTCATTATCTAAGTGGTTGGTTGGCTCATCTAAAATCAATAAGTCTGCTGGTTGAATGAGTGTTCTAGCTAGGGCTACACGTTTTTTTTGACCACCGGAGAGAGCTTGAATACGTTTATTAAATTGGGTAATACCAAGCTTCGTTAAAATGGTTTTTGCTTCTGATTCTGCTTCCCATGCGCGAGCTGTATCCATGGATTGCTGCGCTTTTAAAAAATGAGACTGCTCTTGTTCGCTGTCCGGCTCACGTTCTAGTCCCTGCAAGGCTTTTTCATAGGCTCTTAAAGCTACCATAATCGATGAATCCCCGCCGTATATGTAATCCAATACGGTGACGTCACGTTCAAAACTCGGGTCTTGAGGTAAATACTCAGCATGAAAATCATTCGCATGTTGGATGGAACCTTGTTCTGCACTATCCTCACCAGATAAGACTTTTAGCAAGGTTGATTTTCCAGTTCCATTAACACCAATAAGCCCAATTCGTTGTTTTTCCGAAATGGTAAAAGATATATGATCAAATAAGGTTTTATCACCATATGTTTTTACGAGATTGTCTACTGCAAGAATACTCATTTCCATCATCCTTCTCTTTCAGGCACTCTCTTTATTATAAGCGAATGGTGCACAACATGAAAAGTTAATTGTGTTTGAGTTGTACGGGGTGGTCGACGCATCTGTATTTCCTCACAGGAGGGGGGTGTTATCCATGACAGTTGCAGATGCTTTAGCTTGTTGTTATACCTTTTATAAAAAAGTTAGAATTTAGTGTGTTTCATTATAGACTTGTATTTAAAGAATGATTTAAAAATGACTAACGATTCAAAGTCGTTAGCCATCATCTTCCATAATCACGCCTTATTAAAGTAAAGATCTCTTTCAATAAGGAATGACTTTATTTGTATTTTTGTAGATTTTTCTTCATAAGAGAGGCTACTTGTATATTATCTTGTTGAGAAGTGCTTTCTAGATGTTTAATAATTAACTCTTGTCGTTTCACGGGATGATTTTGACTTAATTTAGCTTTTGCTTCAATTTTTGTGATTTTTATTCTGAACGCTGCAATTCCTTTACTCATTCCTTCGATAAAACTAGGATCAACATCATTTAAATTGTATGGACTATCAGGGCTTTCATATTTATTTACCAAATCATTTAAAGAATCGAATATGATTTTTTTATCTTCGACCATCTCCATCTTTCCATATAAATGTATAGACACATAATTCCAAGTAGGTACTGCTTTAGTTGTTTCATACCAAGTAGGTGAAATATAACAGTGGGGACCTTGGAAAATCGCAAGGACTTGTTGGTTTTCAGCATCCTTCCATTGTTCGTTCGGACGTGCAAAATGACCATATAAAGCCTTTTCAGATTTATTTAACATCAGTGGAAGATGAGTAGCGTAAGGTTCTCCTTTATGCTGAGAAAATAAAGTTGCAAAGCCATATTTTTCGATAAAATCATAAATTACTTCTTCATCGTCAATTTTAAAATGTTTAGGTATATACATAATAATCCACCCTTCAAAAAATTTTATTAGGTCGTTTTGGTCATTATAAAGTCCGTTTGTTCTTCATCACCCATATAAAAAGAGTGGGCTCCAGTTTGAACAAACCCCATTTTCTTATAAAAAGCAATAGCATTTTCATTTTTTTCCCATACGCCTAGCCAAATTTTTTTAAAATTACTTTCCACCGCAATTTCCATAGCTTTATTTAGCAGATATGTACCAAGCCCCTGTTTTTGAAATTTGTTCATTATATAAATCCTCTCAATTTCAAGTGATTCATCCCCCATTTCTTCAGACTGAGCGTCATTGAGATTGACCTTTAAATATCCAGCGACTTCATTATTAACATAAACAAAAAAGAATTGCGAAGAAATATTGGATAATTCTTTTTCTAATTGTTTTAAGTTAAATGCCCTTTCCAAATAGGCATTAATATTTTCGGGTGAATTCTGATGCTTAAATGTCTCATTAAATGTTTCATAACTAATTTCTTGAAGTTGGCGTAAATCTTCAAGGGTACACTTTTTTATATTTATAGTCATTTAAATATGTCGCTCCTTTACATCATCAATAATTTCTCTTGTTTCCCTTTTTTACAAACTCCCAGTCTTTTTCTATATTTTTTCTTACTCTTTGAAGAAGATTGAAAATGGTTTCTACTTCTCTTTCAGAAAATCCCTCTAATGCAACGCTATTGGAATAATCATTTTCTCTTTTTATAAAAGGAAATACATTTTTCCCTTTCTCTGTAGAGAAGAGTTTTTTTATTTTTTTGTTGTGTTCATCTTCTTTCTTTTCAATAAAGCCATTAATTTCAAGCTTTTTTATAGCACGAGCCGCTGTTGTTCGATCTACTTTTATCATCTCAGCTAACTTTTCTTGAATGATTCCTGGATTTTCACATATTCTCACAAGGTACAAATACTGCCCTTTTGTAAGGTCATATTCTTTAAATTCTATATTACTTATTGAGTCTAATGCCCTTGCTATCAATCCAATTTCACGAAGTATTTCCATCATAATTAACCCCTTAACTGTATTTTTGTTGTAAATGCAACAAAAATGACATATATTAAATTTAACTTAATTTTGTAGTATTTGCAATAATAAAATAATGATAAAGAGGTCGAGTAAAGTGAAATATGTTTTTTATGTATTAGGAATTTTAATATTAATCCTTGGTATTTCTTTCACTATACAATCGGATCTTGGGACTGCACCTTTTGATGCACTTTTGGTAGGACTGTCCATAAATGTGGGACTTACTGTGGGAAGTTGGGAAATAATAATCGCTTTAATATTGAAAGGTTGTAATTCACTTTTAAAAGGACAAAGACCAGAAGTTTTGCGGTTATTAACTGCATTTATAACGGGTGTAGGTATTGATATGTGGCAAGAAAGATAAAAAGCATTCTAAGCGAATGCTTTTTATCTTTATCATAGGGAATTTTTTCGAAAATCTGTTAAACTGAAATGTATTTAAGATAGAGGCTCTTTGTCTAATTTTCTTAAACCTCATTTACTTTCCTTTTCTTTTCGATAGTCAACCATATCATAAACGGCTACAGGTACATTCTCTATAAAAGGTGTGACCTGCCCGCCGCTAAACAAGATTAAATCGTGCATCGCCCGTGTACAGGCTGTGTAAAATAAATTTCTTTCTGTTTCCCGGTGGTAATGTTCAAGCGATGCGTCATGAATAATGACAGCATCAAATTCAATCCCTTTGGCGAGGTAAACAGGGATGATGATAAATCCTTTTTTAAACGTATAGGTTTCTTTATCCATCAGCTGTATGGGTAATTTGTCTTTCAAATGATCATAGGCTTGTCTGCTTTCTTTCATCGTTTTACAAATGAGGGCGATGGTTTCTTTTTTTTCATCCTTTAATTGCTTCATTTTAGAAAGAATACCATCATAACGTTCCAATGAATCATCCACTTTGATCACAAGCGGCTTTTTTCCTTGTCGTTTAAACGGTTCAATCGACTTTCCTTCTGGTATGATGGGTCTTGTAAAGGCCATAATATTTTCGGTTGATCGGTAACTTTTTAACAACGTCACTTTTCTAGTGGTATCCTGACTATAGTGATGATTCGAAAGAAGCGTGTCCTCATGAAACGTATGCGCATAGATGGCTTGACTTAAATCACCAAGAATGGTCATATTACAGTTTGGAAAAGCTCGTTTAATATAATCAAATTGAAAAGGTGAATAATCCTGAGCTTCATCTATTAGAATGTGCTTGATCGACATATTTGGTTTCCGCCCTGTAAGACAATCTTTTAGATAAAGGAAAGGCACGGCATCCGCCCATGAACATTGTCCATCATCAAGTTGCCTGATCGTCTCATCACATATCGATGACCACCTTGATGGTAAGTGAATATGATCAAATGACGCATCCTTGCTATACTCAAATAATTGACGATAGATAGCCGGAATATCGATGAATGTCAACTTCTTCACTTGTTTTCGAATAGGAGTAAAATGTTTTCGAATCACGATTTTCCGAATCATCCCTTCCTCCCGATCATAATCATCAAAGGTATCATCCGTAAAACGCTTGTCTCTTTGTAACTTTTTATAAACATTTAACAAATCTTCTTTATCGAGAAGCTCTCCTTCTTCCAAAACCCAATCTTCTTTTCGTTCTTTAAGGGCGATACGACTCACTTTCTCTAACAGAGATTCTGTGAGCATGGCCATACGATTTGAAATAGGGATACTTTGATCCATTGAATAAAAGACAACAGCGATATCCTCTTTAGAAATAATTACACGATCTCGAAATGTCATATCATTAAAAATAAGTCCACTTGAGCTTAACGACTTAACATATTGCTTTATCAGAGCTTTAAAATTTAATGTTGCTTTATAACGGATGCCTTCAATGTCTGTTTCATAATTTGTATGGTCTTCTGGTGTTAAATACATTTCCATTTGAGAGAATGGGTCTTCCAAACGTAGCTCGCCGTCTAACCGGTCTTCGATATAATCTTTTAATGTGGTTTGAAGCATATTTTCTTCCCCAAGTTCAGGTAATACCGTTGAGATATAACTATTAAAAATAGGATTCGGAGAAAAAAGCAAAATATTTTCTGAGCCTAGAGTTTTTCGATAGTGATAAAGTAAAAAGGCTACCCGCTGTAATGCCGCTGATGTTTTTCCACTTCCAGCTGCCCCTTGAACAATTAAAAACTTACTTGATGTATTACGTATAATTTTATTTTGTTCCTTTTGAATCGTCGCAACAATACTTTTCATCTGTGTGTCTGTATTATTCCCTAGAACATGCTGAAGAAGAGCATCCCCTATGGTGACACCTGTATCAAACATTCCCTCTAACTTTGATTGTTTAATAATGAATTGCCGTTTCAACGTGATTTCACCCGTGATCTCACCATCCATAGCCTGGTAGGATGCTGGTCCTGGAGTATAATCGTAATACATACTAGAGATAGGCGCTCGCCAATCGTATATAAGAAAATCTTCATCTTTTTCATCCATTAAAGATGCTATACCAATATAAATGGATTCAGCTTCGTTTTCACCCGATTCAATAAAATCAATCCGGCCGAAATAAGGGGAATCTTCTAGTCTTGCTAAGGTTTTAAGCCCACGATGAATTTGCCCATGACTTCTTTCACGTTCAGATAACAATTCCGCCTGTTGCCTCAAACTGGCTTGAGTTTCTACAATATCATCTGGTTCGTCAACATTGACCGTGACATCTTCCCAGAAATTTTTTCGCAAATCAACAATACCTTCTTTTAAGCCACTAGCATGTCCTGTTAACTTTTGGACTTTACGCTTAATGGTTTCAAAAATAGCGTTCAATCTCTTACGTTCAAAGTTCAAGCTTTTATTCTCCATCAAGACACCCCTTTGTTATAACGTGATATCGACTTTCCATTTGTATAATAGATATAAATTGACAACAACGATAGGTTGTGGTAAAATATAAATTGTAATACTATGTCTAAATATTAACTTTAATGAATCTTTAATATATCATACGAATCTCTAATCTGCAATATTTAGTAATCATTATTTCCCCAATTTCTTTTGTTTTACTCCATCAATTGTTTAAGAACACGCTTTAATATTTTTGTTTCTTACATTTATAGAGGTTGTTCAAAAAGTCACCAAATGATAAGCTGCGAATCTCGGCGTTGGCTTGTTTTTCCGGTCCTCATGTAGCGGATACAAGAGGATCTTCAACTAAAATCGCTCACGTCCTGTGAGCAACGTTGAAGCTACCACATCGTGTGGAATGCCGGTCCTCAAAACTGCGCCGCCTTGATCTTCTTGCTTCTAATTTGTCACCTTTTTGAACACGCACTTATAGCTATAAGTTATTAATCCTATGCATATAAATTATTTTACACTTGGTTCTCATGATATTATTCTAAAAGTATCTCTCTCTTCAGATGCAAATTAATGTTATTAAAAGTGATTTTTCTTTAAACTATAAAGTAGCGCTCACTAAGGAGATGACTTTTAATGGTTGAAAAAAGACGAGTAAGCGAAAGTCGAATCGTTAATACAGATCAAGTCCTAATAAGTGATTTAAACAATTATAACACTCTTTTTGGAGGCGTTCTCATGAAACGTCTTGACGGGTGTGCGACCCTTTCTGCAAGGCGCCATTCTAGGGTGAAAGAATGCGTAACAGCGTCCACCGACTCGATTGATTTTCTCTGTCCGATCACACAGGAAGATTCCGTATGCTTTGAATCCTTTGTTACATATACCGGACGATCCTCCATGGAGATTTTTTGTAAGGTCATTGCTGAAGACATGATTACAGGTTATCGAAGAATAGCGGCCACAGCTTTTCTTACTTTCGTCGCCTTAGATGAAAATAAAAAACCCGTTCCTGTTCCTGGGGTCATCCCTGAGTCAGAAGAAGAAAAATATTTATTTAATACAGCCCCTAGAAGAGCAGAACATCGTAAACAAAGGAGACAGCATAGTAAAGAACTCGCTGAATTTATTACTTTAAAAAAACCTTGGGAATAATATAATTAAATTTTAGATGAACACAAATGATTTCTCACTCTACAAAAACTTTCATATAGAAAAAGGTGAATATCCAAGTGAAGGTCTTATCCAATCTGCACGACTTACGAGAAGCAAAAGAAAAGATTGAAACATACAAAAATGAGCATGAAGAAACCTTTAGCCACTTACTACATTTAGTTAATCTGACCCGTCAATTACAATTCAAGTATGATTATCTCTGTGGAATCATAATGGGAGAAGATGTGACTCAAGTAGCTCCCCATTTCGTTCAAGATTCAATCATCGACCTCTATAAAAACGAAATAAATAAAATTGATCAGCGTTTTCATGACCTTAATGCATTAAAGTCACTATTGCGGGATTGCCGCAACATTGGTTACGAAAATTTCTGTTTGTTAGTCAAAGGAAAAACACCTGAAGAAATCAAAGGGATCTACCGCTCACGAAAAATGAGCTAATCGAAACTCAAGCAGCGTCACTATTGTGACGCTGCTTGTTTAATCTCTTACGAAACTCGCTTTATAAAGTGAAACTTCCATTAGTGGGGGTTTTCTTCATCCCCCACTGATGGTTAGCTGAACCAATCGGACCTTTACGGGCAGTTGATCCCGCCTATCTTCTTTGAATACTCAAAATCTTGAAGTGGGGGTCTTTACTTGCCGTTAAGGCGGGATAAAAAGACGGTTCAGAGAATCGTAAAGAATTAATACTTACTTAAGAACGATTTTTTGATATTACCCACAAAATTGCTTTTATGGTGCATGACAACATTTACATGATGACTCTGAGTCTTATCTTTCTATTTACAGCATGATCCAAAATATAGATGGTAATGGTTTTGGCATCCAGGGTTAAAATCAGCCTGACACTTTGGACAGGTAAAACCACAATTCATGTATTCACTAATCGTTAATTCATGTCCACAAACACCGCAAAGAATCGCTTTTTCATCATATTCATCTTCGTTCCATTGCTCACTTTTGTGATCTGCTACTTCCTCGTGACATTCATAACACGAGTAATATTGACCACAGCATTTGAATTTGATGGCTATCACATCTTTTTTTGTATGATAGTGTTTACATCTAGTTTCGTTATCAACCTCTACTCCGTATACCATTGGCCTTGTTTTTTTCAAAAATACCACCCCGAAGATCATTATACCGAAAATAACTTACTTCTATTGATCTAATTTTTAATTATATTTTTTAAACCTCCACATGTGGCTTAAGAAATCCCCTTTCTCTATAGGGAGAGTGATGCCAACATTCATCAATTCATCTCCTCCAAATACTTTACCTGTGTTAACGTCTTTATAAAGATAGTCTGGATTTAATCCAACAAGCTTCAAAATTCGTATCGGCTGTGCTGGTACAGCTAATACTCGGTAGTGGAAGCAAATAAATTCGTCTTGGTCTGGCGAGACAAATATCCATGCTGTTTCATTACCTTCAAATGGACTTAAGATACGATGAAACGTTCCAAATTGAATTAACGGTCGGATCTCTTTATAAAAGGCCACTTGCTTCTTAACCATCTCTTTTTCTTTCTTCGATAACTTCGTCAAATCTAGTTCATAACCAAAATTTCCAGACATGGCTACATAACCTCTAGTTTCTAATGGGGTTATTCGACCAACTTGATGATTCGGAACTGTCGATACATGAGCACCCATTGTAATAGGCGGGTAAATGATACTTGTTCCAAATTGTATTTTTAACCGGGAGATGGCATCTGTATTGTCACTCGCCCATACTTGGGGCATATAGTAAAGCATTCCTGGGTCGTATCTGCCTCCGCCACTTGAGCAACTTTCAAATAATATTTTAGGATATTTAGAGGTGATGACTTCCAGGACGTAATACAATCCTAACATGTAACGGTGAGCCGTTTCCCGTTGACGTTCGGGCGGTAATAAGGCTGACCCAATCTCGGTCATATGCCGATTCATATCCCATTTTACATAACGGATTAGGGCACTCGATAATACATTCGATAACGCTTCAATCAGATATTCACAAACATCTTGACGCGATAAGTCTAGAACGAGTTGATTTCTTGCAACGGTTCTTGGCCTGTTAGGTACATGAAGACACCAATCCGGATGTTTTCGATAAAGTTGACTGTCTGGAGACACCATTTCAGGTTCAAACCATAGTCCAAACGCCATACCTTTTCCTTCAATTCTTTTAGCTAAGCGGTTTAATCCATGTGGTAACTTTCGCTTATCCACAACCCAATCACCTAGAGAACTCTTTGCATTATCGCGCCTCCCAAACCAACCATCATCCAAAACAAAAAGTTCAATACCTAGAGAGCTTGCTTCATCAGCCAACTCTTCAATTTTTTTCTCATTAAATTTAAAATAGGTTGCCTCCCAATTATTAATTAGTATGGGCCTGATTCGATCCCGATAGAGCCCCCGACACAAACGCTCTCGATAAAGATGGTGATACGTTTGAGACATCCCATCGATTCCTTGATCTGAATAAACCATGACGACTTCAGGTGTTTGGAATATCTCCTTCGGTGTTAATAACCAACTAAAATCGAAGGAATTGATTCCGATAGAAGCACGGGTGGTATGATATTGGTCCACTTCTACCTGTGCTTGAAAATTACCGCTATAAACAAAACTAAGTCCATAGCTCTCCCCACGTGTTTCATCTGTACCTTTTCGTAACAAGGCAAAGAACGGATCATGCTGCAGGCTACTCGCCCCACGCCTACTTTCTATAACTTGCATTTCCATAGCCAGAGGATGCCTTGAGATATTCCGTTCATTTGTATGCGATCCATAAAGAGTAAGTAGATCAAATTGATCATCACGAAAGTCTACACTGCTACTTAGCGCGCGCAATATTTTTAAATTCTCTTTCCCCTTATTATGGAATTGAACAGACCTCGTCATCGCATTGTACTTCTCAAACAAGGTATACGAGAGTGTCACCCATAGTCCAATTACTTTATCAATTAAGACAATTTCTAACGTCTCTGCTTCATGTTCATGCTCTACATATGTGGCCGGAAGATACTTCAATTTTGATTTCCCTTTATGTATACGATAGGAGTGGTAGCGTAAATCAGTCACCGTTGAACCATTTTCGAGCTGGATTTGATACGCTGGATGCCTAAAGTCGCCATTCCCATAAGCTGGATATTCTAAAGGAATGTTATCTAAAGAAAAGGTTCGATCTGAAGGGTCCGGATTGGGAGCAAATCCTCCTCTGTTGACGAAAAGAAGCGGACTGCTTTCTCTATACTCTTTCACCTTCTTCCCCCAATACAAATGGGCTAAATACCCTTCACGAATCACTTGAAAGACATAGCTAAATCCCTTTCCTTGCAAGTGGAAAAGGCATCTTTTCTTATCAAATAAAATCACATGACCACTCCCCTCATCTTTTGAAATTCGGGTAAACCATATTAGAGAATCTATATCATCAAACTTAGCCAAAAATCTTTCACATTAACCCGAATAGTATAAATACACTCATCTTATATCTATGTTCAACCTACAAAAAAAATATAAATTAAAACAGAAACAAAAGGCCTCAATCCCTTGTTTCTGTTTTTGTTTTGGATACTATTGATAAACGTTTTTTTAACTCTTCGGATTAGATGACCATGATGATTAACATGATTCTCTTGAGATAAAATAGGGTTTTAGACGGTAATCATGATAATCCGAATTCTGCTTGTTAATTTTGGACAATAAGATTTCTGCCGCTTTTTCCCCAACTTCAAAAGCCGGCTGCTTAATAACCGATAAAAATGGTGTTGTCACTTTCGTCCATTCATAATCATCATAACCAATCACCGCAAGGTCATTTGGTATATCAATTTTTTTGTGCTGTAAATAATGAATGGCACCCATTGTTAGTGTATTATTAGCAATAAACAAGGCCGTGACCTTTTGACTTTCGAGTAAATCACGAGTTAATTGCACGCCTGTTTCAAAATTGGATGGACCTGATTTTATTAAATTTGTATCAATAGGTATACCGTATTTTGATAACGCTTTCAAATACCCTTGAAAACGTTCATCACTTGTGTTTTCTCCACGTTCAGACGATATAAATCCAATCCGTGTATGGCCTTTATGAATCATATGTTGGACAGCTTCAAATACACCTTCCTGATTATCAATAAGAATCGCATCCCCAGGTTGATTCCTCATTTTCCTATCCACGTATACGATCGGATAATCCCCAAAAAGGGTATGATTGCGGACTTTTTCTCGCAAACTATTGGTTGGAGCTAGAATAAGCCCATCAATACATTTTGTATTAAAGACCTGGATTTGTTCTTCTTCGTCAGATTCATTATTGTAACTGCTAAAAATAAGATGGTACCCTTGTTTCTTAATATAATGCTGTATTCCCTGAGCGACGGACATATAGAAAAAGTCAGGTGCCCCTTCATTGACTGTTGGAACAATGAGCCCAATCGTTTTTGATTTTTTGCACCTCAAACTCCTTGCGATCAAATTAGGATGATAATTGAGAGCAGCCATCGCTTTTTGGACTTTTTGTTTTGTTACATCTGACACGAAACGGGTTCCATTGATGACATGGGATACCGTGGCTGTTGAAACACCTGATTTCTTTGCAACATCTTTTATATTTACTGACATATTAAACGCACCACCTAATTTTATTTTTGCAATCGTTTACAAATTTATTTTACTTATTATTCACTGTATCAAAATATATGCTTAATCGATCTTATAACTATACATATGTGCTCATCAAACAAGAAATGATTACGCTTACAAGTTTATTTATAAATAATCCGGAAAATTCAATCACTAATCATATTATAAAACAAAACGATTAACTATTTCCAACTATTAGACTTTTATTTTATTAAAGGCTGAGTTACATGATGAACACCAACGAGCCCAAGGCATGTTAATAAGATACGCTCAGCACCTAAAAAAGCATCCTTTGGATCAAAATACTCGTTTAAAGTGTGTACTTGACCGTAGTTCCCTCCGCCTCCAAGTGTTACGGCTGGAATTCCTAAGCTAATTGGAACATTTGAATCAGTACTACTCGGACCTTCCAGTGTGGCCGTTAACCCAATCGCTTTAACAGCAGCTTTAGCCGCTTGAACAATAGTGGCTTCTTCTGATTGTTCCCCTGCAGGACGATCTCCGACTTGATGGATATCTACAGAAATTGAATTCGTATTCCAGCGACTATTTTCCTCTTCCACCGCTGAATAGATGTGAGATAGAGCGACTTTCTTAAGTTTATTCAGCTCCTCATATGAAGAAGAACGCAAATCGAGTGACATCGTGGCATCAGCTGCGATGGTATTAATGGACGTCCCACCTGTTACGGTTCCTACAGTAAAGGTTGTTTTCGGTTCGAAAGGAACCCGCATATCAGCAAGCTTGGCTATAGCTCTACCCATAGCATGAACGGCACTCGGTGTTCCAAAAGCACCGAAACTATGCCCGCCCGGACCTTTGAAAGTAACATGATAGCGATAGCTGCCTGTAGCGAGATAGATAATTTCTTCGGGTGTTCCTGGTTCAATGGAAATAAACCCATCGATCGCCTTATCTTGTTCAAAAAGGGCTTTTACTCCTCGTAAGTCACCTAAACCTTCTTCACCAACTGTTGCCACAAATACTAAATCTCCGACGGTTTGTATCTGACTATGATTTAGGGAACGAAGTAACGTAAGTAGTACTGCAAGACCTCTTCCATCATCAGAAATGCCGGGTGCATAGATCTTGCCATTTTTTATCGTCGCTTTTGTGTCTGTTCCTTCTGGAAATACGGTATCTTGATGTGCGGATATAACAAGTCGAGGGGAAGACTCTGTTCCCCGTCTAATACCAATAATATTTCCTTCTGAATCTGTCTTAACATCTTCTAGTCCATATAAAATGAATTGCTTTTTCATGAACTCTCCACGATCATATTCTTTAAATGACGGAGCAGGAATAGAAGTTAAATGAATTTGCTCTTTGGCCGTTTGTTCGTTGTCCGCTTCTAAAAATGCAAGACCTGCTTTAACTTCAGGATTTTCTATTAGTTGATGGTAAGTTGTGTTAACTGTATCTTTATCGACCACTGTTCTTAGATTATTTCCATCCATTATGACAAGCCCCCACTTTTCATTCATTTCATACATGATATATTCTATAAATTAACGAAAAACCCTTTTTACCTGGACGAATACTTTTCGTAAAAATTCGACTTTAATTTTGATTTACAAAAAAAGATCTAGTAAAACTAATCTCAGACTGGTAAGATTTCCGCTGCGGGTGGACGCTTTCCGAGGGCGGGGTCGAGCCGCTTCCCTCGCTACGCTCAGTCCAGGGTCTCGCCTATCCCGCTTTTCCCGCAGGAGCTAGCGACGAGGAGGCTCGCGGACGCCCCCCGGAAAGCAAGCGCCTGGAGCGGAAATCACCCTTTTCTCTACCATTCATATACAAAAATTGATAAAAGGCACCGAAGAGCATGCTCTCGATGCCTTTTGTCGAGTGGAACTAGGGTCTTTAGAACACGATGGTCTTATTGCCATGAACAATAATACGATCCTCTAGATGCCATTTGACAGCACGGGCAAGGACATTGCGTTCAATATTTCCTCCCATTTTCTTTAAGTCATCGACATCTGAACGATGGTCAACCCTCATCGTATCTTGTTCAATAATTGGCCCTTCATCAAGATCATTGGTTACATAATGTGAGGTTGCTCCAATTAATTTTACCCCGCGTTGATAGGCTCTTTCATAAGGTCTTGCACCGACAAAGGCAGGGAGGAAGGAATGATGGATATTGATGATTTTCATGGGATGGCTCGCAACAAAGTGCGGCGTTAAGATTTGCATGTAACGGGCGAGAACAATGACGTCGATATCATATTCTGTCAATAATTGAAGTTGTTTCTTTTCAACTTCCGTACGATTTTCTTTACTTGCAGGCAAATAATAAAAAGGGATGCCTAATTGTTCAACAAGCGGGCGGGCTGTTTCATGATTACTCACGATAAGTGGAATTTCAGCCATAAGATCACCGATTTGCCATTGCCATAACAATTCTCTAAGACAGTTTAAATCTTTTGACGCAAAGATGGCCATCCTTTTTAATTCCGATACTAAATGAAGTTCCCACGTCATAGAAAATGTCTCTGCGATAGGTTGAAAGTCTTCCATTAAGGTTTCTTTTTTATCGATTAGATCTGGAGATTCAAAGTCAATTCGAATAAAAAAGTCTCCTCCATGAGGATTAATGGAGTATTGGTTTGATTCAATAATATTTGCCCCATGGGAAAATAAAAATTCAGATACCTTTGAGATGATACCTGGCTGATCAAGGCAGCTAATGAGCAGTCGGCCTCTATTTTTATTAATTTTTTTAAAACTATTTAGTTGAGATTCTATTTCCTTAAGCACTACTTATCGTCCTCCTTATTATGTATCTCCAAAATCGGGTATGGGAACATCCTCTCTGAAAAAATTAGCCTAGGCAAGAATTCATTGCTTGTCGGACAGTTCCAAAAAATTGAAAAACATCTTTTTATTTTTGTTGGTTCATCCTTTTTAGACCTTCACGGCTCATCCACATATAGATGTACTTAATTTTTCCTTATGTTTCAAACGATTTTTCTATATTGTACACTACTTATAGATCCTGTACGACTGTTTTAATCGTCATAAAAATTTTAACGAATCACCTGTTGTTCCTGCGCTAACTGAGTCATTGTTTTAGAACTAGATGTAACAAAAATGGGTGTGTGCAAAGACATTTGATCATACAACCGCTCAACATCTTTGTTATAAAGCCGAATACACCCCGAAGAAACGTTATACCCAATCGAAGCTGGGTTATTATTCCCGTGAACGCCATATATTCGACCATTCGTTCCCCACGCATCAAACCCTATCCACCTTGTTCCTAATGGATTTTTTGGACTTCCTCCAGGTATGTTTTTCTTTATATAATAGGGGTTCTTAACCATGACGACAACATGAAATAAACCTTCAGGAGTTAATTGCGGCGTTCTTCCTGTACCTACAGGAACTTGCATCACGATTCTATTGTTTTTAATCAAAGCGAGACGATGGGTTGTTTTATTAACAATAATAAAAGCATCAGATTCATGCGTCTCAGCGAAGCTTTGAGGAAGTATAAAAGTAAACATAAGTAAGAAAATAACCACGATTTTTTTAAGCATAACAATACACTCTCCATCGACCTTTTTCGTTTAGTTTCTCTAAAAATGAGATAGTTCATCCCTAAAAGACAAGCTTTAACGAACTCATTAAATTAGAGTATAATGATTTCAAGGATTTCATTTTTAATGAGCAGGTGATTCACTTGATACTAATGATCGATAATTATGATTCATTTACATATAATCTTGTTCACTATATGGAAATACTAGGGCACACTGTCATAACAAAATACAATGACCACATCACGACTGAAGATATCATCAATCTAAATCCTGATGCCATCTGTCTTTCACCTGGACCAGGAACCCCTATAGATGCTGGGTGCTGTCTTTCAGTCGTGCATAAATTTAAAAAACAAATCCCTATTTTAGGGATTTGTCTAGGTCACCAAGTTATTGTGGAAGCATTCGGAGGACAAATCGAGAAAGCTACTCAACCGATGCATGGAAAAACAGATCAGATTTTTCATGATGGACAAACCATTTTTCAAGGATTACCAAACCCATTAAACGTGGCTCGCTATCATTCACTAGTCGCAAGTCATCCATTACCAAAAGAATTGGTTCTGTCATCAAAAACAGAAGCAAGTGAAATTATGTCAGTCAGACACTCATTTTTACCGATTGAAGGCATTCAGTTTCATCCCGAAGCGATTCAAACGGAATTTGGATTAGAGTGTCTCAAACAATTTTTTCAAACCTATGATATCGCACCAGATAAGGAGCCGTTGAAATGCAATTGAACTATTTTTTTCATCATCGGTATGGTTTGGATACTGATATTCTGTTTGAAAATCCCATTGACATCCTTTGTACTTATAAAATTAAAGACATTCCACATCTATTTAATCAGATCGAATCCTATTTAGATGATGGCTATTATGTAGCCGGATATGTCAGTTATGAGGCAGCTCCTGGATTTAATTCTGCTATGACAACACACACAGATACAAAAATGCCTTTATTGTGGTTTGGTATCTTTGAGAAGCCTAAGACGGTTTCAACTGAGGAAAAGATTCCAACCGCTCATTCACTTGCCTTTAAACCTGATGTTTCATCAGAAAGATATACTAAAGCCATCCAAACGATCCACCAGGAAATAGAAAATGGAAATACGTATCAAACCAATTACACACTCCGTTTAAATAGCCCATTTACAACGGATGCTTTGTCTTATTTTTATCAATTAAAAGAAGCCCAACGTGCAGATTTTTGCGCTTATCTCGACATTGGGGACTATCAAATTTTGTCTGCTTCACCGGAATTGTTTTTCGCATGGGACGGAGAACATATTGAAACCAAACCAATGAAGGGAACGATTCAGAGAGGGTTGACCTTCGATGAAGATCGACGACTTAAAGAAAAGTTAAAGTCTTCTACGAAGGACCAAGCTGAAAATGTAATGATCGTTGATTTATTACGTAATGATCTTAGCCGGATTGCCGAGAGAAGTTCTGTACATGTTTCAAAACTATTTGATATTGAATCTTATCCGACGGTTCATCAAATGACATCAACAATCGAAGCAAAAACAAAACCTGAAACCAATCTATTTGATATTTTTAAGGCTTTGTTTCCATGCGGCTCAATCACTGGTGCCCCGAAGGTAAAAACCATGTCCCTGATTCATGAATTAGAATCCTCCCCTCGGGAAATCTATTGCGGAACCATTGGCTATATAACGCCAGAACGCAAGGCTGTTTTTAATATTCCAATTCGGACTGTATGGATCGATAAGGAAAATGGGATGGCTCAATATGGTGTTGGCGGCGGCATTACCTGGGATTCCAATGCGAGAGATGAATATGACGAAGTTGTCGCTAAAGGAGCTGTTCTTACGGCTAAATATCCAGACTTTGATTTACTGGAAAGTCTACTATTGGAAGAAGGACAACTGGTTTTACTTGATCATCATTTGGCGAGATTAAGTCGCTCCGCCCGATATTTCCAATATAAGTTAGATATAAACAAACTCAATTTAACCTTATTGAAACTTGAAAAGCAATTTCCTGTCGGTCGCTTTAAGGTTCGTCTTATAGTCAATAAACAAGGCCATTTTTCTATCGAAACACAGCCTATCTCGACTATAGAACAAAACCAATCTATCAGATTAAGCAAGACTCCTATATCATCTAACAACGTATTTCTCTACCATAAAACGACGTTTCGAGAGGTGTATAAAGAACACAAAGAGGGACATGAGGATGTATTTGATGTTTTATTGTGGAATGAAAAGGGCCATATCACTGAATTTACAAATGGGAATGTTGTCGCCAAAATACATGATATCCTCGTGACACCGCCTATTTCTGACGGCCTTTTAGCAGGTACATTCCGAGAAAGCCTTCAACACCAAGGAAAAGTGAAAGAAAAAAGCATCACTATAGAAGATTTAAAAAATGCTAAAGAGATTTGGTTTATTAATAGCGTTAGAGGCTGGGTTAAGGTTCACTTATAACGAATTGTTCTTTTGAACCTCTCGCGTCCGAAATCCAAGAGGCAAAAATGAACACGAGGTTGAGATTGATAAATATCCCATCCTCGTGTTTTCATTTTAATTATAACTATGGTCACGGCATTTTTCCCATTATTCAAACTTCAAAGGATCCCCATTAAATGGTTCATCAGCTACTTTGATGGATTCTGTCGGACAACCTTCATAAGCATCAATTAGATCTTCATAAAGACTTTCTGCAATTTCTGCTGTCCCTTCGTTATCATCTGGTATAACAAAGGAAATACCTTCATCATCATAATCAAATATATCTGGAGCTGCCGATCCGCAAGCCCCGCACGCAATACACGTATCTTTGTCAACGATCGTAAACTTAGGCAATAATTTCATCTCCTTTAGAAAAAGGATGACATGACGACGTACCGCATTTATTTTTCGACCAAACATCCATTCAACTCGTATAAGTAGCCCCTAATCCCATTTTCTTTAATAATTTTCGATAGGCAATTGAAGTCTTATCGGCTAAAATATGCGCTTCGGCTTGTAAGTCAAGAGGGAGTTCTTCAGGCTTTTGATTTTCTACCATTTCACGATCTTCATTGAATATTTTTAAGTTAAATTCATAAACGTCTTCAATCGGTTTATCTTTATCAAAGTTTCGAGCTATCGGGCAAAAGAGCCGGGTATATCGAGCTGAAATAGGACAAGGTACATTTAATATCCAAAGGCGTCCTCCTTCTGGAAAATGAACCGTCAACCTCGCTGCCAAAGGTGGAAAAACATCAAAAACGCGAAGCCATTTAAAGTCTTTCGGTGCTTGATCTTGAAATCCTTTTGGGTAATTGCTTACATTACTTAAATACTCCGTATGCAGACCATAATCTGTTTCTTGCACTTTGTAACTTGGCACAAAAGGATTATTTCGGTCTCCAAAGGTATCTGTATGTACCCATGCAAAGTGAGCGACATCTAGGAATCCTTCCATTTGTCTCCCAGCTGATCCGGCAATGTCAATCGTAGGTGGCAAAATGGGTTGAAACTCAGCATCATCCCATACAGGAAAAGGTGGAATCTCTTCTTTTTCCCCAGAGAGAGTCGTCCAAATGAGACCGTATCTTTCAACAGTAGGATAGACATTAATACATAGACGAGGGGAAATTTTTGCACCTGGATGGGCTGGAATGGATGTACACTGGCCATCTGGTCCATAGCTAAAACCGTGATAAGGACAGACGATATTGTCTCCTTCGACCCAACCCATGCTCAGCGGTGTCCCCCGGTGGACACAAAGATCTCGTGCCACAATGGGCTTATTATTCTCTGTTCGGTAGGCTACGAGTTCAACATCAAGGAGTTTCACAGCCATTGGTTTTTCTGTGACTTCGTCTGCACGAGCAACCGGATACCAATATTGCGATAAAACACGCCAATCTTCTAAACTGAACGTACAATCACGTGGATAAGGTGTTGGGCTCTTCTTTTTTAACTTTGAATCTACCATATGATGTATCCCCCTTTGACAATACGACTAACTTCCGCGGTAAACTTGATAACTCCAAGGTGTAACGAGTAATGGAACATGATAGTGCGCGTTAGGATTTGAAATACCTACGCGTACACTAATGACATCTAAAAAAGCAGGTTCTTCTAGAGGTATATTTTGACGTTTAAAATAATCCCCAATATGAAAAAGGAGTTCATACGTTTCACTTTTTAACTCATTTTCAGATAGTAGAGGCTCATCAACCCGGCCATTTTCATTTGTCTTAACGGTTTTCAAAATATCTTTGTTGTCTGCTAGGCGAATGTCTACTTCGACATGCGCTGCGGGAACGCCATTTGCCAAATCTAATATATGTGTTGTTAATCCGGCCATCTTCTAAAAGCAACCTTTCCTTTATTAATCTTATTATTCAACCCGAATAAAAGATTCCACTTTGATTCATTATTCTCATATGTTATTTAACTTGGATTCTAAATTATCCGTCAAACGATCCTTTAGACGAAAGAAAGCAATTGTAAAAATTTCTTTCAAAGCACATTCAAATTCTTCTGCTTGGTTATGCTGTAATCTGGTTTCCATTGCTTCATATATCTCCTGCTTACTTTTTCCTTTAATAGCTAGAATGAAAGGAAAACCAAATGTCGTCATATATTGTTCGTTCATAAGCAGAAATTGATTGTATTCATCATCACTTAATTGATTAAGGCCTGCTGTTTTTTGTTCCTCCGTCGATTCATTACTCATCCGATTTCTCGTTCCCAACTTAGGGTGAGCCTTGATCAAATTTAATTGATTTTCAATCGATGATTCTCTTACAATCGTGACCATACGATCAAATAAGGCTTGAAGAGATGGATATGGACGCAGAATAATCGCCTGTTTCATAATCCAAGGAGAAGATTCAAAAACACCATCTAGGCACTTTTCACACTCGGAAGCACTTGCATGATTAAAATCTTCAATGGACATCATGGTTTCTCACTTCCTCCAATTAATTCAGTATTTTCTGTATTATAAAATTATACATCTTTTCTTTTTGTTAATAAAGTGAAAACTTTAATCACACGGATCTACTGCTTACCTAACCGTAATTTATCCTTCAGGGGAAGAATTTCTTCGTAATTTTTACCCCATATCTAGAGATAGAATTGTAAATAAATAATATTAAGAAAAATAGGGTCTATTCTAATGAATTTAACAGAAGAAATGACGGCTTTCATTGTAATAATTTACAAAATTATCTTAAATTATTGTATAATATAACCTAACAATCTATCTTTGACGTGAGGTGCTAAAAATGAAAGTAGCCGATCTCTTTCTTATCCCTGCTTTTAAAAACTTTGAAATTATAGCTGGAAAAACCGGTTTGAACCGCAATATTAACAATATAAACATGATGGATGCTCCTGATATTATTGATTTCTTAAAAAGTGATGATTTACTCGTGACATCAGGGTATCATTTGCGAAATGACCCTCAGTTCTTTGTCCTCCTTGTCAAAAACATGGCTAGGCTCGGGTGTTCTGCTATCGGTATAAAAACCGAACGCTTCTTACATGGTATTCCACAAGAGGTATGCGAACTTGCAGATAAATTAGAGTTCCCGATTATCAATATTCCTACAGAGATTCCACTCGTTGAAGTCGTCAATGAAACATTAAGTTTACTTCGAGATAATCGATTAAAAGAGTTGAAATTTGCGATTGATGCTCACGAGCAATTTACGATTCATATTATGAATGGTAAAGGGGTTCAAAAGTTACTCGAGAATCTTTCAAATATTATACAGCAGCCTCTATTACTGTTAGATCCCTATTTTAGACCTTTAATTCCAAAAAAACTAAGCAGTGAAAACCATAAAATTATTCAGTCCTGTGCTTTAATAAAAAATGACTTTTTCCTAGAAAAATCCAACTACACGTCGTTTTCATTAACTGACCCTCGCTGCACGTTGACTATTTTTCCAGTATATACGGCTGGTAATAAACAATGTTACCTTATCGCTTTAGGTGAAATTTCGTATTTCGATCGTCTCCTCATCCTAACATTGGAACAAGCGGTTAATGTTATCGCCTTTGAACTTATGAAGGAAGACGCACTCAAACAGAATGATCGTAAAATAAAACAACTCTTTTTTATGAATTTAATAAATAATGCCTTCTCTTCTGAAAAAGAGATTACTCATCGAGCCAAAGAATTTCATTTAAAAACAGATCAAAAGTATGTTTGTATTGCTGGTCAACTAGACATGCCTGATCAAACGTCTAGTTTTATTCAGTACCAAATGGAGACAAATACGATATATGACTATATGGAGGATGAGGTCAATAGCCTTCCTTTTGCTTCTCATTTCTTTATTGAAGGACAACAATGCATTATCTTATTAGAAATTGAAGATTCTGTTTCTCATGTTCACGAACAGGTATCTCCTTATCTTCATCAACTTCAAAATAAAATTCAGCACTTCTTTAACCAGTCCATATCATTTGGATTAAGTACGATTTGTCATCAATTAATGGACGTTCATGCCATTTACAAAGAAGCTTTAGATGCTCTTGATACCGGGAGACGAATAGGGAAAACCAACTTTATTGAAGGTTATGAGATTAAAGATATTACGGATATGCTTCGAATGATCCCTGTTGAGGATTTGAAAGCTTTCTATAAGAATACTCTTCAACACCTTTTTCAATATCCAAAAGATGAGGCAGAAACATTGCTGCATACGTTATTTGTTTACTTGGAATCGCATGGTCAGATTTCTGAAACATCAAAGAAACTTTTTGTTCATCGGAATACCGTTATTTATCGTTTAGAGAAGTGTGAAACGGTATTTGGCTGGGACCTTAAAGATCCCGATACGACTTTTCGATTGCGATTAGCCATGCGTATCAGACCGCTATTGAATCTTTGATAGATAAAGTGAAGCTTCCATCAGTGGGGGTTTTCTTCATCCCCCACTGATGGTTAGCTGAACCAATCGGACCTTTACGGGCAGTTGATCCCCCACCTATCTTCTTTGAATACTCTGAATCTTGAGGTGGGGGTCTTACTGCCCGTTAAGGCGGGATAAATTGAACAACGCCACCAATAAAGACCTCTACACTTTCTTTAGTTAAAATAACCAATCAGAGCTATATGATTTGTTATATTGCATAATGGCATTCCATCTTTCCTCTGCTAAAATAAAGGCATTCACGATAATGGGACTATTCCATTATTTAAGTATGAATCAAAGAGGAGGCCGTGCAATGAAAGTAAAAACCCCTTATGCGATTCAAGATGAAATCAGCAAGATGCTGGATTGGCTTGCCTCATTTGGTGCAACAGATAACAATGGCGTCACACGCCTATTATATTCTTCACCGTGGATTCGTGCTCAGCAAGACCTTAAAGAGAAGATGCATTCCTTTGGATTCCAGACACACTTCGATGACGTTGGCAATTTATTTGGCCGAATCGAAGGGACTGTTGAACGCGAACAAGTCATTCTGACAGGATCACATATTGACAGTGTTATTGAAGGCGGAAAATATGATGGGGCTTATGGGATTGTGGCTAGCTTACTTGCTGCAAAGGAACTTTTTCATAAGTATGGAAAACCTAAAAAAACCATTGAAGTTGTTTCCTTATGTGAAGAAGAAGGAAGCCGATTTCCTCTTTCCTTTTGGGGATCTGGAAGTATAACGGGAAAACATCATTTTGACGAAATATATTCCCTAACTGATAATGACGGCATCCCATTCAAAAAAGCCATGGCATCGGCAGGATTTGGTCTTAATAACTATCCAAATCCTAGACGAGATGATATCGCTTGTTTTCTCGAAGTTCACGTAGAACAAGGCATCATTCTTGAAAATAGCAAGCAAACACTCGGTGTGGTTAGTCATATTGTCGGTCAAAAGCGATTTACGATTACGCTTACGGGGCAAAGCAATCACGCAGGTACGACGCCCATGAATGCAAGAAAAGATGCGCTCGCTACCGCCTGTGATTTAATCCACCATTTGACGAATAAAGCAAAACAACAAAGTGATCTCGTCGCCACCGTGGGTAACATTCAAGTTAAACCCAATGTTGTTAATGTTGTGGCGGGTGAGGCGACTTTTACATTAGACGTTAGACATCATCAACAAGAGTCGTTAACGACCTTTTGTTCAGAGGTTTTTGATTATTTCCAAAAGGTAACAGATGAACAACATATAAAATTAAACATTGAGCAATGGATGGATGATAAACCTGTCAAAATGGATGAGACGCTCATGTCGAAAATGACTGACATCATTAAAAAAGAAAAAATTCCATTTAGACAGATGGTGAGTGGTGCAGGTCATGATTCACAGGTCTTTGGTACATTCTGCCCGACTGCTCTATTATTTGTTCCTAGCCATCAAGGCATTAGTCATTCACCCAAAGAATACACAACGCCAGAAGATCTGGCTACAGGTGTAAATATTCTCACGTCTTTCTTATATGAACTCGCTTACACCTAATAGACTATGAATATCACACTATTCTATCAACATATTTTGAGTTAAGAAGAAATGAGGTAAAATAAATGAATGAACTAAACACTCCCCTTCGAACGATTATGACACCGGGACCAGTAGAGGTTGATCCTCGCGTCCTACGTGCCATGAGTACGCCTATTTTAGGTCAATTCGATCCAGAGTTTACTAAAATCATGAATGAAAATATGGCTATGATCCGTGAGCTTTATCAAACTAAAAACCACTGGGCTTATCCTATTGATGGAACCTCTCGTTCAGGTCTCGAAGCCGTCATAGCAAGTCTTATTCAACCCGGGGACAATGTTCTCATTCCCATTTTTGGACGATTTGGCCATCTATTCGCTGAGATCTGTGAACGCTATGGCGCCGTGATCCATACGATCGAATGCCCATGGGGAGACGTCTTTGACCCAGAAGACATCATATCCGAAATGGATCGAGTCAAACCAAAATTCGTAACGCTAGTCCATGGTGAAACATCAACAGGACGCATGCAGCCTTTAGAAAAAGTCGGCCATGCCTGCCGTGAACGTGATGTTATCCTCATTGTTGATGCTGTCGCAACGATCGGCGGAGCAGATGTCAAGGTGGACGACTGGTGTCTAGACGCTGTGATAGGGGGCTCCCAAAAATGTCTTTCTGTTCCTTCTGGAATGGCTCCCATTACGTATAATGACCGGGTAGAAAAAATTATTTTATCTCGAAAAAAGGTTGAACGAGGCATCGCAACAGAGGAGGATCATAAACAATTCACCTCTTCCCCCATTCGAAGCAACTATTTCGATTTAAGTCAACTGCAAGACTACTGGAGTGACCGCAGGTTAAATCACCATACAGAAGCAACCTCGATGAACTATGCCCTAAGGGAAGGTCTCCGTCTCATCCTAGAAGAAGGTCTTGAGGCTCGTTTTCGGCGACATAAGCTCCATGAAAAGGCCTTGGTCGCTGGAATTGAAGCGATGGGGCTTACTCTATTTGGGGATCCAACATGTAAAATGCCAACCGTAACCTGTGTGAATGTACCAAAAGGTGTTGATCCCGATGCTGTACGAAACACGTTGCTCAATGAATTTGGGATTGAAATTGCAGGTTCCTTCGGTTCACTTCAAGGAAAAATATGGCGCATCGGTACGATGGGCTATAGCTGTCGAAAAGAAAATGTCCTTTTTGTTCTTGCCGGTTTGGAGGCAACCCTTATACAACAAGGTTTTGCGGTTAACCGCGGAGAAGCTCTTCAAGCAGCACTACAAGTCTATGTATCACAGAAGAAACAAAAAGTCATTGGTTAATTATTCGAGACCGAGAATGATAGATTAAAAGGAGTGTGAGTAAGGTGCCCTACGATCAAATTATTAAAAATGGTCACGTTGTTTTAGATTCAGAAATTAAAAAAGTCGATATAGGGATTCAAAATGGCGTTATCACATCAATGAGCGATCAACTCACAGACTCTCATAATATTCTTGATGCAGAAGGTCATTATATTTTCCCAGGAATGATTGACACACATGTTCATTTTAATGAACCTGGGCGAGAAGTTTGGGAAGGTTTTAAAACCGGTTCTGAACTCCTTGCTGCCGGTGGTTGCACGACCTTCTTTGATATGCCTCTAAATGGGATTCCTTCAACGGTGACAAGAGAAGCCCTTTTTGATAAAGCAGCGATAGGTGAATCGAAATCGATCATTGATTTTGGTTTATGGGGAGGTCTTGTCCCCGGACATCTTGATGATTTGGAGAAACTTGCTGAAGGTGGTGTCATTGGATTCAAAGCCTTTCTATCTCCTTCAGGTAACGTTGAGTTTGAGGCGGCAGATGATTTCACCCTTCTTTCTGGCATGAAAAAAATCGCCAAATTAGATCGTATATTAGCCTTACATGCTGAGAGTGGTCCACTGGTTACGTTTCTAGCTCAAGAAAAGGCAAACAAAGGACTCACAAGCTGTGATGACTACTTAGAATCAAGGCCTATTCAAGCAGAGGTAGAAGCTGTCTCACGCGCCATTAACTATGCTGAGATCACAGGATGCACCTTGCACTTTGTTCATATTAGTAGTCCTGAAGCGGTACAGATCATTCAATCTGCTAAACAAAAAGGTTTAGACGTCACTCTCGAAACATGTCCTCATTACCTGCTCTTTAATCATGAAGACTTAAAACGACTTGGTCCGATTGCGAAATGTGCCCCTCCGCTTCGTTTACCTGAAACACAAAAAGCCTTGATTGAGGAGCTCATTAACGGAAATATTGACATGATTACATCCGATCACTCCCCTTCACCTTGGTCAGATAAAGATAAAGATAATATTTTTGAAGCATGGGGTGGAATTAACGGTGGACAATTTTCTCTTTTGAGCATGATCGAGCTTGCTTTAAATCACCGCGTCCCACTTCAGAATGTGGCTAAATGGACTGCAAAAGCACCTGCTGAGCGTTACGGGTTAAGCCCTAAAAAAGGCAGCATCCAAATTGGCGCTGATGCTGATTTTGCTATAGTTAGTTTAAAAGAGTCGCATACCATTACAAAACAAGATTTATTTGCTAAACACAAATATAGCCTGTTCGAAAATCATACCTTCCCATGTAAAATAAAAACCACAATCCATCGTGGTCAAGTGGTCTATTCAGACGGAAGAATGATCAATGATAAGGTCCGTGGCCAATGGTTAAAACATGACGTTTACCAACCAAATTAGACAATTTATCCCGCCTAACGGCAAGTAAAGACCCCCACCTCAAGATTCTGAGTAATCAAAGAAGATAGGTGGGGAATCAACTGCCCGTAAAGGTCCGATTGGTTCAGCTAACCATCAGTGGGGGATGAAGAAAACCCCACTGATGGAAGTTTCACATTATCTTTCAAGAAACGAGATAAAACAGATAAGATCCCCCTTCAATTCTATGAATATGGGGATCTTATTTCTATACAGATTAAAATTGTCTTTACGTACTTTTAACTTCGAGGCATATTTAATCGTAGCTTGTTGCCGAACAAAAATCGAGCAATGGACGCGCCATCTAAAAGTTCTTTAATCTTATAAAAAACACCGTTCGAGTTGAACGGTGTTTTTATGGTTAGCAAACTTCTTTTATTTTTAGGAGTTTTTCTACACTAACTAATTGAATACAAACACAAAGAACTTGAATCGCAAGTTCCAACTCTTCTAAAGAAGGAAAGGTTGGTGCTATACGGATATTCCGATCTCTAGGATCCTTACGATAAGGGAAGGTTGCACCGGCCCCTGTCAAAGTAACCCCAGCTTCGGCTGCCAATGCAACGATGTCTTTTGCGGTACCATCAAGCGTATTGAGACTAATGAAGTAACCACCATTCGGTTTACTCCATGTTGCAATGTGCTTGCCCTCTAACTCAGAATCAAAAAGCTCTAACACTTTATCAAACTTAGGCTTAATAATGTCGGCTTGCTTTTTCATATGATCTTTTAAGCCTTCGAAGTCTTTGAAAAAAAGTACATGTCTAAGTTGATTAATTTTATCCGGACCAATCGTTTGTGCTGACAATTGCTTTTTAGTATGTTGAATATTTTCCTTACTTGACCCCATGACGGCTACACCAGAACCTGGGAAGCTAATTTTTGAAGTGGAACCAAATAAGAAAGGACGATTTGGATGACCCGCCTCTTTACATGCATGAAGAATATTTTTCAACTGGTCTGGTTTGTCTGTTAAATGGTGAACGGCATATGCATTATCCCAAAAGATTCGGAAATCTTTTGCTTTTGTTTCCATTTTAGCCAGGCGATCAACAACTTCATCTGAGTAGGTTACACCTTCAGGATTACTGTACTTTGGTACACACCAAATCCCTTTGATGGTTTCATCCTCACTCACAAGTTGCTCTACTTGATCCATGTTAGGGCCATCTTTAAGCATATCAACAATGATCATTTCGATACCAAAAAATTCGCATAAGCTAAAATGGCGGTCATAGCCAGGACTTGGGCACAAAAATTTAATTTTTGGATAGTGACCCCAAGGTTGATCGCCACCTGGTACCCCTTTAAACATGGCTCTAAAAATCGTATCATGCATCATATTCAGACTGGAGTTACCGCCAATAATGATTTCATCGGTGCTGACCTCAAGTAAAGGAGCTAATAATTCTTTTGCCTCTACAAGACCATCTATACCACCATAATTCCGACAATCGATACCTTCTTGTGATATTAAAGATGAATCAGACTTTATTGTATCTAGCATGCCCATCGACAAATCTAGTTGTTCTGGGCAAGGTTTACCTCTTGCCATATTTAATGACAACCTCTTACTCTTATATTCTTCATATTTTTCTTGTAAATTTGCTTTTAGGTCATTCAATTCAACGACGCTTAACGTGTTGAAGTCAGTCATGTTGCGGCCTCCTCGTCACCAAGCACAAAAATAGTGAATAACACTTTAATATATTTATATAATCCTATCATACAAGGATACCGGATATTAAACAACTTCATATTGAATGAGTTTTCTACTCGAAGTCATCTTTTTGAAGTTTAATTATAATAAAAACATATAATTATGATTGGAAAATATGTTAGTTAAGGGATAAGCGTTAAAATTTGGTGATTAGTCTAAACAATAAAAAAATCTAGTCACAATCAATCACTCTATCATATTCCGAAAATAGCCTTTCACTGAATTTTCATATTTTCTTTCCCGATACTACATGGGTCTTAAGGATTAATGATCTAATCTTTCAAGGGCACGTTCTGCGAGTAGTGCAAAGAATTTGGCACTTGGAAGTAAGGCGGCATCGTCAACTGTGAATTTAGGGTGGTGTAAATTATATGGCTGTGAAGTCCCGATATCTACAAACGTTCCTGGTATCTGTTGTTGATAAAATGCGAAATCCTCTCCACCTGCAGATGGTTCAATTTCAACTGTACTAAAACCACTTTCCTTAGCCACATCAAATGTGAATGGTGTCCAGCCTTTATCATTAACAACAGATGGCGGACCTGGGTGCCATGTAAGAGTTGCTTTTGCTCCAAATGTCGTGGCAATCCCTTCAATGATCGTCCTGATACGTTTTGGAATTTCCTCTCGAATGATGTCACTAAACGTTCGAACGGTTCCTTCTAGATAAGCTGTACTCGGAATAACATTCCAAGTATTTCCGCTTTGAATGTGTGTGACACTAACAACTGCACTATCTTGCCAATCAATATTTCGGCTAACAATGGACTGTAAGGCCGTGATAATATGGCCTGTAACCAATATGGGATCTATACCTAAATCAGGATGAGCCGCATGGGTTCCAATCCCCTCCACATGAATTTCAAATCGATCGACGCCAGCGGAAGATGGACCGATTCGGGTCCCTAGCTCCCCTAACTTCAATGAGGGTTTATTATGCAAACCAAAGATCGCTTGTACATTTTTCAACCCTTGTGAATTCAAAACGGCTTTAGCACCATGCCCTGTTTCTTCTGCAGGTTGGAATATAATACGAACCGTCCCTTTTAGGAAGGATTCCTTTTGTTTGAGAAGATAGGCCGCTCCTAGAATTGAAGCTGTATGGAAATCATGACCACATGCATGCATGACTCCATCATATTTTGAACGATAAGACACGTCTGCTTCCTCATGTATAGGCAAAGCATCAATGTCTCCACGAATAGCGATGACCGGTCCTGTTGGATTTCCTGATACTTCCGCAATTAGTCCTGTTCTTAATGGAACATCAAGAATACGAATATTAGCTTTATTTAGCCAGTTTCTTATTTTCTTTGTTGTTTCAAATTCTTCGTTTGAGAGTTCTGGTTCCGAATGAAGGTCATGCCTAACGGAAATAAGTTCTTCCTCCAAATTTTCAATAATCTTGATCAATGTATCTTGGGACATTATCGATCCCCCTTTTTTTAAAAGTTCTCTTTATTCGATTTCGCCATTTCTATTAAAATTCCTTCTTAAAGTGCGTGTTCAAAAAGGTAACAAATTAGAAGCAAGAAGATCAAGGCGGCGCTGTTTTGAGGACCGGACTTCCACAGGATGTGGTGGCTTTAGGCGCCAGCCGCCACAGGACGTGAGCGATTTTAGCTGAAGATCCTCTTGGATAGCGTCGGAGATTCGTAGCTTATCATTTGGTGACTTTTTGAACAACCTCTTAAACAGATCTACACTATTAGTCATTAACCTACTATTCATCAACTTCTTGACGCCACTATTTTTTCATAGGCCTCTTTAATCTCTTTAATTTTCTGGTTAGCCTTTTCAATGACCTCTTTAGGCACTTGTTGGCTCATATATTGATCTGGGTGATTCTCTTTGATTAATTGTCGATATCTCTTTTTTACCGTTTGTAAAGAGTCACTCTGACTGCATCCTAAAATACGATAGCAGTCATCCAGACTTTGTTCCTTTTCGGCTGTATATTGATTCTGTCCTTGACCAAGACCAAATTGCTTAATCGCAAATGAAAGAATTTCTTCTTGTTTCGGATGGATAGAGCCATCTACCCTCGCAATTTGAAGTAGTGCTTCGACAATATAGGCTAATGTATTGATATCTTGATATAACTCTTGATAAAGTTGCCTAATAATCGTCACATACGTTTCAGGCGATTTTTTTGCCAAATTAAATGTTTTTCTAATTAACCGAAGATCCGTTTCACTCGGTCTCAGGCTTGTCTTAATAATTTCATCTACCTTATGAATCTCTCGTTTACTAACAACACCATCCGCTTTCGCCATTTTTGCAAACAATTTGACGATCAGTTCAACACCATAAGGGAGAGATGATGAATCATCATAATAATGGGAAGCATTATCTTCCTCGTCATATCGAAAATCCTGTTGACAATTTGGACACTGCCAGATACCTGAACTTGTAACCAACACGTTAGTACCACAGTGAGGACATACTACCCAAATCCGATGATGATTTTGGTTGTCTGAATGTTTCGGCTCAGTAAATGGTCCACCATATTGTCTTGGCTGTCTAACAGTTGGAAGAAATAATAAGATGAGGATACCAAAGATATTGATAATGAACCCAATAGCGAACCAAATGACAACATTTCTATTTTTAAAGGATGCAATGACTGAAGCAATAACACCCATAAGTAACATATAAAAAAAGCCCATCTTATAAACACCTTTCTAGAACCTAAAAATCAATACGGTTAAAGTCATTGATAAACATTGTGTACGTCAAACCGTATGATTAGAAGTTTGAAAATCAGATATATGAAGATACCATCATGAATGCTATGAAACTCTGCAAAACAAGACCAACCAGACTACAAATAAACCCTGCGATAGAAAGTCCACTTAAAGGCTGTTTCGTTTCTTTTGCCACTTTTATACTACTATATGTAAAAATTAGTCCTAGCACGGCCAATATTAATCCTAGAATCGGAATAAATACGGATAATATTCCTAATGTTAACGAAGCAATCGCATAATAATGGCTTTTCAATTCACTTTCACCACCTTAACTAGTTTTACGATATTTAGATACATAAGTTTCAGTCTCAACACAAGCTGGTTTTTTTAAATCTTGATACTTACATATAATCATACAATTAGGTTAAAGTGAAAATCATTTATCTCCATGACTATCATAATACTATGCTATCTTTAAATTAATTTGAACGAAAATAAATGAAGAAGTGAATTATTTTATGAGCGAAGAAAGAATTGAAAGAATTGAAAACAAATTGAGTAAGTTAGATACAAAACTTGGGCAAAAATTATTTTGTAAATCTATATGAAAGACAATCTAAAAGAAAAAGTCCTCACCGATGTAAAGTTAACATCAGCGAGGACTTTATTTTATTAACCTACTAACCTACTGTATTTTCATATGCAAATCTCCAGCCTTTGCCCATCCCAAGCGTTTAATAACAAAATAAAGCGCAAGTGATAAGGCTAATGGAAGAATGACACCGATTGAGATATAGATTATAAATCCACTGATCCCTTGAGTCGCTAAGATATGAAGTGGAGCTATTAATGAATTAAGTCCTAAGCCAGCGAGTTCATAAGATGACTCAAAGTTAAAGGCAAGCGTAGCTATAGGTGCACAAATCATCGCCGTAATGAAAGTTGGTATCATCAGTAACGGATTCTTAACGAGATTAGGAAACTGGACTTTCGGTGTGACAACGGATTGAGCTAAAAATCCACCAATGTCATTTTGTCTCAACGACATAGCCGTAAAGCCGACAAATTGAACTGTACATCCAATCAATGCAGCAGCACTTGAAACTGGGTCCATTTGAAGCGCAATGGCCAAAGCAACAGATGATGCAGGTGACATTAACAAGATACTCCAAACAAGGGCAATAACCACGGAACCAAGAAGAGGTGAACCGGTCACTGATGAAGTGATTTGTCCACTTAGCCACTGTAAAAATGGCGTTGTTACAGCATTTAAGCCAACACCGGCAAGTCCGCCAACAAATACAGAAGCAAACGGAATCGCCATCATATCCAACTTCGTTTTGCCTGTGATCCAATTACCGACGATTGTAGCAAGTACTGCTGCAAGGAGAGCACTGATGGGTTGTCCAGACACGATCGTGAATGCTCCGCCATCTATAGCATGAACAGCTCCTCCTCCAACGGTAGCACAGACGATGGCACTAAACATAACGAGTGTATTACCTTTAAGTTGGTGTGCAATTCCTGCACCTATCGCAGGGGCTAGCAATACTTTGGCAACGGCGCCTATCGTTAAGAACGCTGCCATTCCTGTGAATTTACCTAGTGTTTCAAATAACAAACCAACCCCTAGAGTCACTAATACCGCGTTTGCAATTCCTGTAGATACTCTATACATTTGATCAATTAAGTTCTTATTCATGGTTCTATCTCCTCTGACTAAAATATATACTTATTTTTTCTAAAATATCAGACATCTCAAGGGTAATAAAAAACCCTCCTATTTTGGATGGGCGCGGTTTGCTTTATACTATTAGAGCGCCATGTACTTTTTAGAAGGGGCTCTAATTAGACCATATTCGATTATGGATTATTTAGAGTCCCTATATAATTGATAGATCATTTATAATTCCCAGAAGATTGACTTCAATAATTTGAATCAGGTTCATTACCTTCACCTCAATTGTTGTGTTGATTGCTATATTATCAGAATTTTTATACTTGGTAAACAACAAAACTTCTATAGATAATTGCTTTAACTATCAATATTTTCTTAGTTGACAGATATGTAAGAAAAGAGTTAAAGATACTATTAAAACCAGTTTAATTAATTTTCAAGAAAA